>CAYQWE010000017.1:0-106969 GCA_964421275.1 uncultured Prosthecobacter sp.
TGCGAACCCAAGCCACCCATCTCATCTTCCACGGTTTTGGTGCGTAAGCCCTGGCTTCAGTGCCATGTGGCGAAAGGCTTCGATTTCCACTTTCGTTTCCTGCGGCCCTTTTCAAGATTCCTGCCCTTCAAACTCCGCCCCCATCCATGACTCCTGAAGAAGCCAAAACCCAGCTCGATAACCAAGTCCGCGAAATCATCAATTGGCATTTCTCGCCGGAAACCGGCTGCCAGTTCTGGCTGGAGTGGGCGAAGAAGAATTTCGATCCGCGCGGCGTGGTGAACAGCTACGAGGACATCATCGCAAAGTTTGACCACTTCCAGGACGAATACCTGCGGGACCTGCAACCCGAGGTGTGGGTGCCGAAGGCATTTGAAGGTAAGCCTTTCAACATCTTCGAGACCGGTGGCACCACTGGTATGCCGAAGCAGCGCATTGGTTGGAATGATTTCCGCGTCGATTACGAGGAGTTCAGTCACAAGCTCAAAGATGAGCATTTCCCGAAAGGCCAGAGCTGGATCATGGTAGGCCCCACCGGTCCGCGCCGCCTGCGCCTCGCCGTGGAGCATCTCGCGAACTACCGCGGTAGTGCCTGCTACTTCGTCGATCTCGATCCGCGCTTTGTGAAAAAGGTCATTTCGAACAAACAGTTCGACGTCGCCCGCCAGTACATGGATCACGTCGTCGATCAGGCTGTGCTGCTGCTCAAAAACCGCAAGATCTCCGCCATCTTTACCACGCCGAAGCTCCTCGAAGCTCTCGCCGAAAAAGTGGACCTCTACAGCGCGGGGATCCGCGGCTGTTTCGTTGGCGGCACGACCATGACGCCGCAGTATGTGCGCTTCATCGTGGAAGAGGTACTCGAAGGCAAAATCGGCTTCTATCCGACTTACGGGAACACCTTGATGGGCCTCGCCGCCAGCGTGCCGCTTGAAGCGTCTGACAATTTCTCCATCACCTACTACGCCCCGCAGCCGCGGGCCGTCCTGCGTATCGTCGATCCGAAAGCGACGAACAACACCGTCGATTACGACGCTTGGGGTCGAGTGGAGCTCTCCACGCTCACGAAGGAGTTTTTCATGCCACGCTTCCTTGAGCGCGATGAGGCCATGCGTCGCAAACCACGCGCCCCCTACGCCTGGGACGGCGTTGCAGACGTGCGTCCCTTCGGCGCGATGGAGAAGACCATTGTGGAGGGGGTTTATTAAAGGACGGATGGGTGACTCCCAATCTCCGCCGCTGCATGCGGGACAAACTCCTGTTTACATTCCCGGTTTCTTACGCTCTAAGACTCATCTCCCGAGATTCTTGAAGACCATTACTCAATCGCAGGAATGAAGATCGCACTGGATGTCATGGGGGGCGATTTTGCCCCTCAAAATCCCATCGGCGGCGTCAAACTCGCCCTCGATTCACTGCCCCAGCTCACGAAGTTGTTTCTGGTCGGCATGCCAGATGCCATCGAAAAGGAATTGCAGACCCAGGGTGTCTCCAGAACGAAGCTAGAGATCGTCCCAGCCAGTCAGATCGTGGACATGTCCGACAGCGGGCTCGATGCGGTTCGCAAAAAGAAAGACAGCTCCATCAGCGTCGCGGTGGACCTGGTCAAGAATGGCAAGGCTGATGCCGTTGTTAGCGCAGGTCACACAGGTGCAGCGGTGACGGCGTCGCTCATCAAAATGCGCACACTGCGTCACATTGAGCGCCCGGCCATCGCCTCCATCATGCCATCCATGACGAGTCATTGGGTGTTGATCGACGCGGGAGCCAATCCTGACAGCGAGCCGCAGCACTTGGTGCAGAATGCCATCATGGGCAGTGTTTATGCGAAGCATGTGCTGGGGCGTGAAAATCCGACAGTGGGCCTTATGTCGAATGGCACCGAGGAGGAGAAGGGCAATGCGCTCTGCAAGGAAGCAGCGAAGCTCCTGCGCTACACTCCTGGGATCCATTTTAAAGGCAATGTAGAAGGCCACGACGTGTGGGAGACGCCGCCTGATGTCGTTGTGTGTGACGGTTTCACCGGAAATGTCATCTTGAAGAACGCCGAGGCGCTTGCCCATGCCATTTTCAGCATGGTCAAAAGCGAGATCAAAGCCTCCTTTCGCACCAAAATCGGCGGTCTGCTTGCCAAGCCCGCCTTCAAAAAAGTCCACACCAAAACCAATGCCGACGAGGTCGGCGGCATGCCACTGCTGGGACTCAATGGAGTCACCATCATTTCACACGGCAGCGCATCTCCGCTTGCCATGAAGAACGCCATCCGGCAGGCTTGTGAGAACGTCCAACATCAGGTGAACCCGCACATCGAGGCCGCCGCCACCGCCCACTCCATCTCCCTTCATGCCCGCACCTAGTTCTCAGCCTTTCTGCACCTCCAGCATCATCGGCACCGGCAGCTACATGCCGGAGAGGGTGATGACCAACGGCGAGCTCTCCAAAATCGTCGATACCAACGACGAATGGATCACCTCACGCACCGGCATCAAGGAGCGCCGTATCGCAGCCGATGATCAGGCTACTAGCGACCTCGCCGCTGAGGCCGCACGTCGGGCGATGGCCGCAGCAGGAGTCACTGCGGAGGAAATTCAGCTCATCATCGTCGCTACCGTCACGCCGGACATGTTCTTCCCGTCCACGGCATGCTTCGTGCAGAAAAAGATCGGCGCGGCGAACGCGGTCTGTTTCGATGTAGCAGCCGCCTGCTCTGGCTTTCTTTACGCGTTGCAGGTCGCGCGTCACTTCATCAACACCGGGAACCGTGCTACGGCGCTCGTCATCGGGGCGGAGAAACTCAGCAGCCTCGTGAACTGGCAGGACCGCAACACCTGCGTGCTTTTCGGAGATGGGGCTGGCGCGGTCGTCATCCGCCGTGCCGAAGAAGGTGTGGATGCTCCAGGCCGCGTGCTTTCCACCGTCATGGGCAGTGATGGCAATCTCGCCGACCTGCTCAAGGTGCCCGGCGGTGCCTCGGCCTGCCCGATCACGCCACAGAATGTGACTTCCCGGCCAAACACCATACACATGGAAGGCCGTGAGACCTTTAAGCACGCGGTTACCCGCATGCTTGAGGCCTCGCAGCAGGCATTGGAGATGGCAGGGTTGAAGGCAGAGGATGTCGCGCTGGTCATTCCGCATCAGGCCAACGCCCGCATCATCAGCGCTATCGCTGAACGCCTGCATTTACCGCCGGAGCGTGTGTTTATGAATCTCGACAAATACGGCAACACCAGCGCCGCGACCATTCCCGTAGCGTTGGATGAGGCCAACAAGGGCGGACGTCTCAAAAAAGGCGACGTGGTCTTGCTCGTTGCCTTTGGTGGCGGTTTCACCTGGGCGAGCTCGGTCATGAGATGGTGACTTGAGGCAGACGGGTGCTACCTCGTCCACATACACATGGCTAGCTTGGTGGCTCGAAGTTGGAACCAGTGAGAAAAGACGCAAAAGGCTCACGAGGACTTTATTCCGGGCTTATGACCTCTTGGCCTCTCTAGCAGCCAGTCATCGGGCGCATTTGGCCTTTGCATCGTAACGCATCCCGGCATATTCGCCGCCCTTCGTTTTCCCATGGCAGCAGCTCCCAAGCGCATCGTTCTCAAGTTTGGCTCCGGTATCCTAACGCGCAAAGATGCGCCAGAACCGGATCCTGTGCAGTTGCGCAAACTCGTCGAAGCCCTCGCCCTGCTCAAGCAGGCAGGGCACGCCGTGGTTGTCGTTAGCAGCGGGGCAGTGGCCTCCGGCTTGAAGCCTATGGAGTTTTCCCAGCGCCCCTCGGACATGATCACTCTCCAGGCGTTGGCCGCCGTGGGGCAGACGCATCTCATGCACGCGTATGAGTCACTCTTGCGCGATCATGGTCTGCATGTGGCGCAGCTTCTTGTCACACACGAAGATTTTGAGAACGCGGACCGAGCCCCGCGTGTGAAGGCCGTGCTCGACCGCCTGTTGGAGTTCTCCAAGGTCGTACCCGTCATCAACGAAAACGACTCCGTCGCCATCGAGGAGCTTCGTTATGGCGACAACGACAAGCTATCCTCCCGCGTGGCCCGCTTCTGGGGGGCGGATGTGCTCATCCTTCTCACCAGTGCCCCTGGCTTACTACGGGACTTGGGCAGGCCCGAGGAGGGCCCGATCTCCGTCGTCACCAATGTCGATGACGTCATCCACCACGCCGAACAGGCAAAGACTGCCCTCGGTACTGGGGGCATGCTCTCAAAGTTGCGTGCGGTGCAGGAGGCGGTTGACGGCGGTGTCGAGTGCATCATCGCATCCGGTCGTCATGCCGAGCAGATTCCTTCACTCGTCGAAGGCGAAGGCGTTTGCACGCGTTTTCCGGCCAGGGTCAGATCCCAGCTCCAAGATTAAGCTTTCAAGTTGTTGCGCTCGAAACCTGTCATGGCACATGAGATCACCCCTGAAACTTTGAGCTAGCAACTCACAACTCCGAGATGACTGACACCGCCACGCTTCTGATCCACTGTCCAGATCGCCCTGGACTCGTGCATGACGTGACGGGCTTCATTTCCTCACATCAGGGCAATATCGTCGATCTCCAGCAGCACATCGACGAGGAGCAGAACGCCTTTTTCATGCGCCTCGAATGGAGTTTGGAAAAGTTCACGCTCGACAAGGAAGAAATTGGGGCGCGTCTCCAGCCCATGGCTCGCCGCCATGAGATGCAGATGCGTCTCAGCTTCGCCAGCCAGCGTAAGCGCATCGCGCTTTTCGTTACGAAGGAGAATCACTGCGTTTATGACCTCCTCGCCCGCCACGAGGCCGGAGAATTGCCCGTGGACATCCCTCTCATCGTCTCCAACCACGAGGTGCTGAGACCTGCCGCCGAACGCTTCGGCATTCCATTCCATCATTTCGACATCACTAAGGAAAACAAAGCCACCCAGGAACAAGCCATGATAGGGCTGCTCAGGCAGGAGCGTGTGGACACCGTCGTTCTCGCCAAATACATGCAGATCATCGGTCCAGGAATGATCGCGGAGTTTCCAAACCGCATCTTGAACATTCACCATAGCTTCCTACCTGCCTTCGTTGGCGCTAGGCCCTATCATCAAGCGTTCCAACGCGGCGTGAAGATCATCGGTGCCACCAGCCACTATGTCACCGCTGATCTCGACGAGGGACCCATCATTCATCAGGATGTCATGCGCGTGAGTCATGAGGATACCGTGGCCGATCTCGTTCGTCTTGGCCGCGATCTCGAGAAAAATGTCCTCGCCAAGGCGCTCTGGTGGCATGCGCGTGATCGTGTCCTTGTCTTCAAGAACAAGACTGTGGTATTTGACTAAATCCAGCCATGACCGCTACCTCCGCCATTCTCGTCAGCATCGCCATTGGCTATCTTTGCGGCTCGGTGCCTTTCGGTTATCTTGCCGGAAAACTAAAGGGCATCGACATCCGTCAGCACGGCAGCGGCAACATCGGTGCCACGAATGCGATCCGCGTGCTGGGGAAGGGGATCGGCATCCCCGTGTTCATTCTCGACATGGTCAAAGGCTGGCTCCCCGTGTGGCTTGCGGCGAGCTGGGGAACTAGTTCTGGTGCCTCGATTGAAATCGTCTCCTTGGGCAAAGTGCTAGCCGGTTTCGCCGCTGTGGTCGGCCACATGTTCACCTTCTGGCTCGGTTTCAAAGGGGGGAAAGGCATCGCCACGACTGGCGGCGTGCTTTTTGGCATTTCCAAGGCCGGGATGCTTGGCGGCTGGATTGGCTTCCTCACCTTCCTTTTCGCGTTTCGTTATGTTTCGCTCGGCTCGCTGGCGGCGGCGGTCGGTGTGCCCACGGCGATGGCGATTCAAATGTGGCGTGAAGGCAAATGGGACTTCGTGCTGCTCGGCTTCGGCCTCGTCGTGATGGTGCTGGCCTTTGTCCGTCATCGTTCGAACATCCAGCGCCTCATCGCTGGCACGGAGAGCAAGGCATTCGTGAAAAAAGAAAAACCGCAGCCATGATCCAATCCGTCACAGTCATTGGTGCGGGAAGTTGGGGGACTGCGATTGCATCGATGTTGTCGTTGCGCGGCCTGAACGTGCAGTTCTGGGGCCGCGATGTTGAATTGATGGCTCAAATTCGGGAGACCCGTAGCAACGGGCGCTACCTGCCGAACCTGCAACTTCCGGAGAATGTCTTCGTCACCTCCGATCTCTCAGCGCTGCAACCTGCGGACATGCTGGTCTTTGCGGTTCCATCCAAAGCCATGCGCTCTACAGCGGAACTCGTCGCGATGAGCAGTGCGGCATCCAAGGCATGCGTGCTAGTTTCCTGCGCGAAGGGTATCGAGCTCGAAACGGGTTGCCGCATGAGCGAGATGATAGGTGAATCGATTCCGAATGTACCTCTGGCTGTTCTGACCGGCCCGAATCACGCGGAGGAGGTCGCGCAACGTCTCGCCACTGCGGCCGTCGTGGCTTGCGCGGATGATGAGGTCGCAAAAGCGGTGCAGTGCTGCTTCACACTGCCTTTTTTCCGAACCTATACCACAGACGACATCGTCGGGGCCGAGTGGGCCGGCGCGATGAAAAATCCATACGCCATCGCTGCTGGCATCGCTCTCGGCTTGAAACTCGGCGACAACGCTATCGCTGCGCTCGTGACTCGAGCTTTGGCCGAGATGGTGCGTCTCGGAGTGGCCGAAGGCGGCAGGATCGAGACGTTCTATGGCCTCAGCGGTGTCGGCGACCTGATGGCTACATGCTATTCCGAGCACAGCCGCAACCACCGCGTCGGCCTCATGCTCGGTCAGGGCAGACCGCTTGATGAGATCATCTCTAGCACGCGCATGGTGGCTGAGGGTGTTCCGAATACCGCCAGCCTGCATCGTGCGGCTAGGGAGGAAGATGTGCGCACGCCATTGCTCGATGAAATCTTCGCCGTGCTTCACCAGGGCAAGCCTGCCAAGGAGGGCATGAAGGCGCTCCTCTCCCGCGATCCGCGACCAGAAGCAGACTGAAACCATGTCCGACACCCACGGCTACGAACTCATCGACAGCGGCGCGTTTCAGAAGCTGGAACGTTTTGGCAACGTTGTGCTCTCGCGCCCCTGTGCGCAGGCGGTGTGGCAGCAGACGCTTTCCAAAGCGGACTGGCAGCGTGTGACGGCCACCTTTTTCCGCGATGGAGGTAATCAATGGCGCGGACGCGACCGCCTTCCGGAAACGTGGACGATCGAGGTCGATGGTACGAAGTTTCAGCTTAGTTCCACCGACTTCGGGCACCTCGGCATCTTTCCTGAGCAACGCGATCAGTGGCGGCGCATCCGCGAAACCTGCGCGGAGTATCGCAAGCGCTACAATCGTGCCCCACGGGTGCTCAATCTCTTCGCCTACTCTGGCGGCAGCACGCTGGCGGCAGCGCATGCGGGCGCGGAGGTCTGTCATGTCGATGCGTCGAAGGGCATGGTTGATTGGGCGCGCAAAAATGCCGCGCTCAACGGACTCGATGACCGCCCGGTCCGCTGGATCGTCGATGACGTGACAAAGTTTCTCGAACGTGAATTCCGCCGCGAACGACAATACGACCTGCTCATTCTCGATCCGCCCAGTTACGGACGTGGAGCCAAAGGTGAAGTATTCAAAATCGAAAACGACTTACCGCCGCTGCTCAGCTTGCTGGGGAAGCTGTTTTCACCGCAGCCGCTTGGGGTGCTGCTCTCCTGTCACACGCCTGAATTGACGCCCATTTCTCTTCGTCACCTGTTGCTTCAGCAGTTCGGCCTCAAAGGCGGCAGGCTAGAGCATGGCGAGATGCAACTCCGTGGGTCGGAAGATGTCTTGCCCGTGCCCAGCGGCAGTTTTTGCTGGTGGTTGGCCTGATCGCATCCGACTTTTAACCCCAATGCTAGGTTTCCTGCTCCGCCGCGCCCTCAGCAGCGTGATCGTGATCTTCTGCGTGATCTCGATCACGTTCATCTTGGGTCGCATCACGAAAGGTGGGCCGTTTGACCGGGAGAAGGAGCCGCCGCCGCACATCAAGGAGGCACTGCTCACACGCTACAAGCTCAATGGCACCGTGTGGGAGCAATACACTGCCTATGTCGGGTCGCTGATGCGTTTCGACCTCGGTTTATCCACACGTTATCGAGACTGGCGTGTTTCAGAGTTATTGCGGCAGAAGATGCCGGTCTCCTTCGCGCTCGGTTCGCTCGCCTTCGTCATTGCGGCCTGCGCAGGTGTCACACTCGGGACGCTCGCTGCGATGAAGAAGGATGCATGGGTTGATCGTGCCGCCATGTTCGGTGCAGTGCTCTCCATTTCGATCCCGCCGTTTATCAGCGGGCCGGTTTTGATCGCGGTGCTGGTCTTGTGGCTTGGCTGGCTGCCGGTCGGAGGCTGGGGTACTGCTCGGCAGACGATTTTGCCTGCACTCTGCCTTGCCGCTCCCTACATCGCCTACATTGCTCGTTTGATGCGCAATAGCCTACTCGATGTGCTCAAAAGCGATTTCATGCGCACGGCTCGTGCAAAAGGCATTTCCGAATCACATGCCATCGCCAAACATGCTGTTAAAGTGGCGATCTTGCCCGTGGTGACTTTTCTCGGGCCACTCGCGGCGCATCTGCTTACCGGCTCGATGATTGTGGAGAGCATCTTCAACATCTCAGGAGCTGGTATGATCTTCGTAAACTCGATTCAGAATCGCGATGTCTTCTTGCTCGGCGGTGCGGTGATCGTTTATTGCGTGCTTCTCGTGATCTTCAACCTCCTGGTGGACGTGATCTTCTCGCTGCTGGACAAACGCATCAAACTCCATGCCTGATGCCACCGCCACTGCTCGAATGGCCCAGCCGGGCGGCTGGCAGGTTCTGAGGCGTAACCGCACGGCGATGGTCGCGTTTTATTTCCTCGTGGGATTGTCGCTCATCGTCGTGGTGGTGCCGACGCTACTCCCTGCCGCGCTAAAAAACACCAGTGGTGCCTCGTTTATGTCGCCATCCTCGCAGCACTTACTCGGAAGTGATGTGAACGGCCAGGACATGCTCTACCGGCTGCTTTCCGGCGCTCGTGTATCGCTTGGGGTCGGCCTGGTGGGCGCTCTCATCAGCCTCGTCATCGGCTCGCTCTATGGTATGGTCAGCGGCTTTGCGGGTGGGCGTGTCGATGCACTCATGATGCGCACGATCGAGGTGCTGCAGTCCGTGCCGCGCATTCTCTTCATCATGATCCTCATCGCTGCATTCGATGATTACGCGAAGGAGTGGATAGATGGCTGGCGCCTTGTCGCAGAGCAGCAGGACTGGCCCCGCCTTGCTGAGGCATTGAGCAGTTTGAAAGCCTATACAAAGGTGCTGGTGATGATCGTCTCACTCGGTCTCGTCGAATGGCTCGCCATGGCGCGCATCGTGCGCGGGCAAGTGCTTGTGCTCAGAGAGATGACCTTTGTCACCGCCGCGCACGCGATGGGTCAGGGGGGCTGGGGCATCCTACGGAAGCATCTGCTGCCGAATCTGAGCACGATCATCCTCACCTACCTCACGTTGACCATCCCTGCGGTCATTCTCGATGAATCCATCCTCAGCTTTCTCGGTCTCGGTATCGGAGATCCTGCCGCGAGTTGGGGTTCATTGCTCAAAGATGGTGCGCAGGTCATCAACCCGCTCGAGAACAAGTGGTGGTTGCTCGTTTTTCCAGCGCTGCTCATGTCGGCCAGCCTCCTCGCGCTAAATTTCCTTGGCGATGGTCTGCGCGACGCCTTTGATCCGAAGGGCAGGGGATGAAGTTTATCACAGACTGAATAGCACGGCACTTGTTGCCAGTAAGGGTGGGGGCGTGTGCTTGGGTGGGGCTCCCATTGTGCTTGAGGCTGTAAACAGGCTGTCTATGGTTCTGCCCTCGAACGGAGCAAATCGAATTTTCATTTCTAATCTGTGACCATCCCACGACTGATCAACCATCCCCCCGCGCATCGTTGGTGCGCAGCCATGTATAAAAAAGAGATGGCTCCAAGTTTGTGGCACGTCTTGGACAGGCGTTGCGAAGTTGCAGGATGGACAGAGAAATTCAAGCGGAGCAATGACATCCATTTGAGACGCCCCATGGCCGCAATTGCTTGAATCATTCATAACCCGACAAATGGCAGATTTCACTTCGCGTGTATTCAGAGGATTACTCCAACCCTTGCTGAGGCGATTGCTCAAAGGTCGCAGTTCTGCGGACATCGGAGCCCTGGGCAAGCTCCTCTCCTACGCACGCCCTCAGTGGCGCCGTTTTTGTGCGGGCGTACTCTTGAGCATCGGCTCGGGCATGTTCAATGCCTTCATGCTGCTCTCTTTCAATGTGATTTTCTCGATCGTTTTGAAGGGAGAGTCACCCATGCTCGACCGACCGGTACCCATTCCACTCATGGGCATGGTGTCTTTGCGTGAGCTTCTCAATCTGCCTGCGAATGGGGAGCGAGCTTCTGTATTCTCGGTTGTCGTGGCCAGCATGTTGATTCCTTGCATGATCTTTTGCCGTGGTTTCCTGGGCTATCTGGCGACGCGCTCTTACACCAAGGCATCTAGCCACATTCTTTTCCGCATCCGCAACGATCTTTACTCTGCTATCCTGAGGCAGTCGATGGCCTTCTTCAACAAGTCCAGAGCTGGCGAACTCATCCAGATCGTCTCCAATCAATCCAGCTCCCTTCAGGCCAACGCTCTAACCCTCGTGCAGGCCATCACTAGGCATCCAGCGATGATTCTTTCCACGCTGTCTGTCATTTTTGCCGTCGATCCGCTCTTTTCGTTTGTCTCGCTATTTGTCTTCCCCTTGTGCATTATCCCGGTGCGGATGATCTCCAAGGCGGTCAAACGCAGTGGCATCACGGAGACGGCAGCGTCCACTGACATGATCGTAAGCATGCATGAGGCGTTCGGTGGCATCAGGCTGGTGAAGGGAAATTCGAGGGAGGAGTATGAACTGCGTCGCTTTGAGAAGGGAAACCGGGCGAGCTCTGTGGATGCGATAAAGTTCAACAAGTTGGCGGACCTCAGCGGCGCGGTCGTCGAGACTGTGGCATCCCTCGGCATAGCTGCCGGACTCATCTACTGGTGGTATCAGGACAAATCCGCCGCCGACTTCATGTTCTTAGTCGTCGCTCTCGTTGGCATGTATCCGCCAATTAAGGAGCTCAGTCGCATTGGTATCACGACCCAACGCACGCTGACCGCGTGCGAGGCAGTCTTCCATTTGCTTGATAAAGTTCCTGAGGTTGTTGACGCGCCAGCGGCCGTTAGCCTGCCGCGTTCGAGCGGCGCATTGTCCCTCCGCAACGTCTCCTTCAGCTACGTCGGACAGGACGGCGTCAAACTGGACAAGCTCGCTCTCGATCGGGTGAGTTTCGATTTTGAGCCTGGCAAATTTTACGCTTTGGTCGGTCCTAGTGGATCAGGCAAAAGCACCATCTTCTCCCTGCTGATGCGTTATTATGACGTTGATGCCGGAGAGGTCGCGATTGACGGGAGTGATATCCGTAGCGTGACGCAGAACTCACTCAGAGAGAATATCGGTATCGTTAGCCAGGATGTGTTTCTTTTTCATGACACCATTTGGGAGAACATTCGCTATGGAAGGCTCGACGCCTCGAAGGAGGACATTCTCACTGCCGCCCGGAAAGCTCATGTGGACTCTTTTGTTGATGAGTTTCAGGAGGGATACCAGACCGTCGTGGGTGACGGCGGTTCCAAAATCTCCGGTGGACAGAAGCAGCGTCTTTCCATTGCCCGCACCATCTTGAAGGATGCCCCAATTTTGCTGCTCGATGAGGCCACCTCGGCGCTCGACACCGAAAGTGAGCGCGTCATTCAGCAGTCGATTCATGACATGTCCGAAGGACGCACGGTAATTGCGATCGCGCACCGCCTCTCCACCGTTCTGGCCGCCCATAAAATTATCGTAATGGAAGACGGTAGGCTGTCAGCAGTTGGCTCGAATGAGGAGTTGCTCAAATCGTCGTCGCTCTATCAACGGCTTTATCACCTCCAGTTCGGAGCTGCGGCAGATTTGGATCCCGAACTTCAATAAATTCCAATTGTTCACCTCCCGCTCGTTTCGGCACGCGCCAACCGCCGCTGTTGAGCAGTCGTTATCTGCCATACACCCCATCATTTTCGGCCATCTTCGGCTTTCTTCAGCGGGCAAGGATGGATTGTGTATCTCCACTCTCGACAAACCATTTGCCACGATCATTGGCTTCGACTACGACCGACCTTCATGTCCATTGACCGTATCCATGAGACCGTCCTCCAGCTCCTCATTGCCGAGCCTGGAGCGTCTTCTTTTAAAAGTCATCTTGATATTGGGGCAGGACATGGCGGTCTGGTGGCAAAGGTAAGAGAGCGACTGCATATTGAGAGCTGCGTCTGTGACTATACCGATGAACTGATGAAGTTGCCGGGACAGAGAGTGGACATCGCAAACTTGAATCACGAACAGCTACCTTATCCTGATGGGATATTTGACATTGTCACTGCCACTGAGGTCATCGAGCATTTGGAAAACTTCCGGCGTGTCGCTCATGAAATTTATCGAGTATTGAAGCCAGGAGGCATCTGCATTCTAAGTACGCCAAACATCTTGAATCTCAATTCTCGTCTGCGTTTCCTCTCCTTCGGTTTCTGGAATTTGTTTGGCCCCATGCCATTGAACCATTCCAAACTCTTTTCTACGGGCGGCCACATCAACCCCATCTCATGGTATTATGTCGCTCATGGATTGATGGATGCTGGTTTTACCAAGGTCACTCCGCACATTGATCGTCGGCAACGCTCAGCTGTTCCCATGCTGATCATGTTGTTGCCCCTTATCAAGTTGTTGGGAGCTTGGGCCATGCGTCAGGAGCGCTGCCGTTATCGCACCCTAGATGAATCCAACGAACCTCTGGTGCGTGCCATGAACACGATCGACATGCTGCTGGGACGCACCCTTATTGCAAAAGCGTTGAAGAAAACATGAACCGCAGAGTTTGCAGGTGAGGCAATAGCCACAGACGGACATTTCCTTGTGCAAACCGCAAGATTGCGACACTGGTAACAAATGGCTCGTTTGAAAGACTTACTCGCAAAATTCCTACCCTCTAAACAGTGGCGGAAGATTGAATATTTTGATGAACGCTGGAAGAACCGCATCTGCGGCATGAGCCGATATGTCGGCCCGAATGACTCCGTGCTCGACCTCGGCTGTGGCCCGATGTGGTTGAAAGAATTTCTGGGACCCAACAACCGCTACCAGGGATGTGACTACTTAGACCGCGGCCCAGGCACCCTCGTGTGTGATTTTAATGCACGTCAATTCCCTGAAGTTCATGTCGATGTGACTTTCATCAGCGGATGCCTCGAATATGTGGAGGATGTGGAATGGTTTATCGCCCAAGTGGCCGCATCTGCGCCCAAATGTGTGATTGCTTACTGTATCGTTAATCCAGGGGACAACTTGGGTCGGCGGCGGCAAAACGCTTGGGTCAATGATCTGACTGAAGAAGATCTCATCGCCTTGATGTCACGCCACAATCTCGCTTTTCGTGAAAAGGGCGAATGTTTCATGTCCTCCCAGATTTATGCATTCGAGCAGAGGTAAAGTCGTCAGTGTGCTGTGCCTTTGACTTTGCGGTACACAGCGTTCAGGCATTCCACATAGTCTTTTATCTGCGGCTGCAGAGCCCAGTGAGCACGTTGATGGGCTAGCACGGTGGCCCTGAAGGCGGAATCCTCAATGCAAGCACGCACTCGTTGTATGTAAGCAACGTCGTCACCCAGCGGAAAAAGTCCGGGATGATTTGCTCCCAAGGTCGCGGCGTTGCCCTCGATGTTGCTGGCCACCACGGGCACGTCGCAAGATAGCGCCTGAAGAAGAACCATTGGTTGCCCTTCCCAACTAGAAGGCAGCACCATCACATCAAAGGCCTGCAACCACGGGGCGATGGGACGCTGATTGCCGACTAGTCGCAGGCGCCCGGAGATCCCGAGGCGATCAATTTCTGTCTGCAGGGTCGGGCGCGTGATCCCTTCGCCGCAAATGACACCGGAGGCTGAGCAATCGGCGGCGCAAAGCGCCGCCATCATGCGCACTGTCGAGACATGGTTCTTCTGCGGAGTGAGCGAGGCGATACCACCAACCCAGTGGAGGTCTGGAGCGAGTCCCACTCGCTGCCTAGCTTGCGCCTTGTCCACAACGGGAGTGAACACCGTGTCGTCGACAGTATTGGGGACGACGTGACAAGTTCCGACTGACAGGTTCAACGCATCGATCAGGTCCTGCTTGGTCTGTTCTGATAAAGCGATTTGAGCAGTGGTCCAACGCGCTAGTCTGCGCATGATCCACCACCTGCGGCGACGCTCGCGATTGAAGGTCTTGTGATGATGCATGACTGCGGGAATTCCAGCCATGCGCGCCGCAAGTACCGCATATACATGGGCATTGTACACATGCGAGTGAACCACATCCACACGTTGCTCCCGCAACCAGCGTGCCAGGCGCACTACCGCCAGAGGCTGAAAACGCTTCTTCCGCACGACTGACAGATGATGAACAGGTAGCCCTTCGGCGGCAGCTTCAGCGCCTGCCACTCCGAGTTGACACAGACACACCGCCTCGGCGCGGATGTCCAAGCTTGCGTTGCGAATCACCGAAAGCACGAGATCCTCCGCCCCGCCGACCGGCATGCTGATGAAAACATGCATTACCTTCATGACTGCGAACTATGAGAGGGAGGTCTTCTGAGCGAGCGTTTCGTAAAATGAGCGGGTGGCATTCCATAGTTGGTCACGGAGACTCTCGGCTTTCCGCCAAGTGGCTTTCAGAACCTCCTCGGGCTGCCGCCACTGTCGCACCACGCGGGATAGTCGGCACTGAGCCAGGAAATCAAAGGCATCAAATGTGACATCATCCGCCTGAAAGGTATTCCTAAAAGCAGCGGTGCGCTGGTCAAAATTCACGAGCAGGAACGGCACGCCCATGCCTAACGACGCGATGGCCATGTGCAGCCGGTAGCAGACTACTAGGTCTGCCGTGCGAAAGAGATCGAGATACTTGGTCGTCTCCATGCCGAAGTAGAGCGGCTTTTTGCCGAAGCTCTCAAGAAACGGCGGCAGATAGCGCATGTCCTGCCCATCCTGAGCCACCACATCAAAATCCGCGCCAGATTTCTTCAAGGTGTGCAGTGCCTGCTTGAAAGTGGATTGCATGACTTTGCCTGTGATGTAGCCCTTGTGACCCCACTTGGGCAGAAACCTTTCCGGGGGAGCGCTGACAAGCACGCGTTGCGGCGCACCTTGTTTCAACGGTTCGCGGCCAATGAAGGTGGCCGGACAGCCTGTCAACGTTGCCTCGACCCCTAACTCGGTAAGAAATTCCACCGTGTCCACATCACGGACAGCCACACCGATTGCCTTGCGATGGGAGGCGATGATTTCCTGACGGGAGCGCTCTGACAAAGAGCGCGATTTCTTTCCGCGTATTGATCCCACACCCAGTCCGATGAAGGCGAGCGGCGGGCGCAGTTTTTCGATTGCTTCGACATTCGTCGCAAAACGCCAGTCCGGGCCTTGATACATGTTGCTGCCGCCCACCACGACCAGATCTGCCTCGGCATTAGTCCTCTCAAGATTTACTCCTTCCAATCCGACGGGTAGGCCGGATTTTTTGTGCGGGTCGTTCGCCGGCAGTTCCACGATGCGGACGTTCGGGAACACCTCTCTCAACCGTTGATGAATGCCATCACGCACAAACAGGTCGCCAACATTGCTGGTGAAGGGAACGTAGTGATGAACAACCATGCGGTGCGGAATGAGAAGGTTATCAGGCCGCAGAAGGCATGATCCTTCAACCACAAAAACATCCCTGCACTGGCTCGGATTATTCGATTGCACGTCAGCATGCGACACACTATCACCGCCAGCCCGCATGAAAGCCGCCGCCCGCAGCATCCTGGATGCCTATAACCTTATTCTTCGCCTGGTAGCCAAGCCGCTGAAGGTTGTCGGAGCGGACGAAGCACCGGGCCTCGAAGAACGTCTTCCCATTGTTGAAGGGAGTCATCGCGACGACCAAAATCTTTTGGACGAACGTGTGAATGGCCAGGGCACCTCGCTTTATGGCTTCGACTGGCCTGCCGCGGAGCTTTACCGGCTGCGTGACACCTGGCTCGCCGGCGATCAGGGGCAGGTGTTCTTGAGTGATGGCAGTCTGTTTGAGCCCTGGGTGCGGCCTTACAACCTCGACAAGCTCAAGATCTGCCGTCCGCTGAAAATCGGTGCGAAACGCATCACGGGACCTGTTTTCCATCTCACGGGCCGCAACCATGAAAACCGCGGTCATTTCATGCTGCAGCATCTGCCGCGTCTGATGGCGGCGCGGGATTATTTGAAGTCGCTGCCGGACTACAAGCTGCTCGTGGCTCCCGGTCATGCCCGCTGGCAGGCGCGATACATCACCTGGGCGGGCCTTGATCCCTCGAAAATCGTCGAAGGCACCCGCGGGACGATGCAGGTCGAGGATCTGATCTTCGTGCCAAACCTCTACGGCAAGTCATCGCTGTGCCCGCCGCCGTTTTACGATGAGCTCTCGCAGTGCGCGGCATCGTATCCGGTCGAAAACGGCCCCGGCAGGCCGCTTTTCATCACGCGACGCGATGCGCCGGACAAGCAGCTCGAAAACGAAGAACGCATCGTGGAGATCCTGCGGTCGAAAATCGGCCCGGTGGATGTCATCCGCCTCGGCGATTACCCGCTGCCTGCTCAGATCGGCATGTTCCGTGCCTCACCGCTCATCATCGGCCCCATCGGCCAGGGCATCTGCAACATCCTCTTCTGCAAAACGAGCCTGCTGGTGATGCTGGCGCCCGGAACGCCGGAAAACCAGGTTTATACCTCGGCGCACGGCTCGCAGCTCGCCCGCATTTGTGGCAATGAGGCCGTGACCTTCCTCTCGAACGAGCCCGCGCCCTCGCGGGGCGACTGGACCTTCCCGGAAGAGCGCTTCGCCATGCTGCTCGACCGTCTTTTGCAGCAGCCGGAGGCCGCGAGACTCAAAACATCTGCATCGTGAGCACTCCCTGGCAGCCCCGGCGCATCCTGGCGATCAAGAACAAGCACCTCGGTGATGTGATCTGCGGTGTCCCGGCCTTTCGTGCGCTGCATGAGGCATTTCCAAACGCAGGCCTCGATGTGATCGTCTCGCCGGGAAGCCGTGATTTGATCGCCGGATTCGACTGGATTCAAAACGTCATCGAATCCCCGCGGAAGCTCAAAGGCCTCGCCCGTGTCCGCGAGGAGTGGCGGGTGGCCTCGGCGGTGGCACGCGGTGGCTATGACCTCGTCGTGGATTTCACCTGGAGTGATCGCGCCATGTGGTATGCGGCACTCAGCGGCGCGAGCCGTCGCTGGGGCATTCAGGTCACGGCAGGCTCCAAGCTGAAGCCGCATCTCTTCACCGATTACGGCGGCAAGCCGGACCGCTCGCATCATGTGATGGAGCACGAGCGGGAGTTCCTCATGCGCATGGGGATTCCGCATTACGACATCCATCCCGACTTCCCGCCCACGCCGGTGGAGGAGCAAAAGGCACATGACTGGCTCTCGCAGCATGGCGTTCCGCGTGAAAAGCTCGTCGTGGTGCATCCCACCTCACGCTGGCTCTTCAAATGCTGGCATGATGAACGTGTGGCCGAGGTGATCGACTGGCTCACGCAGCAGGGCTGGGTGCCGGTGGTGACCTGCGGCCCTTCGCAGGATGAGCTCAAGCGGGCGCGAAACATCGTCAGCCTCGTCAAACAACCCTGCCACGCCCGTTTGGGCGACATGAGCCTCCGCGAGCTGGCGGCCTTCATGCGGCAGGCGCGGTTTTTCTTCGGCATGGACTCCGCTCCTTCGCACATGGCCTCGGCCGTGCGTGTGCCGGCGGTGATTCTTTTTGGTCCTTCTCAGGTCAAACGCTGGCGTCCGTATGGTGACCAGCATGTCGTTTTGCACCGTGACTGCGCCTGCATCGCCGTGCGCGGTGCGGAGCTGGCCTGTGACAAGACGCAGATCGTGCGCTGCATGAGCAGCATCCGCGTCGAGGAGGTCACCAGCGCGATTCAGGCGCGATTTCATCTTGCCGGGTAGGGCGTGCGTGCTTTGTATCGCCTCCCGTTTCATGGCATCTCCCCTTCGTGACCTCCGAGAGCAAATCCTCCGCGCCGCCTGCGTCGCCGGGGAAGGGCATATCGCCAGCGCCTTCTCGATTTTGGACATCTTGTGGGTGCTCTACCATGGCCTTTTGCGCCACGACCCGGCGAATCCGGCTGATCCGGCGCGTGACCGCTTCGTCCTGAGCAAAGGGCACGCCTCGCTCGGCATTTATGGCATCCTCGCCACGCGTGGTTTCTTCCCGATGGAGGAGTTGAAGACCTTTGCCTCCTCCAGCGGTCGTCTGGGCGGTCATCCCGACTCGCGCAAGGTGCCGGGCGTCGAGGCCTCCACCGGTTCGCTTGGCCACGGCATGCCGATGGCAGCCGGCATGGCCCTCGGGCTCAAAATTCGCGAATCAAGCTCCCGCGTCGTGTGCATCGTCGGTGATGGCGAGTGCAATGAAGGCGCGGTGTGGGAGGCGGCGCTGCTGGCCGCGCATCACAAACTGGGCAATTTCACCTGCGTCGTCGATTTCAACCACTCTGGCGACCGTGCGCTGATGCTCGGCGACCTCGCCGCGAAGTTCCGCTCGTTCGGCTGGGATGTCGTCGAGATCGATGGACATGATCATGCGCAGATCGAGGCCGCATTGAAGCCGCATGGCGGCGATGTGCCGCGTGCCGTCATCGCCAGCACGATCAAAGGAAAAGGCTGCAAAGAGATGGAAAACAACCCCGCGTGGCATCACAAGGCCCCGAAAGCGGACGAACTGGAGGCCGTGCTGGCGCAACTGGCATGAGACGGCAGTTTGTCACCACCATGGAGCGTCTGCTCGACGAGGACCCGCGTCTCGTCGTGCTGCTCGGAGACATCGGCGTGTTCGCCTTCCGCCATGCTGTCCAAAAGCATCCGAAGCGCGTCATCAACATCGGCATCCTCGAGCAGGCCACGGTCAGCGTGGCGGCCGGTCTGGCCAAAGAGGGCTTCATCCCGCTCTTCCACAGCATCGCGCCGTTCGTCGTCGAACGTGCGTTTGAGCAGATCAAAGTCGATTTCGGCTACCAGGCCCTCGGCGGGCACTTTGTGACCGTCGGCGGCTCGTATGACTACGCGGCGCTGGGCTGCTCGCACCATTGCCCGGGCGATGTGGAGCTCATGCAGGCCGTTCCAGGCATGCAGATCCTCGTTCCTGGCCATCCGGCGGAGTTTGACTCGCTGATGTCGCAAACCTTCGCGAGTGGCAAACCGACCTACCATCGCCTTTCGGAGCGTTCGAACCGCGAAGCCCGCCCGGTGACCTTTGGAAAGGCCGAGGTCGTGCAACGCGGCAGCGGTCCGGTGATCGTCACCGTGGGGCCGTTCCTCGATCGCGTGCTCGAAGCCGCCGCTGGCAGCGATGCCACGATCCTTTATTACACCACGCTGGCGCCCTTTGATGCTGAAACGCTGCGCGAGCATGCCGGTGATGGCCGCATTCTCTGCGTGGAGCCGTTTTACGAAGGCACACTGGCCGCCGGCATCACGAATGCGCTGCGTGGCAAACGCATCGCCCTCTCCAGCATGGGCGTGCCGAGGAAATTCCTCACCGATTACGGCCACGCCAGCTATCACGACGCAGCCTGCGGCCTGCTGGCGGCGGACATCCGCGCCCGCCTCGACGAACTCCGCCATGTCTGAATCCTATTTCCACGACGACGCCGGCATCGCGCTGGACGGCGTCCCGCGTCATCTCCTGCAAGACGGCCGTGTGCTGCTCACCGGCGCCTCCGGCGTGGTCGGCATTCACATGGCCGCGGCCTTCCGCCGTCTCATTGATGAAGGCTCGAAGCTGCGTCTCCGCGTGACCTTCCAAAGCCCCGTCACCGGCGTGGTGGCGCAGATGCTCGATCATCCGCAGATCGAGATCATCCGCGGTGACCTCACCGATCCCACTTTCCGCCGCGGGCTGGACCAAGCGGAGTTCATCCTGCATGCCGCAGGCTACGGGCAGCCCGGTCGCTTCCTTGAAAACCCCTCGAAGACCATCCGGCTGAACACCGAGGCCACGCTCGACCTTCTCGAAAAAGTGCCGCAAGGCGGCCGCTTCCTGTTTGTGAGCACGAGCGAGCTTTACGTCGGCCTGCCGGCCGGTGAGCCCAATCGCGAGGACAAGATCGGCAGCACGAACACCACCCATCCGCGTGCCTGCTACATCGAGGGCAAGCGCTGCGGCGAGGCTGCGTGCAATGCGGCACGCTCCAGCGGCATCCAGGCCGTCTCGGCCCGCCTCGCTCTCGCGTATGGTCCCGGAGCACGTCCGGATGACCGCCGTGTGCTTTACACCTTCATCGAAAAGGCGATCAAGCTCGGCGAGATCGCCATGATGGACCATGGCGAGGCACGCCGGGTGTATTGCTACGCTCCGGATGCGGTGCGCATCATGCTGCGGGCCGCCTTGGAAGGCCGTGAACCGGTTTACAATGTGGGAGGCCGTGGTGTGCTGCTCATTCGTGAGGTGGCGGAGAAAATCGGCGCCCAGCTCGGCGTGGCGGTGAAGCTCCCGGAGACCGCCAAACCGCTCGAAGGAGCACCTGCGGAAGTGGGCATCGACATGGGGCTTTTTGAGCGGGAGTTCGGCAGGCTCAAATACGTTGACTTTGATGAGGGACTTCGTAGAACCATCGCGTGGCACCGGCGGGAACGCCCGGCTGGTGCGTGAATGAAACTATGGCTCGTTATCTCGTCACCGGCAGCGCCGGCATGCTGGGTTCCTCGCTTCGCCGCCTGCTGGGCAGCGAAGGCGCTGTCTATTTGACCCGCGAAGACGCCGATCTGACCAACTTCGAGGCCACCGCGGCCCTCTTCCGCACCCACAAGCCCGAGTATGTCATCCACTGCGCCGCCGTCGTCGGCGGCATCGGCAGCAACAGCATCCATTCCGGCGAGTATTTTCGGAACAACATCCTCATCAATCTCAACGTGCTGGAGGCCGCCCGCCTCGCCGGGGTGAAGCGCCTGATCTCCTTCATGTCCACCTGCGTCTTTCCGGACAAGACGCCCTATCCGCTCAACGAGCAAAACCTGCACAACGGAGCCCCGCATCCCTCGAATTTCGGCTACGCCTATGCCAAGCGCATGCTTGAGGTCCAAAGCGCCGCCTACCGCAAGGAGTGGAACTGCGATTTCATCGTCGCCATCCCCACGAACATGTATGGCCCGCATGACGACTTCGCCCTCGAAGGCGGCCACGTCATCCCGTCCCTCATCCACCGCACCTTCCTGCGCCAGCAGTCCGGTGAGGACTTCCTCGCCTGGGGCACGGGCTCGCCGTTGCGCGAGTTTGTTTATGTCGATGACATCGCCAGGCTGACCCTTTGGGCGCTGGAAAACTACCGCGAGGAGGACGCCATCATCTTCTCCTCCGGCATCGAACGCAGCATCAAGGAGCTCGTCGAGATCGTGGCGGACAAAATGCAGTTCACCGGCAAGATCGTGTGGGACTCCACCAAGCCCGACGGCCAGTTCCGCAAGCCTTCGGACACCACCAAGCTCCGCCGTCTGCTGCCGGACTTCCAGTTCACTCCGCTCGACGAGGGCATCGAGAAGTCCGTCGCGTGGTTCAAGGCCAATTATCCCAACATCCGTCAATGAGCGTCCATACCATCCAGCCCGCCGATATCGAAGCCATCATGGGCGAGCCGGTCAGCGAGCGGCTGAAGAAGCGTCTCGCGGAATTCGATCTGCGTTTCACCGAGATCACGCCGCAGGAGCGCGACCAGTACATTCTGGAAGCCGTGCGTGCGCTGGTGAATCCCGAGATCAAAGTCGCTGGCGAGCATCGCATCGGCGATTGGGAACGCGGCTGGGGTGAAAACTTCGACCTCTTCCGCCAAACCGGCAATCCCGATGCCGCCGTGCCTCTTTACTTTGGCAAGCATCCCATCGTCCGCTGGCGTCGTCGCTGGGTGCGTCCCGTGTCCGAGTCCTTCGACTACCGAATCATCTGCCTGCTCGTCGAATATGCCATGGAGCGCTACATGAAGGACGCGGCGGGCATTTATGAATTCGGCTGCGGCCCGGGCTATCACCTGCTGCGTGCCCGCCAGATCAACCCGATCGCGCACCTCGTCGGCCTCGACTGGACCACCGCCTCGCAAAAGCTCCTCAATGGCATGGCCGGGAGCGGCATCGACAAGAACCTCGAAGGCCGCAACTTCGACTTTTACCATCCAGACGAGTCGCTGGAGTTCCTCCCGAACAGCGTCGCCTACAGCGTGGCCGCTCTGGAGCAGGTGGGGCCGCGTCATGATGCCTTCATCCAGTTCATGCTGAGGAAGAAGCCGGAGCTGGTGGTTCACTTTGAGCCGATCGACGAAGTGCTTGAGAAGGATGACCTGCACGACCAGCTCTCCGTCTTGTATTCCAACAAGCGCAACTACCTCCGGGGATACCTGCCACGGCTCGAAGAACTCGAAAAGGAAGGCAAACTCACCATCCACCGCAAGCAGCGCGTCCACAGCGGCAGCTTCTTCATCGAAGGTCACTCGCTGATCGTCTGGTCCCCCAACCGCTGATTTCCTGCCATGAGCGATTCGTTCAACGTCGTCAATTTCGCCTCCGCCGACGAGCGTGAGCGCCGCAAGGGCATGGCCCGCCTCATCGAGCAGTGCCCCATCCCCGCCGAGGAGCGCATGGACAACATGGGCATCTTCCTCAGCTCGAAGACCTGGGCACGGTTGAAGTTCATGGACTTCCTCTACCAGAAGATCGTCGAGTTGCCGGGAGTCGTGATGGAGTTTGGCACCCGCTGGGGGCAGAACATCGCCACCTTCGCTGCCCTCCGCGGCATTTATGAGCCCTTCCATCGTCATCGCAAGATCATCGCCTTCGACACATTCGAGGGTTTCCCGCACACCGCGAACCAGGACGGCGATGGCGGCATCATGCGCCAGGGCGGTTACTCCGTCACCGAGGGCTACAAGGAATACCTGACGAAGATCATGGAGTTCCACGAGGCGGAGAATCCGCTCTCGCACATCCGTAAATTTGAGCTCGTGCAGGGCGATGTGTGCGAAACACTGCCCGCCTACCTCGACAAGCACACGGAGACCATCGTGGCGCTCGCCTACTTCGACCTCGATCTCTACGCGCCGACGAAAAAGTGCCTCGAACTGCTCAAGCCGCGCCTCACGAAAGGCAGCGTGCTCGGCTTTGACGAGCTCAACGAGCACGCCACGCCCGGCGAAACGCTCGCCGTCATGGAGGCGCTCGGCCTCGGCAATGTGGCCCTGCGCCGCCTGCCTTACACCTCGCGCACCTGCTACTGCGTCATCGAGTAATCACGCCATGCCTGAAAGCGCTTTCACGCTCCTTGTTCCGTCGTGTGATGCCTATTCGGACACCTGGCCCTACTTTTTCCACTTCCTGTTCAAATACTGGCCCGATGTGCCGGTGCCGGTGGTGCTCACCGCGAATCATTTGAGCTACGACGACCCTCGCGTGCAGACCATCAAGGTCGGCGAAGACCGTCAATGGGGTGACAATCTCCTCACGGCCTTGCCGCAAGTGCCTGGCGATGTGCTCGTGATGATGCTGGATGATTTTTTCCTCAACCAGCCTGTCGATGAGGCGGCCGTGCGTGATGCCGTGGCCCGTTTTCGTTCCTTGAATGGCCGCTATCTCGGCATCGACCGTTTCAACAAACAGGGCACACCTCTCGAAGGCAGCACCTGGCACGCGATCCTGCCGGAGCCGCCTTGTGTGGGCCTCAATGCCACCATCTGGAGTGCCGCGCATCTGCGTGAGGTGGTGAACTCGCCCGGCATGAACATCTGGCAGGCGGAGAACTGCGCCAAGCAGCTCGCCCGTGAGAATCAGAGCGGCCACTTTTACATCGGGCCGGAGGGCAAGGCGCTGATGACATACCAAGAGTCGATCAAAGGCCTCTTTTGGAAACCTTCCACGCTCGAGTTCTTCAAGCGCGAGCAGGTGTCGCAGAGCCTCTCGCCGCGCCCGTGCCCGCCGCAGGGCCAGGACTTCATCTCAAAGCTCATCCGAAGCTGGCAGAAGCGGCGTTTTCGTGGTTGGCTGGATCGCAGGGCCAAGGCATTCGCCGCGCAGGGCGGCGGAGTCGTGAAGCCACTGTGAACTCCATCCTTCATGTCATCCCACACTGTTCTTTATCTCGGTCCTGAGTCCGGCCTCGCCACGGTCAAAGAGACGCTTGGCTCCGGTTATGAGGTGCTCGCACCGGCCACCACGCCCGCCACGGTGCTCCCGCTGCTGCCGCAGGCACACGCCATTCTCGATGCCTCGATGAAAGTGCCGCTCAAACAGGCTGAACTCGGCACGGCGGCACAGTTGAAGATCATCGTCACCGCCACCACCGGCGCCGATCACATTGATTCGGCCGCTTTGAAGGAGCGCGGCATCCCGCTGCTCACGCTCAAAGGCCAGAAGCAGGTGCTCAACGAGCTCACACCCGCCGCCGAGCTGAGCTGGATGCTGCTCATGGCCTGCGCACGCCATCTCCGCGCCGCAAACAAGCATGTCGAGGCATGCCTGTGGGACCGCGAGCAGTTCCCCGGCATGCTTCTCAAAGGCCGCGTGCTCGGCCTCATCGGCTGCGGCCGCATCGGCCAGTGGATGGCACGTTACGCCACGGCCTTTGGCATGCGTGTCGTGGGCCATGATCCCTATCTCTCCGAAAGCGATTGGCCCGCCAGCATCGAGCGTTCCGATCTCGACACCGTGCTCAGCACTGCTCATGCCGTTTCCATTCATGTGCATCTGAGCGATGAGACACGCGGCCTCGTGCGCCAGCGTGAGTTCGGCCTCATGCGTCCCGGTGCCATCCTCATCAACACCTCCCGCGGGGCGATTTGTGATGAGGATGCTTTGCTGCAAGCCCTCGAAAGCGGCCACCTCGGTGCTTACGGCACGGATGTGCTCGAAGGCGAGCCTGACATCCAGAAGAGCCGCGTGTGGCAGCATGCTCAAAAGCACGACAACTGCCTCATCACCCCTCACATCGGCGGTTTCAGCCCTGACGCGGTGAACATCGTGCTCAAATTTTCCGCGGAACGCATCCGCGCGCACTTTAACTGATCTCGCATGGCCTTTGAATCCTTTGCTCAGCAATTCGCCGCGCTTGGCGGACGTCGCATCTTCGGTGTTCCCGGCGGTGGGCCGAGCTTGGAGCTCATCACGCAGATTGAGAAGAACGGCGGCAGCTTCGTCGCCACCGGTCACGAGGCCGTGGCCGGTCTGATGGCCGGTGCCTATGCCCGGCAGGCAAACCAGCCTGCCGCCTGCGTCACGATCAAAGGCCCCGGCTTCATGAACCTCTCGCCGGGCCTGCTGTGCAACAGCTACGAAGGCTATCCCTGCCTCTCCATCTCCGAGGCCTATCCTCCGAACGAGTCCACGGGCCGTCGTCACAAGTGGCTGAAGCATCTCAGCGTCGGCAGCGAGTTCCTTCGCGGCATTCATGGCTTCAGCGAGGAAGAGGGAAGGGTGGCCACATTGTGGAATGAAGCTGTCAGCGAGTGTCCCGGCCCTGTTCATCTCGAACTCGTGCCGCACGATGCCAAAGTGCGTGAAGCGCATCAGGCGTCGAAACCGGTCACGCAGACGAGTTGGAGGCAAAATGTGCTTCAAGCAGCCCAACCGGCCCTTTTGGTCGGCACTTGGGCCACGCGTGCGGTTTGGCGAGAAAAGCTCGCGAAGCTCAACGTGCCCGTTTTCACCACCGCGGCGGCCAAAGGCGCCCTTTCGGAGCATCTGCCAAACAGCGCCGGCATCTGCACGGGTGATGGAAAGCCCCGCACGCCTGAGAAAACACTCCTGCCAAAGGCGGATCTGCTCATCTGCCTCGGCGTGCGCAGCGGCGAGATGCTCTCGCCCGCCGCGCCGCATGCCAGCACACTCTGGTTTGATGCGCCGGGCCTGCACGGGTCGCGTGTGTTTCCGGACAATGTGCTCGGTGCTCGTGCGGATGAACTCAGCGATGCCGACGCGGCGGAACTGCTCGACCTTCTCGCCTCGAAGGAATGGGGCATCGAAGAGATCGCTGCCGCGCACGAGCAGCTCGCGAACACGATGCAGGGCTGGGAAGGCTCGCCACGCGAGGCCATGCAGCTCGTCTCGCAAGCACTGCCCGGTGCCGCGCACATCGTCGATACCGGCAACTTCACCGTTTGGGCCGAGCACTTCCTCCGCGTGGCGCATCATCTCGATCTCACCGGCACGCCGAATGGCCGTTATCTTGGCGCAGGGCTTGGTTATGCGCTCGGCACGGCCCTCGCCCGTGCGCTGCGGCCTTCCGTGCTTTGGATTGGTGATGGTGGCATCCGTGCCAACCTCGCCGAGCTGTCCCTCGCGGTCGATTTGAAGCTGCCGCTGCTCGTGCTGGTGATGCGGGATGGTTACTTCGGCAGCATCCGCGGCCGTGCGAAGAAGCTGGGCTGGTCCCAGCAGCCTCTCACGCTGCCCGATCACCGCCTGCTCCGCGTGGCCGAGGCCATGGGCATGGCCACCTGGGATGCCCCGGATGTGGCGAGGCTTGACGCGGCCCTCAAGCAATGGCAGCACGCGGGCAGCCCACCCGCCCTGGTCGAGTTTCACCTCGCGCCGGACGTTTATGTGGACATGACTGAACAGCTTCGATGAGCGCCACCACTCCTCACCTCCTTGTCATCGGCCTCGGCTCGGCCGGGAAACGTCATGCGCGAAACCTGCGCTCGCTCGGCTGCGAGGTCAGCGGCTTCGATCCGCGTGCCGACCGCCAGCAGGAAACCGCCGCGGAAGGCCCGATGAAGAGCCTCTTTGGCAGTCTCGATGAAGCCTTGAAGGCGCAGACCTATGACGGCTTCGTCATCGCCTCGCCGCCGTCGTTTCACATTGATCAAATCATCGCCGCAAGTGCCCAAGGCGGCTGGATCTTGTGCGAAAAGCCGCTCAGCATCGACGCCACCGGCTGCAAGCGCCTCGCCGATGGCGGCGCGAAGGTGCTGCTCGGCTACACCTACCGCTGGTGGCCGCCGGTGGCGGAGTTCCGCCGTCGTTTGCAGAGCGGCGAGATCGGCACCGTGCGTCACATCCGCTTCGTGATGAGCGCTCATCTGGCCGACTGGCATCCGTGGGAGCGTTATCAGGACTTCTTCATGGCGAACAAGGAGCAGGGCGGTGGTGCCTTGCTCGATGAAAGCCACTTCCTCGACCTGCTGCTCTGGTTTGCCGGCAAACCGAAGGCTGTCATGGCTTCCGTCGATAAAATCTCCGACCTCGACATCAGCGCGGACGACAACGTCGATGTCATCGCCAGCTTCGACGGCGGTCTGCGTGCGAACCTGCACCTCGATCTCATCGGACGTCCGCATCAGCGGCACATCACCGCCGTGGGCGAGACGGGCACGCTGATGTGGTCGTATGAGGAAAACGCCGTGAAGCTCTCCCGCAGCGGTGAATTGAAGTGGGACAGCCAGAGCTTCACCTGCGAGCGGAATGAGATGTTCATGGGCGCGGCCTCCGAGCTGCTCGAACTCATCCGCGGCGCGCGTTCCGCGCCTTCCTGCTCGCTCGCCGATGGCATCGCGGCGCTCGAAGTCGTCGATGCCTGCCGTCAAAGTGCCGCCAGCGGCCAGTCCATCCGTCTCACCGCATGAAACACGGACGCCGCATCCTCGCCGTGGTGCCGGCCCGGGCCGGCAGCAAAGGCATCCCGGACAAAAACATGCAGCTCGTCGCCGGACGCTCGCTGATCGCTTTGACCGGTGAGGTGCTCAACGCGCCTTCTTGCGACTGGATCGACCGCCGCATCATCTCGACCGATTCGGAGCGTTATGCCGCGGAAGGCCGTGCGCATGGTCTCGATGCTCCCTTTTTGCGTCCGCCGGAGCTTAGCAGTGATACCGCAGGCGCGGTCGAGACGCTTTGCCATGCCGTCGAGGAGGCCGAAAAGCTCGATGGGGTCACTTACGATGTGATTTTGATCGTTGAGCCCACCTGCCCGTTTCGTCAGCCGGAGGACATCCATGCCGCGGTGGACCTTTTGGCGGAAACGAACGCGGGTTCCGTCGTCACGGTGAGCCGCGTGGATACCAAATTCCATCCGCACAAGGTCCTGAAGGTCGATGGCGAGCAGGTGATCCGTTTTTACAGTGAAGCCGGAGCCGCTGTGAAGCAGCGCCAGTCACTGGAGCCGCTGTTTTTCCGCAACGGCGCCTGCTATGCGCTCGCGCGTGCCACGCTCATGCAGGAGAAGCGCATCTTCACCGAAACGACCCGCGCTCATCTCGTGGAGCGCATGCTGATCAACATCGACGAGCCGGAGGAGATCATCCTGGCGCGTTACTATGCCGAAACCCGCGGCTTCCCCGTCGGGGCACCAGGAGCACGCTCATGAAGAAGAAAATCGCCGTCGTCCTCGTCAACCGGGCCAACTACGCCCGCATGAAGCCGGTCATGAAGGCCCTGCAAAACGAAGCTGCGGTGGAGATGCAGACGCTTTGCGCCGGCTCGATGCTGCTCGACCGCTACGGCTGCGCGAAGAATGTCGTCGAGGCGGACGGCTTCCCGGTGGAGTCGGAGGTGTATCTCCAGCTCGAAGGCTCCGTCCCCATCACGATGGTGAAGTCCATCGGCCTCGCCGTGACGGAGTTTGCCTCCGAGTTCAACCGTTTGCAGCCCGACTTCGTGCTCATGATCGGTGATCGCTACGAGGCGATGGCGGCTGCGATTGCCGCGGTGTATCAAAACATCTGCCTCATCCACCTTCAGGGCGGCGAGATCTCCGGTTCGATTGATGAATCGACGCGTCATGCCATCACGAAGCTGGCGCACTACCACTTTCCGGCCACGAAGCGTGCCGCCGACTACATCGTTGCGATGGGCGAGGACCCGGCGACGGTGTTTCCGCTCGGCTGCCCGACCTGTGATGTCGTCACCGCGGCCTCGAACCATCTCCCGCAGGATGTGCTGGGCCAGCTTGGCGTGGGCACTTCGATTGATTTTGCGCAGCCGTATCTGCTCGTGCTCTTCCATCCGGTCACGACGGACATCGGGCATCAGGAGCAGCAGATGGAGGCCGTGCTCGAAACCGTGCGCCGCACCGGTTTGCAGACGGTGCTGCTCTGGCCAAACATCGACGCGGGCTCCGATCTCGTGGCGCAGGCCATCCGCCGCTTCCGCGAGCATCATCGTGATTATCCGCTGCATGCTTATAAAAACCTGCCGCCGGACATTTACATCCCGCTGCTGAACCACGCCGCCTGCTGCATCGGCAATTCTTCCTCATTCGTCCGCGAGACCTCCTTCCTCGGCACGCCCGTGGTGCTTGTTGGCTCGCGTCAGGATGGACGCGAGTGGTCGCCCTCGGTCATCCGTGTGGAGCCTGTGCAGGCGGAGATCGAGGCGGCGACGAAGAAACAGCTCGCGCATGGCCGCTATGACTCCTCGCCGATCTATGGTGAACCCGGTGTCTCTGCGCGCATCGCGTCCCAAGTCGCGAAACTGGAGCCATACGCCCAAAAACAGCTTCACTACGTCCAGCGCCCCAATTTCCCTGCTCTATGACTTCTCCCTGCCTCATCTGCGGCGCCACGAACTGGCGCAGTTGCTACCATGGTTCGATCCGCATGGGTTCCTTCGGCAAAAAATCGCCGGATGACCTCGATGTGTGGGAGTGCGGTGATTGTGGCGCACGATACCTGCCGCCCGTCATGGCAGACATCGAGGCCTACTACAAGTCCGGCGAATACCGCGATGACCTCAGCCAGGGCAACGCGGTGGATGAATACTTCCGCCTCACGGACAATGACCAGCCTCACAAGCTCGACTTGATCGGCATGCACCAGCTTCGCGGCAAGTCCGTGGCAGACATCGGCTGCGGGGCAGGACCCTTTTTGGATCTCGTGAAGGGCTTCGCTTCCCAAACCATCGCTGTGGAGCCAAATCAGTGCTACCACGAGTCGCTGCGTCAACGCGGCCATCAGGTCCATACCTGGGCGCAGGACGTGCCGGCGAGCCTCGCGGGGCAGATCGATGCCGCAGTGAGCTACAGCGTGCTCGAACACGTCGAGAACCCGCTGGGCTTTTTGCAGGACATTCGTCGTCTTTTGAAGCCCGGCGGCATTCTCGCGCTCAGCACACCCAACGCGGGCGACTGGATGGTGGCGAACTCCGCGGACTACGCGGCCTTCTTTTACCGGAAGGTGCATCTTTGGTATTTCACCGCCGCGGCATTGAAGCGTCTCGCCACGCTCGCGGGCTTCGAATCGTGCGAAGTGACCTTTGATCACCGCTTTGATCTCTCGAACGCGATGGTCTGGATGCGTGACAAGCGCCCCGCCGGCAACGGCAAGCTGCCTTTCGATGCCGCTTTGAATGCCGCCTGGCGCGAGCACCTCATCCGCGAAGGCCGCAGCGACTATCTCTACGCGATTCTGAAGGTCGCGGCTTAACGTCGCGGTGCTCCGGCGGCCAGATAGTCCGTCACCGCGTTCGCCCAGCGCTCGCAGGTTCTGCCATCGGTGTGCGTGACGGCACGCACGAGAAGGCGGCGGCGTTCCTCGCGGCGTTCTTCGGGATGATTCACACATTCGGCCAAGGCGGCGCGGAGTTGGTCGTCATTGTGGACCATCCAGGTGGCGTTCTCCTGCTCCACCGGCTGCGCATGCACATAGCGGAAGAAGCGCTTCACCGAGAGCCACGGTGGCAGGTCGAGCCCGCAATCGTAGGCGAGATTCACGACAGGCAGGTCAAAGCAGGCGGCGTCGAGGATGATGGACGAGCCGCTAGTGAGCAGCACATCGGTGTTCTTGAGCGTGGAGGCACGTTCGTAGTCTTCCTCTGCGAGCGGTACCCATGTGTGGCGGCCGTAGGCGGAGCCTTCACCAAGCGGATACTGGATGGTGGTGTGCGGCAGGCCTTCGAACTCCTTGTAGAGATCAAAGATATCCTTCGGACTCACACGCACGAGCAAGTGGCAGGGCTGCTCGAAGGGCTGTACGGCGATGATTTTTTGCAGCAGACGCACGAAGGGCTGGTTGCAGCGGATGATGGCGCTGTCACCCGTAGCAAACTGGATGATCTTGGTCCCCACCGGAATGCCCAGCCGTTCGCAAAAAGCTGTGCGGCTTTCAAGTCGTTCGGGAGAGAAGTAGTTCTCAAAATAGATCACGCCCACAATGGCCATGCGATCCTGTGGCACATGGTGGCATTCCGCCATCTCTCGCTGCATCTCGGTTGACCAGACGAGTGCAAAGTCTGGGATGACCGTGAGCGGCCCTTTGGAGGTGGGATTGTCCCAGCTCGCCACGGCGAGAATGAGCGGGATTTGACGCCTGCGTGCCTCTTTGATGCATTCGAGATCGGAAGGGATCATGTTCGCAAACACGACTGCATCCGGCTTTTCCTCCTCAATCAATTGGCCGAACGCCTCGTCAGTACCAAAGCGCTCCATGAAGCGGATGACGCCGTGTGAGCTGATGCCAAGCATGCGGGCCAGACGGGCGATGCCGAGTCGCATGGCTAGACTGCGATTCTTGTTACCCAAAGCTTCGATGAGCCTCTTCTGCGTAAAACTGCTCTCTGGATGCTCCACCGTCCAAAGATCGCGAGCTAGTGAAAAAAGGAGTGAGGTGATCTTGCCGGGTTTTTTGCGGACGATCGGCACGATGCGCAGGCGCTCATGTTGGAACTCGCGTGTGGTGGCCTCCAGATTGAAGGAGCAGCATGCGACGATGCGGTTCTCCGGCGCGGCGAGGAGCTTTTCGAGCAAACGGCTGCGAAAAACATCGCGGTAAAACTGCACGGTATCGACCACGAGGATCAGCTTCATGAGGCGGGCGGGCTGGTTGGTGTCACTCGAAGTCTTCGGCGGTGAGGAACTGCGCCGCTTTCACCGCGTGCTTGAGCTTGCGGCCGATGACGGAGCCCACATCGGAGGCGGAAATGCCGTGGCAGGGCTTCCGGCAGGAGAGGTGCGAGCGGCTGATGATGGTCCCCGCGGGCAGACCGGTGGCGGCGACGAGGCTCTGGCCAAACATGCGGCGCAGCGGATCGAGCTGGCCGGCGAGGCTGTCCTTTTCCATCGGATGCGCGAGCGAGGCCTCGATGAAGCGGATGCCTTCGACGAGTTTTTTGAGCTCATCGGTGGTGAGCGAGGCGGAGACATCCGGGCCGAACATCTCGCGGCTGAAGGCCACATGCACCTCGATGAGCTTTGCACCGAGCGTGGCCGCGGCGAGCGAGGGATAGGGCGTGCCGGAGTGATCGGAGAGGCCCACCGGGCACTCGTAGCGTCGTGCGTAGTCCGTGATGAGGTTGAGGCCGGTTTTCTCAGGCGGGCAGGGATAGGAGGTGGTGCATTGGAACACAGCCACGGGCGATCCGGCGGCCTTCAGATGCGCCACGGTGGCATCGAGCTCGGCGAGGTAGCTCATGCCGCTGGAGACGAGCACGGGCTTTTTCGTGGCGGTCATCGCGTCGAGGAACAAACGGTTCGTCACCTCGCCGGACGCTACTTTCCACGCGGTCATGCCGAGGCGTTCGAGCAGGTCGATGGCCGCGAGCGAGAAGGGCGAGCTGAGAAAGACGAGGCCTTTATCTTCCGCGTGCTGCTTCAGGCCTGCCCACTGCCCGGCGGTGAACTCCATGCGCTTCCAGTAGTCGTAACGAGTGGCATCCTGGCGGCTGAATTTGACCCGCCAAGTATCCAGCGAGGAGCTTTCCTCGGCGGCGATGTGCGTTTGAAACTTTACCGCATCCGCTCCGGTGGCGGCGACGGCATCAATGTAGGCATGCGCGGTGCCGAGGCTGCCATCATGTGCCTGTGCGATCTCGCCGATGATGAAACACGGCGCGGCAGCATCGCGCCAGAGGTCGGAGATATCGCGTGGGTCGGACATGGTCGGAAATTACTGGCCGCCGCACTGGCGGTAGAAGTCGAGCGTGCGGGCGAGGCCTTCCTCCCAACTGACGACGACCTCGTAGCCGAGGCATTCCTTCGCGGCGCGGATGTCCGCGAGCGAGTGGAGCACATCGCCGGCACGGGCGGGTTGGAATTGCGGCTCAAGCTGCTGGCCGGTGAGCTGGTTGAGATCCTTCACGAGGCGGATGAGGTCGATCGAGTCACCACAGGCCACGTTGAAGACCTTGCCGGCGGCTTTTTCAGCGGGTGCCTCGGCGGCACGGAGGTTGGCGTTCACGGCATTCGCCACGAAGGTGAAGTCACGAGCCTGGCTGCCATCACCAAAAATGACCGGAGCCTGTCCGGCGAGCATGGCGGTGCAGAATTTGGCGATCACGCCGGAGTAAGGCGAGTTGAAGGCCTGGCGGGGGCCGAAGATGTTGAAGTAGCGCAGCGAGACCGTCTCGAAGCCGTAGAGCTGGTGGAAGAGCTGGGCGTAGCGCTCGCCGCCATACTTTTGCAGGGCGTAAGGCGAGAGCGGGGAGGGCGGTAGGCCTTCGTGCTTCGCGGGGGCGTCGGAGTTGCCGTAAATCGAGGACGATGAGGCAAACATGAGGCGCTTCACACCGGCATCGCGGGCGGCGAGCAGCACATTGAGCGTGCCCTGGAGGTTGTGATCATTGCTTTCCTGCGGCGCGGAGACGGAGCGTGGCACGGAGGGCAGGGCGCCCTGGTGGAAGACCCAGTCCACGCCGGGCATCAGTTTCGCCAGCAAGGCTTGATCGCGGATGTCACCCTCGACGAGCTCGATTTGATCACCGGGCTGCTTCCAGGCGAGGTTGGCGGGATCGCCGAGCGAAAGGTTGTCCAGCACGATGACGGAGGCTCCACGGCGGCAGAGAGCCTCGGTGATGTGCGATCCGATGAATCCGGCACCTCCGGTGACGAGAGCTTTCATGCCTTATGCTTTGAAGTAGTTCGGTTTGCCCTTCATGGCCGCGCTGAGCGCATTACGGCTGTCCACCACGAGGCGGGCGTTTTGAGCGATCAATGACCAGTCCACGGCCTTGTGATGGGTGGCCACGAGAACGAGGTCGAAGCCGCTGACGCTCTCCGCGGTGAGCCCGGCACTCTTGCGGCCGGCGAATTGCGCATGCTCGCGGGACGGACGGATGACGGGCACATGCGGATCGTAGTATTCGACCTGCGCACCTTGCTTTTCCAGCATCTCCCAGAGCACATAGGCAGGGCTTTCGCGGTCGTCATCGACGTTCGCCTTATAGGCGATGCCGATCATCAATATGCGGCTGCCGTTGATCGTGCGGCGGTGTGTTGCGAGCGCCTCGTTCACCCGCTGAATCACATAGGCAGGCATCGCAGTGTTCACCTCTCCAGCCAGCTCGATGAATCTTGTCTCTTGGCCGTATTCCCGTGCCTTCCATGTGAGATAGAAGGGGTCAATCGGAATGCAGTGGCCACCAAGTCCGGGGCCCGGATAGAACGGCATAAACCCAAAGGGCTTCGTTTTGGCTGCTTCGATGACATCCCAGATGTCGATCCCCATTGCGGCATAAACTACCTTTAATTCGTTCACCATCGCAATGTTCACCGCTCGGAAAATGTTCTCCGTCAGTTTCACCGCCTCTGCGACGCGGCAGGATTCCACCGGTACCAAGGTCTTGATCGCACGGCCATAAACGGACAACGCATGCTTCTGGCATTCATCCGTCAAACCGCCAACGACTTTTGGAATCATCGCCACGTCGCTTTGCGGATTGCCGGGGTCTTCGCGTTCTGGTGAGAATGCGAGATGGAAGTCCGTCCCTGCCTTGAGCCCTGAGCCGGTCTCCAACACCTCTCTAAGCTCAGTGTCGGTCGTTCCTGGATAAGTGGTGGATTCGAGCACCACGAGCTGACCGCGCTGCAAGTGCGGGGCGATGGCGCTGCCTGTATTCAAGACAAAGCTCAGGTCGGGGTCACGGTGTCTGGCCAGTGGCGTCGGAACACAGATGATGACCGCTTCACACTCGCGGACGCGCGAAAAATCCGTGGTGGACGAAAATCGGCCTGCATTCATCTGGGTACTCACCGCCTCCGCCGGAATGTGCAGGATGTAGCTTTCTCCGGCATCCAATGCCTTGATCTTGGCTGGGTCAATGTCGAACCCCAGTACTGTGCTGCCAGCACGGGCGAATTGCAGGCTCAGGGGCAGGCCCACATAGCCCAACCCAATGATACCGATGGTGGATGACGTCATGCGTGAGTGTCCAGGGAGTTGATTCTCGGATATGATGGCAAGGAACTACGGGTGCCAGAACTTTTTGCCAAAAAGCGGCTTTATTTCCCTGCAAGGCAAGGCCATGAGGTTTGTTGGATTGAATGCTGGAAACTGATCCCCTTCGTCGCAAATGGCGTATCGTCCATTCCGAGGCATCTCTTGGCTGGGGAGGCCAGGAGCATCGTGTGCTGGCCGAGCTCACCGGTTTTCAGCACCGTGGCAGCGAGACATGGCTCATCGCCCCCCCTCACAGCCAGATTTTTCAGCGTGCCAGCCAGGCAAGCATCCGCGTGCGCGCCCAACGTTTCGACCAGCGTCTCCTGCTACCTTTCCACACATTGAACCTAGCCTGGTGGTTGCGCCGCCAGCAAATCGAAATCGTCAATCCGCACAGTTCACGCGACGGCTGGATGCTCACACTGGCCGCACGCATCGCACGTGTGCCGCTCATCATCAGGAGCCGTCATTTTGATGTGCCGATTCCGAATAAGTCGCTCAGCAGACTGATTTACAAGGAGTGGACGCACCACATCATCACCACTAGTCCCAGGATCACCGAAACACTCATCGCGACTTTTGACCTCTCGACAAACGAGGTATCCACCATCCCCACAGGTGTCGATTTGCGCCGCTTCCGGCCTGACGGTTCGCGAGCGACACTGCCCCTTCCAGTTCTTCCTCCAGACACACCGTTGGTGGGAATGATTTCTGTGATTCGTTATGCCAAAGGCATACAGATCCTCGCCGAGGCAGCACGTCTGCTCAGGGAGCAAGGCATACTCATTCATTGTGTCATTGTCGGTGATGGTCCGTGGCGGACTCATCTGGAGGAGGTCATCTCCAGACTCGGTGTGCAGGATCAGTTTACACTCACCGGTCATCGCGAGGACGTGCCAGACATCATGCGCACGCTCGACATTCTCGCCATTCCTTCGTTTCACGAGGCAATTCCCCAGTCTGGCCTCCAGGCGCTCGCCACCGGCGTGCCTGTTGTCGCCAGCGATGTGGGCGGAATTCCAAGCATCATTAAAAACGGCAAAACAGGTCGGCTTGTGCCTGCGCAGGACGCTGCCGCGCTAGCTGCCGCGTTAGGCGAGACTTTGGAGCAACGCGAGCGAACACGGATGATGTCCGACGCGGGGCGTAGTTATATTGAATGCGAACACAGCCTCGATTCGATGCTCGCAAGCATCGAGTCCATCTACCACAGGCATCTGGGTAGTTCTTCCGGATAGGAGAGGTTGGCCCGGTGAGCTGTGCTCAAAAAAATCCGTGTTCCCAAAGGCATATAAGGCATGACGGCGCAAACGTGGTTCATGCCTTTTGGGCGATTTGCATGATTTGCTGGTTTCCTTCGGAACAGACAGTGCAAAGAGTCGGGCTTGAAAGAAGACAGCATCACCCGATCACTCAAAACTCCATGGCGCATCTTGCACTCTGAGGCATCCCAAGGCTGGGGAGGGCAGGAGCATCGAGTGATTGCGGAACTGGCAGGTTTTCAAAGGCGTGGGCTCCCTGTCTGGTTGGCGGCTCATCCGCAGAGCCAAGTGCTCATTCGAGCTCGGGAGGCAGGTATGAAAACTCGCGAATGCCTCTTTGATAAGCGCCTGCTGCTTTTGGACGCGGTGCGCCTCGCCTGCTGGCTGCGGAGGGAGCGTATCCAAATCGTGAATACGCACAGTTCGCGGGATGGGTGGCTACTGGGACTTGCTGCACGATTTGCGCGTACGCCTCTGCTGATCCGCAGTAGGCATATCGACGTCAGTTATCCGACTGCTTGTGTCAGCCGCCATGCCTTCACCACCTTCGCTGACCATGTGCTCACCACGAGTCGTAAAATCACGGATCATTTCCAGGATGTATTCCATCTGCCAGATGACCGCATCACGACACTCCCAACGGGGATCGATGTGACGCGTTTTCATCCTTTGGGAGCTAGGGCGGAACTTCCGGTGGCGCGGGAGGCAGGAGCACCACCGGTTATCGGTATGGTTTCCGTCTTACGCTCATGGAAAGGGCATTCGGTGTTCATCGAGGCAATCAGTAGATTGCGAGGGCAGGGAAGGGAGTTGCAAGTGGTGGTTGTCGGCGGTGGAGCCCCGCAGGAGGTGTATGCCCGCATGGCCAGAGCGCAGGGTGTCGAGGATGTGGTGAAGTTTACCGGTCACCGCGAAGACATTCCAGAGGTGCTTCGAGCGCTCGATGTCCTATGCATCCCTTCACTGGAGCACGAGGGCGTGCCACAGATCGGCCTGCAGGCGCTCGCCTGTCGTACGGCGGTGGTGGGGAGTGATTGCGGTGGCATCCCCGAAATCATCCAGGAAGGGAGGACGGGGAGAATTTTCCCGTCTGGCGATGCGGAGGCCCTGGCTGCACGCATTGTGGAGACTCTGGAGCAGAAAGAGACTACGGATAAGATGACCCTGACAGGGCGAGAGATGGTGGAGAAAAAGCACAGCCTCGACCATATGTTGGACCGTCTGGAGGGGATTTACTCACATTACTTGAAGGGCACAGCATGAATGAGAAGCCAATCAGCGACGAAAACTATGAACTCCTCGATAGCGGCGGCGGTCGCGTGCTGGAGCGCATCGGCGGTATTGTGACATCCCGTGCGAGCCATGTGTCCTGGTGGCGCAGAAAGTTATCGGGCACCGAATGGCGAAAGGCCGTGGATCTCAAGCAGGGCGTGAAGGAGCCGTTGCGGGTGAAAATCGGCCCCGTTTACTTTCAAATCACCCCAGGCACCAGCCTGCGCGCCTTGGCACCGGAGTTGAAGGAGTCGTGGGAGCTCGTGGCTAGGCTTTGTTCCACTTTTGCAGACAAGCACCGCACTGCGGCTCGCGTGTTGAATCTCTTCGGCGGCGCGGGCGGTTTCACAATGGCAGCAGCGCAGAGCGGAGCCATGGTGACGCATGTGGATGCCGTTGCGGATGGCATCAAACGTGCCCGTGAGCATGTGTTGCACAATGTGACAGCCAGCCGCGATATTCGCTGGGTCGTAGATGACCCGGTGAAATTCGCCCAACGTGAAAGGCTACAGAATGGGCGATACGATCTGATCGTGATTGACCCTTATGTGCCGAAGGAGGCAAGACGTGGGGCTATGGAACTTGAACGCGATCTCGGACCACTGCTCGCTACCGTGAGCGGGCTGCTTTCTGACAAGGCATTAGCCGTGCTTGTCCTCTGTCGGCAAGGGGGCACCTCTCCTACGACGCTCCGGCACCTCATGCGGCAGGAGTTCAGTGTATTCGGCGGCATTGTCGAGGCGGGGGAAATTCTTCTGCGCGGCACGGCAGAGGCCGTACCAGATGTGCCATCAGGTGCCTTTGCCCGCTGGCAGAAGGCGATCTGAACTTTGGAGTTGGCGCTGTGATGTGCTCTTCCTTTGGCGGAGATACAGAGGCCGAGAATGTTTACGGCGTGACAGGCGAAATTGTAGATCACAGGCTTGCACTTCTGTTCCTCGTCCACGAGCGCGAGGACGTCGAACTCGGGATCAGCCGGTCGTTCCCTGACAGGCTTCTAGCCTCACCAAGTGCCTCAATAAATCATCGCGTTGTCCGGCGCTGTTGTCTCTTCGACTTTTGATGCCTCAATGATGGGGACGGTTTGGTCGCCCTCTTTCTTGTAGCTCATCTTGCCGACGACTTTGACCCAGGTCATGTCTTTGAATTCAGGGGCTTTCTTGCCGAAATCGATCGGGACGGAATAAGGGCGTGCGTCTGCGGCGCAGCACTGGACCAGCATGCGGAAGATGCGCATGCGATGGCCGTCGGTGTTGTTGACTTTCTCTGGCAAGATTTGCGCCACAGTCTCGACCATCTGGCCGCCGAGCACTTTCTGCACTTCGAGATCGCCGCCAGTGTAGTAGAGTTCGGGGACTTCGAGGATGAAGTTGCCCTCCTTGCTCTGCGGCACCTGCGCTTTGAGATCTTCGAGGGTGAAGCTGCCGTAGCTCTTCGACTGCTGCGCCGCAGGCGGTGAGTTCTTCGGCGGTGTGGCGGATTCCCTCGTCGGCTGGTTCGCGGCGGCGACTCCGGCAGGTAATGGGGCCGCAGGTGCGGCGGAGGCCGGCGGAGACTGCGTGACTTTCACAGCAGTGGTGGTCGTGCCTGTGTCAACCTTGGCTTTGGCTGGCGCTTTGGCCACCTTGTTTTGCAGAGAGAACTGTTCTTTGCGCGCCCCAGTGCCGTAGGTGGGGTTGTAGAAGTTTTTGTTGAGGATGGCGTTGGCGCTGAATTGGTCTGGCGTGCTCATCGCTGCCAGTGCGAGCGGCACGGCGAGGATAGCGATGGCGGTGAGACGTCCGGCCCAACTGCCCTCTTCAAGGATACCATGTGTGTGGTCGTGGGCGGTATGGTTATGCTCGTGTTGGCAGCAGTCATCCTTGTGTGCATGATCATGCCCACAGTGCTCGTGGCTGTGTTCATGGCCGCAGCAGTCATCCTTGTGCGCATGATCATGCCCACAGTGCTCGTGGCTGTGATCGTGGCCGCAGCCGTCGTTCTTGTGTGCATGATCATGTCCACAGTGCTCGTGGCTGTGATCATGGCCGCACGCGCCTTCCTCCTGGGAATAGGTGAGCAGATTGAAAAGGGCTAGGACGACCATGCCGATGCCGCCTAGGAGCATGAGTGGTCGGAAGAGGCCGTCTGAGGGCAGGTAGTGAATGACTCGCCCGCTGATGTGGAAGTAAATCATCACGCCACCCCAGAGGATGAGGAGTAGGACGCTGAGAAGATGAATAATGAGGCGCTGCGCTTTCATGGCAGGTGGTGTGGCGGGTTGGGAGCGGGAGGGGTTTATTTAGCGACGGCGGCAGGCCTGGGCTGTACCTTGTCGATCAGCAGCGTCCAGGGTTTCGATAGGCCCGCGACGAGGAGGAACATGACAGCGCAGAGCCAGATGACGAATTTACGGCGGAAGATCGCCGAGTACATGAAGACGAGCTTCACATCGAGCATCGGTCCGAAAACCAGGAAGGCCAGCTTCGCGGCACTGGAGAAGGCTGCCATCGGCGCGGCGATGAAGGCGTCAGAGGTGCTACACAGAGCTAGCACAAAGGCCAGGCCCATGAGGGACGGAACAGCCGCCCAATCCGTGCCGGCCACGAGGTCCACCTTTGCCTGATCGACCTGGGTGTTGAAGACGCTGGTGATGATGACACCGAGGGAGAAATACATTGCGGTGTCGAGGAAGTCGCGCATTGCTGTGCGCATGGCACTCACCAGCTTGGTATTGAAGGAGATTTTCGGCTCCTCAGTCACGGTGGCGGCCTTCTCTGCGCCAGATGCGACACTAGCGGCGAGCACGTCAGCCGGTTTTTTGCGCAGCAGCAACAGGCCCACGATTACCGCGATGGCATAGCCGAGCGAGACGCGTGCAAGCGCCATGCCAGCGCCGCCGAGCACACCAGTTTTCGCCTCCACGTTCTGAAAGGCGCTCATGGTGCTGAAGATCACGATGGGATTGATGATCGGCGCACTGACGAGGTAGGTGATGGCACAGGATAGCGGTAGCCCTTTCTGCACGAGGCGGCGCACCACCGGCACCACGGCGCACTCGCACACGGGGAACACCAGCCCCATGAACCCGGCCAGCAGCGTGGCGAGCACGCCGTTCTTCGGCAGCACGCGTTCTAGCAGCTTTGACGGAAGGAATGCGGCGATGAAACCCGAGAGTACGGTGCCGATCAGGATGTAGGGTGCCCCCTCGAAGACAATGCTGAGAAAGGACATGAGGACATCCCCCATGCGGCTGGGGGCGGGCAGTTCGGCGAGTAAAATCATGAGTTGGGCCAGTTCTAAACGCTCCGCTATGGTGCGTTCAAGCGAGAAACGCGAAGGAAACGACCAGCTCGAGGCAGATTTGCTGCGATACGCCGTTTGCTGGGCAAGAGGGAGACGTCGAGATGCATGCGGCGTGGGCAACGTGGTGACATTGGAGGGTGGGAGGTGGCCCGTTGCGCCGGTTTTGCGCATCCATGAGCGTGGATTGCTTTGATCTAGGAGTGCGTCTGGCGCGTGCGTTCACAGGACAACGCGCACGGAAATTCTACCTGACCTCATCCATGAAAGCGCTCTTTGCTCCACTCCTTCTCAGTTTGGCGTTGACCACCGCTGTGTTCGCCGCTTGGCCCATTAACGATGTTTGCCCAGTGGACGGCAAGGCTGCCCGTCCGATCTACCGCGTCAAGACGGCAGAAGGTTTTGTTGCGTTCTGTTGCATCGACTGCCAGACGACCTTCGAGAAAGCGCCTGGCAAATACACCGTGAAGAAAAAAGACTCGCCGAAGTGATGTGTTCATACAGGCGACGGTTTTCTGGTATGCACGCATGACCAGCTGCCCCTCGAAAGCCAGCATTGACCATGCCCGGCGTGCGACATGTAATGGGTCGCAACAAATCTGCCGCATGTCGTCTTCTCTTTCTTCTCCATTCGATCTCCATCAACGCGACATCTGGGTCTTCGGAGGAGCGGGTTATCTGGGGAGAGCGGTGATTACGCAGCTCGTGAAGATGCAGGGGCGGGTTTTGTGCATCGATCTAAGCGATCGTGCTGCGGCGGCAGTTGAAGATATGGGATTGAGTGCCGTGGTGACACCAGCCTCGCTCGATACTGCGGACACTCCCGCCGTGGAAAAATTTGTTAGTGATCAAATCGCTGTGCGTGGTATCCCGCATGGCCTCGTGGTGATGACTTATGCTTCCACGGCGAAGCGTTTCGACGATCTCACCGTGGCGGACTTTGATCACGCGAACCACGGTAATCTTACTGCTACCTTCGTACTCGCACGCGCCGTCGGTCAGCACATGGCGCGGCAGGGCAGGGGCAGTATGGTGCTGTTTTCCAGCATGTATGGCAGCGTATCACCTGATCCGGCTGTGTACGCGGCACCGATGAATCCAAATCCCATCGAATATGGCGTCGGTAAGGCGGGGATGCAGCAGATGGCGCGCTATTTGGCGGTGCATTGGGGTAGGCAAGGCGTGCGCTGCAACTGCGTCTCCCCAGGCCCGTTTCCCAATCCAGTGATCCAGCGGGAGATGCCAGAATTTGTCGATCGTCTCGTGCAGAAGGTGCCGCTCGCACGTGTCGGCCAAGCGTATGAGATCGCCGGAGCGGTCACCTTCCTGCTTTCCGACGCGGCCTCTTTCATCACGGGCCAGAATCTCGCCGTGGATGGTGGATGGACGACATGGTGAGGGGGATGAGGTTAAATTTCAAATGGCCTTTATGAGGGGCTTTTGTCATCTGTCATTTTCATCACACCGTATCGCCACGCACGAGCTGAGGCAGCAGCCGGATGGCCTTCGGTGGCAAAACACCTGTCTCGGCGAGTTGACGCGCGGCCTTGGACACGCTGCGTGCGAACTGCTCCGGGGCCGCCGCGTAACGTGTCACCGCCGGCACGGTGTGATGGAGAAACATCTCGTCGTCGCGCGACACGACCGCCATGTCCTGCGGAATGCGCCTGCCGACGCGCAGCAGGTGCATCATCACCGTCAGCGCATGCACACCGCGCGCCACGACGCAGGCCGTGGGTGGATTGGGAGCGCGTAGGCGTTTTTCCAGCACAGCACACACATGCTCTGCACTGCCGTTGTGACGCAGCACTTGGAACACCGAAGGCGGTCCGTCCTGCATCGCTTCGATCAAGCCATTCTCACTTTCGATGTCGCCGCCGAATTCTCCCTCCGGTCGGATCAGCACGATATTGCGGTGCCCTTTACGCCGCAGCATGGCACCCGCGTGGCGGCACAATGCCCTGTAATCCACATCAAACGAGGGCAGGGGGATGTCGCTCGGGCTTGACCCCACCACGAGGCATGGAAGCTGCCTGCTCAGGAACCAGCGCTGCATCGGCTCCAGGGAACTGAAGAGAATCCACACCGCAGCCGGGGAGCGTGTCGTTATCGACTCCAAGGCCAGCTCCGGTTTTGTGGTGAAACAGGCAGGCGTGACATGCATCTCCAGCGTAAAGCCAGCGCGGGAAAGCTGGTCGCGCAGCTCGTCCACCATCACCACCGCCGAGGACGACATCGCCGTCAGCGGGCGTGACGATAGGATGGCGATCACGCGTGAGTGCGTGGTCTTGGACGTGGTTTTCTTCAATTGAATGCTCCGTCGCTGCCGCTCGCTAACTTCTAGCAACCCGTCGCGCTGTAGCTCCGCCAGCGCCGCACGCAGGGTGTGGCGGCTGACCTGCAGACGGGCGCATAGCTCGCGCTCACCCGGCAGATGGCCCTGCCAGTGGCCGGATTGCATGGCATCAAGTAGGCTCTGTGCGGTGAGACTTACGAGGGAGACCCGCTGGGGCGGTTTCGGGCCGGAGGGTGGGTGTTTTTGCATCTGGTTCTGGCAACAGGCCAGCAGCATAGCGTTGTTGCCTCGCGTTTGAAAAGCCTAGTTTCAGCAGTCATGCCATACACTTTGCAGTCCTTGACTCAGGCCAGCTTTAGGCGGCTCGCTCTCCACGTTCTTCTTCCCGCCATCCTGACGCTGGAGTCCTTCGCCGCCGAGAGCATCATCACACTCAACGTCGAGCCATCCAAGGAGCATCCGCGCAACTCGGAGGGCTCCTTCGCCACGCTGAAATCCGGCCGCATCCTCTTCATCTACTCGCAGTTCTACGGCGGTGCGGCGGATGAGAGCGCCGCATGCCTCGTCAAAATCCACTCCGATGATCAAGGCCGCACTTGGAGCCCGCCCGTCACCGTCGTGGAAAACACAGCGGGCAACAATGTCATGAGCGTCTCGCTCCTGCGTCTCGCCAGCGGCAAACTGGCGATGTTTTACTGCATCAAAAACAGTTGGATCGACTGCCGCCCGCACATGCGCGTCTCCACCGATGAGGGCGAGACCTGGACCGAGCCCCAGCTCATCCAGCAGGCCCCCGGCTACTTTGTTTTAAACAACGACCGCGTCATCCAGACCTCGAAAGGCCGCCTCATCGTCCCGCTCGCCTTTCACCGTTCATGCGGCACCGATCCGCACACCAGCAAATCGTGGGACGCCCGTGCCATCGCCACCTGGCTCTACTCCGACGATGAAGGCGCCACCTGGACGGAATCATCAAGCTGGTGGGCCATTCCCGTGCGCAGCGGCAGCGGTTTGCAGGAGCCTGGCGTGGTCGAATGTGCTGATGGCTCGATCTTCTCGTGGTGCCGCACCGATCAAGGGGCGCAATACGGCTTCCGCTCCAGCGATGCGGGCAAAACGTTCACGCCGCCCGAACCCACGGAGATGAAATCACCGAACGGCCCCGCCAGCATCAAGCGCCTGCCCGGCAGCAGCGACCTCCTCGCCATCTTCAACGACCACTCCGGCAGGTTTCCGTTCCCGCCGAAAAAGCGCAATCCCTTCGCCGCCGCCATCTCCACCGACGGCGGCAAAACATGGCCGCAGCGCAAGCTCATCGAAAGCGATCCCGACGGCCTCTACCACTACACCGCCATCCACTTCATCGACGGCGCCATGCTCATCGGCTACTGCGCCGGCGACAGCAAGGTCGGCGCCCTCAACCGGCTCCGCATCCGCCGCATCACGCTCGACTGGCTCGACGAAAAATGATTCCTTCCGTGTATTCTGTGTATTCCGTGGTTCACTTCTAAATCCATGCGTCCCTCCAAAGTCCTCGCCAAGCTTCGTTCCGGTCAGGTGGCACGCATTTGCGCCACTGGATCGCCCATCGCCTTCTTCCCGGCCATCGCCGCCCACTTTCGCTACGACGGCATCTGGGTGGATGCCGAGCATCGCGTCTGGGATCCTTGCGATGTGGAGACCGTCCTCGGTCGTCATCACGCCGCTGACATCGATTGTGTGTGGCGTGCGGTCACGAAAGAGAAAAACAACCTCTACCGCCTCCTCGAAGATGGCGCTGCTGGATTGATGATCCCGCATGTCGCCACGGCTGACGAAGCCCGTGCGCTCGTCAGCGCCATCAAATTTCCCCCGCTCGGTGACCGCGGTTTCTGCGGCGGCGGACGCGATGCCGATTACTGGATCGGCAAACCCGCCGACTACACGGACGCAGCGAATCGCGAGACTTTCCTCGTCGTTCAGATCGAAACACCGCAGGCTCTCGAAAACGCCGATGCCATCGCCGCCGTGCCCGGTGTGGATGTGCTCTTCCTCGGCCCTGGCGACATGTCGCTGCGTCTCGGCTGCACACCAGGCGTGAATGATCCCGTGATGCTCGACGCGCAAAAGAAGATCGCCGCAGCAGTGAAGAAGCACGGCAAGGCATGGGGCCGCCCGGTGGGCAGCGCCGCTGATGCGAGAACCATCATAGACCTCGGCGCGCAGTTCGTCGTGCTCGGCAGCGAGTTTGGCGGCATTCACGACCACCTGGCCGCCTGCTCGGCGGAGTTTGATCGGCTGCTTGGGGGTGGGCAGACCTCCGTTGCAGATCGTGAGGGGAAGGCATACTGAGACGCCATGCGTCATCTCCTCCACTTCGTCACTCTGTTCCTCGCCTGGAATCACTCCCTGGCCCAGCAGCCAGCAAACTGGCTGGAGCCATTTTCTCCGCATAAAATCGCCGGAAATCTCTACTACGTCGGCTCCGCAGACCTCGCTTCCTATCTCATCACCACGCCGCAGGGGCATATCCTCATCAACAGCAGTTTGGAGGAGTCTGTGCCGCTCATCCGTGCCAGCATCGAGAAACTCGGCTTCCTTTTCACCGACGTGAAGATCCTCCTCATCAGCCACGCGCATTCAGATCACTGCGCTGGCAGCGCTGCGATCATCAAACAGACCGGAGCAAAATATTTCGTCATCGAAGAAGACGCAGAGGCTGTCGAACGCGGAGGCACGCTCAAAACACGGATCAAGGGAGATTACCGCCAGTTCCCTCCTGCCAAAGTGGACCGCCGCCTCAAAGATGGTGAGGAGGTGAAGCTCGGCGGCTTCACCCTCACTGCCCATCTCACGCCCGGCCACACACCTGGCTGCACGACCTGGACGATGAAGGTGGCCGGACTCAATACCGTCATCATCGGCAGCCCGAACGTGAATCCCGGCTACATCCTCGTCGGCAATAAGGGCTATCCTGGAATCGCTACTGACTATGAGCGCTGCTTTCGTGTGCTCAAAGAACTCCCTGTCGATCTCTTCCTCGGCGCTCATGGCAGCTATTACGACATGAATGCCAAGCACGCACGCCTCGGTAAAGACACGGTCAATCCTTTCATCGATCCCGAAGGCTACCACCGCTACGTCGCTGACCGCGAAAAAGCCTTTCTCACCGAACTGGCAAAGCAGAAGGCCAGATGACCACGGCGGACATTCTCCCACGCTTGCGAGACGCCGGATTGATCTCAGGCGCGGCACGCGTGACACCGCTCACCGGCGGCGTGTCGAGCGACATCGTGCTCATCGAGTCGTTAAGCGCTCCCATCGTCGTCAAAGCAGCCCTGGAGAAGCTCCGCGTCAAAGACGACTGGATGGCCGATGTCTCGCGCAATCGCGTGGAGCAGGACTTCTTCGACTACGCCGCGCCCATCATCCCGGCGCATGTGCCACGCATCCTCGGCAGAGGCGATGGCTGGTTCGCCATGGAATACCTCGGTGAGATGCCAAACTGGAAAACCAAGCTCCTCGCCGGAAACATCGAATCCAGCACTGCACAGCTCGCCGGAGACGTTCTGGGTCACCTGCATGCCACCTCTTGGCTGGATCCCGTTGCGCGTGAGCGTTTCGTCACGCTGCCCAATTTTCACACTCTTCGTATCGAGCCATATCTCCTCACCACCGCCACACGCGTGTCTGAAGCTGCGGCCTTCCTTCATCAGGAAGCTGCGCGACTCGCTGAAACACAACTCTCCCTCGTGCATGGCGATTTCAGTCCGAAGAACCTACTTGTCGGCCCGCAGCGTTTGGTCGTCCTCGATGCCGAATGCGGCTGGTTCGGCGATCCCGCCTTCGACACCGCCTTCCTGCTCTCTCATCTGCATCTGAAGGCGCTGCTGCACCCACAGGCCATCCAGCTCGTGCCTATCTTCTGGAATGCTTACGCCGCTGCGTGTGGCCATGATTTGGAGGAACACACCGTTCGGCTCCTTCTCTGTTTGTTGCTTGCGCGTGTGCACGGCAAATCACCTGTCGAGTATCTCTCCGAAGAGCAACGAGCCTCCGTCACACGTTATGTGCTTGCGCAGATCCCGCATCCGCCTTCGCTGGCGGCATTGACCGCCTCATGGAAATAAAAAACCTCGCTAGAATTTACCCATGAGTTTTTAGAATCCTCCACAGGTTCGCCGAAAAGCCTCCCAAGGGATTTCAGCCCAGGAGAATGATCTGAGGTGCATTTTTTGTCACTTTCCTCTTTCCTGGCCGTTTGATGTTTATGCGCCAAATCCTCGCCCTGCTCCTCCTCACCGTTCTACCCGCCACCGCCCAGTCCAAATGGTACAAAGGCAACACCCACACCCACACGCTCTGGAGTGATGGTAATGACTTCGCCGAGATGGTGATCGACTGGTACAAACAGCGCGGCTACGACTTCCTCGCCCTCAGCGATCACAATATCCTCCAGGCCAAAGAGGTGTGGATGGCTGTGAAAGCCGTGGAGAAGCGGCGCAAAGCTTTGGGTAAGACGACCATGGAAAAGTATCGCGCCCGTTTCGGCGATGAGTGGGTGGTCACGCGTGAAAAAGACGGTGGCACCGAGGTGCGTCTGCGTGAGATGCGCGAGTATGCGCCTAAGTTTGACGAGCCGGGCAAGTTTCTCCTCGTGAAGGCGGAGGAGATCAGCGCCTCCTTCAACAAAGCCCCCATTCACATGAATGCAGTGAACGTGCAGGAGGAAATCAAGCCTGTGAAAGACTTCACCAGCATCCAGGAGACCATGCGGGCGAATTTGAAACTAGTCGCCGAGCAGTCACAGCGCCTCGGCGTGCCCATCTTCACTCACATCAACCACCCGAATTTCCGCTGGGCGCTCACCGCCGATGACCTAGCCGCTGTCACGGAAGAAAATTTCTTCGAGATTTACAACGGTCACCCCATGATTGAATGGGAGGGCGATGAGTTCCGCGACGGCTATGAAAAGATCTGGGACATCGCCAACACGTTGCGCCTCACGCAGTTCAAGGTCGCGCCGCTCTTCGGCCTAGGCACGGATGATTCTCACCACTATCATGGCGAGGAGAGTAGCCCCGGCCGCGGCTGGGTGATGGTACGCGCGGAGAAGCTGGAAGCCAACGCGCTCGTCGAGGCCATGAAGCGCGGCGATTTCTACGCCAGCAGCGGTGTAACGCTTGATGATGTGAGCTTCACCGATGGCAAACTGCGAATTCAAATTCATGCCGAGCCTGGCGTGACTTACACGACGGCCATCCGTGGCACTTTGAAGGGCTTTGATGCCACCACGAGCGAAGTCACTACGCCAAAGGGTGACTATCATCCCGTGCGCAAACGCTACTCCGACGACATCGGTAGGAACCTTGCCACGCTCACCGGCCCTGTCATCGAATGGACGTCCGGCGGAAAGGAACTCTACTTCCGCGCCTCCATCACCTCTTCGAAGCCGCATCCAAATCCCTCGTTTAAGGGCCAGAAAGAGATGGCCTGGACGCAGCCCATGGGCTGGAGGTGAGTGAAGCTGACTCCGAAATGAAAATCACCGCCCTCGACGCCCTGCAAATCTTCGACAGCCGCGGCAATCCCACCGTCGAGGTCATTGCGACGCTGGAGGATGGCACCACGGGCCACGGCCTCGTGCCTTCCGGAGCCTCCACCGGTCATTACGAGGCGTTGGAGCTACGCGATGACGACAAAACACGCTTTCGTGGCAAATCGGTCTTCAAAGCCCTCTCGCATGTGAAAGACGAAATCGCCCGCGAGGTCGTCGGTCGCGAAGTTTTTGATCAAAGCGGCCTCGATGAGGCATTGATCGCTCTCGACGGCACGCCCGGCAAATCACGCCTCGGTGCGAATGCCATCCTCGGCACCTCGATGGCCGCCGTGCAGGCCGCGGCGAACGCGAAACGCGTGCCGCTGTTTCAATCGCTCGGCGAGGGCACGCTGCTGCCGCTGCCGGAGATCCAGATCTTCGGCGGAGGCAAGCACGCGCAGGGCCGCATCGACATCCAGGACTTCATGATCATGGCCCTCACGGCTCAAACGTATGAAGAGACGCTCGAAGTCACCGCGAACGTCTTCCACGCCGCGGCCGACATCATGAAGCGACGCGGCACGCTCGCCGGAGTGGCCGATGAAGGCGGCTACTGGCCGGTGTTTGATCGCAACGAGGATGTCTTCGACGCCCTGATCGCCGCCATCGAGCTCGCGGGCTACAAGCCGGGCCGCGAGGTCGGCATCTCGCTCGACATCGCCGCCACAGACCTGTTTCAAGACGGCTTTTACACGCTCGGTCTGGAGCAGCGCCGCTTCACCACGGAGGAGTTTGCGCAGCTCATGATCGACTGGATTGAAAAGTATCCCATCGTCTCCATCGAGGACCCGATGGCCGAGGATGACTGGGAAGGCTGGAAACTCGTGCGCAACGCCATCGGCCATCGCTGCCAGCTCATCGGCGACGATCATTTCACCACGAATCTCACCCGCATCGAGCGCGGCATCGCGGAAAACACCGCGAATGCCGTGCTCATCAAGCTCAACCAGATCGGCACCGTCACCGAAACGCTCGCTGCCATCCGCCGCACGCAGGCCGCGGGCTGGCTGCCGGTCGTCTCCGCCCGCTCCGGCGAGACGGAGGACGCCTTCATCGCCCACCTCGCCGTCGCCACAAACGCCGGCCAGCTCAAAGTCGGCTCCTTCAGCCGCAGCGAGCGCATGGCGAAGTGGAACGAAGTCCTCCGCATCCAGCGCCACCTCGGCGACCGCGCCCGCTTCATCGGCGCAGGCATCTTTTCACAAGCAGGCATTCAGCTCCCATGAACAGGCTCCTTTTCCTATTTCTCGCCGCTCACGCCATCGCTGCGGAGCTTCCGCCGCTACCCGCAGGTGCTTTCACGGTCGTCGTCATTCCCGATTCACAGGGTTATCTCGGCCTCGGCACCAAAATCGAGCCGAAGAGCACGAATCCGGTCACGAACCCGTGGCTCGAAAGCCATGTGAAATTCATCCGCGAGCATCGCGATGACCAAAACATCGTTTTCGTCACCCACGTCGGCGACATCGTCGAAAAAGACCGCGAGGCCGAGTGGGCGATCGCGAAGCAGCACCTCGATCAACTGCGCGGCGTCGTGCCTTTCAGCCTCACCGTCGGCAATCACGACATGTCGAGCAAAGGCGATGCGCATCTGTTTCAGCAGACCTTCCCCGCTGCCAGCTTCAAAGCCTACCCCTGGTATCTCGGCAGCTACACGCACGACCGCACCGACCAAAACGTCTCCGCGAACAACGTGAACGGTGCCCAGCTCTTCAGCGCTGGCGGTCTCGACTTCATCCACCTCAGCCTGGAGTGCAACGCACCGGACGACGTGCTCGCGTGGGCGGATCAACTCCTCACCCGGCACGCCGGACGCCGCGCCATCGTCACCACGCACATGGACCTCGGTGTCATCGACAAGCCGAAGACCACCGAAGGCTACCACGCCGATCCCCAGGGCCGCATGCGCTGGGTCAAAATCCACGGCTCTCGCGGCAACAGCGGCGAGCAGCTTTGGAACAAGCTCTTCCGCAAGCACGCCAACCTCGCCTTCATCCTCTGCGGCGACCAAAGCCGCGTCACCGCCCTCCGCCGCTCCGACACCGGCGATCACGGCAACACCGTCCACGCCCTCCTCTCCGACTACATGTCCAAAGGCGGCCTCCGCCTCATGCGCTTCCTCCCCGCCGAAAACCGCGTCGATGTCCTCACCTGGGACACCACCAAGCAAGAACTCATCGAAACCATGCCGCACAAAAAGGAACGCGAGCATCATCAGTTCTCGCTGCCGTATGAGATGAAGCCGTGATGCCGCATCCGCTTTCATCTCGCGTCCGCATCGGTCTCGGCTGCGTCACTTTTGGCCGTGAAATTGACGAAGTCGCGTCCTTTGCGCTCCTCGATCACGCATTCGCGCGCGGCGTCACCCATTTCGACACCGCAGCCGCCTACGGTGGTGGAGCTTCGGAAACGATCCTCGGCAAGTGGCTGGCTTCGCGGAAGCCTGAAGGCATCACTATCGCTACGAAGATCCTGCCGCCGTATGACCGGATTGACATCACGGACAGTTTGCGACGCCTCGGCGTCGATCAAATCGACCTGCTCTACCTGCATCAGTGGCATGAGACGGCGCTGCAAGCTGCCGCCGCGCTCGAAAAACTGCCTGTGAAGCGATTCGGAGCCAGCAATGTCACGCTCGATCAACTCCGCGCTCTCGACCCGCGCTTCCGCGTGATTCAAAACAACCACAACCTCGCCGTCCGCGAGGTGAGCGATGAGTTGCGCGGCTACTGCGCCGCGAACGACATTGCCATCGTGACCTATAGCCCGCTCGGGGCGGGCTTTTTGACCGGGAAGCATCAAAACGGCGTTCAGGCCGGTTCACGCTTCGAGATCATCCCCGGCCATCAGCAGGTCTATTTTCACGAAGCAGCCTATCAGCGCCTCGCACGTCTCGAAGCCATCGCGAAGCGCACCGGCCACTCGCAGGCCCATCTCGCGCTCGCCTGGGCCTTGCATCAGCCGGGCATCGAAACCGTCCTCATCGGCGGACGCACCCCTGCGCACCTTGATCAAGCCTTCGCCGCGCTGGAGTTCGATGATCCCGTGTTGATGGACGAGCTCACCCTTGAGGCCGCTTCCTGAACTCCTTTGGAGTCATGCTGGTGCGTTTGCGGAATTGATGGGTGAAGGCGTGATCAAGGGCGATTTGGATGATGGGCAGCGTCATGTAGAGGAACCAGCTCAGGTTCCGTTGCCCGTCATACCAGACTTCGTGGCGGTTGAAGAGCGACTTGTCGCTGCGGATGACTTTCTGATCGTCGCCGCGATGGGTCGCCGTTTGTCGTCCTTCATGAAAAAGTACACGCTGGTCATGTGCTCATAAATCGCCCACGCCGCTGATGATCGGCGATCCCGGCGAAAAAGTCGGCTAGGAAGCATGACAGCAGCATGGCCTGATGGTGATGCAGAATGAGCAGGTGTGTACACAAAAGCTGGGAGGCGGGAAGTGGCTTTGGAGGTTTGGTAAAATATTTTGTCCCCATTTCGCCGTTTCATGGGACGACTTGCCGTTCCATGTCCGCCGAATCCCATGCCATTCAGCAAGCTGCTGCCGACTTCATCCGTGACCGGCATCTGCTCGGAGCGTTCGTGACGGGGCTGCTGCGGGATGTGCATGCGGTGGAGGATGTGTTGCAGGAGGTGTGGGTGCTTTTATCAGCAGAGCTGGAAAAGGGTGCCCATATCCAGAATCAAGCGGCGTGGTGCCGGGGCGTAGCGCGGAATTTCATCCGGCGGCATTGGGAGAAGCGGCGGATGACGAAAGTGCTGGCAGACAGCGAGGCGCTGGAAGCCTTCATGGACCGCGTGGAGGCATGTTTCACTTGGGCGGATGCACGGGAGCAGTTCGCTACGGCGCGGCTCGCGGCGCTGGATGAATGTGTGGCCTCGCTCCCGGAGCGGTCGCGTCGGTTGCTCTCGCTCAAATACACGCAACGTGCCGCGCTGGATCGCATCGCCGAGGAGACGGGTCAGAGTTTTGAAGCCGTGAAAAAGGCGCTCCTTCGTCTGCGTGCCGCATTGCTGGAGTGTGTGCGCCGCAGGCTCGCGCAAGAGGAGTGGACATCATGAGCACGAGTGAACTATTGCAACGATGGAGTGAGGGCTCCATCACCGCCGATGAGCTCCATGAGCTGACTGCCAAGCTCGCCGAGCCTGAGAGTCAGAGTGTCTTGCTCGATGACTGGCTGCTCGAAAGCAGTCTAGCAGGCCGCCTGCCAGGCGTATCGCTGGCCGCGCTGCCTGAGGCGGCTGGCACTTCCCGGCTGCTGAAAGCGCCGGAGCTGCTGCAGGCAAGGAAATGGAGTAACTGGCTCTCCTGGCGTCCGCTCGCCGCAGCGGCGGCTTGTGCAGCCATGGCATTTGCGTGGTGGGCCACCACGCGTGTCGGCGAGCCGTGGGCGGTGGTCTCGTCCGTAAAGGGTAATCTTGAAATCCTCGGTGACACGAGGGCGCGGCCTGTACATATCGGTGGTGCGTTGCAGGTGGGAGATGGCATTCTCGTGGGTGAAGGTGGCTCAGCGCAGCTTGTGGTGATGGGGCTTGGCCTCGTGGCGCTCGGACCGGAGACGTGTTTGCGTCGAGGCGCCGAGGCGAGGGTGCTGGAGCTGGTCAGTGGCTTCATCGAGATCGAGGCCGAGAAACAGCCAAGGAACCAGCCATGGCGCATCCGCACACCTCAGGCGGAGGCGGCGGTGATCGGCACAAAGTTCACCCTGGCTGCGGCGGAAGACCGCACAGCGCTGCGAGTGAGCGAGGGGCTAGTGCGTCTCACAGGCCTGTCATCTGGGAAGATGGAGCCGGTGGGCGGTGGTAGCCGCGCCTTCGTGACAGCCGACTCGCCGCCAGCAGTGGCTGGCAGCCGCCCCGGCAGCGTACTCTTGCTGACTTCACGAGCGGCGCCTTACCCCAGTTGGGATCGTTTCAACCGTCTCATCAGCGACAAGCTGGTTGGCGCACGGCTGTGGAGGCTCGGCTTCCGGGTAGATGTCAGGCACTTCGATGAAGTGCAGGCTTCCGACCTACGCGGTCGTGCGCTGGTGATTGTGTCCATTTTTGCTGAAGGTGCCGGAGAGTCGGCCTTGGAGCGCATCGGCCTCGTTCATGCCGGAGTGCCAGTCGTGTGTCTGGAGCCGGCGGCTTATCCGGCGCTTGGCATGGCGACAGGGGGAAGGGGAGTGGGCTTTGATTTTGCCCAAGGAGCTGCGCAGGTACATCTGGCAGCCATTTCACACTCCTTGCTCAGCGCCATCGGCGACTCTACGAAGAACTGGCTGGTGACCATGCAAGGCTGGGGCTGCCCAAGCCCGTCTGCGGACACGCTCGTGAGTTTGGGCGACCGACCGGATCGTGCGGTCTGGTTTGCCTATGAAGTGGGCGCTCCGCTTGCTGGCGCGGGGGGCTCTGCGCCAGCCCGCCGCATCGGTTTGTTTTTGGATCCAAACGGCATCAAGGACTCCAGCAGCCCGGTCTGGCAGGTCTTTGAGGCGTCCGTGGATTGGAGCGTTTCAATGGAATCCAAGCGATGAAACACTTCACCCGACGAGATATTTTCCTCACGGGCGCGTTGTCTGCGCTACTGCCAGAGGCACACCTCCACGCGGCAGATGCCGCCTTCATCCAGGAGCGGCGCGTGCGCACGCTGGGCTTCATCGAGGCCATGCGTTTCAAGGACGGCGTGTATGGCCGCTACCGCTATGCTGCCGAGATGCCGGAGCCCACGCTCTACAGCTCTACTTATGCGGCGATGACGCGCAGCCTTTACAGCGATCTCGACGTGCTCAGCAAAACGCAGCGTGAGGAGTGGATCGCCCATCTCCAGTCGCATCAGGACGACGACGGCCTCTTTCGCGATCCACGCATCTTCGGCGAGGGCTGGTATAAGGACGACCCCGAGTGGTGCGGGCGGCGGCATCTGAGCTGCCATGTCGTGACCGCTCTCACCTGCCTCGACGCGGTGGCGGCGAAGCCGCTCACACACCTCGATTCCTTTTACGACAAGGCGAAGCTCACCGCATGGCTGGAGGCGCGGGACTGGTCCAAGGCAGATTTTGTCGGCAACGAGGTGCTGAACATCGGCACGCTGCTGCAATATGCGCGTGATTTTCAAAAGGAGCCGCGTGCCCACGCTGCGATGCTTGTGATGCTCGACTGGCTCACGCGTCATCACATGAATGAGCAAACGGGCCTCTGGGGCAGTTACGATGTCACCCACGGTGACGGCCTCTCCCGTGCCGTGATGGGAGCGTATCACTTCTGGCTGCTCTACTTCTACGACCGGGTGCCGATCCCAAACGCGGAAGCAACAATCACGCACATCCTGCGCACGCAGGGAGGCAAGGACGACGGCTTCGGCCAAGGGGTGCATGGGCCGCGCAGCAGCGCCTGCGAGGACATCGACTCCATCGACCCTCTCGCACGTCTTTTGACATCCAGCAAACGTCGTGCGCAGATCGAAAAAGCCCTCGCCCGCGCCGAGGATCATCTGTGGAGTCATCAAAACAACGACGGCGGCTTCACCTGGATCCGCAGCACGAAGTTCCAATACGGCCACCCGCTGCTCGCCGCGCCGGTGGATGGCAGCGGCATGTTTCCGACGTGGTTCCGCACGCTCGCGCTCGCCTATCTCGGCAAAGCGCTGCCCGCCTCCCGCACCGGCGCTTTCGACTGGCACTTCGCTCAGTGTCCCGGCATTCAATTCTACCATCCATGAACACCAACACCACCACCCGCCGTCATTTCCTGAAAACATCTCTCGCCTCCACCGCTGCCTCGTTTTCTGCCTGGGGACGGCCCATTGGAGCCCATGATGATGTCCGCGTGGCCGTCATCGGTTTCAATCAACGCGGTGCCGGGCACATCAGCGAGCTGCTGAAGATCCCTGGCGTACGCCTCGCCGCCCTCTGTGATGTGGATCAGGCCATCATTGCCCGGCAGATGGCCGCGCTGGCAAAGCAGAACCTCAAGCCCGCCACCTTCCGCGACTTCCGTCAGCTCTGCGCCTCGCCGGACATTGACGCAGTCACCATCGCCACACCGAACCACAGCCACACGCTCATCGCCCTCACTGCCCTCCAACATGGCAAGCACGTCTATGTTGAGAAGCCCGTGAGCCACAATCTCATCGAGAGCGCGCATCTGATGAAATCGGCTCAAAAAGCTGCGGCCAAGGGGCTTATCATCCAGCACGGCCAGCAGCGCCGTTCTGATCTCGGTTGGGCCTCCGCCATGCAATGGCTCAAAGAAGGACACATCGGCAAGGTGACACTCTCCCATGCGCTCGTCCACGGCATGAGACTCAGCATTGGCAAGGCTGACGGCCCGCAGACCCCGCCAGCCACGGTGGACTATAAACTCTGGTCCGCTCCGCGTCCGGAGCTGCCGGTGCTGCGCAAACAGTTCCACTACGACTGGCACTGGCAGTGGTCGTATGGCGGCGGAGACATCGGCAACCAAGGGCCGCACCAGTATGACGTGGCCCGCTGGGCGCTGGGTGATCCAGACACACTCCCGCGCCGGGTGATGAGCTTTGGCGGCCGCTGGGGCTACAGCGATGACGGCCAGAGCGCCAACTGCCAGCTCGCCTTCCATCCCTATGAGCCTGTGCCTCTCATCATGGACGAGTTCGGCCTGCCCGCCCGTGATTTGAATCCCAAGACCGGAGAACCCCCGTTCAAGGGCATCCGCACCGGCAACATCATCCGCTGCGAGGGCGGTTATGTCGCCGAGGCATTCGCTTACGATCTCGAAGGCAAGCGCATCCACAAATTTGAAAACTTCCTCATGGGACCGGATCACATGAAAAACTTTATCGATTCCATCCGAGCCGGCAAACTCGTCAAAGACGAGCTGCACATCCGCCATGGGCACTACGCCGCCTGCCTCTCTCACCTCGCCAACCTCTCCTACCGCCTCGGCAAGCAGATGAAGGCGGCGGAAATCATCGAGCGGCTCCAGGGAGACAAGCCCGGTCAGGAACTCTTTGCCGAGTTTCAGAAAAACCTCGCCGCCAACAGCATCGACCTCGCCGCCCAGCCTATCACTGCCGGTCCCTGGTTGGACTTCGATCCTATCACAAACCGCTTCACCGGAGAATTCGCCGCCGAGGCCAACGCTCTGTGCCAGGAAGACTATGCCGCCGGTTTCGAGCTGCCTGAGATCGCCTAGCCTATGACCTGGCCCACCTTGCTGCTCACGCTGACGCTACTCACTTTCCAGGCGTATGCCGATACGAGGTTGCTCGACCACTTCGACACCAATCGTTGGGGTGGCCACGGGAAGTTGAGCACGGAGCACCTCCGTGAAGGGCCGCACACTCTGCGCTGGGACGCCACCGCCTCTGGTGGCTTGGAAACTAGCAGTCTGCCGACAGACTGGTCCTCGTTCAGTGGTCTGGCGTTCTGGTGCTATTCAGAGAAAGCCACGGCGCAGCCCATTCATCTCATCGTCACCTCACCGGGATCCAATGGCGAAAGCGACGGCTTCCATGCTGAGTTCAAGGTTCACTGGCAGGGATGGCGCCGCCTCACTTTTCCCTTCCATGTCTTCACTGCCTTGCACCAGCCTGATCCGGGCTGGAGCCGCGTCACCAAGATGGCCATTATCAGCCGTTGGGCTGAGGCTCCGCCCATCAGCGGTACGGTGCTCTACTTCGATGACCTTCGGCTGGTCTCCGGTGCTGATCTCATCGTGGATCACATAGATCGTCCATTACAGACACTCCCGCCGCTGCCACTGATCGAACTCACGCTTGCCGAGACGCTCATTCTGCCCACGCCAAAGGAAATCAAGCTCACCGGCCCCAAGCTGCCTCTCATTACCAGCTCGCATACCGTCTGCGCCATTGAGATCACGCCCGCCGCCAGCGCCATCGAGCGCAGCTCCGCCGCCGACTTGTCCGCAGGCATCACCACAGCCAGCGGCACTGCGCTGGCCATACCTGTCCTCGTCGGCAGCGCAGACGCGCCGCTCACCTTCAGGCTCGGTGTCGGAGCTTCGACGATCAGTGGACGCCGCATCACGCCACCACCGCATGCCGAGGGATACTGCGTTGAGCATGTGCCGCTGGAGCAGGGCAAACATCTCGTCTGCATCATCGGCAGCGATCCCGTCGGTGTATTTTACGGCGTCCAGTCCGTGTTGCAGTTGCTGGTGAAAAACCTGGACTCCACCACCCTTCGCGCCGCCACCATCCGCGACTGGCCGGATTTCAAACTGCGCTGTTTGAACGTGTCGAACCTTCCTGGCAGCAGCCTCGCCGCACGCTCCAAGTTCAACACGCTCACCGTCCCGTATTGGGAACTCAAAGACTGGCGCAACCCGTCTGCCAATTACATCGCTGCGTTGCATCGGCAGCTCGACTTCGCCCTACCGCGCGGACTTGCCATCAAACAAGAAATCTGTCCTTACTTTGGAAACAAGGACGAGTGGATCGCCGCCACTAGCGACAGCGAAATCGAAGCTCTCTATGCTGCCTTTCGCCTCAGCCTAGACAAAGGCGGACGCAGCCTCCACCTCGCACTGGACGACCCCGCACGCGCCGCCATTCATCCGGCAGACAAAGCCGTTTTTGCCAACGATCTGCGCAAAGCCCAGGCGCACCTCACCGCCGCCATCACCCACCGCATCCAGCGCGATCACCCGGACGCCTGGATCGGCGTCGTGCCCCGCGATCCTGACTACTACGGCCCCGGCTCGCCCGGCGTGAAGGGCTTCTACGATGAAGTTGGGGTCGGCCAAGGCATCCGCATCTTCTGGACCGGCCCTTGTGGTGACATCACCCGCAGCTTCACTGACGCCGACCTGCGGCGCTTCCAAGCCGATCTCTCCGGCCGACCCTTCGTCTTGTTTGACAACACTCCCCAACAGCAGCACAGCCAGGGGGCCGGTCACCCATTGAAGGGTCTTTGCATCTTCGACCCGTATGCCGCCGACTACGGTTCGCTGCACCAGTATGCCGAGGGAGTGCATGCCATGAGCACTTTTCGCTCCTGGCTATTCCCCGAGATGCGTGACATCCAGGCGCTCCTCATCGCGGACTATCTTTGGAATGCCTCCAGTTATGATGCTGCACGCACGGTGCAAAAGGCGCTCGTTCATCAGGCTGGTGCCGCCGCGCTGCCCCACCTGCTGCGCTTTCGCCAGCGCTACCTCGGCATCGTCACCGCCATTCCAGAGCTGTTCCTCGACTCACGCGCCATGTCCGAGGCAGTGCGCCAGTCTCATTTCCTTTCCAAAGCGGAGCGCCAGTCACTCGTGCAGCCATTGGCCGACCTCAAAGCGCTGCTCGAACTCATCCGCACCACCTCAACCAACGCCGCACTCACTCAAGAGCTCGCCGCGCATCTCAAGCGATTCACCGACGGCATCGCGCTCTATTCATCACCCCCATGAAACTCCATCTTGTCATCTCCACTCTCTGCCTCGCGACATTTGTTCACGCTGAAATCCCACATCCCGATGACGCGCCGAAGCCGCTCCCGCCTGCGGAAAGCGCGAAGCAGTTCGTGCTGCCTGCGGGCATGAAGATCCGCCTGCTCGCCAGCGAGCCGCTCATCCGCGAGCCGAGCGGCGTCTGCTGGGATGACAAAGGCCGCTGCTTTGTCTCCGAGCTGCACGGTTACAACGTCGAAGGACAATACGACATCGACGAGCTGAACAAGACCGGGCAGCTCGACACGCAGGTGCGTCGCATCCAGGCTAGCGAGGCGGCGAAGAAGAAGGCCGAGGCCGATACCTACGGCACCGTGAAGCTCCTGCGTGATACCGATGGCGACGGCGTGATGGACAAAGCCACCATCTGGGCCGACCGCCTGCCGCCCTGCTACGGCCTCACCGCCGCGAATGGAGGCATCATCATCGCCTGCGCGCCGCACATCGTCTTTCTCAAGGACGCGGATGGTGATGACCTGCCCGAGGTGAATGAGAAACTCTTCACCGGCTTCGGCACCGGCAATCTCGAACGCGGCGTCAACGCCCCCACCTGGGGGCCGGACGGCTGGATCTATTTCGGCAAAGGCTGGAAATCATCCACCGCCATCACCGGTCCGCATTTGCAGCAGCCAGTGGAGCTTCCTGACAGTGATTTCCGCATCCGCGCCGACGGCAGCGCCATCGAGCCCGTCAGCGGCAGCACCAAGACCACCGGCATGGCCTTCACCGCAGGCGGCGAGCGCTTTGTCTGCGCCACCACGCATCCCGGCCTCTTCGTCACCCCTATCCCGTGGCGCTACCTCATGCGCAATCCCGATGCCGCCGCCCCAGTGCTCGACGCACCCGCCAGCGATGACACCCGTGTCTATCCCATCTCCCAACCGCATCCCTGGCGGACAAAGCGTGAGCAGAATGCCGCCTACTTCGCTTTCTACAAGAAGATCAGCCTCAGCGATGCCGCCGCCTCCGGCTACTTCACCAGCGCCTGCGGGCCGCTCGTGCATGACGGTTACTATCTCGTCTGCGAGCCCGCGCAGAATCTCATCCACCGCGCCAAAATCGTGCGCGATGGCACACGGCTGCGCTTGCAGCGTTTCCCCGGCGAGGAGCAGCGTGAGTTCCTCGCTTCGGGCGATGCGTGGTTCCATCCCGTCAGCCTCACACACACACCGGAAGGCCACATCGCCATCTGTGATTTCTACCGCGAAATCATTGAGGACTACTCCGCCATCCCGCGCCATCTCCAGCAGCAATACGGCGTCATTAACGGCCACGATCGCGGCCGCATCTGGATTCTCGAAGCAGGAGGCAAAGCTGCGCACGCACCCAGCGCCGCCGATGCCGCAGTGCTGCGCCTCCGCCAGACCGACGACACCGCTGGCATCGACCCCGCCTCCGATCTTGAGCCGCAGCTCGCCCTCCAGCTCTCTCTCAGCCTCGGCCCGCAAAAAAACGCCCTCGTTGCCCTCGCCCGCAAGCACGGCCAGCTCCGCTGGATGGACGCCGCCATCGCCAGCTCTGCTCACGGGCTCGAAAAAGACCTCCTCCTCGCCCTCGACGCCGATCCCGGCCAAAGCGAACCCGTCATGAACAATCTCGCCGGCATCATCGCCACGCGCGGCAATGTCCAGGAGCTCACCGAATGCCTCGCCCGCATCAAAACAGGCAAAGCGCGCGACATTCTCCAGCTCGGCCTCGAAGACACCAAACCTCTCGCAACCGTCACCGACATCCCGGCTCCCGCAGCGCCCACCGCCGCGCAAAACGCCGCCTGGGAAAAACGCGTCCCCGCCATCCTCGCCGCGCTGAAACAGAAGCCGGATCTCGACCAAGGCAAAACGCTCTTCACCGCCGTCTGCTCCGTCTGTCACAAATCCCACGGCATCGGTTTCAGCGTCGGCCCTGATCTCGACGCCGAGTTCCAGCGCGCCCCCGAGACCATCCTGCGTGACATCCTTTTCCCCAGCGAGGCTGCCCGACCCGGCTTTGAAACCATGAGGGCGAAAACCCAGCGCGGCGAGACGCTGCTCGGCATCACCGCCTCCGCATCGCCCACCAGCATCAGCCTGAAACTTCCCGGCGGTGCCGAGCGCACCGTGCTGCGCAAACGCGCCAGCATCAGCACCCTGCGCGACGTCTCCCTCATGCCCGCCGGCCTCGGCGATGCGCTCCAGCCGGAGCAGATCGCCAACATCATCGCCTTCCTCAGATCGCCGCCCTGAGGAAAACTCCCGCCGCCGCGCACCGCCGCCTCACTTGCGCTTGGTCGCGCCGAGGCCGAGCATGGGGAGGATGTCGCGGGCCTCACGCTCGCCGTAGTTGAAGATGATGAAGCCCTGGGTGCCGTGCTTCCGGGTGATCTCGATCTGGGAGATGACGGCATCGGCTTCCAGCGTGACGCCGGTGGAGGAGGCACCGATGCCGGGGACCAGCCCGGCGGGCCCGGCGAGCTGCGTCTGGCGGCGCACCCAGGCGTCGTAGGTGCTGTCGTTCGGCGTGTAGTTCATCGGGCAGACGAAATCGAGCCAGCCCTTCTCGCACCAGAGCTTCCAGTCCTGCATGACGACGTTGCGGTCCACGTCCCAGTTGCGGAAGACGGCGGCGCTGACCTTGATGCCGGGGCGCACACGGCGCACCTGCTCGCTGGTGGTGCGCACGAGCGTGTTGATGTTTCCCTGGCACCAGGAGATCCATTCTTCGCGTCGCGGGCCTTTGGCGAGGACATCACGCGGCCACTGCGCCACGGGTTTGCCGGTGGTTTTTTCAAACCGCTCGCGGCACGGCGTGCAGAAGCAGTGGTCGGAGTCCGGGTAGCGGATGTAGTCGAAGTGGATGCCGTCGATGGCGTAGCGACGCGCCACATCTAGCAGGGACTCGCGTTCCATGGCTAGGTTGGCGGGATTGGACGGGCAGAGCCACGGCTCCTCGACACCGCCGGAGCTGCGTTGCAGGCGGCCTTCCGCACGCATTTTCTCCACAAAGGCGGGTGGCACCTCGTGGCCGAGATTCCAGTCCACCTTCCACACATGGCACTGGATGCCATGCTTGCGGCAGGCGGCGAGGCAGGCGGCTATCTGATCACCCTTCTCCACGGCACTGGCGGCCTGCGGCAGCACCTGGCTGGGATAATAGGCCACGCCGCCCCAGAGCATGTTCGGCATGACGGCCGTGAAACCATTGTCCTTCAGCCGCTGAATGGCCGCGTCCCAGCTCAGGCCCGCCACGCCGAAGGCGCTGTGGCACCACATGGCGCGGAACTCGCCCGCCTTCGGTTCCTGTGCCAAGCAGAAGGCCTCGCGCAGGCGGCGTGTGGCGAGGTCTGTGGTATCCAGCGCCTTTGCATACTGTGCTTCTCGCAACGCAGCATCCGCTTCCTTTCGCAGCCGCGCCGCCTCCTCCAGCCGTGTGCGGGCCTCACTGCCTAGTTTGGTTGTCTTCAGCAGCGTCGCATGCGCGGCGGCATAGCCATCGAATGCCGCGATGCGCTCCATCTCCGCGCGGTGCATGGCGATCACTTCCCGCCAGCTCTCGGGCCGCAGCCGCCCGATCATGGCCAGTAGCAGCCGCGCTTTGTTCTCACGATCATCGCCGAGCAGCACATGCGAAAGGAAAACGACCTGCTCCGAGGCGGTGATGGCGGGGAGGCCGGTGTCCTGGCCCGCCGCGTCGCTCCAGCGTGCCAGCACGCTGGCTTTGCCGGGCACGAGTTCGACCGAGTTGATGTTCCAGGATGCCTGCGCGGTCTTTTTCGGCGCACCGGCGAAGGCGTCCGCCACGGGTTCGATAAATGAAAACTGCCCGCTCGATGTCGGCATCTGGTGTTTGCCGGACTTCAGCCCCGCCACCTCCCGCAGTGCCTGCGGCAGCGCATAGCAGATCAGCAGTTTTCCACCGCGCTGCGCAAACGTCGCCAGCGCCGCCGCAACATCCTGCGGCAACAGCGGATTGTGTGGCAAGATCACGAGATCGACCTTCCCCAGCAGCTCCGGCCTCAGCGTCGTCTCCGCGACCAGTGCGTGCCTCAGCCCCAGATGACTCAGCGCCTTCGACATGCCCTCGGCGTAGTCATCCTTGGCATCCGCGCCGTTGCGCGCCACGAGGATGCGCGTGTCCTCTCCCGGCACGCCGATGCGGCGCAGATTGCGGATGTAGAAAGTGGCGTCCTTATTATCACCCTTCCACGCCGCGAGGCGGAGAGTCTTGATCGCATCCCAGCCGCCGGGCGCACCTTCCTCGCGGGCGTCGCTCTTGCGCAGGGTGATGGTCTCCCAGGCGTTGGCACGCCGGGGAGAGAAGGTCACGGAACGCCAGCCGCCGCCCGTTTCAAAATAGAGCGAAAAATTGGAAACCGGCCCCGCGTCCGCGCAAAACACGTCCAGTTGCACCCCCTCCGCCTCGGAGAGATCGAGCTTCACCGCCCTGTCCCAGCAGCCGCGTCCGATATCGCTCGTGCTGAACGGGCAGGCGAAGGTCAGCGCCCGCCGCCCATCCACCTCGCGCATCATGGTCGGCGGAGATCCCGCTTGTGCCACCCACGCCTTCGCAGCGGCGGCATCATCGGCGTAGGCACCCGCATCGATCAACGACTCCGCGTGGCACAGCAAGCCCGACACCAGCCCGAAAGTTCCCAGCAGCAACAAAGTTTTCATGGAGGCGTGCATCCTGCGCCGCACCATCCTTCTGTGCAATCACAGAACCTCCTAGCGTTGAAACAGCCAGGTTGCTCTCCCTGGTTCGCGGAATGAACCAAAACTCGCCTCTTTTCAGGCTGGTCGTCACTCCGTTAGCCTCGGGGTATCATGCGCCTCCTCGCCTTTCTTGCCTTCACGCCGTTCCTCGGCGCGGCGGAGCCTTTGCGGCTCATGCAGAACCTCGATGGCGATCTCTCCTTCACCGGCGACACACCGGCTGAGTCGAAGGCGAAGCTCGAAAAGCTCGTCGAAACGGAAATCACCCTCCAGCCATGAATCACCTCACCGACTACGAACGCGACGGCGTCGTCCTCGTTCGCAGCTTCCTCAGTGCTGATGAAGTTGCTGCCGTGCGTGCCGAGCTGGATCGCTACATTCGCGATGATCTCACCAGCAAGCCGCTGAATGCCCGTACGCTCGAAAAGGACGAGAAAACCGTGCGCAACCTCTGGCGCTTGGAGGAGCACAGCGACTTCTTCCGCGCTCTCGGCGAGCGCGAGGACATCAAGGCCCTCATCGCCCCGCTGGTACATGGCGAGCCTGTTTTAGTCGGCGTCGAGACTTTCAACAAACCCGCCCGTGTCGGCTCCGGCGTGCCCTATCATCAAGACAACGCCTACTTCTGCCAAACACCGCCAGACATGCTCACCGTCTGGATCGCGATCGATGCCGTCACCGAGGCAAACGGCCCCGTTTTCTTCGTCAAAGGCTCGCACAAAAATGGAATGCTGCCCACCAAGCTCAGCGGCGTGCGCGGAAACAGCATCGGCATGGCCGAACCGTCCACCGTTCCGCTGGAGGAGCAGTTTTGCGGCCTGCTGGAGCCGGGGGATGCCACCATTCATCATTGCGAGACGATTCATCACTCCGAGCCTAACACGACCGAACGCTCCCGCCTCGGTCTGCTGCTCGTTTATCGCGGTGCGCACACTCAAACCGACCCGAAGCTGAAGGAAGCCTATGCCGCTGCCGTAGCGGCGACGCCCCCTGCCTGAAGTGCTGTTTGCCGTGTCCTCAGAAATCGGCCACTGTGCCGGTCCATGCCGGACATCGTTCTCGCCACCCTGAACTCCAAATACATCCACGCTTCGTTCGGGTTGCGCTGCCTCATGGCAAACCTCGGTGTGCTGCGTGAGCGGGCCTGCCTCTTGGAATTCGTCATTAATCAGCAGGCGTTGGAGATGGTTGAAGTCATTCTCGTACGGGAGCCGCGCATTGTGGGTTTTGGTGTTTACATCTGGAATGTGGAGCAGACGGCGGCAGTCGTCGCCTTGCTGAAACGATTGCGCCCTAATTTGATCATCATCCTTGGCGGGCCTGAGGTGTCACATGAGACGGCGGGGCAGGGGATCGTCGAGCTGGCGGACTTCGTTATCACGGGCGAGGCTGATTTGAAGTTTGCGGAGGTTTGTCACCAGATTTTGGAGAGAGCGCATTCGACATTGCGAAAAATAATTCCCGCAGAGTTGCCCGCGCTCCCACAGCTCGCTTCGCCATATGAACTCTACACGGAGGAGGACTTGAAACATCGTGTCATCTATGTCGAGGCTTCGCGTGGTTGCCCGTTCACTTGTGAGTTCTGCCTGTCATCGCTCGATATTCCGGTGCGGGCATTTCCTACAGAGGCGTTTCTGACCTCGATGCAGGGGCTGCTGGACCGCGGAGCCATGCAGTTCAAGTTTGTGGATCGTACCTTCAATCTGCATCTACCGACGAGCACGGCGATCTTGCAGTTCTTCCTTGAGCGCTGGCGCGAGGGGCTGTTTTTGCATTTTGAGATGGTGCCAGATCGACTGCCGGAGCAGCTCCGTGGCCTGATTCGTCAATTTCCGCCCGGTGCGGTGCAGTTTGAGGTCGGCATCCAGACCTTTGATGATGCCACATCAAAGAACATCAGCCGCAGGCAGAATCTCGACCGCCTAGCGGACAACTTCCGTTTCCTGCGCGAGGAAACCGGCGTACACATCCACGCGGATCTCATCGTCGGGCTGCCGGGTGAAGGCGTGGAGAGCTTTGGCCGCGGTTTTGACCGTCTCGTGCGGCTCGGGCCGCAGGAAATCCAGGTGGGCATCCTGAAACGGCTGCGGGGCACGCCCATCGTGCGGCATGATGATGAGCACCGCATGCTCTACGCGCCGCATCCGCCTTATGAGATTCTTTCCACGCGGGACATTCCATTTGAGCAGATGCAGCGCATGCGGCGCTTTGCGCGGTATTGGGACATCATCGCCAACAGCGGCCATTTCACCGCTACGCTCAAGCTGATGTGGCAGGACGCCGCCTCGCCCTTCGCTGAGTTCATGCGTTTCAGTGGCTGGCTGCACGCGCGGCTGAACCGCACGCATCAGATCGCACTGCACGTCATTGCGCAGGCGTTGTTTGATTTCCTCTCTGGGGAGTGCGGAGTGGATCGAGATGCCGCCGCTGCGACTTTGGAGTCCGACTGGCACCGCACGCCGAGCCGGGAGGCGTTGAATCTACGCGGCAGGGCGAATCCGAGAGCGGATGCCACACGGGCGGCGGGTCGGCAGGCCAGACATGTGCGCGGACGAAAGGCGGCAGAGGCATGAGGCCGCTGGTCTGGCGAGAAAACCAGAAGCATGAACACCTGACGGAGCGTTCTCCCAGTTCATGAAATGGTTCCTCCCTTTGATGCTTGTCTCCGCCACGTTCGCAGCCGATCCGATCAATATCGGCAGCCGCCGCGAGCTGTTCGCCGACCGCTTTCTCATCGACAAACTTGTCGACACCAGTCTGCGCATGCACACGCCGCGGGACGAGGGCGTCGCGTTCAAGTTTGATAAACCGTGGGAGGGTCTCTTCAGCGGCTACGTCACCATCGTCACCCTCGCCGACGGCCGCCTGCGCGCCTACTACCGTGGCAAGGCGGTGGCGAACAAGGATGGCAGCGAGGAGGAGCTCACCTGCTGCGCCGAGTCCGCAGACGGTCTCGCGTGGACGAAGCCGGAGCTGGGTCTCTTTGAAGTCATGGGCACGCGTGCTAACAACGTCGTGCTCATGAAGGCCAACACGGCTACGCACAACTTCAGCCCCTTCATCGACCCGCGTCCGGACATTCCCGCAGGGGAGCGCTTCAAGGCGCTCGGCGGCACCATGGAGGGTGGCGGCCTGATGGCCTACAAGTCGGAGGACGGGCTGCGCTGGGAGAAGATGGCCGGCGCGCCCGTCATCACCAAGGCGATGGTGCCTTACAAATACATGTTCGACTCGCAGAACGTGCCGTTCTGGTCCGCAGTGGAGAAGAAATACCTCTGCTACTACCGGGTGTTTGAAGGCGGCATCCGCCGCATCGTACGCAGCGAGAGCGCCGATTTCCTCACCTGGTCGCCGCCCGTGCTGCTCGCCTACCGGAATCCTGAGATGGAGGCCCCCATCGAGCACCTCTACACGAACCAGACCAGCCCGTATTTCCGTGCGCCGCATCTCTATGTCGCCATCGCCGCGCGCTTCATGCCGGGGCGTCAGGTGCTCACCGACGCGCAGGCCGCCGCCATCCAGGTGAATCCGCGTTACTTCAAGGACACCTCAGACGCCATCTTCATGACCACGCGCCCGGTCGAAGGCGCGGCGCACGTCGGCGTCTATGACCGCACCTTCCTCGAAGGCTTCATCCGCGGCGGTATCGGCGCACAGAATTGGGTTTCACGCACGAACTACCCGGCGCTCAATGTCGTGCAGACCGGACCTGCGGAGATGTCAGTCTTTGTGAATCAGGACTACGCGCAGCCCACCGCGCATCTGCGGCGTTACTCGCTGCGGCTGGATGGCTTCGCCTCGCTGCACTGCGGTTATGCCGACGGGCACATGGTCACACGGCCTCTCGTTTTCAAAGGCCGTGCGCTCACGCTGAACTTCTCCACCTCCGCCGCCGGTGGAGTGAAGGTGGGCATCGAGGACATGGATGGAAAGCCGCTGCCCGGATTCTCAGTCGAAGACTGCCAGGTGCAGATCGGCAACGAGATCGAGCGCCAAGTCGCCTGGAAATCTGGCACCGATGTCAGCGCCCTTTCCGGCAAGCCTGTGCGCCTGCGCTTCTCCATGAAAGACGCGGACATCTACTCCTTCCAGTTCACCGAATGATCCAACCATCCCCCCGTCACATGAAACCCACACTCGCCTTCCTCCTCGCCGCCCTCTGCACCCCGCTCTCCGCGCAGCAGGCCACCATCCTCGAAACGAAGGTCATCACCACGCAGCCGCAGTTTTATCACGGTTGGTCCACCGTGGCCCGCCGTGCCAATGGCGAGCTGTGGGTCACCTGCTCTGGTGGCCGTGAGGCGCACGTCTGCCCCTTCGGTCAGGTGGTCGCGCTCACCTCGCGTGATGACGGCAAAACCTGGACGCATCCGCGTGTGCTGCTCGACAGCGCTACGGACGACCGCGACTCCGGCGTGCTGGAGACGGCCAAAGGCACACTGCTCGTCACCACCTTCACCTCGCTGGCCTATGAACCTTACCTGAAGAAGGCCATGAGCTTCGCCCAGCTCACTGACAAAGGCTGGCAGACCAAGAGCATGGCACCCGAGCAGTTAGCCCGCTGGCAGGCCGCCCACGCACGCCTCAATGACGAGGAACGCAAAGCCGAGCTCGGGGAGTGGCTCATCCGCAGCACCGACGGCGGTAAATCGTGGTCGAACCGCATCCCCACCCTCGTGAACAGCCCGCATGGCCCCACTCAGCTCAAAGACGGGCGCCTGCTGTATGCGGGCAAGCAGCTCTGGACGGACGAAAGGAAGGTCGGCGTGTGCGAATCAAAAGACGACGGCCTCACCTGGCAGTGGCTGGCAGAGATCCCTACGCGCAAAGGCGACGAAGCCATCAAGGGCTATCACGAGCTGCACGCGGTCGAGGCTGCTGATGGCACGCTCATCGCCCAGATCCGAAATCACAATGCCGCGAACAAAGGCGAGACCTTGCAGAGCGAATCCACCGATGGCGGCAGGACCTGGAGCGAGCCGCATGCCATCGGCGTATGGGGCCTGCCCTCCCATCTCCTGCGTTTGCACGATGGCCGCCTCGTGATGAGCTACGGCCACCGCAGGCCACCCTTCGGCAATCAAGCACGCATCAGCACCGACAACGGCAAGTCCTGGGGCGAGGCCATCATCCTCAGCGGCGACGGCAAGGGCGGCGATCTCGGCTATCCCAGCACTGTCGAACTCGCCGACGGCACGCTGCTCACCGTCTGGTATGAAAGCATGAAGGAGCCCAAACTCGCCGTGCTGCGACAGGCGAAGTGGAAACTCAATTAACCATATGAAAGCATTCGCCGCCTTCCTCCTCATCGCAGGTTCGCTCCGCGCCATTGAACCAGCGCCACAGGACATCCTCCGCTACATCGCCATCGACAACGTATGCGCCTGGCCCTGTCTCACCCTCATGCCGGATGGCAGCATCAACACCACCATCTTCGGCCAGCCTAGCCATGGACAGATGGCCGGAGCCGTCGAGTGCTGGAACAGCAAAGACGGCCAGTTCTGGGAGAAACGCGGCATTCCCGCGCCGAACGAGGAGCACACGAACCGCATGAATGCCGCCGCCGGTCTGGCGAAGAACGGCGATCTACTCGTGCTCTGCTCAGGCTGGACGGATGTGAAGCAGCCCCAGCGCCCCAAGCAGCCCGCCTTCCGCGATGACATCCTCTCCAACTGGGTCTGCCGTAGCAGTGACGGCGGCAAGACGTGGACTCAAATCAAAGAATTCCCCGCGCCCGATGAAGGCTGGACAAATTACATCCCTTTTGGCGACATCAAGCAGGGCGCGGACGGCGCACTGCACGTCTCCTGCTACGCAGGCGAGTGGACGAATGAAACCAAGAGCACCAAGACCAAGAGCTACCGCTCCTGGCACTTCCGCAGTGCTGACGACGGCAAAACCTGGCAGCGCACCGGCACCATCGGCCCGCGGTGCAACGAAACCACTCTCTTGCACCTCGGCGGCAAAAAATGGCTCGCCGCTGCACGCTATGTCACGATGGAATTGTATCGCTCCGAAGACGACGGCGTCACCTGGAGCGAGCCGCAGATCGTCACCGCCAAGAACGAGATCAACGGCCACCTCCTGCGTCTCAAAGACGGACGCCTCCTACTCGCCTACGGCAACCGCATCAAAACTGGAGACCAGCTCGGTGTGCTGGCGAAGTTCAGCAGCGATGAAGGCCAGACCTGGGGCAAGCCCATCCGCATCGCGCACACTACGACCTGGGACTGCGGCTATCCCAGCACCGTGCAGCGTGCGGATGGAAAGCTCGTCACCGCCTGGTATGCCGGTGCCTCTGCCTATCACGCCCGCTACCACATGGGCACCGCCATCTGGGACGCGCCGCCGCCCTGAGCACCCGGACGAAATGGGGCGGCTTTTTGAGGCCAGAAAACCGCCATTAGGCAACCCAAACGTGGGGGAGGTGAAAACGGCCCGTTAGATGACCCCTCACAGATGTATGCGCTGCGGCAACTCACGGTGCGCGCAGCGAGGGGGATTCCGAGGCGCTCTGAGAGGGGTGTATTTGGATGCGTTAAAGGCGGCGGATCGTATTTGTTTTTTCCACGGGCTTCTCAAAATCGTGACTTCACAACTCGACAACTTCGCGTGCATGCAGTGTAATCCCATTGCATCAACCACGCATGCAGCCATCGCCTCGCACACCGCCGGACATTCGTGATCATGAGACGCTACGTCTCATCGGGCGTGGGGCGTTTGGGGAGGTGTGGCTGGCGCGGAGTGTGACTGGCGTTTTGCGGGCAGTAAAAGTGGTGTGGCGTGAAGATTACGACAAGCCGGAGTCGTTTGAGCGGGAGTTCGAGGCGATTAAACGCTTTGAGCCAGTGTCGCGTCGCCACGAGGGGCTCGTGCCCGTGTTGCAGGTGGGGCGCAATGATCAGGAGGGGTTTTATTATTATGTGATGGAGCTGGCGGATGATGTAGAGCGCGGACGTGAGATTGACGCGGAGACTTACAAGCCGCACACGCTGGGCCTGCAGATGAAGCGCGATAAATGTGTGCCAGCGGAGGAGTGCATCAAGCTGGGGGGGACGATCGCTGAGGGACTCGACTACCTGCATCGGAACCAGCTCATTCATCGCGACGTGAAGCCGTCGAACTTGATTTTCATCGATGGCATCTGCCGACTGGCGGACATCGGGCTGGTGGCGTTGCTGGGACAGCGTAGTTTTGTGGGGACGGAGGGCTTTGTGGCGCCGGAGGGGCCGGGGACGGCGGCGTCGGATATTTTTTCTCTCGGGATGGTGCTCTATGAGGCGAGCACGGGGAAGGACCGGCTAGATTTTCCAGATTTGCCTTCCTGCTCAGACACGGGGGCGCGGCTGGAGGTGTGGCGGCGTCTGCATGATGTGATCTGCACGGCTTGTGCGCCGAAGGCGCGGCAGCGGTTTGTCAATGCGCGGGAGATGGCGCTGGCGCTGCGTGGGGAGCCTTTGCCGTCGTCGCGCAAAGTGCTGTGGATGTGGAGCGCGGTGGGAGCGGTGGCCTTGCTGCTGGCGGTGGGCTTTGGGATGTGGCTGGCGCGGACGCATCGGACGCGGGCGTTGGTGGCGCTGAGCCATGCGGAGCCGAGATTGAAAATCGTGACGTCTCCGGCGGGGGCGGTGGTGTTTGCGGGTGAGGAAAAGCTCGGGGTGACGCCGCTGGAATTGAAGCCTGCGGAGGGGGTTCCGGTGATTTACCAACTGAGGATGCCGGGGTACAAGCAGATCGAGATCGAGCACATCGCGCAGGAGGATGATCCGGCTCTCTATGATTTGAAGATGGAGCCGACGCTGCTGCCGCAGAAGGGGGAGCGCTGGGTGAACAGCTTGGGCATGGTGTTCAAGCCGGGCACTGGGGGGCACCTCAGCGCGGAGCCGGTGGAGATGAAATTTTTCCGCAAGTTTCTGGAGGCTACGGGGCGCTCGTTTGAGGGGAAGGTGGTGCGCTTCCAAAGTGGGAAGGAGTCGGAGAGCGCGTATCTGGTGGTGGTGCCTGATGGGGATGCGGAAGCGTTCCGCTATTGGCTGACGGATCATGACCGCAGCAAGGCGTTTTTGAGCCAGGAGCACCGGTATGAGGTGGAGCCATTCTATTTTGTGGAAAGCGGCCAGATGACGCTGGATGATATGCCGGAGGGCAGGGAGCCGGATCCGGGGGAGCAGCCGGAGGAGAAGAACTGGCGGGCGTTTTACCTGCGGGTGGAGCGGCAGACCTACGGCAGTGTGATCATCCACAGCCAGCCGGAGAAGGTGCGGGTTTTCCAGCATGAGCAACTCCTGGGGGAGACGCCGCTGGAGCTGCCACGAGTGCGCACGGGGCCGGTGGAGTTCGAGCTGCGGGAGGAAGGATTCGCCGATGTGGTGCTGGAGGGGGAGGTGAGGGAGGGCGGGCAGACGGAGCTCTTTGCTGATATGCAGACGCGCAAGGCGGTGACCTTCGGCCGCCAGTGGCGGGCCAATAGTCTGGGCATGAACTTTGTGCCGCTGGGGGAGGTGATGATGTCCGCGTGGGAGGTGCGCCACCGGGACTATGTGGAGTATGCGAAAGCTGCGCAGACGCGCAGGCCGGGGCGCGTGGATAGCAGCGGCAAAAGTGGGGCGCTGCCGGTGGTCGGCGTGGATCGTGCTGAGGCGCGGGCGTTTTGCGCGTGGCTCACGGAGCGGGACCGCAACGCGGGCCTCATCGGCGCGAAGGATGTGTACCGTCTGCCGCTGGATGAGGAGTGGAGCCGCGCTGCCGGGCTGCCGCCGGAACGCGGCGCGACTCCGGCGGAGCGCAACGGGCGCATCCGCGGTGTGTATCCGTGGGGGTATGACTGGCCGCCGCCCAATTCGGTGGACAACTTTGCGGACATGAACGCGGCGCGCAAGGCGAGCCTGGACGCTGTCATCGCAGGGTATGAGGACAAGTTTCCATTCCTCGCGCCGGTGGCGGCCCTGCCTGCGAATGAGCGCGGCATCTGCGGCCTCGCGGGCAATGTGTCCGAGTGGGTGGACACGGATTATGAGCCTGCGCAGCCCGTCAAGCCTGACGTGCCGCCTAAAGCGGTGATGGGCACGACGCGCGGCGGTAACTGGCGCACTTCCTCGGCTGATGAGTTGCTGGCCTCGGCCCGCGCTCCGGTTCCGGTGGAAACCCGGCGCAACACGATCGGCTTCCGCGTGGTGCTGGCGCGTGGCAAGTAGCGCGCCGGTGTGGATGCTGCTGCGTGTGCGAACTTTTTGTGCAGAACTCGCCTTCCCGTGCGTTTCCCTCTCATCCCCCCATGCAAGACACGATCGAAAAGAATGCCCCGGAGAAGAAGGTCGAGAAGACGGAGGCCGGAAACTATTTTGTATCGAATTATCCGCCGTTTTCGTTCTGGAAGCCGGAGCAGGTGGATGTGGTGGAGGATGTGTTGCGGGGGCACGCACCGGCGGGCATTCCGCTGGGGGTGTATTTCCACATCCCGTTCTGTCGGAAGCGCTGCCACTTCTGCTACTTCAAGGTCTATACGGATAAAAACGCGGGTGAGATCAAGGCGTACATCGACGCGGGGATGCGGGAGATGGAGCGGCTGGCAGCGCAGCCGTATTTGAAGGGGAGGAAGGCGCACTTCGTGTATTTCGGCGGCGGCACGCCGAGCTACCTGTCTGTGCCGCAGCTCAAGGACCTCTCAGATCGCATGAAGGCGCTCGTGCCATGGGATGAGGCGGAGGAGGTGGCCTTCGAGGCGGAGCCGGGCACGCTGAATGAGGTGAAGCTCACCGGCATCCGCGAGATCGGAGTCACGCGGCTGAGTCTTGGCGTGGAGAATTTCGACGACCACATCCTTGAATCGAACGGGCGTGCACACCGCAGCGGGGAGATCGGCAAGGCCTACAACTTCGCGCGGAGCCTTGGCTTTGAGCATATCAACATCGACCTCATCGCGGGGATGATGAACGAGACGGAGGCCAACTGGAAAGTGTGCGTGGCGAAAGCGATCGAGATGCAGCCGGACGCGGTGACGATTTATCAAATGGAGGTGCCCTATAACACCACGATGTACCAGCAGATGAAGGCCGAGGGCAAGGTGACGGCCCCGGTGGCTGACTGGCAGACGAAACGTGACTGGGTGAGCTACGCCTTCGATGAGTTCCAGAAGGCGGGATACACGGTGACGAGCGCCTATACCGTGGTGAAGGATCCGAAGCGCATCAAATTCGTCTATCGTGACTCGCTGTGGGATGGGGCGGACTTGCTGAGCTGCGGTGTGGCGTCCTTCGGGCACTTTGGCGGGGTGCATTATCAAAACCAGGCAGACGTGGGGCCTTACATGCAGGCGGTTGACGCCGGGAAGGCCCCCATCTTCCGCGCCTACCAGACCACGCATGAGGACCGCTTTGTGCGTGAGTTCATCCTCAAATTGAAGCTGGGCCGCAGCGAGTTTGCTCACTACGTTGAAAAGTTCGGCGAGGATCCGCGGAAGCACTTCGGCCCACAGCTCGAATACTTGGAGAAGGAAGGCTTTGCCACGCTCGATGCCAGGGGCATCACCCTCACGCGTGATGGGCTGCTTCAGGTGGACCGCCTCCTGCACGATTTCTTCCTGCCCCAGCATCGCCAATATGCCCGCTACACTTGAACAGGCTGTCGTCCGCCAAGACGAGGATATTCTGGCGCCGCTCATCTTTTTTTACGGCATCGGCAGCAACCGCCCGCGTGTCACCTTTGTCGAGCCTGGAAGTCTGGAGGAGCAGGAGCGCAGTCTGCTGGTGCATGAAAAGGACATGACGCCGCGGCTGCGTGAGTTTCACGGTGCTGAGATCGACCTGGATGTCGCCGCCCGTGCGAGGATCGGAAACTATCTCGTGCGCGCCTCGGTGCTGCACCGCCGGAATGATGGCATGCCGGTAGAGTTCGGCGCGATCGGTATCCATCTCGATCTTTTGCCCGAGGAGGCGCAAGGGCTCGTCCTCGAAGGGCGCGTGCCCTTTGGCACCATTCTGGAGAGGCATCACGTCCCGCACTCGAGTCATCCACGCGGATATTTCCGCATCTCCGTCGATTCCCGCCTCGCTGACCTCCTCGGGGCAGCTAGCGGCCAGATGCTCTTCGGGCGTTGCAATGAGTTGCGCCATGGAAGCGGGCGTGTGCTGGCGGATGTCGTCGAAGTCCTCCCGCGGTTGGCGTAGCCACGCTTTTTCGGCGAGCGGGGTTGTTTTCTGCCTGTGAGTGGCCGGTCAAACCAGTTGCGGCACGAGAGGATTGCGGCTTGATTCATGCCGTCCGAGAATCCCTCTCCCTAGGCTCCATGAATCGCTCCCTTTTTCTGCCCATTTTTGCGGGTCTGACCGCTGTCTCCTTGAACCTCGCCGCCGCGCCGCAGGGCACGAAGGGCGTGGAGGATTTCGATCCGCTCGCCTTCCCCGGCAAAGTGGTCGATGACGTGGTTGTGCCGGTGCCGAGCGAGGTGTTTTCAGTGCTCGACAAGCTGGGTGAACCGAACTGGCGGGCCGAACTGCGCAAAGCGGAACTGCCTACGACATCGGACCGCACCAAGCTGTCGCTTCTTTTTGGCTACACCGTCGCGGAAGGCTTTGTCGCCGTGCAGGCGGAGGACAAGGAAGCTGTGCAGAACATTGGCCGTGATGTGATCTCCTTGGCGAAGAGCCTCGGTCTGGGCAAGTCGGTGCTGCCACATGCACAGAGTATTCTCGATGCTGCGGATAAATCGAACTGGAAGGCCATCCGCAGGGAGTTCGACGAGACACAGAAGACCGTGCGCGACACGATGGAACAAATGAAGGATATGGATCTCTCCCAATGCGTCAGCCTTGGCGGATGGCTGCGCGGCACCGCTTCGGTGACCTCCGTGGTGAGAAAGAGTTTTTCTGCGGACCGTGCGGAGCTACTCAACCAGCCTATGCTCGTCGAGCATTTTGTGGGCACGATTGAGAAGATGCCAGTGGGGACGCGTGATCACGACATCGTGAAATCCATTCGCAAAGGGCTGGGCATGGTGCTAGAGCAGATGGAGGGAGCGGTGGATGGCTTTTCCAAGGACGCGGTCTCCAGCATTGGGAAAACCTGCGATGGTCTGCTGACGGAAATCCTCGCGAAGAAATAATCCGTGAACGTCTTTGCCATGAAATCCTTTTTTGGAAGAATTGTCGTCTCTGTGCTGGCGCTTTCCGCCGCATCGCTGGCCTATGCGACGGTGGACGAGTCGCATGCTTTCGCCATGGAGGCGGCCACGCCATTCGTCGAGCAGGGCTTCATCGTGCGTGAGGATTACTGGAACGGGGAGGTAAAGAGCGGCCAGAAGCTCATGGTCACGCATCAGCTTTTCAAGGGCAACGAGTACGCCTTCTGGCTCGGTACTGCGAACGCCAGCGTGTCACTGGACATGAAGGTGTTCGATGAAAAAAACCAACCTGTACAGATCAATGCGAAAGCGGATAAATTCTTTATGAGCGTGCGGGTGAATCCGCCGAAGACCGGCACCTATCGCATCGTCTTCGAACTGACGTCGAAGAAGGAGCCGAGCGTGCTCTGGGCGCTGGCGTATGGCTACCGCTGATGTGCGTCGAAACGCTCACTTACGAGACGCCTCAGTTCCTGCAAAAGCTGATTGGCAATGACCTTGGCAGTCTGCGACTGGTGGGAGGAGCTTTTGATGTGAATGTGACCAGCCGTGAAGGATGGGTGCGTATTGAGGGCGAGGAACGGAATGTCGCCGGTGCGCGTGAGGTTTTCACACAGCTCGAACGTGTGCGTCGGCAGGGTGGGGAAGTTTCCACCGGCATGGTGCGTCTGGTCATCGAAGGCGTGCAACGAGAAAGCGGAGACGCACCTGCGGAGGCGATCATGCAGCTCAAGATGCTCGGCGGAAGCAAGCGCCCGGCAGTTCTAGCCAAGACACGTAGCCAGATCGCCTATGTACAGGCCATGCGAGAGCGCGAGGTTGTTTTCGGGATCGGTCCGGCGGGAACTGGGAAAACATACCTCGCGATGGCGCAGGGATTGCATTGGCTGAAGGAGAAAGTCGTTCAGCGCCTGGTTTTGACCCGTCCTGCGGTCGAAGCCGGAGAAGCGCTCGGCTTTCTTCCGGGCGATTTAAAGGAGAAGATCTTCCCTTATCTCCGTCCGCTCTATGACGCTCTTTACGACATGCTGGAGCCTGAGGAGGCGGAGCGGCTCATCGAGCGTGGCAGCATCGAAATCGCCCCGCTGGCCTACATGCGCGGACGGACTCTCAAAAATGCCTTCATCATCCTCGACGAGGCCCAGAACACCACGACCGAGCAGATGCTCATGTTCCTGACCCGTCTCGGCGATGGGGCGCGGTGCGTGGTCACGGGTGATCCTTCCCAAGTGGACCTGCGCCGTCATGTGAAATCTGGATTGAGGGAGGCGGTCGAGCTGCTTCAGGACGTGGAAGGGGTCAAATTCGTCGCCTTTGCTCCGAAAGACATCGTCCGCCTACCTGTCGTGCAGCGCATTATTGAGGCATATCAGGTGGGGCGGGATTTGAAAAAGGTGCCACAAAGTCTCAGTGATGATGCCGGGTAGGGGAAAGATTCTTGTTCGACCCCCGATGTATGATAGCATCCTCTTCACTCCCGCTCCCAAATCATGTTTGAGTCCATTCGTCGTGCCCGCTTGCAACGCGAAGGGCTTTCCTGCGGCAAAACCCGCCGGAAGCACCAGGAAGGCGACTTCCTGGATGAACTCCGCACGCATCCCGCTGGGATGATCGTGGCCTATGTGCTGTTCTTCATCGGACTCGGAATTTTGATGCGCCTAGGCACGCGGGTGGAGGACGGCCTCCCTGCGCTGACTTGGCTGCACGCCCTCTATGCCACAGCCATTGGATTCGCCTTTGTCGCGCATGAGCGAGTCGTTCTACGGCAGGAAATCTGCGACAATGGTGTTCTGTTGCTCGTGCTGGGGACGATCCTCACGCATCTGGCGTTGATGATCTTCACCCTGGATCTGACGTCAGCACAGAGCTGGGGGAAGACGCTCAAGGTAGTGGTGCTGCCACATGCCTTCGCCCCGCTGGTGCTATCGGTCATCTTCGGGCGGCGCATTGGTTTATTTGGAGCCTTGTACGCCACGCTCTTCGGTGTGCTGGTCTGCGTTTCTGTCTCAGCGCCGACTTATATGGCCACCTCGGCCTTGATCGGCTTCACCGGAGTGCTGCTCACGAAGCGTGTGCGCCGCCGCAACCGCCTCTTTATGGCGGGACTCTACGTCGGCCTCGTGGCCATGGCCTTCTCTCTTCTGCTGCACGAAGCGGCGGGTGTGATTATGGAAGAGAAAGTCGGCAGGATGGTGGGACTGCCGCTGATGGTGGGCATCATCACCGGTATGGTGGTGGGCGGCCTGCTGCCGGTACTGGAAAGTCTCTTTGGAGTTACCACCGACGTCACCTGGCTTGAGCTCGCGGACTTGAACCACCCGCTCATGCGCCGCCTCAGCATCGAAGCACCAGGCACTTACCACCACAGTCTGGTGGTCGCGAACTTATCCGAAGCCGCTGCCGAGATGATCGGCTCCAGCGCCAGCATGTGCCGCGTGTGCGCCTACTTCCATGACATCGGCAAGCTCAGCAAGCCGGAGTACTTCATCGAAAACATGGACCCGGAGGCGAATCCGCACGATGACCTCACGCCGCGTATGAGCGCACTGGTCATTATCGCGCATGTGAAGGATGGCGTCGATCTCGCCATCAAGAACAATCTCAATGCCCGCATCATCGACGTCATCGAGCAGCACCACGGTACCTCGCTGGCATATTACTTCTACCGGCAGGCACTCGACCAGAAGACTGAGCAGGAACGCCTCGTGAAACTCGGGAAGGTGAAGGAGGATGATGTCCAACAAGTCAGTGAAGAAACCTTCCGCTATCCTGGCCCTAAACCACAATTCAAGGAGTCCGCCATCATCTCCCTCGCCGACGCTGTTGAAAGTGCCTCCCGCACGCTCGAAAAGCCGAACGCCTCACGTATTGAGACCATGATCGACGAGATTGTACAGGCCCGCATGATGGACGGCCAGCTCGACGAATGCGACCTCACCATCGCCGAGCTTGCCAAGATCAAGGCCAGTTTTGGCAAGACCTTGCTCAGCATGATGCACGGCCGCATCAAGTATCAGAAGGCCGTTGAGTCGAAACCTACCATCCCACCTCCCCATGAGGCCAAACCACGCCTCGCCGCTGATGACGAGTCTGTGAACGACGCCAGCACCGGCAACATCGTCGAAGCCACCTTCTCCTCGCCTTTGACCGAGCAGCCGCCCGTGATCAAGAAGCCCCGTGGCCGCAAAACTTCCGCCGCGTGATGCTGCCAAAGCTGAGCATCTACAACCGTCAGCGCGGACATAAAATTCCTCTGCCCTGGCTTCGCAAAGTCGGTGCCGCCGCGATGCCCGCCTGTCTTACCGCCCTCAATTCATCCAGTGCCCCGCTCGCCGACTTGCCGGAGATCGAAGTCTCCATCGTCAGCGACAAGGAGATCGCCCGCGTGCATGGCGAGTTTCTCGGCGATCCCACGCCCACGGACGTCATCACCTTCCATCACGGTGAAATCATCATCAGTGCCGACACCGCAGAACGCCAGGGAGTAGAACATGAGCATCCCTTCGACCACGAATTGGCTCTCTACCTCATCCACGGCCTGCTTCACCTCGCCGGATGGGATGATCACGAAATAAAAGAAGCTCGTGAGATGGCGAAACGTCAGGCGGCCATCCTCAAAGACGTGCTTGCCAAGTAGTTACAGTTCTACTGCACCAGCATCTTCAGCGCATTGCGCAGCAGCGTCAGTCCCGCCTCCTGGCTTTTCTCTGGGTGGAACTGAACAGCGACGAGGTTCTTTTTTGCGATGCCGCTGATGAAGCCCACGCCGTAATCCGTGCGGCACAGCGCCAGCGATTCGTCCTGCACCTCGGGATAATAGGAGTGAACAAAATAGATGTAAGTCGGGTTCGGCAGGCCATTCCATACCGCCGCCTGACTCGCTTCCCAATTAGCCACGTTCCAGCCCATGTGTGGAATCTTCAAGCCGCTTGCCGCATCGAATTTACGCACTTTGCCGGCCACAACGGCCAAACCTTCGACACCGGGGCATTCCTCGCTGCTCTCAAACAGGAGTTGATAGCCCAAACAGATGCCGAGATACGGCTTCTCCGCTTTCAACCAGGTCCGCAGTGGCTCCCACAGGCCGGTTTCCTTCAAGATGCGCACGGAGTCACCGAACGCGCCTTGCCCAGGAAACACGAGCACGTCGATGTCAGCGAAGTTTGCTGGCTTCGTCACGAGATTCGCATGCGCACCGATGGCCTCGAACGCATTCAACACGCTGCGCAGATTTCCTGCGCCATAATCAAGCACGCCGAGTTTCATCACAGAACGTCTTTCGTGCTCGGGATGCCAGTGACACGCGGATCCACCTTCGTGGCGGCATCCAGCGCACGCGCGAGTCCTTTGAAAATCGCCTCTGCCATGTGGTGTGCATCACGCCCGCGGCGGATTTCGACGTGAAGTGTCACCATCAGGCTCGATGCGAAAGCGCGGAGGAATTCCTCTACAAGCTGATAGCTGAAGCGGTTCACGCCGCCGATGGCTTCGACGTTTTCAGGCGCGTGATAGCTGAGAAAGGCGCGGCCGCTAAGGTCGAGCGCAACTTCTGCAAGCGTTTCGTCCATGGGAAGCAGCCAGAAGCCATAACGAACGATGCCCGCCTTGTTGCCCAGCGCCTCGCGGAAGCAATTGCCCAGTACGATGCCGGTGTCCTCCACCGTGTGGTGATAGTCCACCTGGATGTCACCCACGACCTTTACTTTCAGGTCAAACAGGCCGTGCTTGGAGAACAACGTCAGCATGTGGTCGAAGAACGGCACACCCGTGTCGATCTGCGATTTGCCGGATCCATCGACATTGAGTTCGATCTCAATGTCCGTCTCGGCGGTTTTGCGGTGCTGCTTGGCGTTTCTGCTCATCGGGTGGAGAATGAACACTCTAATACCCTCTAGGGCAAGCAGACGCTCACGTTAGCTCATGATCCCTTTCACCAGCTTCCCTTGCACATCAGTGAGTCGGTAACGGCGGCCCTGGAATTTGTAGGTCAGGCGTTCGTGGTCGATGCCCAGCAGGTGCATCAGTGTGGCGTGAAAGTCATGGATGTGCAGGCCGTCCTTGATCGTGTTGTAGCCAAAATCGTCCGTCTCGCCATACACGGTGCCCGTCTTGATGCCGCCGCCCGCGAACCAGGTGCTGAAACAACGCGGATGGTGATCACGACCGAAGTTTGTGCTGATTTTGCCTTGGCAATACGCCGTGCGGCCAAACTCGCCGCCCCAGACGACCAGCGTGTCATCCAGCAAGCCGCGCTGCTTGAGGTCTTTCACCAGCGCCGCAGCCGGTTGATCGGTCTCTTTGCAAAGCTTCGGCAACGCGCCAGGCAGTCCACCATGATGATCCCAGTCCTGATGGTAGAGCTGGATGAAACGCACGCCCTTTTCCGCCAGACGCCGCGCTTGCAGACAATTCGCGGCAAAGGTGCCCGGCGTTTTCACATCCGGCCCGTAGCTGTCGAGGATATGTTGTGGCTCAGCGCTCAAATCCGTCACCTCTGGAATGCTTGTCTGCATGCGGAAGGCCATCTCGTAATGGTCGATGCGATTTTGAATCTCCGCGTCCGGAGTCCCGGCGAACTGATGCTCATGCAGCTCCTTTAAGCGATCCAGCATCAGCCTGCGGCTTTGCGCATCCACACCTGCCGGATTGCCGAGATACAGCACCGGATCCTTTGCCGCACGGAACAGCACACCCTGATGCTTCGTCGGCAAAAAGCCGCTGCCCCACAGATGTGAGCCCAGCGGCTGTCCGCTCTTGCCCTTCGTGATCAACACTGTGAAGGAAGGCAGATTCGCGTTCTCCGCGCCGAGTCCATAGCTCAGCCACGATCCAAAACTGGGACGTCCCGCGATTTGCGATCCCGTCTGGAAAAACGTCACGCCTGGACCGTGGTTGATCGATTCCGTGAACATTGAGCGCACCACGCAGATGTCGTCGGCGATGCTAGCCGTGTGGGGCAGCAGATCGCTGAACCATCCGCCTGCCTGTCCATGCTGCGTGAACTTGAATGGCGATCCCACCATGGGAATCGAGGACTGGTTGCCCGACATCCCTGTCAGCCGCTGTGTGCCGCGCACCGAATCGGGAAGCTGCTCGCCGTGGTGTTTGTTCAGCAGCGGCTTGTAGTCAAACAGGTCTAGATGCGACGGGCCGCCTGACATGAACAGGTAGATGATCCTCTTTGCCTTCGGAGCGAAATGAGTGCCGCCAAGCACACCATGATCATTCGAGTACGCGCTGGCCAGCATCTCGTTCAAGGCGATACCAGCGAGGCCCAATCCGAAACGATTCAGGAACGAGCGGCGGTCAAACATGAGTTTGGGGTCAGTCATCGGTCGAGGTCGGTTAGCGTTTAACGATACATGCGTCGTGGTTTAGCAATGCCTGGGCTAGAACCGCTGCTGCAGCGGCTGCCGATGTCGGGATGGAGGCGTCGTGCTTCGACTGTCCGGTCTTCAGTAATTGATCCGCTTTCTGCGGCGCTGCTTTGAAATGGGCGAGCTGTTCCTGATAAAGCTGCGTGCAGATCCGCACTTCTTGCGCGTCCGGTTTGCGGCTCAGGCAGCGCAGGAAGCCGGATTCGATCATTTTAGGTAGATCACCCTTCGCTTCGAGATGCAACTTCTCGCCCAGCACGCGTGCTGCCTCGACGTATTGCACGCCATTGAGCAGGATGAGTGCCTGGAGCGGCGAGTCGGTGCGTTCACGTCTGGATATGCACACCGCACGACGTGGCGCATCGAAGGCCACCATCGCTGGCGGCGGGCTGGTGCGCCGCCACTGTGAGTATAGGCTGCGGCGATACACCGCATCTCCTGTGCCCGGCGTGACCGGCTTGAACGCCTCGCTCATCTCATACGGATACACCGGCGGGCCACCCATCCTGAGCTTGATCAAACCGGCGACGGCGAGCGCATTGTCGCGGATCATTTCAGCAGGGAGCCGAAAATGTGGGCCACGGGCTAGCCACTGGTTGTCGGGATCATCCGCCATCGTCCCAGAGTCCGCGATACTGCGCTGGAGATAGACGCGGCTAGTGACGATCTCTTTGATGAGCGCTTTCATGTCCCAACCACTTTGAATGAACTTCATCGCTAGGTAGTCGAGCAGTTCGGGATACAATGGGCGCTCGCCCTGGCTGCCGAAATCCTCCGTTGTCTTTACCAAACCGCGTCCAAACAAATTCTGCCACAGGCGGTTTACCGTCACTCGGGATGTGAGAGGATGGCCTGGGTCTGTGAGCCATTTGGCGAGCCCCAGTCGATTTTTTGGCGCATTCTTTGGGAAAGGAGGGAGTACTGCGGGAGTTTGGGGGGCGACTTCGTCCGCGTGCTTGTCATATTCCCCGCGGGTAAGCACATAAGCCTTTTTCGCTTGTGGCAGCTCTTTCATTACCATGATCTCTTTCTGCGCATCCTGTAGCGCACACAGGGCCTCGCGTGTTTTTGATAGCTCCTCCGAAGGTTGACCTACGGAGGACAGGTCACGGCTAAATACGCGGAAATCATCGATTAGCCCGTCTTTGAAGCCGCGATCACGAAAGCGTTCGCCCAAACTGATGTTGTCTCCCCCACCACCTTGAATCATCTTCGTCAGTGAATCGCGGATGACATCCACTTCGGCCAGCTCGCCGTTCACATAGAGATGCAGGCCGGAGGCATGACTGCTGCCGTCGTAGGTCACGATCACCTGCGTCCATTCGTTGATCTTCAGCGGCTGCTTGGCGCGAATTGAGATTGCATTGCCAGGCCAGAAGTGAATCAGCGACCACTTCAGTTTCCCTTCCTCAATCAACAGCTCGTAACCACGACTCGCGGCATCAGTCCAGGCCCGCGAGCGATGAAACACCACCGCACGCTCCTTCACATCCGGCGTCTTAAGCCACAGGGACACACTGAACGGCTCATGGCGTTTGAAATTCCCGAGCGGCGTGTCAACGGCATCGTCGCCAGTGAAAAGGACGGCGTTGCCGGTCTTGCCGGGCACGAGTTTGTTTTCCCCCTTGAGTACGGCGGCAGAGTTGGGAGGGGGCTTTTCCTTGGCGTCTTTTTTGACGAGGGGCGTGGGATGTAGTGAGTCGGCCAGCTTGTTGCCTTTCATCTCATCGAAGGTGAAATGAGCCAGCTCACCTTGCCCCTCTTCAGGAGATGCTCGTAGTTTGGGAGTGCTTCTTCGTTCTAGCTTTGCAATTCTGATTTTCAGATCGGCCAACTTGTCCTTCGTTGTTTGATCCATCAGCATCAATGTCGGAGTCGGCGGAGAGGGGGTGAAGAACGAATACAGCCCAGCTTCGTCAATGTTCTGCAACATGGAGAATAGCCCGTAAAAGTCCTTCTGTGTGATCGGGTCGAACTTGTGGTCATGGCAGCGCGAGCACTCAAAAGTAAGGCCGAGGAACGCCGTGGCCACGGTCTGCACGCGGTCCACCACATACTCGACTCGGTATTCCTCCTCCACGCTACCACCTTCGCTCTCCTGCTGATGCAGACGATTGAAGGCCGTCGCCAGCACTTGCTCGTCCGTCGGATGCGGCAGCATGTCGCCGGCGAGTTGCCAAGTGATGAACTGGTCATACGGCAGGTTCTCGTTGAAAGCCTTTATCACCCAGTCACGCCACGGCCACACCTCGCGGTCGCGGTCCACCTGAAAGCCGTAGCTGTCCGCATAACGCGCTAAATCCAGCCAGTCCACCGCCATGCGTTCGCCGTAACGTGGCGAGGCAAGCAAACGTGATGCCAGATGCTGAATGCTGGAGGCTGGATCAAACTGGTGCTCGGTGACGAATGCAGCGACTTCCTCCGGCGTGGGCGGCAGGCCGGTGAGATCGAAGCTGATGCGGCGAACTAGAGTTTCTGGCACGGCTTCGGGCTGCAATCTGAGCCCGCGTTCCGCCAGTCCGGCGCTGACGATCTTGTCGATGCTGTTATTTGTTGTCACCTCCGGCTTCAGCGGGATGAACGACCAGTGCGCCTCATATTCGGCACCCTCGTTGATCCACTGCTTTAAGGTGGCGACCTCCTTCGATGTGAGATCACCCAGTTTCGATTTTTCCGGCGGCATGTGGTCGTCGGCATCCGCTGTTAGGATACGCTGGATGAGCTCACTGACTTCGGCCTTACCGGGGACGAATGCTTTCGCCGCAAGTGCCTCGTCGCGCATGTCGAGTCTCAAATCCGCCTCGCGTTTCTTCGGGTCTGGGCCGTGACAGAAGAAGCATTTGTCTGACAGGATCGGACGCACGTCGCGGTTGAACTGCACCTTTGCAGGAGTGGCGGCGAGGGAACAAGTGGCGCTGAGGATGAAAACTAGGCTTCGCATCACCTGAACTGTACGCTGGATTAATGTGCTTTTTCCTGGATTAGTTATGTCTAATCATGACGAGGAAGCGAAAATATCTGAACTACACTACGCCATGGGGCGTAGATTTGGCGCGTGCCGCCACGGCAGGCTGGACACCGTTTCTGATCCATGAGAGCGGCTACCAGCCGTTATTGGAGGATTGGAACCATCAGGATGTCGATTCGCCGTTTTGGCGTTTCTATCACAATCCAAAGCCGGGATGTCATCTGCTCTTTCAAGGACGTAAGATCGCGTTGAAGCCACACAATGCGGTTTTGATCCCGGCGGACACCGTCTTTGACTGCGTTGGCCCTGTGCGCGCATGCCACTACTGGCTGCACTTCACCACTATGCGACCAGGTGTGTCTTTTCATGCCGAGCCAATAGTTCTCAACATCGATGAATCGAGCAAACCGCTGCTTTCACGACTCATCCAGACGCATCAAAAGGCGGCGTCCGACCTGCGGGATCAGCTACTGCTGCATCTCGGCTCCGCGCTGCTTCACACGGTTTTCGCCGCGTTGGAGACGCCGCAGTACTCCAGCATCCCAGAGTGGCTACTCCAGGTGCTTGCGCTGATCGCCCGTTCGCCACATTCGAGGCTGACGAACCAGTTCTTAGCCGAACGCGCGGGTATGAGCCTGGAGCAGTTCATTCGCAGTTTTCGCAAGCATACCGGGAGGACGCCTGCGGCGTATGTGCTGGCGACGCGCATCCGCCTAGTCGGCGAAGCGCTCGCGCTCACGAACAAGACGATCGATCAGATCGCCATCGAAAACGGCTTCCCGAATCGTCACTACATGAGTCGCATGTTCGCGCGCCAAGTCGGCTGCGGCCCGGCGGAATACAGGGCGAGACAGCGTGGACGGAAGTGAAGTGCATCTACCATGCGCACTCCAGGGGTGATTAGATGCTGACGTGGTCACTTTTCCACGGCAAGCACGCCCCACATGAGCACCGCGTGGCCGGGAAATGTGCAGACGAACTCGTAGTCGCCGGGCTGTGATGGTGCCTTCATCTTGATCGTTTCTTTCTGGCCTGGCTCGAGGAGCTTAGTGGCCGCGAGGACCTGCCCCTCGAAGGTGGCGGGCATGAAGGCGCGGCCCTTCTTGTCCAGCTTGTCAGGGGTCATGGTCATGGCCGCCGCACCAACCTCCATGTGCTTGCCAGGCGGGATGATGACGAGGTTGTGAGGCATGACGTCATCGTTCTCGAAGATGATTTCAAAATTCCTCCCGGCCCGCACTTCAATGCGTGTGGTGTCGAACCGGAGCTGCTCATGCACGGTGTGGACGACAAAAACATCTACGCTGATGGCTTTAAGGGCGGTGAGGGTGGATTTGCCATCAGCGCCCTGCAAGGCGGCCATTTCCTTTGCTGCGGCGATGATTTCGACGTATTCGGGCTTACTGCGGTCGGTGGCAGGGACGGTCTTGCCGTAGGCGAGCACGGAGTCGGCCACGGGTTTGGAGAGCGTGGCGTCCCAGGCAGTCTTCGGGAACTTGAGCAGGGCCTTGGCGGCGGCGTTGCGTTCTCTGCCATCGACTAGGCATTGCGCGACGATCTTGAAGTTCGCCGCGGCGTTGTCAGCACCGGTAAGCGGCAGCGCCGCGATGACACTGCGGAGGCGACTGCCGATGGTTTTACCATCTTTTAACATGGCGAGGAGGTGCGGCTGGAATTTGGCGCGCAGCGTGGCCTCCGTGGCGGGAATGAAGCTGATGGACTCGATGATGTGGCCACGTTCGGCGTCGCTGGAGGCGGCCCAGAGATTGTCAGGTGTTTTGTCGCCAAGCACATACGCGGCATAGCAGACGCGCTTCACGGGGGGCTGAGCTGCGCTTTGCGCGAGCGTCCTGATCAATGTGCCGTGGCGGGCGAGAATGCCGGTGTTTTGCGCGAGGAGGAGCTTGCCCAAGTCGTCAGCGGTGGAGTTAAGCCTACCACCCGCAGTCTCGATGCGCTGAAGCATCTCGACGAGCACGACGGGGGCATCCTTGCCGGTTACCTTCATGAACTGCTCCAGCGCCTTCGTGCGCACATCAGGCGTGAGTCGCGGGCGTGTGAGTTTTTCGACGAGGACGGGCTCGATGTCAGGCAGTTCCTTCAGGTCAGCGTCGCTGCTCCTGGTGATAAGCTCGGCGATGGCGGTGGGATCTTTTGGCAGTACTTTGGCCTTGATGACGGACTGCAATCCCTGGCGGCATTCGCTGAAAACATGGTCGATGTAATAGTCGGTAGGTTGCTTGAGCACATTGTAGGCGATTTCGAGAGCTTTCCCTGCCTCGGGCGTCGGTTGGTAGAAACTGAGGGCGCGGACGGCGTGCATGCGGACGCGCATGTCCGGGTCATTCACGGTGGTCTTGAGCAGGTCGAGCGCGTCTGGCACGCGTTCCTTCCAGTAGCACAACACACGCGTGGCCGCCGCACGGGCGCGTGGCTCGGGGGATTGCAGGACGGCCTTGAGCAGGTCCGCATCGACAACATCGACCCACTGATGCACCCAGAGTGCTTCAAGACGGTGGTGCTCGTATTCCTTGTCGCTTTTGTCGAGTTTGGCGACCCATGCGTCGGCTGCGTCCGTGACCTCCTTCGCGTCGTGCTTTGCCAGTTCGATTTTTGTGCGCATGCGCACGTTGTCCTCCCACACCTTGAGGTTTTCGAGGAGGTGGGGAATGCTTTCACCATCAATTTTGACCGGCTTGAGCAACGCACGTTCTTCATGGGTGAGCTTGTAGATGCGACCGTGTTTATGGTCGCGGTTTGGATCACGCAGATGGTGCTGCATGTGGCCAATGATGGCGTTCGACCAGTCGCAGAAGTACAGCGCACCATCCGGCCCCACGCTGACCGCGCTGGGGCGGAAGGTGGGATAGACGGCTGGATCAGCTTTGACGAGTTCGTTGCTGACTTCACCCTTCATGCCTGCGCCGTCCTGTGTGAGTGGCACGCGCCAGATACCCTGGAAGCTGATGACATTCGTGTTGAGGAAGTTGTTCTGCCATTCCTCAGGGAAGTGGCGGCTGGAGAGGATGTTGTTGCCAGGGCTCGGGCGCGACGGGCGTTTCCAGAACTCCTGTAGCCTCGCGCTGCCGCCGCCTTCGCGTGGGAGGTAGCACGACGCGGCTTCCGCGAAGGTGTTCACGTTGCCGGTGGCGTCGGTGAAGTAAGCGTTACCCCAGCGGTCCCATACTTTGCCATGAGGGTTCACTGTGGCGTTGGTGGTGAAGCGCTCGAGCCTGCGGCTGTTGAGGTCAAAGCGGTAGATACAGCCGTTGGTGTTGCGCACTGGGCCGTAGAGTGTCTCCACCTGCGTGCGGTGGAAGACGCCGTCACTTGGGTACAGGGCACCGCCACAGTCGTAGCTCAGTGCGTTGGTTTCGTGATGCGAGTCGGCGGCACACAAACCCATGAGAATGATGCTGCGTTTGTCGGCTTTGCCGTCGCCGTCGGTGTCCTCAAGAAAGACGAGGTTAGGCGACTGCATGACGATGACGCCGTTTTTGTAAAAGTTGAAGCCGGTGGGGCAGTTCAGATTGTCGGCGAATTCGGTCATCTTGTCTGCTTTGCCGTCGTCGTTCGTGTCCTCGAAAATGAGCAGGCTGTCTCCTTTCGTGCTTGTCGGTGTGCGCTCGGGGTAGTTCAGCCATGCGCTGACCCATAGGCGTCCTTTGGTGTCCCAGGCCATCTGCACGGGGTTCACAAGCTCGGGAAACATTTTTTCATCGGCAAAGAGCGTGATCTTGAGGCCTTTCTCCGGATGGATGTCCTTCATCGCGGTGCTGGCGTCGGGGAAATCGACGAGTCCCTCTTGGGTGAAGGTCATGCCCGTCATGGGCACCTTGTTGAATTCCTTGCCCTCCTTAGGGTTGGGCATGTTCGTCGGTACTTTCTCGACTGGTGGAAGGTTGTCGTCCCTCACCTCGAGGTCGCCGCCTTTCGCGACGGCCCACACGCGTTTGTCGCGGTTCGCGGTCTTCACGTCACGCTGCGACATCTCTTCCTGCATGACCTGGTAGTTGGAGATGTAGGGCTTCTGCGGGTTCCGCTCGTTCTGTTTGAAGCCGCCGACGCCGGCTGCGTAGGCCAGCCCGCTGCGCCCACCGTAGATGTTGTAGCCATCGACCGTGCGGTAGCGCTGGTGCCATTCCCAGTTTTTGTCGAGGATGGCGGTGCGGAGTTTTTCATTCACAGGTGGTGCCGTTTTGCCGGTGAGCGCCTTGAATGCGGCCTCGGCGATCGCCTTGTCGCCGGTGGTTGTGACGTAGAGGCCGTCCAGCGTGGCGTTCTGCGGTAGTCCATTACTTGTCGGAGCGAAGAGATCGACAAAGGAGACGCCTTTGGACGCGGCGACCTCATTCATCGCCGCAGTGTAGTTTTGCAGGCTGGTGTTTTTCTCCCCGACAGGGGGCAGGCTGGGATTCGCGAGTTTTTGCAGTGCGAATGGCGAGAACAGCACGATGCGCGGCGCGCCCCTGCCGCTGAAATTCTTCGCCTTCGTGTCGTCGATGAATTTGATGAGGTTTTTTTTGAACTCGTCAATGCCCTCGTAGCCTTTGAACGACTCATTGTAGCCGTAGAAGGCGAAAATCACGTCCGCCTTCACCTTCGCCAGCCACTCGTCACGGCTGCCGAAGTCGTCAACGCGGTGCCAGGTCTGCACTTCGTCCCCGGAAAAAGCCAGCGTGCGGAAGGTGAGATCCTTGTCCGCGTTGGCTTGCGTCAGCATCGTCTCAAGCCAGCCGAAGTGCTGAGAACGGTCCGGAAGTGCATTGCCGAGGATAGCGATGGAGTCGCCGTTTTTGAACTCGACCTGGGCGGGAAGGTGGCAGGCGGTGAGGAGAAGGCACGCGATGATTTTTTTCATGATCGGGTAGGGGCGCAGCGAATACGAAGGGGCACGCCACATGCTTGCCCGCAAAATCCATGCCACCGTCAATTTGCAGCGGTACTTACAAAGATATTTACTCTTTCGGGCGAACGTGGTAGTTTTGAGGGATGTCGTTTTTCACCCGAGGAATTCTGGCCCTGAGCGCCTGCCTGTTGCTGTGCCAGTGCCAGCTTATCAACACGGCCCTCAGACTCTGGCCACTGTTGATGCTGGTGGACAACGAGAAGGCATCTGCTTCCCGTCAGGATTTGATGGATCGTGGCAGTGCGGTCGAAGGCAAAGGCGTGCATCTCCGTCCTAGAGCCGCCGTTAAGAGTGACTCCGCGTTGGTATTACACCGTTGAGCATCTTGTTGTTTACAGAAACATTCCGGCATGATAAACAGCCCATTAATGAAATTTCCGCTTCGTCTCGCCGCCAGTCTCCTGCTCGCCCTGCTGTTCTCCAGTTGCCAGACTTGGTATGGCCTTCAAAACTCCATGCCTGTGCGCTTTTTTGATGAACTAGGAGCGGAGGCCATGCGGATGATCTCCGAAAATGACGGCCCTTCTCAGAGTCCGGATGCGCTGCAAGCCCGAGGCCAGAAGGTTCAAAAGCAGGGCATTTACGCCGGTCAATTGCCAGTTGTTGTTTCACCACGCCAGGGGATGGCGGCTCGCTGAAGGCGGGGGCCGAGGGCATGGACTGGCACCGCATTAGATCCGATTTTCCAGTGCTCGACCAGCAGGTGAATGGTCACCCGTTGGTTTACCTCGACAGCGCGGCCAGCAGCCAGAAGCCACGGGCGGTCATCAGCGCTCTGTCACACTACTACGAGCGCGACAACGCAAACGTCCACCGGGCCTTGCATGAGCTGAGCGCGAGGGCCACGGACGCCTTCGAGGCGGCGCGTAGGAAGGCAGCCCGCTTCATCAACGCGGACACGGACGATGAGATTATTTTTACCCGTGGTAGCACGGAGGGGATCAACCTCGTCGCGAACACTTGGGGGGCGCAAAATCTCCGCATCGGCGATGTGATTCTCGTCACCGGCATGGAGCATCACAGCAATCTCGTCCCCTGGCAGCTTCTGGCCGCACGGACCGGTGCAACGCTCAAGCACATCCCGGTGCTTGATGATGGCACGCTCGATCCGGCGGCGGTCGAGAGCCTGCTGAACGAGCAGGTGAAACTCTTTGCCTTCGTCCACATCTCGAACTCGCTCGGCACCATCAATCCTGCGCGTGAGCTGTGCGCCAAAGCCAGGGCTGTCGGCGCAGTGACGCTACTTGATGGTGCCCAAAGTGCCGGACACATGAGCATCGACGTGCGTGACCTGGGCTGCGATTTCTTCGTCTTCTCAGGTCATAAGATGTGCGCACCCACGGGCATCGGCGTGCTTTATGGGCGCATGGAGCTGCTCGAAAAAATGCCGCCCTGGCACGGCGGCGGAGAGATGATCCTCTCCGTGACACTGGAGGGCAGCACTTACAAGCCACCGCCAGCGCGCTTCGAGGCGGGAACGCCTGACATTGCCGGTGCCATCGGACTGGGTGCCGCGATTGATTACCTGGAGCACATCGGTCTAGAGAACATTCACCGCCACGATCATAACCTCGCCAACTATGCCGTGCAGTGCATGGCTGAGGTTCCCGGAATCCGCATTCTCGGGCCGCAAAACGGCCATCGTGGTGCGCTGGTGGCTTTCCATCTCGACTGTGCGCACCCGCATGATCTCGTCGAGTTCGCCAACAGCCACGGCGTCGCCATGCGCGGAGGACACCATTGCACCCAACCGCTGATGCGGCGCTTCAAGGTGCCTGGCACCACCCGTGCGAGCTTTTATTTCTACAACACGGTGGAGGAGATCAATCGCTTGGTCGAAGTACTGCATGCAGCGCGTAAATTTTTCTCCTGATGCCTCTTCCTGACGAACTCCGCGACCTCTACCAGCAGGTGATCCTCGATCACTCGCGCAATCCACGCAATCATGGCGAACTCTCGCCTCCCTGCCTCCATGCGCACGGTGATAATCCCTCCTGCGGTGACGAGATCGATGTGTGGATTCGTCTGGATGGCAAGGGTTCTGTCGAAGAGTTGAAATTCACCGGCCAAGGCTGTGCGATCAGCCAGGCGAGCGCCTCGATGATGACGCAGAAAATCAAAGGCAAGTCCAGAGAACAAGTCGCCGCCATGCGTGAGGATTTTCGCCGCGTCGTCATGGGAGACGGTCCCCCGTTAGATGAGGACGCGCTTGGCGAGCTGGTGCTACTCGAAGGAGTACAGAAATTTCCGCAGCGTGTGAAATGCGCCATGCTTGCTTGGCGCGCGCTGGAGCAGGCGCTTGAGGGGAAGTGACCTATGCCGGAGCTCCCCGAGGTCGAAACCACGCTGCGCGGCGTTTCCCCGTATGTGGTCGGCAGGCGCGTGAGTGAGGTCATTGTGCGGGAAAAGCGTATGCGCTGGCCAGTTCCAGACGCGATCCATGAGATCGAGGGCTGCCGCATCGACACCTGCGCGCGCCGGGCCAAGTACCTGCTTTTTGGCACTGTCAGGGGAACGCTCCTGCTGCATCTCGGTATGTCAGGTAATCTGCGCGTGCTGCCTGCCAATGTCCCGTTCAAAAAACATGATCATCTAGCGCTCACTCTCGATTCCGGCCTGCAACTCCGCTTGCACGACCCACGCCGTTTCGGCGCGGCTTTGTGGATCGAGGGGGAACCGGCGCTGCATCCACTGCTGCGTGAACTGGGACCCGAGCCGCTGGAGGATGAATTCACAGCAGAGCTTCTTCATGAGGCATGCAGGCGCAAGAGTGCCGCAATCAAGACAGTCATCATGGACGCACATGTGGTTGTCGGTGTGGGTAACATCTATGCGAGCGAGGCATTGTTCCTTGCGGGAATCGATCCGCGCAAACCGGCGGGCAGAGTCATGCGGCCAAGACTGGCCAAGCTCGTGCAGGCGGTCCGCGTAGTGCTCGCCGCCTCGATCAAGATGGGCGGCACGACTCTGCGTGACTTTGTGAACGAGAGTGGCGAGCCGGGCTACTTCATGCAGGCATTGCGCGTGTACGGCCGCGAAAACGAGCCCTGCCATGTTTGCAACGCGGGCATCAGACGCATCGTCCTCGGCCAGCGTTCGACCTTCTACTGCCCGAAGTGCCAGCGCTAAGTGGTGGAGTAGATTCTCATTGACGCCTGGCCTCCACCTTCTTCTTGCCGCCTCCACCACGCTTTGGGCGCACAGGAGGATTCGCCTCTCTTTCGAAGGCTTTGTTACCGTGGGCCAGACGAGGCGGGGGCATCGTCTCCTTTACCTCGGCCTGGAGACGGAGGATCTCGGCTTTCAGTTCCTTCACGGTGCCCGCGTAGTCGGGGGCGTTGTAGAAGCTCTTTGTCTCAAGAGGATCCTTCTGGCGGTCGAGCAGCTCCCAGTCATCGACATCGGGTAGGTAGTAATGGATGAGCTTGTAGCGGTCCGTGATGACGCCGTAATGCGGCCTGACGTGATGAGGTGCTGGGTACTCGTAGTAGTGGTAATAGAGGGATTTGCGCCAGTCGGCGGGCGCTTCGCCCTTCATGAGCGGCACCATGCTGCGGCCCTGCGCACCAGGCAGGTCAGGACAGCGGGCGATGTCGAGAAAAGTGCTAGCGAAATCAATGGGGCTCACGATCTGGCCGCAAGTGCCTCCGGGTTTGATGACACCGGGCCAACGAACGAGCAGGGGGGCGCGCAGTGATTCCTCAAAGATCCAGCGTTTGTCGAACCAGCCGTGTTCACCGAGGTAAAAGCCTTGATCGCTGCTGAGGATGACGACGGTGTTCTCCGCGAGTCCGTTCTTGTCGAGATAATCGAGAACGCGTCCCACGTTCTCGTCCACGGCCTTCACACAGGCGAGGTAATCGTGCATGTAGCGTTGGTAGCGCCATTTTATGAGGTCACGGCCCGTCGGTGTAGTCTCGCGGTACTTTGCGTTACGCGGCTCGTAGTAGGCGTCCCATGCCTTCTTAAATTCTGGCGGGAGGTTACCGGGTGTGGTGAGTTTCACATCGCGCTCCGTCATGGTGCGGTCGATACCCATATCGTGATCGCTCACCGCCTTGCTGCGGCCGCTGAAGCTATCAAACAACGTCTCAGGTTCCTCATAAATGCGGTCGTGGTCGAAGCCGAGCAGGCGCGGCGGCGGTGCCCATTCACGGTGCGGGGCCTTGTGCTGACTCATCATCATGAAAGGCTTCGATTTGTCACGCTGATCGAGCCACTTCAGTGTGAGGTCGCCGATGATGTCGGTCACATAGCCTTCGTATGTCACTTGCTTGCCGTTCTCGATCATCGGCGGGTTGAAGTACACGCCCTGGCCAGGCAGCACATTCCAGTAGTCGTAGCCGACGGGATCGGTCATGAGGTGCCATTTACCGATGACGGCTGTCTGGTAGCCGTGCTTTTGCAGCAATTTCGGGAAAGTCGGCTGATTGCTATCAAAGCGACTGTTGCTGTTGTTGTAGAAACCGTTGGCATGGGAGTATCTGCCTGTTTGGATCACTGCACGCATCGGGCCGCAGATGGAGTTCGTGACGAGACAGCGGTCAAAGCGCATGCCTTCCTTCGCGAGGCGGTCCATGTTTGGCGTTTCGAGCAGCTTGCGCTTGTCGCCGTAGGCGCTGATGGCCTGGTAGGCGAGGTCATCGCAGAAAATGAATACGATGTTCGGCGGCTGCGCGACGCCTGCGCCTGCGGCGAGAATGAGGGAGGCGAGAATGGAGCGGATCATGGCTGGTCGAAAGCCCGGAACGTGGAAAGGCCGTGCGCTTTTCAAAAGAATCAGCTCGCGTGGCCCATCGCCGCAGCCATGAGTTTTTTCTGTGTCGCTTCGCTGCGGCAGAAGGTGCCGCCGACACGACCTTCATTGAGCATGAGGATGCGGTCGCTCATGCCGATGAGTTCTGGAAGCTCGCTGGAGACGAGGATCACGGCTTTGCCGGCGGCGGTGAGCTGGTTGACGATCTCGTAGATTTCGAGTTTCGCACCCACATCGATGCCGCGTGTTGGCTCATCGAGCAGAATGACCGATGGTTCGGTCAGCAGCGCCTTGCCTAGCACGATTTTTTGCTGATTGCCTCCGGAGAGCTTGCCCACGATGACCTCAAGTCCCGTCGCTTTGACACGGAGAGGGCCGAAGATGTCTTGATTGCGACGGATTTCTGCGTTGCGCTGGATGAAACCAGTGCGCGTGACGCTGGCGAGTGAGGACAGTGACAGATTGAAGCCAATCTCGTGATCCAGATGCAATCCGTAACGACGGCGGTCTTCGGAGGCGAGTACGAGGCCGTTTTGGATGCTTGTCTCTGGAGACTGGCCTTCGAGCGGCTTTCCTTTGAGACGGACGCTGCCGGAAACACGCTCGCCCCAGGCTCCAAATATGTGCATGAGCAGCTCCGTGCGACCCGCTCCCATCAGGCCGCCGATGCCGAGGACCTCACCAGTATGCAGCTCGAAGCTGATGCCGCTCAACCGCGTCCTGCCACTTTCTGCATCCTTCACGGAGAGGTTCTCTGTTTGTAGGATGACTTCGCCGACATAGGAGGCTCGCCGAGGAAAAAGATCACCGATTTCGCGGCCTACCATGTGGTGGATCACCTCGTTCTTGTCTGTGTCTGCGACTGTCTTAGTGCTCGCTGTCGTGCCGTCCCGCAGCACGGTGATCCGGTCAGCGATGGCGAAGACTTCGTCGAGCTTGTGGGAGATGTAGATGCAAGCGATGCCGCGGCTGCGTAGATCACGCAGGATGGTGAGCAGGATCATCACCTCATGCTCGGCCAGCGCGGCAGTTGGTTCGTCGAGGATGAGAATTTTGGAGTTCTTGGCGAGCGCCTTGATGATTTCGACGAGCTGTTTCTGCCCCACGCCCAGCGTCCGCACTGGCGCAGTGGGATCAAGCCCGACCTTGAAGCGCTCGATCAGCGCCCGTGCCTCGCGCTCCATGCGTGGCCAGTCGATGAATGCGCCCCAGCGCCGTGGTTCGCGGCCTAGGAAGATGTTTTCTGCCACCGTCATTTCTTCCACGAGCGCCAGCTCCTGGTAAATCACTGCTAGTCCTGCCACCTCCGCGTCTTTGATCGTGGCAAAACGCGCCTCGGTGCCGTTTACCTTGAGTTGGCCTTCATAGCTCCCGTGCGGATGAATACCGGAGAGCAGTTTGATCAATGTACTCTTCCCGGCACCATTCTCGCCACACAGTGCATGGATTTCTCCCGCCCGCAGCTCAAATGAGACATCCTTCAGCGCCGTGACACCGGGGAAACGTTTGGTGATGTTCTGCGCACAAAGGATCATGGCTCTTTCGGCGCACGCATCAGATCTAGCACGCGGGCGCGCTCCTTCGGGGGGAGCCGCTGACTGGGCTTGGTTGCCGGTGTGGGCTTGGGGGCGGAGGGTAGTGTCGGGGCACCGCTGCCATGTGAAGCTGGTGGTTTGGGACGTGGCTTTGCAGAGGGAGGTGCGGGCTTCGGCCGGTCATCTGGGACGGGACGGGCGGAGTCAGTAGGTTCCAATGGGATTTCATTCGGAGTGGTTTTGCGCACGTCATGCGGGCCTTCCGGCAAGACTTTGACGCCGTCGATGATGATCTTTGAGCTGTCGCTTTTCCCAATATAGAGGAGGTCGTCTTTCCGTACTGTGGAGAGGCCATGCACTTCGGTGAAGTCAGGCTTGACCACGATGCGGGGGGCTTTGGCTTGGATGGATGGATGAGACTGCTTTAAGGCGATGGCACCTCCCGTGGCCTCGTGAGTTTCGCGGCCCCAGGAATCCTGGGTGGTGACGATCTCATGTGCGAACAGTCTGATGACGCCGGAGGTGCGGGCGCTCGGGTATTGTCGCTGGAGGCTTGCGAGTGATTGACTGAATTCTTCAGGCGGGGCAACGGGAGTATGGGCGCAACCGACGAGGAAGATGGCGGCGGCGAAGAGACAGTGGTGGTGAAATGACATGGTGATGGGCGGGTATTTATCCCTGGGTGCGCAGGTAGGCCACGACATCCGCCACGTCTTGGGCGGTGAGGCCGAGCTGGGCGGCACTGAGCATCATGCTGCGGTCGAGTTTTTTGCGACTGCGGAGTCGGCTGCGTGACACGAACTGGTTCTGTCCGCCCATGCTGCGCACAATGATAATGTCCCCTTCAGTGAGAGGCATGCCGTGGATGGTGATGCCGTCCTTGGTATGGAGCTCCTGGCCTTCGTAACCGTGGGCGATATCTTTGCTCGGATCGATGATGGCCTGCGCGATGATTTCCCCAGGCTGGCTGCGGCCCCAGCCGTCGAGACTCGGGCCGAACTCGACACCCTGGCCATTGATCTGGTGGCACATGACGCAGCGCGTGATGAGTTGCGCTCCATTCTTTGCGTCGCCGCCGAGCTTGAGCACGTCCGCAGTGGTGAATGATGGTGGAGTGGCCGGAGGTGTGACGATCTCGACGAGCTTGGCGCTTTCGGGGTCGAAGATGCCTTCTTTTTTCAGCTCTTCCGCGATGCCGAAGGTGCTCCAGTCATCAGTGTTGCGTTTGATGAGCCACCACATGGCAGCATCGTGGATGGAGGTGTCTTTTGCCTTTGCGATGGCGAGCATGGCCCGCGCAGCGCTGGGGTCGGTGATGAAGGCGAGGGTGTCGAGCGCGAACTGTCTCTGCTCTAGGGAAAGGCCGCCGTCTAGTGCGCGCTTCTGGAGCTCCGGTACGGCGGCGGCGGGATGCAGCCGCCAGGTGATGCGTGCGAAGGCGTCGTCCCACCGCCCATCGGGCTGGAGCGCGTTCCAGACGGCCTCCTCCTTCGCGGAGCAGCCGATGCCCCAGGCTTCGAGTGCGGAGCGGTCCGTGGTGTCCAGGCGGTGGGAGAGCTTCACGAGGAGCGGGACGCTTTGCGCGCCGGGAGCATCACGCAGGGCGACCGCGACCTCTCGGCGGACCATGGGGGAGTGATCGGCGGTCATGCTACTGAGGATGTCGAGCACGTCGTCAGTGGCGGCGCGGATGGCGCGCAGGGCGATGAGGCGCTTGACGGCGTCATCGGATTCGAGCCAGCTCCGCGTGGCGACGAGTCCTCTCTCCCCGAGCTGCGCGGCGAGCCACACGGTGCGTGCAGCGATGAAGGGACTCGTGCTGTCACGCAGCGCGAGTACCTGCGGCAGCACCTGTTCCCCCGCCTGCTTCAAACGCATGAAGCCGACATGCCGTGCATTATTCAGCGGCGACCGCAGTGCGTCGAGCTGGCCTGCGTGCGTGTCGAGGCGGATGGCGGGGATTTTCGGTTGGAAACCTTTCTGGGCGATGCGGTAGATCGTGCCGCTGCAGGTCTCGTCGGTGTCTTGGTGGCCGCCGGTGCGCTTATCGTACCAGTCGGAGATGTAGATCGCGCCATCAGCGCCCACGCAGACATCGCTGGGGCGGAAGAGTGTGTGGCGCTCGCTGGACATGTTGTCCTTACCGCCGACGAAGTCGCTGCCTTTGAAGACACCGGTGGTATTCGTGGTGCAGAAGTCGAAGCGCTCCAGCTTGAAGCCAGCTCCGCTTGGTTTTGGTAGGTAGCCGAAGACGACGTTGCGTCCCGTCTCGCAGCTTAGCAGCAAGCCGTCCCATTTTTCACCGAGGGCACCATTTTCATAGAAACACATGCCGGTGGGTGCGCCGCCGCCATACACATCCCCGGCGGGGATGATGCCTGGATCGTCCTGCCGCCATTCAGCCACGGGAATGCTCTGACCGGGACGCTTGTCAGCACGCCACTGCCGTTTTCCATCTGCGGAGAAGAAGCCGAAGCTGCCGCCCTCGATGAGATGGCTCACACGGCAGGCGGGCGGATCATCGTTGTCGTTGAGAAACATATCACCGAAGGAGTTGCGCACGCCTTCGAAGCTGTTGCGGTAGTTGAAGCCGAGGATCCTCGCCCTGTGGCCATCGGGTTCGATGCTGGCGGTAAAGCCGCCGACATAGACGTGGCCGTCGTCGCTCTTCTGGCCTGCGTAGGGATTGTTCAGGTAGGCTCCACCGATGCGAAAAGTGTCACCACTTTTGTCACTGAACACAGCGCCGCAGTTGCCATTGCTGAAGTAGAGACGGCCATCGGGACCCGCATACACGCTGTGCAGGCTGTGGTCATGCTGTCGCTGCTCGAAGCCAGTGAGAAAAATTTCGCGCTTATCCACGGCGGGGTCGAATTTCAAGTCACGGTTCACATCCGTGTATTTGATGATGTCCGGCGTGTTGGAGACATAGATCTCGTTATCGAAGACGGCGACTCCCAGCGGACATTCGAGTTCTTTCTCGCGCACGAAAACATGGCTGCTGTCGCACTTGCCGTCGCCATTGGTATCTTGAAGCACGCGGATGCAGTCGCCCTCATGACTGCGCCCCGAGTGGCGGCGGTAGTTGACACCCTCAGCCACCCAGACACGACCGGCGTGGTCGATGTCGATGTTCGCTGGGTTGAAAAGTTGCGGCGAAGTGGCCCAGACGGTGATCTCAAGTCCCTCTGGCACCTTGAACATGTGGGCGTCGAGATGCTCAGGTGCGATCTTTGTGGGATCAAACGTAGGGGCGTCGTAGTGCGGTGTGAAGGCTGGCTTACCGGCGACGAAAGGTGGCTTTTCCTTCCTGGGCTTGTCTGGCTTGGCGGAGACCAGCGCGAGCGGGGCGATGACGGCAAAGAGGAGATTGCGATGGAGCATGGTTTTTTTTGCAGAGAAGTGAACGTAGGGGAGGCATGCTTCTTGCCGTCCACTCGGACGAGGTATCACGCGCCAGGCCTTTCAGCCGGGATACGGAAGATGCGAACGGGGGAGGGGAGGCGGGGAACTTCAACGAGCTGGGGCCGCTGGCGGGCCGGCGCAGACGCATATCTCACGTCGGTTCGCTGCCAGTTGCGTGGCAAAAACGGGCGCAGGGGCAAAGCGTCGTACGGCTTCGATAAAATCCTGGGCCTGATCTTCAAGCGCGGGCGTGTTGAGCTTTAGCGTGAGGATCAGGCGTGGGACGCGGGCTGCTTTTTGAACGCGCTCGATCATGGGGAGAACCTGCGCGGGGGTGAGGTTGATGTCGCAAAGCAGTAAATCGAGCGGTGGGAGGGAGCGCAGGTCTAGACGGCCTGCGGGAATGCGCCAGTGCTCAAATGTAACGCCATGGGCGACAGCGAGCCGATCCACCTGTGTGTCCATTTCCCCAGTGTCCACGCCGATGACATTCACACCTCGACTGAGAAGAGAGAAAGTGGCACCGCCTGGAGCGGAGCCGAGATCTAGGGCGTTCCATCCACGGAGATCGAGCTGATCCCAGCCACGCCAGGCGAGTGCCTGTTCGAGTTTGAGCCATGCGCGTGATGGGACATCGCCTGGGAGCGTGATGCGTGGCAGCCCGCCGGGCTGGGGGTGCGAGCCTGTGCGCTGGGTGTGGTACCCCAGAAGGAACGGCTCATCCACGCTCTCGCCGACCATCACATCGAGAATAAAATCGCCCACGGCGCATGGACGCTGGGTTTCGCAGGAAACTCCGGCTTGTTGAAGTGTGTGGGCGATATCAGCGGCGGTGGCGTCGCAGCGTGCCCATTCAGCGACTTCAACGCCATCCTCGGGTGTGCAGCGCGGGAAGACGTGGAGGTAGACGGAGTTCAGGCTCAGACGAAGGATGTGGTCGGTGAGCTCGCCGATCGACTTGCAAAGACCGAGCGAAACGCCGCTGACACGGACGAACGGACTCAGGTCGTGCGCAAGCTCGAAGTCAGGATCACGCAGCTTCCATGTGATGAGCTGCGGTTTCATGAACGCCGGTGTGAGCGCGGCACCAAAGCGGCGGTTCATGTCACGCTTCAGCGCGGCCTCGGAGCCAGCGCGGCAGGTGGTAAAGAGGAAGGGAGTGTTCACGTTCGCAAAAAAAGAAGGGCGGAGCCGTGGCTCCGCCCTCCGTGGTGAGATGTGAGGTCAAAAATTACTCCACGCCCTTCCAGGCACCGAAGCTCGCGCCTTCGGTGATCCATTTCTTGATGAGGGCGATGTTGGCGGCAGTGATGCGGTCGCCTTTACCTTCGGGAGGCATGGCCATGTCATCGGAGTCGGGAAGTTCGATGGTTTTGACCAACCAACTGTCAGCGGGCTTGCCAGCGACGACATTCTCATTGGGATACTCCTTGCCGCCCTTCATGATGACAGCCGCGCCGTCGAGACGCAGCTTGCCTTTGGGCTTCTTGATCTTGCCATTGTCCTCGTGCTCCTTCTCGTGGCACTTGAAGCAGCTTTCTTTGAGGATCGGGAGGATTTGTTTTTCAAAGTCCACCTTGCCGCCTTCCTGGGCGCGGCTGGGGCTGGTGGAGATGCCGAGAGAGAGAGAGAGTGTGAGCAGGATGGCGTATGTGTGTTTCATGGGTGATGTGAGACGAGGGGCGGCGGAAGATGTTCGCGACGTTTTTCGCGGTCAAGCCGCACAATGGCTGTAATCCAAGCGGATTCATAAAAGTGTGGCAAGGTAAATATTTTGGTGGCCTTAAATAATTTCGTCTGGCAGAATCAGGGCGATATAGCCATGAGCCGTGCCGCCGCCGTTGCCTCCCGTCCTCCTCGTGCCCGTTCTACGGACGAGAAAGTGAGTCCCTGGAATGACATCCATGGCTTTCTGTTTCTCATGCTTGCTGCGCTGTTGCTGCTGGCGCTGGTATCCTATGAGCCACGGGACATGCCCAACTGGTGGTTCTTGGCGCAATCGGAATCATCAGGAGAGACGCAGAACTTTGTGGGCCGGACTGGAGCCTTCGTCGCGGGAAATCTCCTGTGGCTGATGGGCTACGCATCCTATCTGCTACCGTTCTGCCTGACGTGGTTCGGTGTGAGCAAGCTGCACTCAAAAATGAAGGTGACGATGGCCGCATGCCTCGGCGTAGCTTTGCTGATCATGAGTGGCGCGGCCTTGCTGGAGGTGTCGGGAATGCTGGAAGTGCGCGACAACATCACGCCACTGGGCGGTGCCGGAGGTTTCGGCTATTTCATCGGCGGCATGATCTTGAAGCCTCTGCTGGGCAAGGTTGGCGCGGGCCTAGTGCTCGTTGTCGTTTACATGACCGGTCTGTTTCTGGTGACGGGCACACATCCGTTGATCGTGCTGCGGCATTTGCGTGAGAATCTCACGCAATGGCAGATGGAGCAGGAAGCGCGTAGGCTGGCGTTAGAAAAACTGGAGGAAGAGGCGGCCAATACCGTCCCCGGCACGCTCACGCCCGTCCCAGCAGATCTGCGCAGAAAAAAGAAAGGTGCGGAGCTGCGGGGAGACAGCCCAGGAGCCGTGGCGACAAATCTGGAGCTCCCTCTCAAGTTTGACCCACCACCACCGAAAATCATCGACGCCTCCGTGCCCCGCGCTCACGACGACAACACCAGCAAGCCGAAGCTGGCCGAGGTCTGGGAGAAAAAACGCGCACAAAAAATCGAACAAGCACCGCATGGCTCACTGGGTAACCTCACCGTGCGCTTCAAGGACTACAAGCTGCCTCCGATGGACCTGCTACGCTGGTCCGATGAGAGCAGCCACGCACCCACCGACAAATCCGAACTACTGGCGATCCAGGCCACCATCGTCAAAGCCCTGTCATCCTTCGGCATCAGCGTCGAGCCAGGCGACATCACACGCGGCCCTGCCATCACGCGCTACGAGGTGCGGCCCGTCGATGGCCTGCGCGTGAGCCGCATCGCGAATCTCGACGCCGACATCGCCCGTGCGACACGCGCCGAGCGCATCAACATCCTCGCACCGATCCCCGGCAAGGACACCGTCGGTATCGAGTTGGCAAACAAGGAGAAGATCATCGTCCCACTGCGTGAATTGTTGGAGGATGACAATTTCGTCAACGGCAAGGCCAAGCTGCCCGTCGCGCTCGGCAAGGATGTGTATGGCAAGACGATCATTGGCGATCTCGCTGCGATGCCGCACCTCCTCGTCGCCGGTGCCACCGGTTCAGGCAAATCGGTCTGCATCAACAGCATCATCACTAGCCTCCTGTGCCGTTTCGCACCAGATGAGCTGCGCTTCATCATGATCGACCCGAAGGTCGTGGAAATGCAGAACTACGAAGAACTGCCGCACCTCGCCCTGCCCGTCGTCACCGACCCGAAGAAGGCCCTACTCGCCCTGCGCTGGGTGGTGAAGGAGATGGAGAACCGCTACCAAATTTTCGCCCAGGAAGGCTGCCGCAACTTCGAAGCGTTCAACAACCGCAATCGCAAGCGCAAGGCCGAGGCAGACGCCGCCCGCGCCGCTCGCAATGCCGCCACGCCAGTCAAAGCGGGCGTTGATGACGCCCGCGTCTCCGCCGCTTTTGCCAAAGAAGCCGACGCCACACCGAAAACTGCCGAAGTCGGAACGGTGGATGGTGACCCCGAACTTCGCGACGCCAGCGGCACCTGGCTTGGCGACTCGCAGCCTCCTCCCCCGCCGAAGCAAGAGGTACTCATCCCCGACACCATGCCTTACATCGTCGTCATCGTCGATGAGCTAGCCGATTTGATGCAGACCGCGCCCGCCGATATCGAAGTAGCCATCGCCCGCATCACTCAGATGGCACGTGCAGCAGGCATCCATCTCATCGTCGCCACGCAGACGCCACGTGCGGACGTGATCACCGGCGTCATCAAGGCGAACATCCCCACACGCATCGCCTTCCAGGTCTCTTCTGCGCTCGACAGCCGCGTCATCCTCGACCGTAAAGGCGCAGAGAACCTCGTCGGCAAAGGGGACATGCTCTACGTCCCGCCAGGCGGTGCGCAACCGGTGCGCAGCCAGGGAGCACTCGTCACCGACGATGAAATCCACGCGCTCGTCGATCACTGCGTCGCTCAAGGCAAGCCGGTCTTCGATGTCAAAGTCGATGACGAGAGCGGCAGCTTTGGGGATGAAGATGGCGAAGGGGAGGATGGCACCAGCGCCGAAGAGCAGGAGTGCCTGGAAAAATGCCTCGAAGTCATCCGCCAAGAGAAAAAGGCCAGCACAAGCCTGCTCCAGCGCCGTTTGCGCCTCGGTTACGGCCGGGCCGCCCGCATGATCGACCTCCTCGAAGATCGCGGCATCATCGGCCCTGGCGAAGGCGCAAAGCCGCGTGAGATCCTCGTCCAGATGGATTGAGAAAAGCTACCCTTTAGGTGCTGTTTGCCGCCTGCTATCTGCCCGCCGTCTTCAACTCTTTTGTGAGTCCATTTCCGCGCCTTCTTGCCCTCAGGATGGAGTTGGATGGGGTTACAAACACGCTCTGTGAGCCAACAAATGTACTGCCTGGAGTTACAAAGATCCGTTCTGCTCCCAGGCGGCGGCGTTATACTTCACGTTATCATGATTTGTGATTTCAAAAGCAAGCGGCCTGATGTTTAACCGCTGACATGACGCTCATTTGACGCTGATAAATCAAGCCCATTAACGTCTCCTCAGCGTCCTATAAGTGTTTCATGAAATTTACAAAAAGTAATATCGCGAAGCATAGTTCTCCTCTGCCTTGTAGGAGTAATGTTTCACCCGCATGGTGCCGATGAGGCGCTGCTCCAGGCTGGGTTCCGAGCGCGGAATATTCATACATGTCTTTTACCCCCTCATTTGCGCGGGAACCAACATTTTTGTTGCTTTGCACTCAAATGAGCCGCTAAAACGAAGGCATGACTCGAAAATCCCGGTGCAAAGCAACATTCTTGTCGGAGATAAAGCTGCTCGCAAAACAACAAAACGGTCGATAACCTCCCTGTTCATTCTCCACGCCTGAAAGGAAGAACGAAAGAGCCGACGGATGCGTGAAAAGGCAGCATGAATGAGTGCTTGAAGAGCGTAGCATCCCTGCTGCGAAGCGCAGCGAATGACGAGTCATTCAAGCTCGATGAGCAAAGTGATGCTAAGCTGGGAGGTTGGGCGCTCAGTCATGATGGCGTGGCAGCATCCATGGATCGTTCTTCGTGTGAACGACAGCCACCGCCCAAGGGAGTTGGCCGTGGGTGAGCTGCGCTGCACGCCAACAGCCAACTCTGATCCTTGGACGGAGGCACGGCGTGGGGGCCGCTGGGTGTTGAAGGGAGCGGGGCTGCACATGCCGTGAGAGCCTGATGCCAAGTGCCGTTGTTCTCGCCAAGGAATGAACAGCCCACTGCACCAAACATCTAGGCGCGTTGAATCATTGACACCTTGTCGGCCTCCGTTCATTCTCCGTTCCATTCACCTGCGTCCTCCGCCTGGATGTTGGTGAGTTTTAATGTTCGGCGCATCTGCACGCATGTCCCAACTCATTGCTTTATGCTTCATACTCCTTTCCGCTTTTTCAGCCATGAGCGGTGAGATTCCACCCCATTTTCCACGTGTGCGCGGCGACTACCAGATGACCCGTGAGTGGCGCGTCACCTTGCCCGACGAGTATGCGAAGCGTTTCGAGAAGGGCAAGCTAGGGACAGATTTGGTTCTGTGGCGTTCCGGCATCACTTGCTGGACGAGCATCTACGACCAGAAGGCCGGCGAGACGCCCGAGACAACCTACGAGTGGCGCAAGAAAGACTCAGCAAAGGACGCTGTTCAGGTCTTCGAGTTTCGCGACACTAAGCCCCTCCGATACGGCTATCTTCTCCACGAGAAGCCCGAAGACGATCGTGAGCGATGGGCGCTTTACACCTTCACCTTTGGCACTGGCGGCCACGTCATGATGGCAATCTACTTCGACCGCAAAGATGACATCGAAACGGCGAAGAAGATTTGGCTCAGCATCACCGAAACGCCGCAATGAATGCGCCGAACCATGCGCTGCAGCGAACGGCTCCGGGCTGTCATGGCCGCTGCTGCCTGCCGCCTCCGCCTTTCCACCGCCCCCACCGCCTTCGCCCGCGCAGCGGCCATGCCAGCCCTCCGCCGTCGCTGAGCTTGGGGTCGTTAGGCCAATGAGACGCGCCCTCGTCGTAGCAGCGGTGACCCTTGCTGGATTGCTAGTGATGATTTTCCTGTTGGGTGGCGTGCATCATTCGCGGTTCACACGATACGTTCCGACTTCCGTGATTCCCTCCTCGTCCGAGTCACAATACGTTCCGGCGCTACATCCCGGCTTCTCCCGCACGACATCGCCGCTCCATGAGACCCTTATCCCGTATTTCATCTACCGACACTCGGAGCCCGACCACGATCCACGCATTTACCTGACGATTCAGCGCGCCGGAGAACCCGGCTTTCGCGGCGCTTCGACTTTGGCGATCCAGTCTCTCACCGTCCGAAATGAGTCCGGCACAGAGTTCCGGCTGGTCACAGCATCCTCCCCTCGAACATTCAAGCTTCCGTCACAATACATCTGGAGGCAGGAGGATCTCGGAGCCATCAGCGGCGACTTGATCGATCTTAGGGCGGACGGCTACATCCTGACGGAGACCGGAGCCAAGAATCCATTCACCTACGCTCAGCACTGGCGGAAGACTGCTTCCACTTGCAACGATCTTGGGATTATGATCAGCGAATAGCGTCGAATGAACCCGAAACAATGGAAACGGGGTCAGTGTGCAACTGCTTGACAGATGCGTGGCCTTAGCCGAAAACGG
>CAYQWE010000018.1:0-102859 GCA_964421275.1 uncultured Prosthecobacter sp.
GGCTCACGTCCATGGTGTTGCTCACGGCATGACCCAGCACGCAGCGCGTATGCCACCGCCAGCCGCGATAGCGGCACGCTCAAAGCGAAGCCTGACTGCGGAGCCTGAGGAACGAAGGATAATCCATGACGGCGCATAGGTAGGCGTGGCCGCGTTTCATCGGCACATAGGTGATGTCGGCGCACCACACCTCATCGGCCCGTGTGATCTCTCGATCTCGCAGCAGATAGGGATAAATGCGGCGACCTTTCTCCGGGAGGCTCGTGCGCGGTTTGCAGTAGATGGCTTCCACGCCCATCTGCCGCCGCACCCGCTGGAGCTTCTTGCGGTTGACGGTGATGCCGTGCTCGCGCTCCAGCACGGTCACCAGCCTGCGCGTGCCCAGACATGGATAAATGGGGTCAGGCTGCAACTTATTGACAGCAAAAAACAACACCTCAGCATAAATTGTCAGCCAGTTGACCGCCGAGTAGAGCCAGCGGTTGCCCGCTGGCTCCCTCACAGACCCGGACGTGCGGGACTACCGCATCCGGTTCTTCCGGTGGAGGCTTTGCTACGCGTTTCGTGTTTGTGATCGGATTCGGGGGGCGGGCCAGTTGAAGACTCCTCCTCTCAACCATTGACTGAACTTCTCCCCACTCAGCGCCTTTTGGCCGCCGCGTCGGTTGAGCCACTTGAACCATTCGTTCTGGGCCTGATGGCTGAAGCTGCCGATGCCCCGGCTGTTGCCGGTGATGCCGTAGTAGGCGGCGTGGCCTCGCATTTTGCTCATCAGTGTGCGCCATTGTTCCTTCACCGGGTCGTGCCGGTGCTGGCGCATCCAGTCGCGCAGAGCCTTGAGCGCACGGGTGAACCGTTTGCTCGCGGTGCTGCGTTTGACGATGGGTTTTCCTTTGCGGGTGTGGCCCCAGATGTGGGTGAAGCCCAGGAAGTCGAACTTCCTCGGTGGTCGTTGGTTTTGATTGTCGTCGTCGTCGTCCCTGTCTGGCTTCCGGCTCTTGGGGAAAACGGGGTCAGGGTGCAACTGTTTGACAAAAGCAAAAAACAATACCTCAGCATAAATTGTCAGCCAGTTGACCTGACCCCGTTTCCGAGCCGGGTATTTTTTGCGGCGTAGATTTGCCCGTGCGAAACGTCATTGATCAGAAAAGGCCAAGGCGATTTCCAGGGTGTGCAAGCCCGCTGGCACCCTGAAGTCAGGGCGATCTCGAATTGGTTGCCGACTCCGGTGCGCGAGCCATTCTCGAGCATCTCATGAAAGCCTTTCTCATTCTCGCGATCCTCACCACCGCGCTCTCACTCTCCGCGCATGATCTCGTCATCTCCAGCGGCCGCGTGATGGACCCGGCAAGCGGTCTCGACGCGGTGCGCCACATCGGCATCACGGATGGAAAAATCAGCGCGATTTCCGAGACGCCGCTATCTGGCGAAAAGGTGCTCGATGCGGCCGGGCTTGTCGTGTCGCCGGGATTCATCGACCTGCACGCGCATGGGCAGACGACCTCCGATTTGCAGATCAAAGCGCAGGATGGCGTGACGACGGCGCTGGAGCTTGAAGGCGGAGTGTATCCTGTCGCGGAGTGGTATCAGAAGATGGAGGGCACCGCGCCGATTCATTATGGCGCGACGGTGGGGCACATCTCCGCGCGCTTCGCGGCCTTTCATCCGGAGTTCAAGCCCGGCCAGTGGGGCGGCGGCAAGACACGACTGGCCCTCCTCGGCCCGAAGCCGGACGGCGCGAACAAGGCTGCGGGCGAGATCGAAATGCAGCGTATGAGCGCGGCGATCCGCGCCGGGCTTGCTGATGGCGCGCTGGGCATCGGCTTCGGCATCAATTACACGCCTGCGGCCACACCGGAGGAGATCGAGGCGCTGTTTCGCATCGCGGCGGAGCGGAAGGTTCCCGCCTTTGTCCACACGCGCGCGTTTGGCATCGCGCCGATCCGTGAGGCCATCGACACGGCAAAAAAGACCGGCGCGGCGCTGCACATCGTGCATGTCGGCAGCAGCGCCATCGGCGACATGCCGGAAACCCTGAAGTTGATCGATGAAAATCGCGCGGCAGGGCTCGACGTGACCACCGAAGTCTATCCCTACACCGCCGCCTCCACGCTGCTGGAGTCCGCCATGTTCAATCCCGGCTGGCAGGAAAACCTGCGCATCAGCTATGGCGACATCGTGTGGACCGCCACGGGTGAACGGCTCACGCAGGAAAGTTTTGAGCGCCACCGCAAGCAAGGCGGCTGGGTGATCATGTACATGATGAAGGATGCGAATGTGGAGATGGCCATCGCGCATCCCGGCGTGATGATCGCCAGCGACGGCGTGCCGTTCGTCGATGGCAAAGGTCATCCGCGCGGCGCGGGCACTTATGCTCGCGTGCTCGGCCATTACTCTCGCGAGAAGAAACTGCTGTCGCTGATGGATGCGCTGGCGAAGATGACCATCCTGCCCGCACGGCGGCTCGAAGGCCATGTGCCGATGATGAAACACAAAGGCCGCATCGCCATCGGCGCCGATGCGGACATCACCGTCTTCGATCCCGCGAAGATCATCGACCGCGCGACCTTTGAAGCGCCGACCACGCCCTCGGCGGGCATCCCGCATGTCATCGTGCGCGGTGTTTTTGTCGTGCGTGATGGTGAACTCGTGAAAGACGCGCTCCCAGGCCACGCAATAAGAAGCACGCCATGAAGTCTTTCACTTTCTCCCTTCTCCTCGCCGCCACCGCTGTCGCCGGTGATGTGCCGCAGTGGCGCGATCTCTTCAATGGCAAGGATCTCACCGGCTGGGTGGATGTGAACACCAGCAAGGACACCTGGAACGTCAAAGACGGCCTGCTCGTGTGCAAAGGCCTGCCCATCGGCGTGATGCGCAGCGAGAAGCAGTATGAGAACTTCATCCTGCACATCGAATGGCGGCACATGCAGGCCGGCGGCAACAGCGGCGTCTTTGTTTGGAGCGAGGGATCGACACCGCCCGACCGTCCGCTGCCGAAGGGCATGGAGGTGCAGATGCTGGAGCTCGAATGGCCCAAGCTGCATCCCGCCAAGGACGGCCAACCGAATCATCCCGGCTATGTCTCCGGCGAGCTCTTCGGCGCAAACGGCCTCGAAGGCGTCCCCGACAATCCGCGTGGCCGCCGCAGCATGTCGTATGAGATGCGCTGCAAAGGGAAGGGCGATTGGAACACCTACGACGTCGTGTGCGTCGATGGAACGGTGAAGCTCTCGATCAACGGCAAGTTTGTGAACGGCATCAGCCAGTCCACCGTGCGCAAAGGCTACCTCTGCCTCGAATCCGAGGGCGCGGAGATCCATTTCCGCAACATCAAGATCATGGAGCTGCCCGGTGGCCGCGTGACGCCGGAGCAGACGGCTCCAATCGTGGGCAAGTGATCACTGAGCCTGCTTCACGAGTTCACCGACCTTTTTCGTGATCTGTTCCTCCACCGTCTCCGTGTAAGGTGCACGGTGGCCGTATTCAAACATGCCGGTCACGCCCTCATAGCCGCCTTCCTTCAGCACGCGAAGGCTCGGCACATAGCTGGTGAGGTCGTTGTTGTAACCGCAGACCCACGTGCTGTTCCAGCCATAGGCCGCCTTGAACTTCAGCGAGTAATCCACCACCGTCTCACCGGTCAGAGCGATGAAGATGAACTCCGGCCCGATGCGCCACACCTGGATCGGATACTTCACCCGATCCGGTGGCGCGCCGAGCGTCTCGTATTGGCGGATGAAGTGCTCGAACTCGCGTTTCGGCATGCCGGAGAGCTTTGGAACGCGCTGCTTCAATTCATCGAGCGGGATGCCCGGCTGCAATTCCAGCTTCGTCTCTCCCATCGCCGCGCGCAGCGGCCCGTCGAGCGGGTTCATCTTCCTGGCGACGACCTGGCGCACCGCCTCGAACAGAACCTTGCCATACATGCTCGCGAGTTCGGTGGCCTCGGCGTCTTTGCCACGAATGCGCGGCAAAGGATTCGCGTCGCCGCCGCAGTTCTGCACAAACATCGCCACGCAGCCCGGAAACGACTTCTCCAGCTCCAACTGCGCAAAGCCCGCGTAGTCGCCATTGATGCTCAGGCCACCGAGCGCGGTCGTGTGGCAGGAGTAGCCGAAGACGATGGCTTTGAGGTTCGTTCCCGCCTTCACCGTGATCACCGGCACATCCTGATCGACCTGTCCGCCCAGCGCTCGGCTCTCCGGCCCGCGTGAACGACGACGATTCACCGCCACACCGGCCAGACCTTGCTCAAACGCGAGTTCCGCCGGTGCCAGATTCGCGATCGCCTTGCCGATCACTTCATCATATTTCGCATACACCATCTGTGTGTAGCGGTCCTTCACCGCAGCCTCCTCCGGCGTGAATTCATAATACAGCCAAAGCACATCCTCCGTCACCGGACACGAGTGATTGTGCGATGTGTTCAGGATCAGCCGCTCTCTTGGAATGTGATGCTTCTCCGCAGCGTTCTTCGCGATCACCGCGATCATCTTGTCGCTCAGGCCGACGAGATCGGCGGTGACGAGCACGGAGGTCGATCCCGAGTCATCTTTGAGCGCGAGCGCCTTCAACCAGATCGGATGCTCCACGCGTTGCGACATGCGCGTCTTGCCGCCGTAACCTGCGAGCGGCACGGATTCCGTCGGCGTGATGTCAGCCTTCGCCGCACCGGCCTGCCAACCTGCGAATGTGGAGGTGGCAAGCAACATCAAGATCAGGAACGCTTTCATGGAGGAGGAAAAAGGCCGAAGTGTTGCTCAACTTCGCGGATACGCAGCCGTCGCGAATGATTCAAGTTCAGCGCTTCGACGGCAGCCCTTCCGACCGCTGTTAATCCGGCCAGCCTGGTGCCTGTCCACTCAAAATGCTCCAACCAGACATCCTGCCTTGGATGATAGAGCCTCACCTGCCTGCCGCTGAGGGGATCGACCGCATGCGAGTGGTCTGACTTGTGCAAATTACAACTGGGGCAGGCCAGCGCGAGGTTGTCCAGTCGCGAGCCTCCTCCACAGGTGACCGGCATGATGTGCTCGACGTGAAAAGTCGCTCCTTGAAGCGACTGGCTCATACGGCAATCCTCACAGCGCCCGTTTGCCCGGGATGTTACCTGCGCGGCGAGTGTCTGGGCCACGCTCATGCGGGCTTCTTGCCGAGAAGCTGAAGCGCTTGTGCGCGCAACAGCGAGATTTCTTCACTGAGGGCTGCCAAGGCGGCCAGATCCTCTTTTTCAGATGGCTGGAGAATGCCCTCGTTGTTGCGCTCCATGAGGCTCTGCAAACGGCGGTCTGTCTCATCAGGGAGGCGGAAATTTCCGATCTCCTCAATCCAGGAAGTCGGCGCTGCAATGGTCGCTGTCATGGTGTGAAAAGTGTGACGGGTGGCGGCCTTGTCAACGCTTGGCTACTTCACCTCCGCCGCCATTTCCAGCAGTGCGGTCATCAGCTTCACGGATGCCTGGGGTTCCAGATAATTCGTGCCGGGCCAGGTTTCATAACCACCCAGCTCGAAATGGCGCGGTGTGGGCATGTAGCCGTAGTAGCCATGCGCCAGCTCGACCATGAAGGACTTTGCAAACGGGCTGCGCTTTTTGAACTCCATGCCTGTCTCCGCAAACGTCTCGCAAGGTGAGGAGCCGATGCACACGTCACCGATGCGGAAAACCTGTGCCGGATACTTCGTCTCCGGGCTGGCCTGAGCGAGACGCTGGACGCGGCCGGCATAGGAGAGCGGAAGACTGACCTTGCCCTGGATGCGCGGCGCGGTCGCCTCGGTTTCCTTCGCCCAGGCGATGAGGTCATCGGGGATTTTTCGCCACTTCACGTCGAGTTCGCGATACTTCGCCGCGAGAGGGGCCTCGCTTTGCCAAGCCAGCTTTTGCAAAGCCGCGTTCACTTTCGCGGCCACATCTTCGGCCACATAGCGCATCTGCTCATACGGTTTTTTGCGCGGCTGCGGGTTGCGGAAGTTGATGTTGTTCGCGTCGCCGCTCGTTCCGTTCGCCATGATGCCGACAAACGGCGGATAGTCGCCACCACCAGTCTGCAGGCGTTTCAGCGCCTCACAATACATGCCGTAGTAGTCGGCGGAGACGTCAGCGCCTTGAACCCCTCCGACGTAATGCAGCGAATAGGCCGAATAGACCGAGATCATGCGCCCGCCCGGCTCTCGCAACGCGATGAAGGACACGACGGGGTCCGGCTCGGCGGCAGGTTTGATGAGGTTCGGGTTCCCCGCGCCAGGGTTCATTTTCACCTTGTCGATCTTGCCGAAGGGATTCGGCGGCATCGTGCCCTCCTTCAAAAACCAGCGGCGGATGTGTACATGCTCCGGCACGTCCACACGGCCAAACGCGATTTCCGCCGGACGCAGCAGGTTGATGGCACGCCGCACGCCATCCGCGATCCGCCGTGCGACGAATTTCTGGTAATCCGTCAGCTCCAGATCCGAGGAGTAGAATCTCACCGGCCCGCCGAGCGCGTTCACCGCCGAATGCGTGTGCGTGCCACTGATGAGCACGTTCGCCGCTGGGATGCCCGTCTCTTTTTCGATGAATTCCCGCGCCTTCACCGAAACACTGCGGTGCAGGCCCAGCAGATCACACACTACCAGCGCCAGTTTCGTCTTGCCGTCATCGAGCACCAGACAACGCGCATGCAGTTCGTCATGAATGTGCGTGGCAGGGAACGGCGCGAACCCGCCGACAACCTCGCCTCCGAGTTCTGGCGTGATGTTGGAGGTCGTCGCGCCCGCACGAAGTTCCGCGCGAGCGATGTTCAACGAAGCAAAGACTGCGAGTAGGGGCAGGAAAAGGCGCATGAAGTCAATACAGCCTTCCAGCGCCGCTTTTGTCACGGCTCCCAATCCTTCGGCAAACTCAGCGACCACACTTCATTCGATAGTGGTCGTGCGTGACCGCCCGCGACCCACAGCTTGTCTTGGAAAACAAACACAGAGTGCTCATGCCGCGCTTTCCAGCCGCCCTTCGTTTCAAGGCGCTGCCAGCTCTTGCCATCCGCGCTGTGCCATACGTCGCCAAAGTTGTCCTTCTCTTTCGACCAGCCACCCAGCACCCACATCCGACCTCGATAGACCGCCGCACTGAACCACAAACGCGGCACCCACGACGCGGCTTCTGTCTCGCATGTCCAGTTCACACCATCGCTGGATGACCAAACGTCATTCTGCGCATGATAGGCTGGCGTGTAGTTGCCCCCGCCCATCACATAGATGCGGCCGTTCAAAACGACCGCCTGATGATACGCACGCGGCGACCACGGCGCGTTCGCCGTCTCCAGCTTCCACGTTTTGCCATCAGCGGATGACCACACGTCGTTCTTGAGGCTCTTTTCAGTGCCAAAGTAGTAATCTTCAATTCCACCGAGCAGCCACATCCGTCCGCGATGCTCCACGAGGCCAGCCGCGAGCCGTGGAGACCATTCAGCGTTCGCAGCAGCCTGCTCCCACTTCGAGCCATCGGTGGAAAACCACACTTGATTGCTCGCGGAATGTCCGGGCAGTCGTCCTTTGTGCCAGCCGCCCATGATCCACATCTTGTCCGCAAAGGTGATGTTCATTGGCAAGTCACTGTGCAGCCATGGCGCGCTCTTTTCGATCAAAGACCACGCTTTGCCGTCGCTTGAGGACCAAACATCGCGCGGTGGATCTTGAAACGACTGGAACCACCCACCACCGATCCATAGCTTGTCTTTGAAAACCCACTCCGCCTGTGAATCGCGCGCCTGCCATCCTGCAGCGCCCTCCAGAACCCAGTCTTCTCCGGCGCGGAGGGATGAGGAGCAGATCAGCAGCATCAGCAGGTGTTTCATCATCGGATCGAAATTTCCCAGAAAAGCTCCTCGGACTTCAAATACTCGTCCACAAGGCCGTCATGCACCGGTGACGTACCTTTCGTGTGGTCGATCAGCGCCGCCTTCTTTGCCTCGTAGGCTTTCGGCGAGAGTTTGAGCCGTAAATCCGGCTCGCGTGACAACAGATCGCCATGCACGACAAACGCCAGCAGCCGCGCATCCACCTTTGCCTGCCGCAATGCCTCACGCGCATACCAGAACGCCGCGCGATGATCGCCGTGCTTGTCGGACTCGTGGGAGACAAAAACCTCCTGCGGTCGGCGTGCGCGAATGATCTCCGCCAGATCGGCTACAACATTTGTCTTCATATAGGACGCAGGCTGACCATGCACGAGCGAATGATAGTCCGGTGCGGTCACTCCATACGTTTCTCGCTTCTGCGTGAGCATCTGCCGAAACGCCACGCTGCTATTCATCTCCCACATTTTCTCCAAACCGCCGTCAGGATAGCCGAGGAAAATCAAACCCTCGCGCGGCACGCCGAGACGCTTCATCGCGGCAATCGAGTGACCTTGCCGCAATGCCCCCGCTTTGATAAAATCCTCAGGGGTGAGCTCGTCACGGCTCTTTTTTGCCGCGGCTGCTGTCAACGCGATATGCCCATCACCATTTGTCAGAATCACGACGGTGGCGTTCCTCTTCGCCTCCAGCGTGCGCAAGATGATGCCAGCGCAGCCGATCACCTCGTCATCCGGATGCGGGGCGATGATGAGCACGCCTCCCGTCGGCTCAGAGAAGGCCGTTGAGAGCAACAGCGCGACAGAGCAAAGATGAAGAAGCATGCGGGGCATAGTCGGCTCATGGAGTTGGCTTTGCCCACCGTATCCTAGCGACGAACGTCGCGCCCTCGGCACCACGTTTCACAGAGTCCTTCATAAACATGCCTTCACTCACCGTTACCCAGGATTCAGCGCCGCTGATGCGGGCGCAGCCGAAATTTCCCATCTCGGCTCCGCGTTCTGGAATAACGATCTTTTCAGTGTGGCGCAGGACGCGCAAAGACGCCGGATCGACCTGTGCCATGAAAAGCGGCGCACGGTGCCGGACGATATGATCATTACCAGCGCCACGTCGGGTATAGACAAGAAACAGCGCGTCCCGATGCGCCAGCCAGTGCTGCTGTGTGTTGTAGCTGCCGAGCTCCGCACCGTCGTCAAACACCCACGGCTGCGGCTCCTCGTACTGGAGGCCGTCCGCACTCACACTCACATAGCCACGAATGTCATTGCGAAGCGTGAGGAAGAAGCGCCCGCCCAGCTCGATGAGCGATGGCTCACACAGTCCGCGCACATCCCCGTTGCGCAGCACATTACCATGACGCACGAAGCTCAGCGAGGTGCCGTCAAAATGACATTCGGCGACAGTGACGCTGTAACGATCTCGGGCACTTTTGCCGATGTAGAGCGGCACGAGCAACGTGCCGTCCTTCTTCACTAGCCATTGTGAGCAGGCATTGCGGGCAAAATTAAACTCCTCCCCCGGCGGCATCTTCAACACCCTCCAGGATGCCCAGCTCTGTGTTTGAGGATCAAAAATGGCATACACTGTCTGGTGTGCGTGCGCCTGGTCGTCGAGTTGCCGACCCTCCGGGCTGTATCGCACCTGCGCGCCGATGGCGATGAGCTTCCCTGACGGTGCGTGCCAACCAGGCGTGACATCCGCCACACTGACCGTCACTCCGTCTGGCTGCGATTTCCAGTCCAGCTCCGGCGGCAGAAACGGCCCCTGCCAAGCCGCCGACGGCGAGGCCCGTGTCATCACATGCAGCCCTGAGTAATAGTCGGAGACCATCAAGTGCTTCTGGATGGTCATCACCACCGACGGCACACCTCGATCTGCCGCAGGGATAGCGGCGACGCGTGGATGAAACCAAAGGAATTTGTCGTCGTTGTGCTTCATCACAGTCTCCAGTTCCACGGTATAGTCCACGGTTGGAGGCTCTACAGTAACGGCACATGACGGCTCTGCGACGACGGTGAGCGGAAGGTTGAGGGCGAGAAGAAGGCAGGAAATGGATCTCATCGTGATGTCTTATTCTACGCACCACCATCATTGGTTAATTTCATCAACTGCCAATGTGATGTTACCGAGGCGCCTTGAAGCCAAGACATGTCCGCCACGAGATTGGGCTTCGGCGTGCGCAGCAGTCAGTGATAGTGATTGACCATGATCACCTAGGCTAGCACTTCCCAGCCCATCTTCTTGCAGGCCTCTGCCAGAGTGGCGAGCAGAATTTCTCGATCCTCGTCGTCCTGCACGATGTCCTCCCGCCGATTCCCGCGTGCCGTGACATGATAAAGGGCACCTGGATATTGAATGCGATGCTGCCTGCGCATGACCGAGAGGCTAGCGGCCAGACATAATCTGTCAAGTAATTGCACACTGGCCCCATTTACACGGTGCAGGTGTACTGCACTCGTGGCGTATCCTCGTCCACCGCTCCCGCATGGCTCTGGATGTCTGCTGTCAGGCAGTCGATGCCGTTGTAGTCAAACTGCACCTCGTTGAGAACCAACCCCGCTCCCGTCTCCGGCGCGGAGTGGCTGCTCATGCTCTGCAACCGTCCGCGCACGTCGTAGCCGCTGCTCAGACGCCGCACCGCGCCATCCACGCCGGAGGCCAGTGTTGTCACCGCGTCATCAGTCGCACGCCCCAGCAGGTCACGCCGGCACTCATGCACGCTGCCGTTGGCGTCGGTCATCGTCACCACTTCTCCCTGCCGGTTGTAGGTCGATGTTGTCGCGTCCCCGGTGGGCAGCACCTTGCGCACCAGCAGCCCGCTGGTTGCAACGCCGCTCTGCGCCAGCGTCGTTCCATACTCATAGCGCGTCACCTGGTCCCCCGTCGCCTCATCCCACAACACCTGCCGCGACACCCCGCCGTCAGGCGCATACACCCATTCGGTAACACGGCTGTAGCCAATCTGAAGGGATGAGATCATGGCATGAGAGGTGTAAAAAGGATCACTGTGAATTTTAGCGTTGTTCATTCACCAAATACTGACCACCTAACCGCTGCCAGATTCAGCACAGCTTGTATCTCCATACATGATTAAGCATACCATCAGAGACAGGCAAAGTGCAGGCGTTGGCAGCTCATTCCCATTTATAACTTTTATCGGGAACCCCCACTTTGTTTTTAGCTGCGCTTCTTCGAAGATAAAAGAAAATATCGAGCCGACTGTTACGTCCAATTTTGGCAACAAAATTCTCCCAAGTATGGCTTTCCTTTTAACTGAACACACATATTGAGCCCCTCCAATTTGAAGAGATCCTGTTGCCTTTGAGCAATCCCCATTCACTTGGCCGAAGCAATTTCCTTGCGAAGAAAGCAATTTTGAAACATTTCCATCGCCTTCGGCCAAACAAGATAGCCCGTCGAATTCAAATAAGATTTTTCGATATCGATTCTTTTCTGCCAATCCCCTTTTTGCTCCCAGATAATCGAAATGTCCCTCAACTGCACAACCAGGGAATCTTAGGCTCACGCTCAATTCAAAAAATGATTGCTTCACAAGGCTACCACGTTGAATGGAACACTGTTTCTTTAATGAAACTTGCTCAATATTTCTTTTTGAAAAAATCATTTGGATGAAATTATCCTCCAAGTAATTTTGAGAGAAACCCAGGAGTTGGTGTTTCTCCAATATAAAGAGGGGTGGCATCTGTTGTTTTATTACTCCAAGTCGCAGTAACAGAGAACCATCCTAATCTGGCGCGACCATGTAGTCCATATTCCATTCCAGTGGAAACTCTAGGGCGGCTTCGAGCCTGCCTGCTTTGGTGTGTTGTTCCATGAGTTTCTGCAATTCGGTTTGGTAGGTGGTTTGCAGCGGAGCAAGTGCCCGTTTTTTCGCTTCATCATACGATTTTTGAAGCCGTGCGAGATCAGGGTCAGCAGCGAAAAGCGAGAAGACGTAAGAATACGAGAACAGGCTGAGAAGGAATGTTTTCATGATTAAAGCTAATTCCCAGCAAATGTATTTTGCCAAACTGCGGTTTCCAAGACAAAACCCCATCCGCGTCGCTGTTGTTGCCACCGTGAGGAACAGAATAACGCATCGCCCGTGTGGGAGGTATGCTTCGCGTCATCATGATTTGTGATTTCAGAAATGGGCGGCCCCGGGTTTTACCGCTGACATGACGCTAATTTGACGCTGATAAATCACACCCATTAGCGTCTCGTCAGCGTCACATTAGTGGTCGATGAATTTCACAAAAAGGGATGACGCGAAGTATAACCGCAGTCGTGGCATTTCTAAACAGCCCCTGTTTGAGGCAGCCACGGGCGTGACTTAAGGCACAGAGGTGGTGGTGCTGTCCATGATGCTAGACCAATCACCTCACAGCGGCATGATCTCGATCTGCGGTTCATAGCGGCGAAAGTCCGCCACGTTTCACGTCAGCAACGGCGCACGCCAAAGGCGAGCAGGAAAGGGTCGGGAGTCGATTCTTGACAGCGATAGCTTTGCCTCCTTAGGCAGTTTGAGTTTTCCGGTCTTCAGGCATTTGATTTGCTGGCATATGTTCATCGCACTTTTCATCTCCAGTCTCGCCGCTGTCTACCGCCGTGCGGAGCATTTTGTCTGTTCCGAATGGCACTCGGTTAAACGGCGGCGCGGTAGCGCTCGCGGTGGGGGATTTCTTGGAACTGGTGGTGGGGCTTGGTGAGCCGTTGGTAGGATTTTGGGCGTCGCTTTTTTGCTCGCGGTTCGCGTCGTCCAGGCCACAACGGGTTCTGCTCGCTGGCGATGGCTTCGAGCAGTTCCTCCTGCAGCGGGCCAGCTTGCGCGGCTGCTCATGGCAGGCGGCGGCGTGCGGCAACCACTGCCTCAGCAGGTCCACCACGCCTTTATAAAAGCTGATGAGTCCCAGCTCCTGCTGATGCTGGCGGCGCTCTGCAAGATCAGCGCACGCATCATGTTGTAGGCGATGGCGTGCATAATCTGCTGCTTTCTCACCATGTCGGGGCTCTGGTGCGCATGACTTCCATGTGCATGGTGGTTTTGATGTCGCGGTAAAACAGCTCGATGCTCCAGCGCTGGTAATACAGCTAGGCTAGCTTCTCTGCCGGGTAGCGCACGGCATCAGTGCAGGTGGTGGCGATCCACAGGCAGCGGACCGCCGAGCAAGGCCGCTAGATCAGGCAGGGCAAGCTCGCGGAGCTTTTGCAACTCGTTGACGATGCGGCTGGAGGCGGAAGTCTTCGCACGCCCCGAAAGAGTGCGTGGAAAATGGGGCAGGAAGCAGGTTTGAAGAGCCATGCGTGTGGAACCCCGAGCCCCACAGAGCGTTGTACCCCCGGAGCCTCTTTTTTTTTGCGCGAAATAATAACCCGCGAAAATCAACAATCATGGGCCTTAACCGCGTGTCATTCTTGACTGGTATCCCTTACAAAGAGTCGATTTGAGAAAGGTGACCTTCATAGGCGTTCTGGCCTAGCACCTGGGCTGAGGCGTTTGGAGGTTTCGGGATCGCTGCTGCGAGCGCGGACGGTGATGAATCCGCTGGCTGAGACGACCGAGATACCACAGAGGATGGCGAAGGTGTCAAAGGACATGACCTTGAGCATCGCAAACGCGAGCGTGGGTGCGATGAGGCCGCGCAACCCGGTGAGGAAGGTGTGGACGCTCATGTATTCGGCGACGGCGTGTTTCGGAGCGAGCTTGGTAACCCATAGCGCCCAGGTGACGTTGCCACCGGCGTTGGCCATGCCCCATAACGCCATGCCGAAGGTCCACCAGAACATTCCGTGGCCGAGGTAAAAACACAGGATGCCAGCGGCGAAGAAGAGGTTCAATACCGAGCGAACGGTGAAGAGATTGAAGTGATCGTAAACGAGCCCCCATGGATATGAGAAAATGATGCGGGAGAGCACGGGTACAACTCCGGTGACCCATGCGACATCGAATTCGGGCAGATTGATGCCGTGGGCCGGGTTGGCGAGGTATTCGACGAAAAGGCAAGCGGCGGCGAGGTTGCCGATGCCCATCATCATCCAAGAGATGAGCAGCGTACGGAAGTCGCGATCCTCGCGGATCCAGCGCAGCGAGCTCCACAGGCTACCGCTGGCTTTCTCCGGTGCCTCCCACGGCGTGGCCGGGAGGCGGCGGGTCCAGAAGCCGGAAATGAAGCCGCTGAGCGCGAACCCCCAGAGTAGCCATGTGTAGTGATCGAGATTCCATCCGAGCAACTTGCCGCCGAAGAAACCGAAGCACACCGCCGCGCCGGCACGGGTAATGCCAGTGATGGCATACAGCCTGCCACGGGCTGCTTCGGGATAATTGATGCGGTAAATCTGCGTCAGCAGTGGAATCTGCATAGAGAAGCAGAACAAACCCGTGCTGAGTCCAGCGACATAGAGCACGGGGTCGTGCGGAAACACAGCGGCCACAGCCATGCAGAGGCCACCGAGGAGCTGCACCTTCGACGCCGTGCGTGCGATGGTGCTTCTGGCTCTCAGGAGCAGCGGGACGACGAACAGGCTAGTGACCATGCCGCCGCTAGTGGCGCTGAGGAAGATGGTTTTCGCCACGTCGCCGAGATGAAACACACGCACGGCGATGAGCATGCCGAAAGTGGCGGTGAGAGTGTCAATCACGCCGGAGGGCAACGAGCGCCAGAGCTCGTTGTGGAAGGTGCGGCGGGTGGTGACCTCTTCACTCACACTGCGCTATTCGCATGCGACAAGAAGCGCGTCCAGCCCGGAGGCGGGACGCGCTTGCATTGTGCCAGACTTGCTGCCTGGCTAGGGTCAGGCGGCCTTCACGGCCTTCTTCGCGGGAGCTTTCGCAGCAGCCACCTTGGCGGTCGGCTTCTTCACCAGCTTAGGGGTGGGCATGGGGACGATGGTCAGCCATTCCGCACGCGAGCGCCAGGTGTCACTGCCATCATCCCGCAGATAGTCGGTGTCGGCGAGGAGGCCGCGCTTCTGGAAGTCGAGAATTTCTTTTTTGTTGAATGGGCCAAATTCAACAAACGAGCGGCTGAGGTAAACGAGGTCTTTCATAGAGTTTGATAGGTGGGGGTTAGGTTTTGGGGGAGGGTGGCTTAGCACCAGCCACCCCGTGGAACAAGCAACAATCCTGCCATGTTCCACGCGATTTAAGCGGCGGATGGTGAATGTGCTGGAGGGGCAACTATTTCCACTACCACTGGGACAGGCACTTGCGGCTCATGGCATAGGACTCTAGCTTGTATGACAAGTAATGATTATTTGCCTCGAATCGTCTATCCTCGGCGGGTACCTCTCGAACGAAGTCCCTGGATTGGTAACAGGTGTGCTGCATCTGACAGGCCAGAAACAGCCGGTGCGTGTGGAATTGGTGGGCAACTTCTTGCGGGACATCGCAGGCTGCCGGGTGGACATCCATAATCCGCTGCCGGACATCAATGAGGTACATGTCGATGCGGTTTCTGCGCTGCAGCATGGTTACAGTGGAGTCATGACAGCTTCGTATCGCGTGGCAAAGCTGCCACGACGCCGATCCCAGGCTGAAGGCGTGTCCACGATGCCGACGCCGCCAGGGCTGAAGAACCTGCTTTTCTTCGAGTGGTTCAATCAAGACCACCAGCGCATCCTGATCCAGTCTTGGCACCTTGAATTGCGAGTCTCGCCGCCACGCTGGCAGCTCACGAAGGATGAGGAGGCGGCGCTGCTGCGGCAGAACCGTGCGCGACGGAAGCATTACCTACTGGGTGCCAACCGCAATGCGAAATCCGCCGACGCGCTACACAGCCCAGGCTTGGAAGATCCTTTTCAGCCGACCAAGGCCGGCAGCGATCCCTTTGGCGCGGTGAACATGGATCCGCCTCAGAAGACGCCTGGCAAACTAAAGGGGGGCGGTGCTAGGGACCCCATCGCCCGCTCCGTCGCGCTGGCGAAGGAGTTGCGCCGTTTCCAAGGGCTGCTCGTTTTCAATGACGAGGTACGCACGCGGCCCGCAGTGCTTCGGCTGCTGTCCACAGTGGCGGATCTAGCGGCACACTTGATTCATGCACTCAAGCAGTTCGCTGAGGCGGAAAAGAGTCAGTGGCAATTCTTGGTGATCGATCTGGAACAAAGCCTGCCATTGTTCGCAGCCGCCCTCAATGCCACGGACAAACTCGTACAGCAGAACCCCGACGGCGCGGATATGGAATGGCTCGCGGGCGTTCAGGCCAGCCTGCTGAACATCGAGCTCCGCATGCGGGAGGTACTGGGACTGCTACGATAGTTGAGCGGAGTTGATCAGGCTTGGGCTTGCGTTTAGCATGCGGCACCATGCGCCTTTCCCACTTTGCCCTAGCCCTCACTGTCATCCTGCTTGCTATCACCGGCTATCTGGCGTGGGAGGCCCAGGAGGAGGCACGTGGCGCGCGCCGTGAATTGGAGCTCGTGCGCAAGCAGCAGGCGGCAAAAGAAGCGGCTATGCCGTTGAAACCACTCACTGTGGATTCACTGCCGCCGCCCCCGAAAGCCCCTGCCCTCCCGGCACCCACACCTCCTCCACTGGGGAGCGGGGTGATGCCGGGCACGCCAGAATCCCCCGCTCCGACTGCAGCCCCCCCCCTCACGGCGTTGCAAAAGCAACTCCTCGGCATGCCGGCCATGGCCAAGGTGGTCGAGGCGCACAACGACCAAGGATTCGCCGTGATCAACGCAGGCAAGAACAAGGGATTGGAAAAAGGCATGAAATTTGATGTCCGCCGAGGCGATGGTCTCGTAGGCCGCGTGGTTGTGGGAGAGACGGTCGATGCTGCTGAAGCCGTGGTGGACATCGACGCATCAATCAAACTCCCAGGTGTGCAGATCGAGACTGGGGACGAATTGATCCTGCCAGTCAGGAAATAAGCCTCGACCCCGATGCCGCGCGAACGCCTTGATCTCGCCCTCGTGAAGCTGGGAGCCGCGCCGTCGCGGGAACAGGCAAAGCGCCTCATCATGGCGGGTGAGGTCAGCGTGATGGGGCGGCGCATCACCCAACCAGGATGGCTGGTGAAAGAGAGTGAACAAATTGTCGTGCGCCGCCCGCCGAAATATGTGAGCCGCGGTGGCCTGAAGCTCGAAGGAGCGCTCGATCATTTCGGAATCAATGTGAGCGGATGCTCGGCCCTCGACGCAGGTGCGTCCACAGGCGGTTTTACCGACTGCCTGCTGCAACGCGGCGCGGAGAAGGTGTTTGCCTACGATGTGGGCACAAACCAGCTCGCCTGGAAGCTGCGCAGCGACCCTAGGGTGGTTTCGAGGGAGCAGTTCAACTTGCGACACATGACGTGCGAAGACGTGGGCCAAGAGGTGGACATTCTCGTTGCCGACCTGTCGTTCATTTCGCTCACATTGGTTCTTCCAGCCGCGTTGCAGGTATTGAGGCCCGGCGGGCAGGCGGTGGTGCTCATCAAGCCGCAATTCGAACTTTCCCGCGAGGAAGTCGGCAAGGGCGGAATCGTCCGGGAGCCGGAGCTGCACATCAAAGCATGCTCCCGTATCGAAGATCATGTGCGCTCCCAGCCGCACCTACGATGGCAAGGACTGATGGAGTCCCCCATTCAGGGGGCGGATGGAAATCGGGAATTTTTGGCCTGGTTTGCTGTGGAGACCGCCCCTTAACAACAATAAGGGAAGCCCCACTTCGTCGAGGGATGAGAGCGAAAGCGCAGGGAAACAGTGTTTGCCACTATCAATCATGATTCTCGAATCAGCTCAAAATATTAAATTGTGATATTTTTGACTTGCACTTATGTGATAATTTTCATAATTTATTATCATAAATAAAATTTCCCATGAAAACACCCACCCATTCTCACTCCCGCCCCTCAGGGTTCAGTCTCTTTGAGGTGCTGATGTTTGTGTCGATCCTTGGCGTGATGCTCGGTATTGCTGTCCCCATGATGAGTCACAGTGATGGCATCTATGCCACACGAGATCGCCGCAATGCCCAGGAATTGTCCTCCACCAGCATGATGGCCCAGGCGGCCGGGCTTGACTTTGTCCAGAGTGACAGCGTGACAGACACCGTGCGGGCCATCGTCCGCGGCGGGATGCCCACGCATGGTGCCTTGAAAGGTCGAATGTTTATGGTGCCAGGCCTCAGCGAGGAAGACATCGCCGGAGCCTCCAAATATCTTCTCATTGAAAATGGTGAGCTGCGCTACTTCAGCAACGAAGCAACCAGTGCGCCCGGTGTGCAGAAGATGTGAGCTGCTCCCGCTTTGAAAGGTTCGCACACAAGTCGGCACAGCCCATGCAGCGTCCGGTGTTTTGTCTTGCTTGCAGTGTTGGTTTCTTCCAGCATGAAGCGCCATGAACAAGCAATTCATCAAGAAGAACTGGTATCTCCTCACTCCCGCCGTCATCCTGCTCATCCCGGCCTTGATGGTGCTCTTCTGCACGGCCAACTACGGCTACAGCATCGCCGAGTCCTGGAAGGCAGTAAGCCATTTCGGTTCCACCAGCACACGTCAAGCCCAGGGGTTCACCGAGCGCAAGTTCAAGGCGGTGCGTGTAGGTATGGATGGGAGGACTGTTTATAGCCTGATCAAGAATCCCATGGAACGGAACATGCCGGAAGACACCCAGTGGCGTTACACACTGCCCGGCAGCGGCGCCCAGTATTACCACGAGCGCACCCTTGTCTTTGAGAAGGATAAGAACGGCATCCCGCGCGTGACGGATAAGATCAGCCGTTTTCATTCACCGGATTGATTCATTCCTGAAATGGTCGAGACTGCCGCCAAATCCGCATGAGTCAGCCAGCCACGCATTTGTTGAGAACAGGAGCCTTCATCGCAGCCGCCGTGCTGCTGGCGTCCTGTGAGAGTTCATCCCGCATCAAGGGCCTGCCGGAGAATCTCCCGGTCATCAATCTCCACGGTTCCTCCAGCACGCCGCCTCACGGTATGTCTCACTCGGATTACCCTTTCGCGGACAACGGCGAATACAAGACCGACTGGGCCGCTGAGGGCGGGCAAGGCGCGGGCATGGATTACTCTTCATGGCGTTCTTCGCATGGGGGTTCCGCCACACGCAGCTCCCGTGGCTCCAAGAATAAATCCAAGTCCAAATCCACCGGCAAAGGCGGTTCCTACACCATCAAAGGCGGTGACACACTCGGTGCCATCGCCCGCAGGAACGGCACCACCGTCGCCAAACTGAAAGCGGCGAACGGGCTCAAGTCCGACCTCATTCGGTCCGGAAAAACGCTCAAGATACCAAAGTGATCGTGCTCCATGGGCTGACACATGTGACGGCCCTGCTGCTGGCGCTCTTCGCCAGCGGACTGAGCCGCGAGGCAACGGCCCAAAGCCTACGCTTTTCCACCGTCGTGATCGATGCCGGTCACGGAGGCAAGGATGGCGGCACGGTTTGGAACGGACTCGTCGAAAAGAAACTCTGCCTAGATGTCGCGAAGCGTGTCGAGTCAGGGCTGAGATCACGCGGCGTCAAAACGGCAATGACCCGCCGCACAGATGTCTTCGTGGAGCTTGAACAGAGGACTCGCTCCGCCAACCGCGTCCCCTCCTCCATCTTCGTCAGCATCCATTTCAACGGCACCCGCAACACCGCCATCTCCGGCGGCGAGGTTTACTATCGCAGTCATCAGGGCAAGATCATCGCCGCCTCCATCAGCCGCAGCATCAGAAGCCTAGCCTCCGGAAATACACGCGGCGTTTTTTACGCCGACTACAAGGTGCTGCGCGGCACCAAAATGCCTGCCGTGCTTGTCGAGTGCGGCTACATCAGCAACAAACGCGAAGCCCGGCGTTGCGCTGATCCCACCCACCGCCAAAAGCTCGCAGACGCCATCGTCACGGGCTTGCTCGCGATGAAAGCACGTTGAATGTCTGCTACTTTCATTTCTTTTGAAAATTCGCGGGCGACACACGATGGCGTGGCATTTGACGAAACCAGCGCCGTGGTGGAAGGAGTGACAGACCATGTCAGCCACCGCCTCCAGCAACCCCGTGTTTCCGTTTCACCTCGTGCGTGCGGACTTGGAACACGTCGAGGCAGCCATCCTTGATCAGGCACGAGCCTTCGATCCCGGCGTCGAAGGCTACGTCAGCTACGTCTGCAAAACCTCCGGTAAACGCATCCGCCCTGCGCTCGCCGTGCTCGCCGGCGGTGCCACTGGCGGCACTCACGAGGGCCACACCCGCCTCTCTGTTATCTTGGAGCTCGTCCACATCGCCTCTCTCGTTCATGACGACATCATGGACGGTGCCGACATCAGGCGTGGCGTGCCCACCGCCGTCGCTAAATGGGGCAGCAGCCTCAGCGTGCTGCTCGGGGACAGCCTCTTCGCCTACGCTCTGGAGCTCGCCACCGAGTTCGACGACACCCACGTCTGCCGCACCATCGCCCGCGCCTCGCGTGATGTCTGCTCTGGCGAGATCCTCCAAACCCAGCGCCGCTTCGACCTCAATCTCTCCGTCGCCGATTATCTCAAGATGATCGAGATGAAGACCGCCGCGCTCTTCGCCGCAGCCTGCGAGCTCGGCGCACGCCTCAACGACCAGCCAGAGCATCTCCAACAATCACTGCGTGACTATGGCCTCAGACTCGGCACTGCATACCAGATCTACGACGACTGCCTCGACCTCGTCGGCGACGAAAAGACTGCTGGCAAGACCCTTCGCACCGACCTAGCGCGTGGAAAGCTCACGCTACCCATCCTATATCTCCTCGAAGGTGCCACCGATGCACAAAAGCAGAAACTCAACCGCATGCTGCTCAAGGGCGAGCCGATGGATACATCCATCCTCGCCGGCATCGCCGACTACCACGGCGCGGTGGAGCGTGCGGTGAAATTCGCCCAGAGCATGCTAGTGAGCGCCCGCGCGGACCTCATCGCCCTGCCTGCCACATCATACAAACAGGCATTGGAAGACATCGTGAGCTACCTCCACAGCCTGCTCGACGGGTGCCGGGCGGCTCATTGATGCACAGGATCCTTTCGATCCAGTCGGGAACAGAGAACATAGAACCGCAAACGGATCATGTCCCACCGCATTCACGACATCCCGGAAACCGACCGACCGCGCGAGCGCCTGCTCCGCCTCGGCCCGCAAGCGCTTTCAGACGCGGAGCTCCTAGCGATCTTCATCAACACCGGCACTAGGGGAGAGAACGCGCTCCAGATCGGTCAGCGCATGCTGCGTGAGTTCGGCTCCATCCGTGACCTCTCGCGCCTCGAACCCGCCGCGCTGACTGAAATCAAAGCCCTCGGCCCCGCGAAAGCTGCCAAGCTCGCTGCAGCCTTCGAGCTTGGCCGTCGTGCGCGCGACGCGCCAGGGCCGGACATCCTACTCAGCCAGCCACGCCTCATCTATGAATTCATCGGTCCGGAGATGCAGGCGCTGGGCCACGAGTCCGTACGACTCATTCTCTTGACCTCAAAGCTAACGCTCCAGCGCTGCGAGGAGGTCTTCCGCGGCAGCCTCAACGAATGCACCGCAACACCGCGCGACCTCATCCGCAAGGCACTCGTCCACAACGCCCACGCTTTCATCCTCCTGCACAACCACCCAAGTGGCGACCCCACACCCAGCGAAGCCGACCGCCGCCTCACCCGCCGACTACACGAAGCTGCAGAGTCCATCGGCATCCCCATGCAGGACCACATCATCATCGGTGCGCCTTCCGCATCACGTACAACGCCCTACTTCAGCTTCCGCGAGCACGGGATGCTGTAATCCGCAAATCGGCCTGGGATTCAGTTTGCGCATACCTACGGATTGCCTCATGAAGGAAGCCATGACACAGAATGGAATCGAGCGTGACCTGGGGGCCCAGCCTCTGGACGCCATTTTGGCGGCGCAATGCCTGGCTAACCACGACCTCGTGGCCGCCAGCATCGAACCCATGACGCACAAGGCCGTCCAACGCGCCCGCAAAGGTCGCCGACTGACAAAACACATGCAGCAGCGCGTCACCACAGCACTAAACATAGCGCTGAAAGCCTTGGGAAAAGACGTGGAGCGTCCCTGGACAGTGCGGGATCTCTTCACCTACTGATGGCGCGGCGAGGCGGCAGGGAGCTGCTTCACCAACTCGATAACTGACAGGCCCGCCTCACGGCAGAAGTCCACATGGTCAAAGACCTCTCGAATGACGTGCAGGCCCAGCCCCCCCACCCGCCCGCCCGGCTCAGGCGGGGTGACGAGTCTCTCAAAATCCTCGTTGGTAATGCCTTCGCCATCATGCTCGATGCGCACACGCAGCTCCCCCCCTTCAGAACTGATCCGGCAGCATGCCCTGCGCCCCTCCACAGCGGCGCAGTAGGCATATTTGCAAATATTGCTCATCACCTCATCACACCCCAGCACCACGGGGCCGATGACGTCGTCAGGCACACCATGCCACACCGCCCATTTGTCGATAAACTCGCGCACAAGACGTAGCGTCTCCGGCTGGCAGGCCAAGACGATCTCCTCCGGCGGTGGCAAAGAGTGGTCCGTGACCACCAACACGGTCGCGTCGTCCTGGTAGGCAGCGTCATGGCCGAATGCGGCCCAGCTTTTGACCAGACGCGCCAAGAATCCGCCATGGCCGCCCACCTCGCCCAGCGCCTCGGCGAAGGCGGCATCCTCGAAGTGCGCTCCCGCCTGGTTCTGCACCTCCAGGATACCGTCAGTCAGCAACATCCAACTCCTTCCCGCATTGAGCGGCAAGGTGCCCTCCACATACCGCGCCGCACACGTAATGCCAAGCGGGGCATTTCCAGGCACGTCCACCTCACGCCAGCCCTCACCTTCAAAGACCAGTGCGCCTGGAAGCCCCGCGTTGCAGAAACTCACCTTGCGCTCCGCCACGCGCACAAGCATCGCATTGATCGCGATGAACCGCCCCGCCTTCATCACCCCACAGAGTTCCTGATTCAGCGCACTCATCCACTCCGCCAGACTCATCTCTGCACATTGATGGGCCTTTGACGCGATCATGGTCGTGCCCCGCGCCATGTCCAGCGCTGCCGGCAGGCCCTTGCCACACACATCGCCAACACCAAGGAGAATGTCGCCCTCGCCAATCTGGTGCCAGAAATAAAAATCCCCCCCCACCTCACTCGCCGGCTCATAAAAACTCTCCACCGAGATGTCGCCCAGCCGCACCTGCGATGCGGGCAGAAATGAGTTCTGGATTTCCTTCGCCAGCGAAAGCTGCTGAAGCGTCTCGGCCTCCTGGATGGCCTTTTTCTGCGATTCGAGCCGCAGCAGCGTCACCGTGATCAGGCTGCCAAAGGTCTCGAACATCTCCACGTCCTGCTCGTCAAAGGCCACCCCATGATTCGGATTGATCGCCTGCATCACACCGAGACAGCGCTCGCCATCCAGTAGCGGGATCGTCACCATCGCATGCGCGACGAGATCGATCCCGCTTGCCGCTGGTCGGAAATGGCGCGGGTCATTGCTCGCGTCCTCGATGTTGACGGTTCTCCTCGTCGCGAAGACATCCCCGGCGATCCCCTTCCCCTTCGGCACGCGCACGCCCAGCGCGTTGATGGGATCGAGCGTGGAGCGGATGAGCATGTCCTCCTCTGGACCGTCTGGCAGCAGGATGGAACACACCGCGCAGTCCATCACCTCGCGTGACTGCTTGAGGATGTGATCGACCAGTTCATCCGGGTTCCGTGCGCTACTCAAGCGGCGCGCCACGTCGATCAGCACGCTCTGACGTGTGGCGATGGACTGCAGACTGGCGCTCATGCGTGTCTTTCAGCGGGACAAAGTGGTAGCATTTAACGCGTCTTCGACCGTGGGCAGATGCGTGATAAAATCCCCCAGCCGCACAATCTTGAATGAGGCATCCACACGTCCTTGGATACCCGTGAGCACAAAGTCCGTTCCCGCGCCGCTCGCATGCTGATAATACTCTACCACCACAGCCCACACCGGCGTGTTCACAAAGGTGACCTTCGAGAAATCAATGATGAGTCGCTTCACGTTCGCCGCAATCTGCTCACGCACGATTTTTTGAAACTCCGGCACCGTCGCGAGGTCGGCCTCACCCGCGAGTTCGATGACAGTGGCGTTGGGATGGATGCGGATGGTGGGTTTCATGAAGGCAGTTCGTCAATCAAGCAGCGCAATGATCAACCGCACCTAATTTTGACCAAACAAAATCACCATTCAACAGACTCGTCAAACAACGCCGCGATCGAGAAAGAACGACCGTGATCAAAGAGAAAGGAGGAAGGTAGAGCATGTGGCAGGTTAGGCCGCCACACAGCAGAAACGACTCACGCAGAGCCGGACATCGCCGGACAAATCACCCATCGCGCGGACGCTGGGTACTACAGCTCATGAATGCCTCTCAATCTCACCGTCCTTCGTGCCATGCCCTGATGGCACTGGTTCTTCATAGAGGGACAGACACTTGGCTTTTGGCTTGCAGATGGGCGTTCACAGCGCTTACGAGTCAGAGAAAACTCGCTGCCCCATCTGCTGACAGCAGCGTTTTGTTCGCCTTGGTTGCGTTCATCGGGGTTCGTCGCCCCCCACGATTGGCCCCTTGGGGATCAGAGCCATTGCCTGAAGGAAACTCTTCCGTGAGCCGCCCTTGGCGCGCTCGGCGATGATGTCATAAGTTTGCAAAGCCGAGAGCTTCTCGGCCACGGCCAGACTGATGAACTGGTTGATGGAGATGCCGTCCACATCCGCCGCACGCTTGAGCTGGCGGTGGATGGAGTCGGGTAATCTGAGGCTGAGGCTGCTCATGGTAGGAGTCGGATGAAGTCTGCGGGAAGCAAAACAGTGATGCCGAACTGGGCGGCTAAACGAAAATCTTTGCGGTTGAAGGTGACAATGTGAGTGGCCCTCGAAGTAATCGCCACCTCAAGAACCATGTCATCCTTGGGGTCTGGCAGGATGGGCCGCCAGAGAAAGTAGATTTCCTGCTTGTGAGCCACTTGGGCGATCCGGCGGATGATCGCATCCACAGCGGAAGCTGGAATGGTGATTCCCATGTTCGGTCGCGAAGAAACATCGTCATACTCCGCGAGCAAAGGAACAGACAGAGCCAACTGAAAATCACCCCGGTCAGCCGCCATGAGTATCTGGTGGCTGGCTCCCGATGACGAACGAAGTGCGGCAATGAGGACATTGGTATCGACCACGGCTCTGATCACATGGTGTCATATCCGATACCGTATGTGATGTCAATGATCGCTTTCAGTGAGGCTAACGACCCAAGCTCAGCGACCCGGCCCACGGGACGCCACGATTGCAACCGTGACGCTCAAGCCGGATTCGCTGCAGCGCCTTGTTGAACAACGGTTCAGTTGGGAATCTGGTGCAAAATGTCATCTGGCGTGTCGAATGAACGGTCAGCGCCCGCAGAACGAAGAGTGATCTGCGGCGCATCTACTCGGATGTCTGCTGGCGTGCCCCACGAATCGTAGATGCATAGTGGCAACCAATGGACGGTCGGAGCCTCCATTCGTAGAATTCGCAGCCGCGCCAGCTCCTCGATACTTCACGGTCCGCAAACTCGGCGGATCAGCTTTTCCTTACTTTCCGAACGCTCCAATGCACGGGCCACCCACATCCAGCAATAGTCCCCGGCAACCTCGGAGATGCGAACCTCCTGCGAAACGGGTTAGGAGCGCGACTTGCGCGACGATGTCTGTCCCGATATGTCGCAGATGAGGGTCAGTTTCAAGTGTTGAACGACTTTCAGCACAGCATGCAGGCCACGCTTTTAAAACTCGTGAAGGAGCTGACCATTACCGCGCCGGTGGTTGCCACCGATGAAAACGGCAGCGGGGAAACGGGGTCAGGGTGCAACTGCTTGACAAAAGGTTCGCATTCATGAGTTCGGTGCATCAGCTTCCTTCAGAAAGTGTTTCAGTTCTTCCAAAAAAAGATGCCAGGCATTATGCAGGCATGAGTAAGCGCTAAAGCACTGTGATTCAGTGAATGATTGCTGGTTTCACGCCGCAATGAAATGGCGCGTGAATGGAATCAGATGCCCCCGCTTCCGCCGCTGTCAGAGGCGCGACTTGTTCGGCTATGTCATGCGCTGCATGGCCTCGAATCATCATGAACACAAGCAGCGGCTTTCGGCTTGGCAATCTAGCGCGCTGATGCCAGCATCGCCGCCGTGTTGTTCACGCTTCCACGAGCCTTGTTGTCTCTGGGCGGGCGGCTTGGCCTGCTGGCGCTCGCCTTGCACCTGCTGGCAGCGTTTTGCCCTGCCAGCATTCCCTGGCACTCACGCGGCACCCGCAGCGATCTCGCGGCGGCGGGCTTTGGCGTGCTGAGCCATCTGGAGCGGCACGCAGCGGTCACTGGAGTGACGGTGGAGATGGTGCGCAGCAATCCGGCCAAGGCAGCCGGTCTGCTCAGCCATCAGATCGACACGCTCATCAACGATCCAACGAAAGCCACAGCCCCAGGCATTATGCAGGCGTGTGTAAGCGCTAAAGCACTGTGGTTAGTGAATGATCGCTGATTTCACGCCGCTATGAAATGGCGCGTTAAGGGAGTCAGATGCCCTCGCCTCCGCCGCGAACAGCGCGCAGGCCAGCGACGGCGCGAGCTGCGTGCTCAAGAGCGGCATGTCCGATGGCGGCGTGGCGCTGTGCAACTATGCAGAGGGCACGGCGCAGTGCGGCAGCTACAGCACGAGCACGCATTTGTTTCAAGCGGGAATGAGCAACAGCCTGCTGATGCCGACCTGCGAGTCTCCTGGTCATGGCTTCAGAAGAGATGAGATCGTTTGCTTCATCATTTTTTCTGAATCCGGCGCGGCGTAAGCTTGCGAGGGCTCGTAGCCGCCTTCGATGAAGGAATGCTCCAGCGGGATGTAACCGGTGACACCGTCGCCGTAGCTGGCGATGCAGACGAAGCCGCCGGGGCACTGCTGCTGGGCGAAGAGCTGATACTCGACAAAACTCTCGCCGGGTAGGTGCATGAGGCACACGTCAGTGCCAAGATGCAGGCTGGTGAAGGGAATCGGCTCGCGGTGCCGGATGAAGCCTAGGCGCAACGCGGCGGAGATGCGTGTGGCGGGTTTTGCGCTGGTGTTTTGCAGTACCTTGAGCATGCGCTCCTCGGGGAACTCGGGATCAGGCTGCAACAAGACTGGCACATGCTTCCACACAAGTTTTGTGAGTGGCACGCGCTTCGCCGTCTTCTCCGACTCAACCATCGCGGCATGGATGCGTCCAGCGAGCAACGGGCGCATGGCGGGGCTGCCGTCGTTGTATTTTCCGGCGCCGATGTTTCCCCCGCAGCCGGTGAAGTAGATGTGCGGTGCGCCGTCCTCCTGTGTGCGTTTTTCACGCGCGATGCCGACAAAGTCATGGCTCACGATGCCGTCACCGTAGTAGCTCATCGGATGTGTGGCGTAGTAGTGCAACACGGCGAGCTTCTTGCGGCCGTTCCAGAAACCCACGGTCTTCAAAAACGGGTCAACGAGACCTTCAGGGAGTGCGCGCAGCGTCTTATCCTTCGACGAGCTGCCGCGCATCCTGCCGACTTTGCCGTCGATGACCTGCACGCGGCGGTTTCCGGCCACTTCGAGCACTTTGGCTTCGCCGGTCGAGATGTGTGTGACGGGCTGCGGGGTCTTCAACGCGGTCTTGATGGCCTCTGCGGTGTTTTGGAGTGCCTGTTGAGTTGCGACTGGGTCAATGATGCCGATCTCAGGCAGGAACTTCTGTGCGGCGTTGTCCACCAGCGGTGCGTTGTGCTGATGCAGCGAATGCAAAGCGACACGTTCGGGCGTGGTGGCAGCGGCTTTAGCCAGAACTTCCCGCCAGTGAATGTGATCCGCGCCGCGAATCTCGCAGAAGTCGATGGCGCAGAGCACGACGGGCTCTTCATCGCTCAAGAGCACGATTCCGAGCGCGAGCAGCGGCTCGCTGACACCGGCGGCAGGTTTCACGAGCCCACCGCACAATGGTGCACCGACCGGCGGAGTGACATCGGCGCGAAAGGGCGCGATCTGAATCGCGAGGGCTGACACGGAGGAAAGGAGGAGAGAGAGCAGTGTCTTCATCTCCATCAAACGCCTTAAATCGGCGAAACAAGCAATCCTGCGGTAAGTTCGCTACCGGCGGGTGTGCTCACGTCAGTAGCGCGGAGGCGTTTTCAGATTGAACAGACCGTGCGGTGGTTTCAGGTAGCGCGGACTCCTGCATCTTCAGTTGTGCGGACTCCCAGTAGAACACCGGGGCGTAGGAGCCAAACACAAGTCTATCGGCGGGCCATGATTTGAGCAGATTCTCAACACCGCCGACGCCTTCGATCATGGCGAAGTCGAGCCAGACGTTCGGGCAATCCTGCAGATACCTGAGCACCATGGCGGCATTTGCATTGAGGAGCATTACGCGTGCCTCCCGCGTGCCCTTCATGGCGGCCCGCAGTGGTGCGAGGTCCACCGGCGTGACTTGCACCTGCGGATGCTGGGTGCGCTGGTCCTCCATCTGTGACACCAGTTGCACCACGAGCTTGTGCTTCACCGAAAGCGCCAGCAGCTCGCGAAAAGCGGGCGCTTCAAGCGTGTAGCCGTGGTAGTTGGGATGCAGGCGGACCACACGCATGCCGTGCTGCTCCGCGCAGCGGCTTACGTCATCCTGCCATGCGGGCAGGGCGAGATTGATGACGCCGCAGGGGCGGAGCATCGCGTGACCATGGCATTTTTCCGCAAGCTGCCGGTTCACCTCGGCCACATCTCTGCGCAGGATGCCTTCAAAGGCCCCCGCCCAGGCTTCGGTGACGCCACGCCGCATCATGCGCTGGACGAACGCGCCCGTGTCTTCACCCTCAAGACTGCGAAACGGGTTGGAGCCAAGGTAAACGTGGCAGTCAACGAGCCGTGAGTCATCCGCCGCGCGGAGAGACGAAGCAGCGAGTACGGAGCTGGTAGCCATGAGAAAGTGTCGGCGTCTCATACGAGTGGTCGGTGATTTCAGGGAGAGGGTGAAAAGCATCGCCTCATTCCTTGCATGCAGGAAGTGCAGGCGTAGCCTCTGGGAAGACAATGAACTGGTACATCAACAACGCCGGGGTCGCCGAAGGGCCGAAAGATGATGCCGCGATGGCGGAGCTGGTACGCGAGAAGAAACTGACACCCGACTCGCTCGTCTGGCATGCTGGACTTGAGGCATGGCAGGCAGCGGCGCAGCTTTCCCCGGCGTGGCTTGGAGGTCAGGTGAAGCAGGTCGCCGAGAAACGAAAGACTGAGGGGAAGCAGGCACCTGGCGCACGCCGCCTTGTCGCTCCGAAAGCACCGACAACCGAGGCTGCCGAGAAGCCGGAGGGTGGCGGTCTTCTCAAGCGCCTCTTTGGTTTTGGTAAAAAGAAAGATTGATCTCATGGACGTCACGCTTGGATGTCCTTGGCTTTCAAGATGGGCAGCATGAGGCCGCGCAGGTTGTCACGGAGGATTTTTTGTTTGTCGGCAGCGCTAATCCGCGCGCCGTGTACTTTCGCGAGCTGGCTGGCAAAGCTGCGGCCACCACTGTCACTGCCGTAGATGACACGTGACGCGCCTAGCTCACGCACGGCCATCTCTGTGAACCCCGCCGTCGGATCAGAGCCTGCGAGGTCTGCGTAAATGTTGGTTTGGGCGCGGATCGCACGGATACCCAGTTCCCAGCTCCCGCCGGTGTGGCCGCAGATGAGAGGCACCTCGGGAAAACGCCTCGCTAGGGACACGAGATCGTCCGGTGTTGATTCGCCGACATAATTGCCGTTCGTCTTGAACCATGTGTGCTGGAAGATGACTGCCTTCAGCTCTGCGGCGCGGCGGATAACTGCGTCGATGGCGGGCACATTGCAATGCTCTGCCACCCACAGCTTCACGCCCACCATCGGGCCGTTGGCGACGCAGCGTTCTATCTCGGCGAGGCTTTCCTGCGGATGCTTCGCGCTGAGATAAACGAAACCGAACGTGCGGTCTGGAAATCTCACAATCGCACGCATGACCTCGTCATTTTGCCTCACCAGATCATCAGGCGTCGGATCCTGTGACCAACGCATGCCCATGTAAACACACAGCCGCTCGATGCCCATGCGGTCGGCATAGACGAGCAACTGCTTGAGTCGCTCCTCCGGGGTGAGGCCGGGGACGCCAGAGAGATGACAGTGAAGATCCCAAACGCGCATGCGATGAGTGAAGCGGACGCTCACACCTGCGGCAAGGAATTGTTTCGGCTTGGTGGCAGACTCCCCGTTTTACCAGAGCAAGGCCGGGTGGAAGAATGGGGCATTTTCGTCAGTTTTCGTGTCCAAAAACGTTCTCCTACAGCCTTATCAAGCCAGATGAACCGATCCAGCCTCCTCAGCGCCCTTTTTCTTGTTTCCAGCCTTGCCTCCGCTCCTCGGGCTGCGGCAGCGGATGAGGCACAGCTCATGGCGACGAAGTTTTTCGAGAACCAAGTGCGACCAGTCCTAGTAAAGCGTTGCTTCGAGTGCCACAGCAACACGAAGCAGAAGGGTGGCCTCCGCGTGGATCACATCGGCTACCTGAAAACGGGCGGTGACACCGGACCCGCGTTAGTCCCCGGCAAGCCTGAGAAGTCGCCGCTGATGGAGGCGGTGCGCTGGAAGAACGAGGACTTTCAGATGCCGCCGAAGAACAACGGCGGGAAAATGCCCGATGCGGAGATCGCCGCGCTGGAAAAATGGATCAAGATGGGGGCACCGTGGCCAGAGGATGGCAAATTCACGGTGACAGAGGGCGGCTTCACCGAGGAGCAGCGCAATTTTTGGTTCTTTCAGCAAGTGAAAAAAGTCACGCCGCCGAAGGCGGGAGGCAAATGGGCGCGCAATGACATCGACCACTTCATCGCGGCGAAACAGGCAGAGCAGAAGCTCAAGCCCGCGCCGGAGGCAGACCGGCATGAGCTGGTGCGCCGCGTGTATTTTGACCTGCACGGCCTGCCGCCAACGAAGGAACAGATCGACACCTTTGTGAACGACACAGATCCGAAGGCCTATGAAAAGCTCGTCGATGAGCTGCTGGCCTCCCCACACTACGGCGAGCGCTGGGCGCAGCACTGGCTGGACCTCGTGCGCTATGCGGAGAGCGATGGCTACAACGCGGACGCCTACCGCCCGAGCGTGTGGCCGTATCGCGACTACGTCATCAAATCGCTCAATGACGACAAACCCTATGACCAGTTCGTCAAAGAGCAGCTCGCAGGCGATGAGATGGCTCCAAATGATCCGAACGTGATCATCGCCACCGCCTTCCTCCGCCATCCGGTGTATGAGTACAACCAGCGTGATGCACGCGGCCAGTGGGACATCATCCTCACTGACATGACGGACACCACGGGCGAGCTTTTCCTCGGCCTGAGTATGGGCTGCGCGCACTGCCACAATCACAAGTTCGATCCCATCCTGCAAAAGGACTACTACCGCCTGCGTGCCTTCCTCGCACCGGTGCAGTGGCGTGATGACATGACACTGGCGACTGCGGCTGAGAAGAAAGCATTCAATGAGCAGCAGGCAAAGTGGGAGGCCGCCACGGTGGAAATCCGCACAAAGATGGATGCGCTGACGATGCCGATCCTCGAGCCCAGAGTCGAGCGGGCGCTCACACGTTTCACAGACGATTTGCAGGTGATGACACGCAAGCCCGCCGAAAAGCGCGAGGCCTTGGAAAGGCAGCTCGCGGGCCTCGTCGAGCGTCAGATGACCTATGAACGCGTGCGGTTTGACCCGGTGAAGAGTCTCAAGACCGACGAACTGAAGGCTGAATACAAGGCGCTGGAAGAAGATCTGAAAAAATTCGATCACCTCAAACCGAAACCGCTGCTAGAGGCCTTTGTGGCGACGGATGCCGGCCCCGTGGCACCACCGGTGTCGATCAAGACACGCAAAGGCGAGCAGCAGATCGAGCCGGGCTTCCTCTCGATCCTCGACCCCGGCCTGCCGAAGATCAAAGCGACCAAAACCTCGACGGGACGCCGCACAGCTCTGGCAAACTGGATCACACGCCCCGACAACCAGCTCTCCACCCGCGTGATCGTGAACCGCGTGTGGCAGTATCATTTCGGCCGCGGCATCGTAGCGACGGCGAGCGATTTCGGCAAGCTGGGCGAGCCACCGACGCATCCTGAGTTGCTCGACTACCTCACGACCAAGTTTGTGAAGGGTGGCTGGCACCTGAAGCCGCTGCATCGCGAGATCATGCTCTCCGCCGCCTACCGCCAAACCGCACGCCAGGAGCCGGATGCAGTCGCGTTGAAGGTCGATCCTACCAATCGCTACCTGTGGCGCTTTCATCCACGCCGTCTCGATGCCGAGCAGGTGCGTGATGCGCTGCTCGCCGTGAGTGGCGAACTGGATACCGCAGCCGGCGGGCCTTCAGGAGATGGCAATGCCACGCGGCGCTCCATTTACACGATGAAGAAGCGTAACAATCCGAACGAGCTGCTGCGTGCGCTAGACATGCCCGCCGGTTTTTCGAGCACGGCGGAGCGTCAGAGTACCACCACGCCCACGCAAGCCCTGCAACTGCTCAATGGCGAATGGCTGCTCGCCCGCGCACGGAAACTCGCCTCGCATGTGGATGGAATCGACGATGCGTGGCTAGCCGTCCTGGGCCGCCCGCCAACCACGAAGGAACGCGCAACGGCGGAAGCATTTTTGATGAAACGGGCAGGAACCACCGAGGCGAAGACCGCAAAGGCGGCGGGGAGTGATGAGAGCTTCGAGGCCTTCAAGGAAAACACCCCGCACGAGCGTCTGCTGATCAACACGAACGAAAAAGAAGGCGATGAGTTCACCGTCGAAGCCGTCGCCAGCCTCAACAGCGTCGATGTGAATGCCGCCGTGCGCACCTTGGTCTCCCGCTGGAACGGTGGAAAGGACAGCCTCGAATCCTTCGGCTGGAGCTTGGGTGTCACCGGAGTGAAATCACGCTACACCCCGCGCAATGTAATCATCCAAGTCGTGGGCGAAGACGAGAACGCGAACATCGGCTACCAAGTGGTGCCTTCCGGCATCCACATCGAGCTGGGACGCCGTTACCACTTCGCGGCGCGTGTGTCCTGCACCGGCAAGAACGTCACCTTCACCGTGCGTGATCTCGACACGGCCGGAGCCACCGTGCAGTCCGCCGTGGTGCCGATGGACATCCGCTCCAAGCTCAGCCAAGGCGCATCGCAACTCGTCATCGGCGGGCTGAATAAGCGCGTGCCATCACATCAATGGGACGGCCAGATCGAGGCTGTGCGCATCGCCGCTGGCCAACTCGACGACAAGGCACTGAACGCCGATCCTGAAAAATGGAACACTGGTTTCGCCATCTGGCGCGCTGCCGACGAACTGACATCCCAGTTTGCCTGGAACGGCAGCGACGTGAAGAGCGTCGAAGACACCGACCCCTTCCGCCAGGCCATGAACGACCTCTGCCAGGTGCTGCTGAACACGAACGAATTTTTCTATCTGCATTGAGAAGCGCGGCTCATCCGGCCCAATTCCGTTCCTTGAACATTCGCGGCGGTGTCGTTAGTCTCGCATTGTGATCTCCCGGAAGGCCATCCAGCAATACTGCGACGCCATCGCCGCCGCTTTCAAGCCGCGGAAGATCATTCTGTTTGGCTCCTATGCCTACGGCACTCCCAACGAGGATTCTGATGTGGATGTGATGGTGGTGATGCCCAGGAAGCGCTTCAGGAGAGATTTGGGCTTCAAGATGCGAATGAAAGTCCCAGCCACATTTCCCGTGGATGTGCTGGTGGAGCCCGAAGACCGGCTTGAGGCCCGCATTCAGGATCGCGAGTCCTTCATTCTGGATATTACCGAAAAAGGCAGGGTCATGTATGAAGGCGTCCACGCGTGAATGGATCAAGAAAGCGGAGTCGGACTGGCTGCTTGCTGTTTCTTTGATGCGAAGGCGCAAGCCTCCGGTTAGAGACTAGGCTTGTTTTCTTTTCCAGCAGTCCGCGGAGAAGTATGTGAAGGCACGCATGGAAGAAGCGGGTGTTCGCATTCCGCGAATCCACCAGATCGACCAGCTCATTCAGCTCGTGCTAGGCATCGAGCCTCTTTGGGCGGCTCTTTTGCCAGCAGCCAGCCGCATCAGTGACTATGCCGTGCGCATCCGCTATCCCGGCAACGAGGCCACGGCAGCCGAGATGAGGCGCTGCCACCAGGACGCGAAGGCCATCCGTCATGAGGCACGGGCGGCGCTGGGCTTGTGAGAAGGCGATTTCGGTCACACGCCGGATTTTTCGTGTCAAAAAACAGCCAGAAATGGCCTTTAGGTGAGGAAGAGAGCTTTCGTTCCTCGTTTTAAACCCACCACCATCATGCGCTGCAACCGTTACGACCATCCCACTTCGCGCCGCGACTTCCTGCAAATCGCCGGCTGCGGCTTTGGCGCGGTCGCCTTGGCCGCGCTGATGAATGATCAGGCGCAGGCGGCTCCGCTGCGTGTCGCGCACCGCCCGGCGAAGGCGAAGAGCGTGATCTTCCTCTTCATGGAGGGCGGCCCGAGCCATCTCGACACCTTCGACTACAAGCCGCTGCTGAACAAACTCGCCGGCCAGTCCTTGCCTGCGAGCTTCAAGGCTCCCATCACGGCGATGGGCGAGGCGAAATCCCCGATCCTGGAGTGCAAACGCACCTGGAAGCAGTGGGGCCAGGGCGGCTTGTGGATCTCTGACTGGTTCACGAATGTGGCGCAGCATGCCGATGACCTCGCGGTGATCCATTCCTGCGCCTCCAGCGGCATCAACCATGCCGGCGGCGTGTGCTCGATGAACACCGGCTCCGTTTTCGGCGGTCGTCCGTCGCTCGGTGCCTGGGCGCAGTATGGCCTCGGCACATCGAATCAAAACCTGCCCGGCTTTGTCGTCATCAAGGACAGCGAGGCCACCGTGGTGAATGGCGCACGCAACTGGGGCAATGGCTTCATGCCCGCCGTGTATCAAGGCGTGGAGTTCAGCTCCGAAGGCACGCCGATCAAGTTCCTCGACAACCCGAAAGGCGTCGATCGCATGCGCCAGCGCGAGAAGCTGGACCTGCTCGGTGCTTTGAACCGCGATTACAATGCCGTGCGCACGAGCAACACGGAACTCGACGCCCGCATCAAAGGCTACGAGCTTGCTTATCAAATGCAGGCGGAGGCGCCTGATGCCGTCGATCTCAGCAAAGAGAGCGAGACCACCAAAAAGCTCTACGGCATGGACAACGAGGCAACCGCTGTCTTTGGCCGCAACTGCCTCTTGGCGCGTCGCCTCGTCGAAAACGGCGTGCGCTTTGTGCAGCTCTACAGCGGCGCGGGCAGCAAGTGGGACGCGCACAAGGGCATCGAGGTCAATCACGGCAAGTATTGCAATGCCGTCGATAAACCCATCGCCGGCCTGCTCACCGATCTGAAGGCGCGCGGCTTGCTCGACGAAACCCTCGTGATCTGGGGCGGCGAATTCGGCCGCACGCCGATGTCCGAGCAGGGCGACGGCCGCGACCACAACCCCACCGGTTTCACCATGTGGATGGCTGGCGGCGGCGTGAAAGGCGGTCAAACTTACGGTGCGACAGATGATCTAGGTTTGTATGCCGTCGAAGACCGGCTGCATGTGCATGACATCCACTCGACGATCCTCCACCTCCTCGGCTTGGACCACACGAAGCTCACTTACAATCACAAAGGCCTGCCCGAGCGCATCGACCAGAATGAAGGGCATCCTTTCACGCGTCTGCTGGGTTAGACGGCAGCCGCATGGCCAGTTGCAAAGAGGCAATGTCACCGTCCGTTTGTCCTCAACCATGAATCTCCAGACACTCGCGGCGTTCTCGCTGCTCACCGCATCGCTTCTCGCTCAGACGAAGCTGCAAAAGGCCGATGTCACGCTCGCGCCACCGAAAAATCTGAAAACGAAGCTCGCTCCGGGCTATACGATTCCCATCGTCGATATCAGCGGCGAGACGAGGCGGCAGATCATCGTGGATCGGGAAAAGGGCCAGTACCTCGGCCATCCCACCACCGTGCTGCTGGAGGACAACAAAACCATGCTCACCGTGTATCCAAAGGGCCATGGACGCGGTGCCATCGTCTATAAGCGCAGCAACGACGCCGGACTGACCTGGAGTGACCGGCTACCCACGCCGAAGAATTGGGAGACTTCACTCGAAGTGCCCACGCTGCATCGCGTCATCGATGCGGCGGGAAAAAAGCGCATCATCATGTTTAGCGGCCTTTATCCGATCCGCATGGCCGTGACGGAAGATGATGGCGGCACATGGAGCGATCTCAAACCCATTGGCGACTTCGGCGGCGTCGTCACCATGGCTACGGTGATCGACTTGAAGACGCCGGGGCACTACCTCGCGTTCTTCCACGACGACGGGCGCTTCATCCGTGGCGGCGAGGTGGAAAAATACCGAGTCAAAAGCCCGCATGCGCCGGAGTACTCGTCATCGACGGCCAAACCGTGGCGCTTCTGGGTCTATACGACGCTTTCCAAAGACGGCGGCCTCACCTGGAGCATTCCCGCACCCATCGCGATGCTTCCCGACGCGAATCTCTGCGAGCCTGGTGCCCTACGCTCTCCAGATGGCAAACAGATCGCGGTCCTGCTGCGTGAAAACAGCCGCAAGTACAACTCTTTCGTCATTTTCTCCAACGACGAAGGCCTCACATGGTCGCAACCAAAAGAACTGCCCGCCGCGCTCACTGGTGACCGACACGTCGCGAAATACGCACACGACGGTCGCCTCTTCATCAGCTTCCGCGACACCACGCACGTCAGCCCCACCAAAGGCGACTGGGTCGGCTGGGTCGGCAAATACGAAGACATCGTGAACGGCACCGAAGGCCAGTATCGCGTGCGCATCATGGATAACAAGAAAGGCCAGGACACCACCTATCCCGGCGTCGAGCTGCTCCCGGACGGCACCTTCGTCACCACCACCTACGGCCACTGGACCGAGGGCGAGGAAGCCTATGTCGTCAGCGTGCGCTTCAAACTGGAGGAACTCGATGCCAAACTCAAAAAGTAGCCGCCGCAAGTTCATCGCCGGGCTTCCAGCCATCGGCCTCATCGCTACGCATGCGGCGGAAGACCAACCGCTGGAGCATGTCGTTTTCGGCTCCTGCCTCGACACGCATGAGCATCCCATGCTCGACCGCGCGCTCACGCTGCCGCGCGATCTCTTCATCTTCATGGGCGACAACGTCTATGCGGACAAAGGCGGCATCCCGATGATGCAGGAAAAATACGCGCTGCTGAAAAACAGCCGCTTCTTTCGAGGCTTGGGAAGTAAACCGGTCCTCGCCACCTGGGATGATCACGATTTCGGCCAGAACGATGGCGGTGTCGATTGCCCGATCAAAAAGGAGGCGCAGGTCGAGTTTTGGAACTGGCTTGATGAACCTGCGGATTCACCACGCCGCAAACAGGAAGGCGTCTATCACGCGCAGACCTTCGGGCCCGCTGGAAAGCGCGTGCAGGTCATCCTACTCGACACGCGCTACTTCCGCAGCCTGATGAAGAAAGTGGCAAAGGACAAGGCCATGCTCGGCGGCACAGCGGTACCCACGGATGATGAAGCAACCACTGTCCTCGGCGCGGCGCAGTGGGCCTGGCTCGAAAAAGTGCTCCAAGAGCCTGCAGATCTGCGGATCATCGTCTCCAGCATTCAATTCGCCCCGGAGGCGCATGGTGGTGAGTGCTGGGCGAATTTCCCGCATGAGAAGCGGCGCATGCTTTCCCTGCTCAAAGGACACCCTGCCCTCGTTTTGAGCGGCGACCGCCATTGGTGCGAATTTTCAAAGAACGGCGTCCTCGACTTCACCTCCAGCTCGATGACCCAAAAACACCCGCGCGGCACACCAACAACGAACAAGCACCGCATCGTACCCAAAACCTACCATTTGCCCAACGTGGGCCTTTTGAGCATCGATTGGGCCGCGCAGACGATCACCGCGAAAATCTTCGGCGTGGATGACGAGGCGAAAATCGAGCTGCGAGTGCCGTTCAGTGAGCTGCACTCATGATTCACACCGCGCTCGACTTCGACCAACCCGGCAAGCAGCAGGGCTTCCTGCAAGCCCCCTACTCCCATAACCTCGGCGGTTGGGCGAATGTGATGATCCCGATCACGGTCGTCGCGCGCGGCAAAGGGCCGACGACGCTCGTGCTCGGCGGCAATCATGGCGACGAGTATCAGGGCCAGATCGCCATCATGAAGCTCGCGCGTGAGTTGCAGCCGGAGCAGGTGAGCGGACGCGTCATCTTGATTCCTTCGCTGAACTTCCTCGCAGCCCGCGCGGCCACTCGTTTGTCGCCGCTCGATGGCATGAACATGAACCGCGCCTTCCCCGGTGATGCGGAAGGTCCGGTCACGAGCCAGATCGCTCACTACCTGCGCACCGTGCTCTTTCCGCTCAGCGACGCGGTGATCGACATCCACAGCGGCGGGCGCAGCATGGAGTTCGTGCCCTGCGCGCACATGCACCTCGTGCCGGATCGCGAGCAGCGCCGCCGCATGTATGATGCGATGATCGCCTGGGGCACCGAGTTCTGCTTCATCTACGCCGACATCGCCGGAAGCGGCCTTTTGCCTGTCGAAGCCGAGAACCAGGGCAAGCTCGTCGTCACCACCGAACTCGGCGGCGGCGAGTGCGTTCCCGCCAGCGTGCATCGCATCGCCCAAAGCGGCCTGCGCGATGTGCTCATCCACGTCGGCGTGCTCAAAGGCCGCCTCAAACCACGCGTAAAGCCTGCGATCATCACCCAGGCCGTGAATCGCGAGGACTACCTCCTCGCGCCGGAGTCCGGCATCTTCGAGATCGCGCTCGATCTCGGCACTAAGGTCAAAAAAGGCCAGACCGTCGGCTGGATTCATCATCTGGAGCGGCCTGATCGCGCCCCCGAACCGATCGTCGCCCAAAGCAGCGGTCATCTCATCACCATGCGCGCACCGTGCCTCACCCAGCAGGGCGATTGTGTGGCGGTGATCGCAAGACAGGTCAGCGAACGCGATGTGTTGACCGCATGAACACGGCGCGCACAGCCGGCGCGCTCGTCGCCTTCATGTGGTTCGCGTATTTCCTGAACTACTGCGACCGCCAGGCCGTCTTCTCGATGTTTCCATCGCTGAAGGCCGATTTGAAGATGAGCGACGAGCAGCTCGGCCTCGTCGGCGCGGTGTTTCTCTGGGTGTATGCCTTCGGCTGCCCGATCTCCGGTTATCTCGGTGATCGTTTCTCGAAACGCCTGCTCGTCGTGCTCAGCCTCGTCGTCTGGAGCATCGCCACCATCGGCACGGGGTTGGTGGCAAGTGGTGTGATACTGCTGGCCATGCGTGCGGCGATGGGCGTGTCGGAATCGCTCTACATGTCGAGTGCCGTCGCTTTGACCGCCAGTGCATATCCCGCCACAAAACGCTCACGCGCTGTCTCGCTACTAATGACCGGCCAGATCGCCGGAACGGTGGCAGGCAGTTGGTTCGGCGGCTGGATGGCGGATCGCGGTCAGTGGCGCGGAGCGTTTTTTATTCTCGGAGCAGTCGGCGTGCTGTATGCCCTGCCCTACTTCACTTTCCTGAAAAAAATCGGCGAGCCCGCGCCCGAACCCGGCGCGGCGTGGTCCTTCACCTCGCTGGGCCGTTCACGCACGTTTTTGATGCTCTGCGTCGTGTTTCCCGTCTTCGTTTTCGGCCTGTGGCTGCTCTACGGCTGGCTGCCCGCGTTTCTGCACGACAAGTTCGCGCTCAACCAGGCCGATGCCGCGTTCAACGCCACCGCCTTCCTGCAAACCGCCACCTTCGTCGGCATCCTGGCCGGTGGCATGATCGCCGACGCGTTATGCCAGCGCATCAAGGCCGCGCGCTTCTGGCTCATCGTCGCCGGACTCGCGCTTTCCGCGCCGTGCATCCACTTCCTCGGCAACAGCGACACGCTGCTCCTCACGCGCATCGCCGCCACGGGCTTCGGCCTCTTCAGCGGCCTCTTCATCGCGAACATCTTCCCCGCCGCCTTCGATGTCGTCGCCTCCGATGCCCGCGCCACCGCCGTGGGCCTGCTAAACTTCTGCGGCGCGATCATGTCCGGCTTCGCCACGCTCTTCGGCGGCCTGTGGAAGCAATCCCTCGGCATCGACCATTTGCTAAGCTGCACTGCGCTGGCTTATCTCGTGGCCGGGGCAGTAGTCATCATCGGTATCTGCCGTTTTTTTCCACGCGACCATTCTCCTCAACCCTGCTGATCTCATGCTTCGCATCATCCTACTGACCTTGCTTTCTGCCTCCACCGCCCTCGCTTGGGGGCCGCACTCGGAAATCGCGCAGGCCGCACTCGACGCGTTGGGTCCTGACGATCCGCTGGCGAAGCATCTCGGTGCCGACATGAAGCGGCTCTCCCGCTATGTGTGGATGGCGGATAATCGGCAGCAGTTACTCAGTAGCGCTGACGAGGTGTTTTACGCGGACGATGTGCTGCTCTTCCCCGACGCGACAAAACACTACCAGCACATCTGCCCCGAGGTGAAACAGACGTACGTCCCCTACTTCCGCCGGGCCTTACAGGCGCTGCGCACCGAGTCGCCGCACAATGCTGCACGCTGGACTGGATCACTACTGCACTTCACCACAGACACCGGTTCGCCGCCACATTCGCTCGGCATCCTCGGCCCAGTGCATTCGAAGATGGAGAACTGGCTGGATGCAAAGCTCATCCACATCCCCGGCTACAAACCTCAACTGCTCGGCACCACCGACGCGGAGGCAGAGGCGGGCTATCTGCGCCGAATGGACGGCCTTATCGAGTATTGCAAGGCGCGCGCCGAACGCTGCCGTGCAGATGTCGAGGCGGACCGCCGTGCGCTCGTCGAACCTGTCGTGCTGGAAGCCGCACTCGAAACCGCACGCGTCACTGCCGATCTGCTGCACACGCTAGGCGTGCTCGCGAAGCAGACAAAGGGTGACGCGTCACTGTCCGGCATAATCACCACGCCGGAAAACACTCATCCCTCGCTCTCGCGCCTGCCGGTAAAGATCATGCTCGCCGGGACGACCTTCTCCACGCTGACCAGCCCGGATGGTGGCTTCACCTTCTCCCACCTGCCCGCTGGCGACTACAACCCGCTGATCTCAGCGGTGGGATGCGTGAAGGAACTGCCGCCAGTGAAGATCACCACCGCGGCCACGATCCAGCTCGACCGCGTGGACCTGCGGCAGGCAGGCGCGGGCAATCTGATCCGCAATCCAGACTTCCATCTCCGCTGGGTTTCAGCGGAAGGATTTGATCACTGGTCGCCACGCATGCCCCCAGCACGCCTCGCTGGCTCCAATCCTCAACGCGATTGGGAAGGCGAGAAGATTCCGCTCGTCCAAGGCACCGTTTATCAGCTCACCGCCCAGTGGAAAGCTGCTGCTCAAGGAGCCGGAGACACTCAAGTCTTCCTCCGCACCAAAGCCAAGCCGGCCTACGATTCTCCGCCAACCGACTCCGCCGCCATAACACCAGGCAGCGCAGGCGTCAGCATCACCGGCAGTCCCGAGACTGCGTGGGCGCAGGTCGTCGTGCGCACACGGCTCCAGCCGGACGCGATAATCGAATCCGTCAGCCTCCGTGCGGCACCGTGAAATCCCCCAGATCGATCATGACTGCCAGACGCCAGTCGCTCACACCTCATGTCGGCATGAATCGCCGCAGGTTTTTCAGCGCCACGGCTGCCGCCGCGCTCACCTCTTCGGTGCATGCCGGTGCAAAGGCCACTCAGTGTACACTGCGCGCCGGTGATCTCACCGCTGTGATCGGCGACAACTCCACGCACGAGCAACACCGTGTCGGCTACAACGGTGTGTGGAGCCTCCAACACACAAAAGGCACGCGCAGCATCTTCGCTCCACCCATTGCAGGCTTGAACCTGGAGCACATCGTCACCGGCGAGCACTTGGAGGACTCGAAGACTTTCTTCGAGCCGAGCAATGCGCCGATGACGCTCACGCGCCTCAGCGATTCCGAGGCGGAGCTGCTCCAGCCGCCGACGCCGACGTTTCACATTGAAAGCTGGACGCATTTCAAGCTCACCGCGCCACATTACCTCGACATGGACTTCCGCTGCCGCGCGCACCGCGATGTGTTTCCGCGCGGCTACCTGTCGCTGTTCTGGGCCAGTTACATGAACGCGCCTGCGGACAAGAGCATTTACTTTCTCGGCGGACTCGACACTCAAAAAGAGATGTGGACACAGTTTTGCACCCAGTGGCACAACGACCAGAGCACCGTGCCGCATCGCAGCGACACGTTTGAGATGACCTTCCCAGAGGGCGGACGCGACACGCTCTTCAAAAGTCTCTCTCGCTTCCGCTTCGATCTGCCATTCTTCTACGGACACTTCGACGATCTCGTATGGATCGTGATGTTCGACCGCACGGAGGGTATCCGTTTCACTCATTCCCCCAGCGGCGGCGGTGTAAACACAGAGCGCAAGACCACAAATCCCGCCTGGGACTTTCAGTTTCTCATCCAGAAGCCCGAGGTGATGAAGGACTACGGCTTTAAAGTACGCACGGTGCTACGGCCTAAATGCTCGCGTGATGAGATACTCGGTGAGTTCCAGCGATGGAAGGAGGCGCTATGAGATGGAAGCTGCCGACCCTCATTCTCGGTACCGTGTGCCATGCCCTTTGTGCCGAACCGTCCGACATCACCTTCAAATCCAGCATCGACGGCTCTGAACAGCGCTGCGTCGAACTCCTGCCGCCCGGCTTTGATGCCGCGAAGACGCACGATGTCGTCATCGCCCTGCATGGTCACGGCTCCGACCGCTGGCAGTTCATCAACGACGCTCGTGGCGAATGCCGTGCTCTGCGCGATGTCGCCGCGAAGCATGACATGATCGTCGTTTCGCCCGATTACCGCGCCAAAACATCGTGGATGGGCCCGAAGGCCGAGGCAGATGTCGTGCAGATCATCAGTGAGGTGCGGCAAAGACATCGCGTGGGGCGCGTGTTCATCGCTGGTGGCTCGATGGGCGGCACATCGGCGCTGATTTTCGCCACACTGCATCCTGAACTCATTGCAGGCGTGTGCAGTCTAAACGGCACCGCGAATATGGCCGCATACACAGGATTCAAAGAGGCCATCGACGCATCTTACGGCAACGCGGAGGAGCGCCGCAAAAGGAGCCCTGAGTTGCACGCCGAGCGCCTCGCCATGCCCGTCTCCATCACCACGGGCGGGAAGGACACCATCGTTCCACCAGACAGCGTGCTGCGCCTCGCCGAGAGTTTAAATAAGGCCGGACGTGATGTTTTGAGCATTCACCGCGAGAACGGCGGCCACGCGACGACGTATGAAGACACTGTCGCAGCGATGAAGTTCGTCCTCCGGCACGCCCGCTGACCGCCCATGCCACGCATCCTCATCGCCGAATGCAAACAGGAGGTCTCCACCTTCAACCCGCACCTGAGCGGATATGACGATTTCGGAATCCGGCGCGGGCAGGAGTTGATCGATTACCACCGCACGGTGCGGAACGAGGTCGGCGGGGCACTGAGTGTATTCGATGCGTTGCCGAAGGTGGAGATCGTACCGGCCTACAGTGCGTTTTTCATCACATCGGGCGGCACGTTGGCGAAAGCGGCATGGGAACGCATCGCGACGGAACTTCTCGATGCGATTCGCACCACTCCACCGGTCGATGGCGTGTATTTCTGCATGCACGGCGCAATGGCGAGCGAGTCGGAACTCGATCCCGAAGGCTGGTTGCTGACCGAAACACGCAAAATCGTCGGGGAGAAGGTGCCCGTCGTCGTTTCGCTCGATCTGCACGGCATTCTGACGGATCGCATGGTCGAGCAGAGCGACGCGGTCGTGGCCTACCACACCTATCCGCACGTCGATTTCTTTGAAACGGGGCAACGTGCCGCGAGACTGCTGCTGCGCATCATTTCAGGCGAAGTGAATCCGGTGACAGCCAAAGTCACCGTGCCCGCGTTGGTGCGTGGCGATGAACTCATCACGGCCAGTGGCTCGATCCGTCATGCGGTGAACGCGGCGAAGGAGATCGAGCAAAGTCCGCACGGCCTCTCGGCGGCGATGATGTGGGGAAATCCGTTCACCGATGTGCCGGAACTCGCCTCGTGGGCCTTTGTTGTCACTGACAACGATCCTGCGCTGGCCGAGCGCGAGGCGTTGCGCATCGCGAATCTGTTCTGGGAGCATCATGAAAAGATGCGTGTGCCGCTGAAGAGCCTCGGAGAGATGGCGGCCATCGTGAAGGCGCACACGAGCGGCACACTCGGTCTTGTCGATGCTGCGGATGCGACAAGTTCGGGCGCTTCCGGCGACAGCAATGCCATCCTGCGTAAACTCATCGAATCCGGCTGCACCGCGCACACGCTGCTGCCCATCGTGGATGAACCAGCGGTCCAAATGGCCTTCGCCGCCGGAATCGGCGCTACGATCACTACCCAGATCGGCGGCACGCTCGATCCTCAACGCTTCACGCCGCTAGAAATCACCGCGAAGGTGCGATTGCTCGCCGATGGCCGTTTTCGTAGCGAATCTTTCGGTGAAGAATGGTATGCCGGACCCACGGCGGTGCTGGAGGCAGAGAATTTCACATTCGTGGTCAGCAGCCGCGCCGTGAATCTTTACGACCGCTCGTTCTTTTACGCCCATGGGCAAAATCCGGAGCGATTTGATGCCGTGGTGATCAAATCCCCCCATTGCCAGCCACACATGTATGCCGACTGGTGCGCGCAGATGGTACATGTCGATGCCCCTGGCTCCTCCAGCGCCAATCTTCCCTACCTCGGCCACGCCCGCTGCACGCGACCGATGTTCCCGCTTGATGCAGACGTTTTATTCCAAGCCAAAGCCCGACTTTTCCAACGACACTCATGAAGATCACCGAAATCCGCTGCGCAGGTCTGCGCGGTGCCACTCCCGAAGGCGGTTGGAGCAACGAACTCCGGCCTGAAGATTGTGTTCACACGCTCGTCGCAGTGCATACCGATGAAGGACTTATCGGACTCGGCAGCGTGTTCACGAACGACGCGCTAGTGAAGGCCGCGCTGGCGGTGCTGGAGCCGTTGTATCGCGGTGAGAACGCCCTTGAACCCGAACGCGTGAGCGAGAAGATGCACCAGCACATGTTCTGGCTCGGTCGTGGTGGCGCGATCACGCACGCGATCAGCGGCATCGACATCGCGCTGTGGGATTTGCTCGGCAAAGCGACAGGGCAGCCGGTGGGGCGTCTTTTGGGCGGGCGGTATCGCGAGCGTGTACAGCCGTATGCCTCGCTGCTAATGGATGAACCTGAAAAGCTGCGCGATCACCTGCTCGCCGTGAAGGCGCAGGGCTTTCGTGCCTTCAAGATCGGCTGGGGGCCGTTTGGTCGGCGCAATGCAAAGACCGACGAAGCCATCGTGAAAGCCGCGCGCGAGGCGGTGGGCGCGGAAAACAAGCTGATGGTCGATGCGGGCGGCAGCGACGCGCATTGGACGAATGGATACAAGTGGGCTCTGAACACGGCGAAGATGCTCGCCGACTACGACGTGCATTGGTTTGAGGAAGCGCTCGTGCCGGATGCGCTGGAGGATTTTGCGAAACTGCGCGAGCACTCGCCCGTGCCGATCAGCGGCGGCGAGGTGCTGACGCGGCGTCAAGCTTTCCAACCCTTCCTCGAAGCGCGTGCCTTTGACATCATCCAGCCGGACGTAACCAAAGTCGGCGGCATCAGCGAGGAGCGGCGCATCGCGTGGATGGCGCAGGAGCATGGCGTGCAATTCATTCCGCACGGTTGGAACACGGCGGTGGGGCTCGCGGCGGATTTGCATCTCGCTTCGGCCTTCCCCGGCACGGATCTCGTCGAATACCTCACCGGCTCACCTTTTATCGACGAGATCACCCTTGGCGGATGGAAGCTGGATGCCGACGGCATGCTACCGATCCCCACGAAGCCGGGGCTAGGACTCGAACTCGATCCCGACGCGGTGGCGAAATACACGCGTGGGGAGAAGCTGCTCTAACGCACCTCCCACGCAGGCGGCAGGTCTTTCGACTCAGGCCCATAGGTCTGCGAGACGATGAAGCCGCTGGCCTGCGAGGTGTAAAAAATGCGACCATTGCTGACGACAGCGCCGAGACACTCGCGTGAGTCGATGGCGGGGCCAGTGGAGACGAGTTTGCCTTCTTGGGAGAGGTCGATCATGTCCATGTTCGCGCCTAGCACATACGGCTCGCTCATCGTGAACCGGCAGCACGCGTAGTTCGTCTGGATACTATAAACGACCTTGCCAGTGGAGCTATCGAAGACGTTGCCCTTGCCGCGCAGCGCATTGCAGAACATGAATTTTTCGCCCACGCTCACCACGTTCAGCGCGGAGGTCACAGCGTCGCTCTTCCAGACGAGTTTACCGGTGTTCGCATCGAGACACCACACATGGCGATCTTCGGTGCCAGCGTTCGCCTTGTTGTAGCCACCGATGTAGAGTTTCCCATCGCGTGCGCTGAGCGTGCATTTGGCGGTGACGTAGTATTCATTCGTTTGCCATAGGATCTTACCGCTTTGCGGGTCGATGCAGCAGGTGAGTCCGTTGTTTTCCACTGGAATGCCGCGGCGGCGCTTCGTTTCGGCATCGTAGCCGAAAAAGACGCTGTAGTAGAGCTTCCCATCGAGGATGCAAATGCCGCAGTCATTGCCGCCACGCCCTTGGTCGAAGAAATCCTTCTCCCACACCACCTTGCCCGTTTCCAAATCCCAAGCCCAGAGGCGCGGATGATGGTTCTTTGGGTAATACGGATTGTCGTTCGAGTAGATGAAGCTCATCACCTCGCTGCCATCTTTGGGCACCACCGGTACGCCGCCGAAGGTCCATGGCTTTTCGCTGCCTTGTGGCGCATAGTCGCCACTACCGCTCGCGTAGATCGCCACCTTGCCTGCGACAACTGGTGGGAACTGTCTGCTCCAGCTCGGGCTGCCAGTGAAGGGCGCTTCCCAGAGCAAATTGCCCGTCGCGGCATCGAGACAGCGTACAAACGACTTCTTCATGCCCGCCTGCGGCACCAGCAGTTTTCCTTCAATGTAAAGTGGCGAGGTGAAGCTCAGATACACATCCGGCCACCACTTCCGCCAAAGCAAACGCCCCGTGTCCTGCTCACACGCGATGATCTGCCCCTCCGCTGTGTGCGTGTACATCCGACCGCCGCCACACACTGGCAGATGTTTCACCGTGCCTTCGAGGCGACGAGCCCAACGCATGCGCAGCGGTGGTTTCAAATCTTGGTCGTTCGAGTTCTGGCCCGCGAAATTGCCGTAGTTCGTGTACCAGTCGTATTTGGCAGCGGCGAGCTTGCCGGCAAGCGGGGAGCGAAGTTGTGATTGAGTTTCTTGCTGTGGATCGACGATTGGGAACGACTGCCTGTTTGTGCCATACACCATCAAGAAACCTCCTTCGTTGCCCACAAATAATCTCCCGTCGGAAACGGCAGACGGAGAGGTAATGGCTCCCATTTGGTTGTTGTATTTTATTTCGTCTTTCATCCTCACCACGGCGGGAAGTTCGGTCACTTTCCCCGACTCGATATTGATGCAGCGGACTCGACCATCCAGCCCACCAAAGATCACATGCCGCTTGGTCAGCACCGGCGGTGCAATGGCGCCCGCTCCGCTGAGCGTCTTTATCTCCTTCTTGCTCATGTTGTGCCGAATGAGGCCACGATCTGTCTCCGGCTTCACGCGAAACACATCCTGCCCACGAATCGCCACCGGCGAAAAACTTAGCAGGCCGTCCATGCGGATGTTCGTGTCCGTTCCGGGGACGAAGTCACCGGTTTTAAGCGTGTCTCCTTCGAGACGCAGGATGTCCACACGGCCGGCGTTGTCTCGGCGATGCCATTGGACATAGACGTTGCCGTCGTCATCGGCACTCTGACCGAAGGTGGCGGGGAATTCCTTGCCGGACCACTCGGGGATTTCACCGGTGGCCTTCAGCTTCGGTGCTGTACCTGTATCTTCGAGGAAGAGTGTGCGGCCTCCGGCGGGAATGACGACGATGTTGCCTTTGATCAAACAAATGTCCCGCGAGCACACGAAGTGATCCTTCCAATTCACGCGGCCGTCGCTGGAGGTCGGCTTCGTTCCCGGTTTTAGCGTGGCGAGCATGCGTTTCTCGCAAAACGCCGCCCACGACTCGCCGCTCCAGCGGTTGCCGTCGAAGTCAATGACCTCCTTCACGAAATCCCATTTCCAAAGCTGCTTGCCCTCGAAAGTTAGCGCCAGCACCTGCGCACCGAGGGTGGCGGCATACACGCGGTCCTGCGCCACGACTGGCGTGCTAAAAATAGGCTCTCCACAGTCGATCTCGGCTACCACTGCACCCGTCTCGTGATCCAGCACATAGTATAAACCCGCCGTAGTGCCAAAATGGAGCCACTTTCCCGCGATGGCAGGCGAAGACACGTTGTTGACGTTTTGCTTGCCGCCTTTGCTTTGGAAGCGCCAGATCTCCTTGAGCGTCTTCGCGTCAAAACATGCCACGCAGCCCGACCCATCGACCACATACACCTTGCCACCAGCGACGACTGGAGACGTGTAAATGCCATCCGTCATCGCCACCGCACCTTGCAGGCCGAGTTTTTCGACATCGAGGTCGATCTGCGTCGCATTGCCGCTGTGCGCAGCATTGAACATGAACTGCGTCCAGTCCTCTGCGGAGGCATGCAGGCTGCAGAGGAAGGCGAGAGGCAAAATTAGGCGCTTCATGACTAGTGAATACGAAAGACCGCCGCCGAACTCGCAATAGGAAGAATCTTCCTCCCCGCGTTGTTTATTCGCCCTCACGATCACGCGGCATCACTTTCTCTCTGTGTCCGACCTCCCCACACTGAGTCGGCTTTGACGTGATTGATCGACATTCAGGCACTGACCAACTCGTGAGAACCCGTTGCATCGTCAGGCGCAGGCTTTGAGCACACTTTTGTTCAACGAGCCTTCGGCCTGTTGCTCACGCCTTCCACAAATCCTCACCGTGACTCCAGCCATCACGCATGGGTTCCTTGATCCAGGAGTCGAATTCAGGCGCGTTTTTGACCTTCATGCCAGCGGAGTCCCACTCGACAGTTTTGCCGGAACGGATGGCGAGTACGCCGACGCCCACGAGCTCTGTGAGCGGACATGCGTAGTCGAAATGGGAGCCCGCATGGGGGATCTCGCCGCGGATGGCAGCAAAAAGCTCGCCGATCGGCTCGCCCGCCACGGAGCGTGGCAGCGGTTTGCGGCGCAGGATGTCGATGAGCGGTGTCATGCGTTCGCGCGGCCAGAGCTGCGGGCTTTGCACGCGCATGCCTTCGGAGAAAAGCGTCTCTCTACTGCCTTTCATGATCATGCCATTGTCGGGCAGTGCTTTGGTCATGCCGGGGAGTGCCTCGGGCAGTAGGCCACCCTCATACCAATGGATCTGAACGGGCGGCATCCCGCTACGTGCTGCAAAATGGAAGATGATGTGCGACTTCTGTGCGGTGTAGTCCTTCAGCCCGCCCGGTGTCTGCTGCACGACCTCTACCTTCTCCGGCGGGCCGAGCTGCAGTGCCCAGAATGGCGCGTCGAGACAGTGGCAGCCAATGTCGCCGAGGCCGCCGCAGCCGTAGTTCCACCAGCCGCGCCAGAACTGGGGCAGGTACTGCACGCTGTATTCTGCGTCGGCCACAGGCCCCTGCCACAATTTCCAGTCGAGACCTTCTGGCACCGGCTCGCCCTTAGGGAGCGTGGTCGGAAATTTCTGCGCAAAGCCGACCTTGCTCACAGGACGATCCGTCCAGCAATGCACCTCCCGCACCTCGCCGAGCACCCCGGCCTCGAACCATTCCTTCACGAGGCGAATGCCCTCCCAGCAGTGGCCCTGATTTCCCATCACTGTCTGCACGCCGTACTTATGAGCGGCCTTTTGCAGCGTGCGCACCTGCCAGATATTGTGTGCGAGCGGCTTCTGAACAAAGACGTGCTTCTTCGCCTCCATCGCGGCCATGGCAGCAGGGAAATGGGTGTGGTCAGGGGTGGAGATGAGCACCGCGTCGATCTCGCTACCCATTTTTTCGAGCATTTCACGGAAGTCGTCGAAGCGTGGCACGCCAGGGTGTTTCTCCGCGACGCTACCCGCGCTGCGCGGCCCTAGCTTGCGCCAGTCCACATCACAAAACGCCACAAGCTGCTCATCGCGGGAACCACTCACCGCGCCATTGCCCATCTGCCCGATGCCGACACAAGCAACGCGAATTTTTTGTTTCGAGTCGAGTGCGCGAACGATGTTCGGCCCGACGGAGGCAGTGAGAGATGCTGTCTTGAGAAACTGGCGGCGAGAGAATGCGGTCATGCGCCCGGAAACGTCGCCCGCCCTCTGTTCCTTGCGTGTTACTTGGCTACCAGCTTCCGGCACAAAAGTTTGTGAAAGAGGGGCACCCCAGTGCTTTGGGATAAGCAGCCATGAAGACCATCCTCCTCACATTCATCCTCGCGGGCACGGCCATCGCTCAAGACAGTCTCAAACAACTGCGCGCCGGCATCATCGGCCTCGACACCTCGCATGTACCGGCATTCACGAAGCTCTTCAATAAAGGTGAGGCGACGGGTGAACTGGCGGGCATCAAGGTCGTGGCAGGCTATCCCGGCGGCACAGACATGCCCGCGAGCAAGAACCGCGTGGAAAAGTTCACCGAGCAGGTGCGCGGCATGGGCGTGGAGATTGTCGATACGATCCCAAAACTGCTGGATAAGGTGGATGTCGTGCTGATCGAGAGCGTGGATGGGCGCATCCATCTAAAGGAGGCGGGGGAGGTCTTCAAATCGGGCAAGCTCGTGTACATCGACAAGCCGCTCGCCGGCACTCTGGCAGAGGCCATCGCACTCTTCGAGCTGGCGAGAAAACACGGCGTGAAGACCTGGTCGAGTTCGTCGTCGCGCTTCGGTCCCGATTTGATCACGCTCAAGAACAACACGGACATCGGTGACATCATGGGTGTCACGACTTGGGGGCCATGCTCGTATCAAAGCGGCACACCGGACCTGTTCTTCTACGCCATTCATGGCATCGAGTCGCTTTTCACACTCATGGGTACCGGATGCGAAACTGTCGCGCGTGCGAAAGGCCCGATCACCGACCAAGTGACCGGAGTGTGGAAGGACGGGCGCATCGGCACCTACCGCGGTATCGTGAGAGGAAAGGCCGACTTCGGAGCCATGGTGTACGGCAGCAAAGGCAACCAGATGGGTGCCAAAGTCATCAGCTACGAAGCGCTCTGCCGCCAGATCGGCACATTCTTCCGCACCGGCGTGCCTCCCGTGAGCGAGGCAGAGACCATCGAGTTATTCACTTTCATGGAAGCCGCTGATGAAAGCGCCCGCCAGGGCGGCAAGCCCGTCGCGCTCGCCAGCGTACTCGCCAAGGCGAAGACGGAGGCGGCAAAGCTGCTCGACGCACCTCGGTGAGAGTAGCCCGCTATGCGGACAGAATGCGCACCCCACGCTGATGTCACTGCACTCTGCCCAGCGTGCCATCCATGGAGCCTGATAAACCGAGGCACCTGTCGCGCCAGACACCACGCCGCGAAGACAAGCGAGCACACTGCTTGACGCTGCGGCAGGGCGAAGGGAGATTTCCGTTTCGTGCCCTCCGACACTTCATGTCCAAACTCGAAATCAGCCGTTATCCTGACACCGCCGCCGCACGCGCGGAGCTGACGGCTTTCCTGGAGCAGCATGACCGTGTGCATGATGCTGCGCAATGGGCGGAGCACATGCGTTTCTGGTGGGAGCAAAATCCAGCGGCGGCGATGAACGATGAACGCGGACGCTGGGTGCATGCGGACAAAACCGTCGTGGGCTTCGGCGGGACGATTCCCGCCTTGCATGCGTGGCAGGGCAACCCGGTGCCTACGCTGTATGCCACGACGCTTTGCGCCAACATGGAATTTCCCAGAGCAGCCGCGCTGGTGTTCCTGGTCCAACGTGAACTGATGCGGAAACACATGATCGTGCATACCACGCCCAACCCGCGTGTGCAGGAGGCCCTGCTCAAGATGGGCGCACGCGCGGAGAAAAGCGTGACCCGTCATTTTTTTTCCGCAGGAGCTTTCGCTTGGCTGAAGGGCCGGTCCTGGTGGCCGACCTTGCCGCAAAGCCATACGGTGGTGAAGGATGTGGACAAGATTCAGGCCGTGAAACGTCCCTACCGCTGCGCAGATCGTGTCGAGAAGTGGATCACACCGGAATACCTGCGCTGGTTCTGCCAAGCACCCGGACGAAAACATCATTTCCTCGGCCTCGTCGATAGTGCGGGCATATTGAGTTCATGCCTGCTGGTAACTCCACGGCGCGTTCGTGGCCTGCGCTGCTGGGATTGTGCTGGAAGCCTTCACCACTGCGGATGATGACACAGAGCTGCATGCGCTCACCGGCCTGCTGATCCGGGAGCCCGACATCCTACCGGGAAGTGCGGCGTTAGTCACCACAAACTCTTTTCCAAATGACCACGTCTGGAACGACACTCCCGCCTTACTGCGCCGTGCGCAGGAGGTCTGTCATTTCACCCTCATGCCGGAACCGTTGCGAGACGCGCCGAAGCACACGGTGATGGCCGAGGGAGACTTCGGCTTGTGATTTGATCTTCGATAAAGGCGAAGGCGCCGGAGTTTCCCCCGACGCCTTCATGGTGGATCGGCCCTCATAAGCCGGATTCTGTGTCTCACCGCCTTGCGGCGACTCGCTGTGATCATTTGTCTGTCGGGCCAGAGCGACCGGCCCGCCCCCGCCTCGCGGCAGTGGTGCGACTATTACCCGGAGTCATCCATCCCTTGCGGGACTTGCGGCCAGGCGGGCCGTTTCTCCTGTTCTGTCTTGCACCGCATGAGGTTTGTCGTGCCCCCTTCCTCGCGGTCGGGGCGGTGGGCTCTTACCCCGCCTTTTCACCCTTGCCGCCGCTTGCGCGGAGGCGGTTTGTTTTCTGTGACACTGTCTGTGACTGCGGCTTGCACCGCAGCCCCCACGCTTTCGCGTGGCATGCTGCCTTGTGGTGTCCGGACTTTCCTCTGGCATCCTGCCTTGCAGCAAAACACCAGCGATCACTCCGACCGACCCGTCATCAGAGTAATGAAGGCATTCAGGAAGGGCAAGGCGGGATTGATCACTCCGCTTTTTTCCCTTTTCTTCTCTCCGGCACTTCGGGCAGCGGGATGCCTTTCTGCGCGGCCTCCCATTCGGCGTAGCCTTTGTTCTTGCGGCTGCCGAGGTATTTGTAGGTGTCGAAGATCGCGGCGTTGCCGAGTTCGCGCGGATCCTTCTCCTCCTTGAGGATGGACTCCATCTTTTCGCGCAGCTCCTTCTTCGCAGCGGCGAACTTGGGATCGGCGGCGAGGTTTTTCAGGCACTCGGGATCGCGTGTGATGTCATACAGCTCCTCTTCCGTCCGATAATTGAAGGCCAGATCGTAAAACGGCCCTTTGTGGTCCACGATCCACGATTTTGTCGGCCCGTCGTCGCAGTTGCGGTAGCCGGTCTCAGGATTGCACGCAGGCCAGCGCTCGGGGTGGTAGTTGTGGCTGTAGAAAAACTCCGGCGTGCGGATGGCGCGCACGGGATAGCCCCAGTCGTTCGGACGGCCAATATCGTGACGCTCCTTGCCTGCGAGCATGATTTTGCGATCCTCGACGAAGCCGTTCTTGTCGCTGCGCAGGATGTTCACGAGGCTTTTGCCGCTCATCTGCTCGTGAACGGGCAAACCGGCGAGTTCGAGATAAGTCGGTGCGAGATCACGCACGTTGATGAAATCTTCGACGACGCGGCCCGGCTTGATGCCCTTGCCCCAGCGCATCGCCAGCGGCAGATGATAGCCGTCCTCGTAGATCTGCCCCTTCACGCGTGGAAACGGCATGCCGTGGTCGGAGGTCACGATGATGAGCGTGTTTTCGAGCAAACCTTGCTTCTCCAACAGGCCCATCGCACGACCGATGTAGGCGTCGGCATACTCGACTTCGACGGCATAGTCAGCCAGATCGCCGCGCACGGTTTCATTGTCGGGTAGATAACCGGGCACGGTCACATCACTCAATTTTTTGCCCAGACGCACGCCGGAGTTCAGTTCGTAGCCACGATGCGGCTCCTGGAAGCCCATCCAGAAACAGAATGGCTTTTGAACATCACGCTGCGCCAGGAACTTCACGAAGTTGGCCGTGTAATCGTTCTTGCCGATGCCGGACGCGGGCGGATCGGCCTTTTCGGTGTCGAAGCTCGGTCCGGCAGGATTGCGCGTGCGCCCTCCCAATTTGAAATCACCCGGCCCCCAGCCTTTGCCGGTCAGACCGACGGTGTAGCCGCCTTTTTCGAGCAGGTCGGGATACACCGCAAATTTCGGCGGGAAGATGCCGCCGTGACAGACGGCCTCCTCAAGCTGCCAGGAGTTGCGCCCGGTGAGGATCGTGGCGCGGCACGGGCTGCACTTCGGATTCGAGGTGAAGGCATTCTTGAACAGCACGCCCTCCTTCGCCACACGGTCGAAATTCGGCGTCTTCACCCAGTCACAGCCATATGCACCCGCATGCTGCCAGCCCCAGTCGTCGAAGATGATGAACAGGATGTTCGGGCGCGGTGCTTCGACGGCCTGGGCGACCGGGGCCATACTGAGGAACGCGAGAGCAAGCTGAAGCAGCTTCATGGTGCGCCCGGAAACGACGACCGTGGAACGAACTTTCCAGTTCGTTGATCCGTGGCATGACGAAGACAGAAGCCACGAGTTGAAAAACTCGTGCTACGGCACCGCCGCTTCCTCGACACTGATGCAGGTGCAGACGAGGTGGCGGTCGCCGAAGACGTTGTCCACACGCGAGACGGGCGGCCAGTATTTGGCCTCCTGTACCCACGGCAGCGGGAAGGCGGCGGCCTCGCGCGTGTAGGCATGCGGCCAGTCGCTCTTCATCACAAACGCGGCGGTGTGCGGCGCCTGCTTGAGCACGTTGTCTGCGGGATGCTGCTTGCCGCCCTCGACGTCGATCATCTCGGCATGGATGCGCTGCATCGCCTCACAGAAGCGGTCGAGCTCGGCTTTGCTCTCGCTCTCCGTCGGTTCGATCATGAGCGTGCCCGCGACGGGCCAGCTCATCGTCGGCGCGTGGTAGCCGAAGTCCATGAGGCGCTTTGCCACGTCCTCGACGGTGATCTTGTGGAAATGGCTGAAGTCGAGGATGCACTCGTGCGCGACGAGGCCGTTGCTGCCCTTGTAGAGCGTGGGGAAACTGCCTTCGAGCTTCTTCGCGATATAGTTCGCATTCAGAATGGCGAACTTCGTGGCCTCGGTGAGACGCGGACCCATCATGGCGACATACATCCACGAGATCGTGCAGATGCTGGCGCTGCCCCACGGCGCAGAGCAGACGGCACCCTCACGCATGTCCGCCTGCCAGGAATGATGTCCCGGCAGATGCGGGCGCAGATGCGCGGCCACGGCGATGGGGCCGACACCCGGACCACCGCCGCCATGCGGGATGCAGAAGGTCTTGTGCAAATTAAGATGGCAGACATCCGCGCCGATGCGGCCCGGCGAGGTGAGACCGACCTGCGCGTTCATGTTCGCACCGTCCATGTAAACCTGGCCACCATGATCATGCGTGAGCTGACAGATTTCGATGATGGACTCCTCGAACACTCCGTGCGTGGAGGGATAGGTAATCATCAGCGCGGCCACCTTGTCTTTGTTCGCCGCGAGCTTGGTCTTGAGGTCGTCGAGGTCCACGTTGCCCTGGTTGTCACAGGTGACAGGGACCACTTTGAAGCCGCACATCACGGCGCTGGCGGGATTCGTGCCGTGCGCGGAGGTGGGGATCAGGCACACATCACGATGATCCTCCCCACGCGAGGCATGGAAACGTTTGATGGCGAGAAGACCCGCGTACTCGCCCTGCGAACCGGCGTTGGGCTGGAGCGAGACAGCATCGAATCCAGTACACTCGGCCAACCACGTCTCCAGCTCGCCGAACATGGTGTGGTAGCCTTCAGACTGGTCATGCGGGACAAAGGGATGCAAGCCATTCACCTCCGGCCAGCTCAGCGGCATCATCTCCGCGGCGGCGTTGAGCTTCATCGTGCAGGATCCTAGCGGGATCATGCTGCGGTTCAGCGCGATGTCCTTCGACTCCAGACGGTGCAGATAGCGCATCATCTCCGTCTCGGAGTGATGCGAGTTGAAGACCGGATGCGTGAGAAAATCTGAGGCGCGATGATGTAAGGCCGAACAATGCAGCGGATGCGCGTCATCGAGCACCGGCTGCTGTTGCGGCCTGGAGATGCCGAACGCGGTGGCGAGATTGAGCAGCTCCTCCTCGCGCACACGCTCGTCGAGGGCCACGCCGACGGTGGTGGCGTCGATTTTGCGCAGGTTGATGCCGAAAAGCAGGGCGCGCTTGAGCAAATCGTCGGCATTCGGCACACGCACGCTGATGGTGTCGAAGAAATCGTCGCTCAGCACGTCGATGCCACCACGCAGCAGCTCGCCAGCGAGCCAGACAGCCGCGCCATGCACACGATGCGCGACCGCCTTCAATCCCTGCGGGCCGTGATACACCGCATACATCGACGCCATGACAGCGAGCAGCACCTGCGCGGTGCAGATGTTGCTGGTGGCCTTCTCGCGGCGGATGTGCTGCTCGCGAGTCTGAAGGGAGAGACGGTAGGCTGGCTTCCCGGACGCGTCCTTCGACACGCCGATGAGTCTTCCCGGAAGGCGGCGCTTCAACGCCTCCCTCACCGCCATGAAGGCAGCGTGCGGGCCGCCGAAACCGAGCGGCACACCGAAACGCTGGCTGTTGCCCACGCAGATGTCCGCACCGAACTCACCTGGCGCACGCAACAAAGTGAGCGCGAGCAGGTCGGCGCTGACCACGAGCAAAGCACCCGCCTCATGCACCTCGTTGGCAAGCCCGGAGTAGTCATGGATGACCCCGAGCGTGTCCGGATACTGCACGAGCACGGCGGCGAGGCCCTTCTTGCCATCGTGCTTCCACTTCGCCACATCGCCCACCTCCACGCGAATGCCGAGCGCGTCCATGCGTGTGCGCACGACCTCAATGCTGTGCGGATGGCATTTGTCGGAGACAAACACGCGCGAGGAGCCGGCGACCTGCGCCACGGCGAGCCCGAGCGCCTCGGCGCAGGCCGTGCCCTCGTCGAGCAGCGAGGCGTTCGCTACATCCAGCGCCGTGAGATCGCGGATCATCGTCTGGAAATTGATCAGCGCCTCCAGACGTCCCTGGGCGATCTCGGCCTGGTAAGGCGTGTAGGCGGTGTACCAGCCGGGATTTTCGAGGATGTTCCGCTGGATGACAGGCGGTGTGAAGGTGTCGTGATAGCCGAGGCCGATGAATGAGCGCAGCACCTTGTTCCGGCTCATGATCTGACGCATGCGGCGCAGCGCCTGCTCCTCGCTGAGAGGGGCGGGCAGGTTCAGCGCCTCACGCACGCGGATGCCTTCCGGCACGACTTTGTCGATGAGCGCGTCCAGTGTTTTGAAGCCGAGCGTTTGCAGCATGCTCTCTGCTTCAGCGGCGGAGGGACCAATGTGACGGCGGGAGAAGTTTGTGGGCATCGAAGTGGGGGCGTTTTGAGGCCGCCCATGCTAGCAGGCCGCAGGCGGGTGTCACTTGCCAAACAGCGTCCAGAATTTTTTCTCGGAGGCGTGGAAAGACGCTCCCGCAGGCAGGGGATGCTTCACTCTGCGCATTCTGAAAACAACGTCGGCCTCGGCCCCACTCAGCCGATGTGCTTGCGGTACGCGTCAGCGTTCATCATGGCGTCCGCCTCGGCGATGTTCGAGGGCTTGATCTTGAAAATCCAGCCGCCGAGGTAGGGATCGCGGTTGAGCAGCCCGGGATCGTTGCTGAGCGCCTCGTTGACCTCCACGATCTCACCGGAAACCGGCGCGTAGATGTCGCTGGCGGCTTTCACGGACTCGATCACGCACACCTGCTGCCCGGCGCTGACCTGGGTGCCTATTTTGGGTGGATCGACAAAGACGACGTCGGTCAGCTCGGCCTGCGCGTGGTCCGTGATGCCCACGGGGGCGGGATTCTGCATCGGGTCGATCCATTCGTGGGATTCGCGATAACGGAGGTTGTCAGGGACGTTGCTCATGAGGATGGCGGTTGGGATTCAGGCGGTTGGTTTGCGATAAAACGGCTTCTTCACGACTTCCGCCGGGAAACGACGTCCGCGGATTTCGATTTCGATGACTGTGCCGATCTTCGCGGAGTCCGTCGGCAGGTAGGCCATGCCGATGCCTGCACTCAGGCTCGGCGACTGCGTGCCGCTGCACACTTCGCCCACGATCTGGCCGTTGACGGCGACGGGATAATGCGGGCGCGGCGGCGGCGCGGTGCCAGTCATGCGGAAGGCGGCCAGCTTGTCCGGCAGACCGGCGGCTTTCTGTGCCGCGAGCACTTCGCGGCCTGTGAAATCCCCCTTGTCGAGAGCGACGAAGAAACCGAGGCCCGCTTGCAACGGCGTGCGTGTTTCGGAAAGATCATTGCCATTGAGCGGATAGCCCATTTCGAGGCGCAGCGTGTCACGCGCACCGAGCCCGCACGGTACACCACCCGCAGCCTTCACGGCATCGACAATCTTGCGGAACCAAGCTTCGGCCGTCTCGGCGGGCATGAAGAACTCAAAGCCCTCCTCGCCGGTGTAACCGGTGCCACAGAGCCACATCGGCCCGGTTTCGGTCATGGTGACGAGAATCGTGTTGTGCGCGGGAAAGGAATCGTTGTTGCCGAAGATCGCGGCTGCCACTTCGTGCGACTTCGGCCCTTGGATCGCGAGACCGGCGGTGAAGTCGCTCGCATTGGCCATCATCACATCATCATCCTTCGTGAGCTGCGATTCGAGATGCTCCCAGTCGGCGACAATGCGCGAGGCGTTCACCACGAGGAAGAATTCACGCTCGCTGGTGCGATAGGCGATCAAATCGTCGATCACGCCGCCGTGTGCGTTCAACAGCAGCGTGTACTGGCCTTGTCCAGGTTGCAGCGTGGCGATGTTGTTGGTCAGGACGCGGTTAAGGAATGCCTCAGCACCTTTGCCGCTCACGATGAACTGGCCCATGTGCGAGATGTCGAACACGCCGACGCTCTGCCGCACGGCCTTGTGTTCCTCGACGATGCCAGAATACTGCACTGGCATGTCCCAGCCCGCGAAGGGCACCATGCGCGCCCCCATTTCCACATGCACGGCGTGCAAAGGGGTGCGGCGAAGCGGTGCGGGGTCGGACATGATCCGCGCATGGTGTGAAGTAAGGCGGATTTGTCAATGCACGCGGCGGATTGAACCATGAAAGCGGAGTTGTTGTCGTTTGCCTCGCTCTTCAAGCCCTCCATAGTCGCGCCCGCCGACCCCCCATCATGGCAGCCCCTTTTCTCACCCAGGATTTTCACATCCGCTGGTCCACGCTGACCCCGGATCACATCGAAGCCGACATCCGCGCCGCCCTTGAAAAGGCGCAGGCAGATCTCGACGCGCTCATCGAACAGGATCGTGGCAGATTGAGCTTTGAGTCCGTCATACTCGGCCTCGATGAAGTCACCCGCGGCCTGAACGAGGCATGGGGTCTCGTGACGCATCTCGACTCGCTGTGCAACTCCCCCGCCCTGCGTGAGGCGCACAACAAGATGCTGCCGGAAGTCAGCACCTTCTTCGCCAAGATTCCGCTCAACGAGCATCTCTGGGATCTGCTCGTCACCTACAGCACGACCGACAATGCGAAGAAGCTCAGCCCTGTGCGCAAGCGCGCCCTGGAGGAGGAGATGGAAGGCTTCATCCAGGCCGGTGCCGATCTGCCGCCGGAACAGAAGAAGCGCATGGAGGAAATCTCCACCGAACTCTCCAAGCTCACGCAGAAGTACTCCGAGAACGTCCTCGACTCGACGAACCAATGGGAACTCGTCACTGACGATCCACAGCGCTTACAAGGTCTGCCGCCCTCGGCCATCGACGCCGCGCGCGCTGATGCCGCTGCCAAAAATCACGGCACGGCGGACAAGCCCGCCTGGCGTTTCACCTTGAAGGCTCCCTCCATGATCCCGGTCATGGAATATCTCGAAGACGCGACCATCCGCCGCCAGGTGTGGGAAGGCACCTGCGCCATCGGTCGCGACGGCGGGCATGACAACACCGGCCTCGTCTGGAACATCCTGCGCCTGCGCCATGAGAAGGCGAAAATCATGGGTAAGGCGAACTTCGCCGATCACACCCTCGCTCATCGCATGGCGAAGACCGGGCGCAGCGCGCTGCGCTTCATCGAGGATTTGCATTCCCGCGTGCAGGAGGCCTTCCAGCGCGAGACAATCGAGCTCCAAGAATACCGCGCCGACTCAGTTCATCAGGCGGTCGATCTGTTCGAGCCGTGGGAAGTCGCGTTCTGGGCTGAGAAGCAGCGGAAGGCCAAATATGACTTCGACGAAGAGGAGCTGCGTCCCTATTTCCCGCTCGACAAGGTGCTCGGCGGCATGTTCCAGCTCGCGGGGAAGGTTTTCGACCTGCGTATCACCGAGCGTGAAGTCATTCACATCGAACCGGGCAAGGAGGTGCCGAAAAACGTCAGCACGCAGCCAGGAAAGACCGGCCCCGTCGAGGTCTGGCATCCCGAAGTGAAATTTTACGAGGTGCGGAATGAGAAAGGCGTTCACATCGGCTCCTTCTACGCCGACTGGCATCCGCGTGACTCGAAACGCGGCGGCGCGTGGATGAATTACCTCAAGATGGGCGTGCCGCCCAGCGGCGAGCGCGACCGCCGCCTGCACCTCGGCCTCATCTGCGGCAACATGTCACCTCCCATCGGTGGAAAGTCGGCGCTGCTCACGCACGACGAGGTCTGCACCGTCTTCCACGAGTTCGGCCACCTGCTTCACCAGCTCTGCGGCAACGTCGAAGTCCCCTCGCTCAACGGCGTCAACGTCTATTGGGACTTCGTCGAGCTGCCCTCGCAGCTCATGGAGAACTTCTGCTGGGAGCGTGAGAGCCTCGATCTCTTCGCCCGGCATCACGAGACCGGCGGGGTGATCCCCGCGAAGCTCTTCAAGAAGATGCTCGCCGCGAAAAACTACCGCAGCGCCAGCGACATCATGCGCCAACTCGCCTTCGGCAAACTCGACCTCGAGCTGCACATGCACCACGCGACGGATGAGGGGGCCGATCTCGACAAGCTCGCCCGCAAGCTGCTCGATGGCTACCTCATGCCGCTGAAAACCGAGCCGCCGACCATGGCGCGCCGTTTCGGCCATCTGTTCAGCAGCCCCGTCGGCTACGCCGCTGGCTACTACAGCTACAAATGGGCAGAGGTGCTCGACGCAGACGCGTTCACACGCTTCCAGAAAGAAGGCGTGCTCAATCCCGCCGTGGGCCGCGAATACCGCGACACCATCCTCAGCAAAGGCAACTCCGAGGATCCCGCGAAGCTCTACCACGACTTCATGGGCCGCGATCCCGATGCCATGGCGCTGCTCGTGCGTGCCGGGCTGGCGTGAACCGCTTCTTTGTTTGAACCTCGGCTCATTCCCATTAAGGTTCACCACCATGAGCACTGTGCTTGAAATCGAACAAGCCCTTGAACAACTGCCCACCAAGGAACTCCTCGAAGTGGCTGGCTGGCTGGAGGAACGCACCACCATGATCATGGCCTCGGAGTCGATGTTTCAGATGCTTGATGATGAGGAAGCACCCAATTCGGGCAACCAATGGCTGGGAGAGTAAATCGCGGTGAGATATGGCTGGTGGACCTTGGTCTGGCGGCGAAGACGCGGCCGGGACTCATCTTGAGCGTCGAGTTTCGGGACGATGAGAGAGCCGTTTACACCTATGTCGCCCGCACCACCGCACTTCGAGGCGGACGGTTTGAGGTCGTTCACACAGCCGCATTGTTCAAACCTGGCGCTTTTGACGCGCAGAACCTCGGCACTGTCCCGGAGCCCAAATTGATCAAGTTTCTCGGGCGCGTGAACGATCACACGCTTGAGCAAGTGGAGGCAGCGGTGGCTCGCTGGCTGTCCATCAAGCAGGCAGGTTGAAACCATCCCTCTATTTCACGCGTCCGCGATACGCGAACGCGAAGAACACGCACACCACCGCCGCCAGCGCCGTCTCCCCCCACCAGAAGCGTGACCAGTCAGTGACGCCGCTTTTCGTGCATGCCGCATGCCACCAGCCGCCGCCGAGGTAGCCGATCATGTTGCCCACGCCGCTCATCAGCAACGCGAGCAGCGCCTGCGCGCGCACGCGCCAGCCGGGGTCGATGCGTTCCTCCAGGTAGATTTGCGCGGTGATGAAATACAGCGTGTAGGCGAACCCGTGCAGCAGCGTGCCCGTCATCACCCAGCCAGTGGTGGCGAAGGCGTTGAACGCATAGCGAATCACGCAAACCACCATGCCGGAGAGGAAGATCCATTTCAGACGCACTCTGGACAGCAGGCTGGCGAGCATCAGCATCACCAGGATCTCCGTCGTCTGCCCGAGCGAGATCATGGCGGAGATGCTCCCCACGCCGAGATCACTCAGATGCCGCGCAGTGTATGGATAGAAGGCGGCCAGCGGCACGCAGTAGAGCGCGGCGGTGATGAATACCACGCGGTGATCGCGGTGCCGGAGCAGCTCGAGCGCGTCGATGCCGAGAATCTGCCGCCATGTGCGCTGCCGCAGCACCACTGGCGGCGGCACGCTGGGCAGCGTCCAGGTGAGCGCCATCACCACCAGCCACAGCGCAGACGCCGTGACCGCAGCCATCAGAGACGCATCCGCGCGCAGCACAAAGCTGACGATCCAGCAGCCCGCCATCCAGCCGCCCGTCGCCCACGCACGCAGCGGCCCGAACTGGCGCTTCGCGTCATGCAATTGGGAGAATACGATGCTGCTGGTCACGCTCCACACCGGCATGGACACAAGCGCCTGCAACTGCGCGCAGGCTAGGATCATCGCGTCACTCCACCCCCAGTGCAAAGAGCCGCAGGTCAGCAGCAGGGAGAGCGACGTGCCCCCGGTGAGCCAGCGCAGCAGCGTCACGGGCGAGTGTTTCTGATCCGCCAGCGCCGCGACAAACAAAGGAGAGATGAACGCGGCCACCGAGGTCGTCGCCAGCACCCACGGCACCAGATGCCCGCGCCCATACGCGGCAAAGACATTCGCCAGCGGCACATTCCACATCCCCATCGGCAGCGCCGCGAAAAAAAACAGCGTCGCAAGCGTGGTGCGGCTGGCTGTGGCATCCGGGCGGGGGCTGGGCATCGTTGTTCCAGATGGAATACGCCGTGCCTTGGGAATCTCCAACGCCGTGATGAGGAAAAGCGTCCCTTGCGCGTCCGGCGGGCCTTTCCATCTTCCGCGCCTCAATTTCTCCCCCGACTCCGACCCACCATGGAAAACGTCATCATCATCGGCACCGGCTGCGCCGGCTACACTGCGGCCATCTACACCGGACGCGCCAACCTGAAGCCGCTCATCCTCTCCGGCAACATGCCCGGCGGCCAGCTCACGACGACGACGGAGGTAGAAAACTTCCCCGGCTTCCCGAACGGCATCATGGGGCCAGAGCTGATGATGAACATGCAGGCGCAGGCAGAGAAGTTCGGCGCACGCATCGAGTACTCGCTCGTCAGCAGCGTCAAGAAGACCGCCGCAGGCCATTTCGAGGTCGTCACAGAAAGCGGCACCGTTTACGAGACGCACAGCGTCATCATCGCCACCGGTGCCTCGCCAAAGCACCTCGGCCTGCCGAACGAGAAATCCCTCATCGGCCACGGCTTGACCAGTTGCGCCACTTGCGACGGCGCCTTCTACCGCAACGTGCCCGTCTGCGTCATCGGCGGCGGAGACAGCGCGTGCGAGGAGGCCATGTTCCTCACCAAGTTCGCCAGCACCGTCTATTTGATCCATCGCCGCGATACCCTGCGCGCCTCGAAGATCATGGCCGAGCGCACACTCGCCAATCCGAAGATCACGCCGGTCTGGAACTCCACCGTCTCCGAATACCTCACCGATGACAAAGGCGAGATGCGCGCCGTGACCCTGCAAAACCTCCTCACCGGCGCAAAGAGCGAGCTGGAGCTGAAATGCGTCTTCGTCGCCATCGGCCACACCCCGAACGCGGCCTTCCTCGGCGGCCTCGTCGATACTGACGAAAACGGCTACATCATCCAGCAAGGACGCACCACCCACACGAAGACCGAAGGCCTCTTCGCCGCCGGCGACGTGGCGGATCATGTCTATCGTCAGGCCATCACCGCCGCCGGCCAGGGTTGCGCCGCTGCCTTGGAGGCGGAGCGCTACCTCGCCGCCAAAGGCGTGCATTGATTGACGCTGGACAGACACACCGCCGCACGGCATACATCGCGGCGAAAAAAAGCGCCCCGTCCATCCCTACGCATGAGTTCACTGGAACCCACGAAAATCATCCGCCTCGTCCTGCTTCCCGCCCTCGCCCTACTCGCCTCCTGCCAGGGCTTCGGTGGTCGCGGGCAGACCCAGTACCTTGAGGCGTTCGATCCCGCCAGCGTACCGCATTCGGCCATGTACAATGCCGACCAGGTCTCCTACTGGGATGGCGACGGCATGAGCGGTGCCCCCAGCATCACCATCGACCTCAGCGACCAGAAGGCCTACTTCTATAAAGGCGGCGCACTGGCTGGAGTCTCCGCGCTTTCCACCGGAGACGAGCGCCACGCCACGAAGACCGGCAGCTTCAAGATCTTCGAGAAGGACCAGTGGCACAAATCAAACCTCTACGGCGACTTCGTGGACGCCTCCGGCAACGTCGTCGTCGCCAACATCGACGTGACGAAGGACAAGCCGCCGCCCGGCACACGCTTCGAGGGCTCAAAGATGCACCACTTCATGCGCTTCGTCGGCGGCGTCGGCATGCACGAGGGCTTCCTCCCTGGCTATCCCGCCTCCCACGGCTGCGTGCGCATGCCGGCCAACATGGCCGCCACCTTCTACAACAACGTCTCCAAAGGCACGCCCGTCACGGTACGCCCCTGATCTTCCCCAGCCATGAGCCCTGACACGCCGATCGAGATCAGCCCCACGGATGTCAGCTATCTCCTCGACCGGCCCGGCGGGCGGACCTTCCGCCTCATCGACTGCCGCGAGGATGACGAATGGGAAATCTGCAAGCTGCCCGGTGCGCACCTCGTGCCACTCTCACGCTTCGTCGAAATGGCACCCGTGGCCTTCCCAGACACGCAGGAGCACCTCATCATCTACTGCCACCATGGCGTGCGCAGCCTCCGCCTCACGCAACAGTTGCGTGCGCACGGCTTCCTCCACGCACAGAGCATGCGCGGCGGCATCGACGCCTGGGCTGATCTCGTCGATCCCGAGACGCCGCGCTATTAACAGCCAGAGCTAAATCACCCGTAGGGCATTTTGCTGTGGCGTCATGCGGTGGCGCGGGTACCATGCGCGCCCCCATGGTCCGCCTCCTCACCCAGCAAGGACAACTCATCGACTGGAACGACGAGAAGTCGCATCCATTCCCTGACAACCTCGTCTTCCTCGATCTGCTCAATCCGGCACGCGCCGAAGAGATCGAAGCCGAGAAATGGCTCGAATACCAGCTCCCCACCCGCGAGGAAATGGAGGAGATCGAGGAATCCAGCCGCCTCTACATCGAAAAAGGCGCCCTCTACATGACCGCATGGGTCCCCGTCGGCCTCGACACCCCTGACCAGGACAACACCTCCATCTCCTTCGTCATCGCGCCCGACTGCCTCACCACCGTGCGCTATGCAGATCCCCTAGCCTTCCGCATCCTCGTCGATCAGGCACGCCGCGCCTGCCCCGCACCCGTCAGCAGCGACGCCGTATTCCTCCTCCTGCTTGAATTGATCGTCGCCCGCATCGCCGATGCGCTCCAGAGCGTCGAGGGCGACATGAAAAAAATCTGCCGCGACATCTTCAGCCTCGACCCCCACAACGCCCACGCCTCCGTGGAGAAAGAACTCAGCGACGTGGTGAAGCTCCTCGGCCGCCGCAGCGCCCTCGTCGCCAACCTGCGTGAGAGCCTGCTCAGCCTCAGCCGCATGCTGCAATACTTCCTCAACAACGCCTCCGCCTGGATGCGCGGCGACCTCGCCGCCCAGTTCCGCAGCGTCATGCGCGACATCAAGAGCCTCGACGACTACACCAACCAGCAGACGCAAGAAATGACCTTCCTGCTCGAATCGACCCTGGGCCTCATCAACATCCAGCAGAACCAGATCATCAAAATCTTCACCGTCGCCAGCGTGCTCTTCATGCCGCCCACCCTCATCGCCAGCATCTACGGCATGAACGTCGGCCTGCCCGCCGCAGACAACGTCTGGGCCTTCTCCCTGGTGATGATCATCATCGTCCTCTCCGCCGTGCTGCCCATCTGGTTCTTCAAACGCAAGCGCCTGCTCTGAGCTTGTGAGCCAGATGTGCCAGGCGGGCATCCATGCCGCAACGGGCCGTGAAAGGATGCCCAAACCGTAGGCCGGATGTGTCGGGCGGGAACCCATCCCGCAACGCTCATCGCCCACCACGCCCGACTATCCGGCTGGGGCGTGCGTCCTCCCACCCGTAGGCCGGATGTGTCGGGCGGTAACCCATCCCGCAACACTCATCGTCCACTACGCCCGACTATCCGGCGGGGGGACGTGCGAGAGAGCACCCCGGCCTGCGAACACTCCCAAACCAGCCGGATAGTCCGGCGTACCTCCCCTCCGTGTTAACGGCATCATGCCCGCCGGACACATCCGGCCTACGGGATGCGTGCCTCGCACCCACTGGGTACCGAACTCGTACCCGCTGGGTACCGGACTCGTACCCACTGGGTACCGCACTCGCACCCGCTGGGTACCGGACTCGCACCCGCTGGGTACCGCACTCGCACCCGCTGGGTACCGGACTCGTACCCACTGGGTACCGGACTCGTACCCGCTGGGTACCGAACTCGCACCCACTGGGTACCGGACTCGCACCCACTGGGTACCGGACTCGTACCCGCTGGGTACCGCACTCGCACCCGCTGGGTACCACACTCGTACCCACTGGGTGCGCGCCGCCGTGACGTAGGCCGGATGTGTCGGGTGCGCAGCCCTACCGCAACGCCCATCGTCCACTACGCCCGACTATCCGGCTGGGGGGCGCGTACGAGAGCACCCCGGCCTGCGAGCGCTCCCAAACCAGCCGGATAGTCCGGCGCACCTCCCCCTTCGTGTTGACGACACCCTACCCGCCGGACACATCCGGCCTACTGATCCAGCGCTGGCATGGGGAAGTCGGCGCTGTTCGCATGCTGCGTGGCCATGATGGCTTTCATCTTCGCGACGATGTCGGGGTGCGCGGTGATGACGTTCTTCGTCTCGGCGGGATCGGTGGCGATGTTGAAGAGCTCTTCGGTCATGGGCTTGCGTTTGACTTTGGCTTTGGCCTTGGCGGGGCTGCCTACCAAGTTCATGCGCAGGAGCTTCCAATCCCCCATGCGGAGCATCTGCTGGCCGCCGTAGCCACGGAATTCACGGTACAAGAACTCGCGTGCGGGCTGCTTTTCTCCCAGCAGTGTGGGGGCGAAACTGATGCCGTCCGTTCTGGCGGGTGTCTTGCCCTGCGCGCCGGCGAGTTCGGCGAGCGTGGGCATCCAATCCTCGAAGCCGGTGATGCGGTCACTGGTGGTGCCGGGCTTGATCTTCCCCTTCCAGCGCACGACGCAGGGTGCGCGAAAACCGCCTTCGTAGAGGGTGCCTTTGCCGTCGCGCAGGCCCTGGTTGGAGTGGAAGAAGGCGGAGTCGGTGCCGGCGAGGCCCTGGTGCGTGCCGCTGAGGGGGCCGTTGTCACTGGTGAAGACGAAGAGGGTGTCGTCATCGAGACCGAGTTCGGCGATGAGGGCCATCATCTTGCCGATCTCTGCGTCCATGCGCGTGATCATGGCGGCGTAGGCGGCCTTGGGCTTGAAGTGCGGGAGGTAGCCGTTGCCGCCGGTGTAGGGGGGATCGTCGAACTTGCCGAGGTATTCCTGCAATGAGTCCTCTGGCACCTGGAGGGCGACGTGCGGGACGGTGGTGGGCCAGAAGAGGAAGAAGGGCTGGTCTTTGTGGTCGCGCGCGAACTTCAGCGCCTGCGCGGCGATGAGGTCTGCGGAGTATTGGGTGCCTTGGAAGCGCTGGTAACTCTCTGGCTTCGTGGGGTCTTCCTCTGGGGTGAACTTGTCTGCGGAGAGGAACGGCGGGTTCTTCAGCTCGATGGTCTTGTCGTTGTCCCACAGGTAGGTGGGGTAGTAGTTGTGGGCGACGCCTTGGCAGTTGTAGCCGAACCAGCGGTCGAAGCCCTGCTTGAGCGGCTCGCCGGTCGAACCCGGACCACCGAGGCCCCATTTGCCGAAGCCGCCAGAGGTGTAGCCGAGCGCTTTGAGCATCTCAGCCATGGTGAGCGCGTCATCGGGGATGGGGAACTGGCCCTCGTGCTCCGGCTTGCCCATGCGCGGCATGCCTTTGGCGTTGTCGGCCTGGCGGTTGTCCCGGATGTAGGTGTGGCCGGGGTGCAGTCCGGTCATGAGCACGCTGCGGGACGGGGCGCAGACGGCATTGCCGGAATACATCTGCGTGAAGCGTATGCCTTCTGCGGCGATGCGGTCGATGTTCGGCGTGCGGATGATTTTCTGGCCGTAGCAGCCGAGATCGCCAGGGCCGAGGTCGTCGGCGAGGATGAAGATGATGTTTGGCTGGCGGGCGTGTGCGGCGAGCGCGAGTAGGGCGAAGAGCAGGCAGGTCAGGGGCTTCATGGTGGGTAGGGAACGGCTGCGGGGGCGGCTTCTTGTTTCGATTTGCGTTGCGGCAATGTGTCGAGCTTCCAGCTCATCCACAGCGTCAGCAGCAGCATCGTCGTGATGAGCAGGGTGATGATGTAGAAGGCCGGGCGGGAGAGCAATCTCATGGGGATGGCCAGAAGAGAGGAAAGACTGCGGGAAAAGCGAGTTCCTTTGTGCTTGGTTCGTCTTGTTCACGCCATGAAGTTTCTGCCGCTGTCTGCCTTCCTGCTGTTTTCCGCCGCTACGCCCGCTCTAGCTCTCACCGGGGAGGAGATTCAGAAGTTCATCGACGATGCGATCAAGGCAGGCGGTGGGGAGGTGATCATCCCGCCCGGCGTGCATGTGATGGAGCGTGGCCTGGTGGTGAAGGACGGGAAGAAGCTGCGCATCAGCGGCCTGGATGCGGAGGAGTGCGTGCTGAAACTGCCACCTGCGGTGCATGCCACCGCTGCCGGGGCCACTGCGGCGGGAGCCACGCGCATCAGCGTGAAATCACCGCGTGGCTTTAAGCCGGGGATGCGGCTGAAGATCGAAGCAGATGGCGAGGTGGACGCCTTCACGAAGAAGCCACGGCCCTACCACCTGGCGAAGGTGAAAGCGGTGGAGAAGGACGCGATCCAGCTCGAAGCGCCGCTGAAATTCCCCATCCCGGACGGCACGATGCTCCGTCATGAAGACGCGCCGAACCTGCTGACCCTCCGCGGGGCATGCACGGAGGTGACCATCGAGAAGCTGACGCTCGACGGTGGACGGCTGGATGATGATCCCGTGATCCATGGGCACGCGCAGCTTTGCGCACTCTTCGTGACCGGGGCTTACAACTATGAGAAGGGGCCGACGGGGCCGAAGCCGGGGAAGATCAGCATCTCACGCTGCTTCATCCAGAACTGCCACGGGCGCGGCATCGCGCTGTATTCAGCCGAGAGTGTGGAGATCGACGGCTGCACCATCCGCGACACCTCGGACGAGGCGATCGACTTCGATCACTTCGCGGTCAAATGCGTGGCCACGCACAACCACATCACCCGCAGCCTGACTGGCGTGGAGCTCAATGATGCCACTGCCTGCCTGGTGGCGGGGAACGACTTCCGCGAGTGCGGCACGGGCATCAACCTGTGGCGCTGGTGCAAGCTGCCCGGCCTGAACGAGGGAAACATCATCGCGCGGAATGTGTTCGAGGGGACGGAGGGTAACGCGGTGCGCATCGCCTCAGGCACGCGGGGCAATACGGTGATGCAGAATGAGATCAGCGGCAGCGGCAAGAACGGCATCATCCTCTCCGGGGAAGGCCAGATCGTGAAAGGGAACCGCATCACCGGCAGCGGCATGAAAGCGATCCTGGTGCAGGCCGGCAAGCACGAGATCGAGGAGTGAGCCTACTTTTGAGAGAGGCCGAGAAAAGCCGCCGCATCAACGGCGAAGTGCCTCGCAAGCGCCTGCGCCTGAGAAATGGTGAAGGCACGCTCGCCACTGAGCAAACGCGTGATGACGGAGCGGTCCACGCCGATGGCGCGTGCCACTGCCGCCGATGGCTGGCCGGATTCCTCGATCAGCAAGGTCAGAAACCTGGCGGGTGTGGTCTTGCCAATGGCGGGTGCCTGCGATTCGTCCCATGCCTCCAGCACATCGCAGAGCATTTCCAGGTAGTCACGCTGGTCCCTGGAGAGGTGACGTTCATCGACGGCCAACGTGTCGATCATGGACTCGACTTCGGCGGCCTGGGCACGGCTGCGGATCGGGCGTGGCAGCAGCAGGGCGCAAAGCGCTGCATAGTCAGCGGGCAGCCCGTCAAACTGGGCAGCGGTGAGGCGGAGAGGCATGGCGGTCTTCATAACTGTTCCTTCCAGGTGTTCTTTGAGTATTCAGCGTGTGTCAGCAGGCGTAGAATGAAGACAAGGCCCGTGCGGTAATGAATGGCGGTGATGAGGCGAAGCTGATTGCCAGCGATGTTGAAAATGGTGACCGTGTTGCCGCTGGTGACCACCACCGCGTCGGCATGCGGAAACGTCCGGCGCACATCCTTCAGGCTGCCCCACCGGCCCTGTTTTGCCACGGCCAGCCAGTTTTCGACGGCTGACATGGAACGTGGATGCCGGGCGGCAAGCCGCCGCAGGTGGGACTGCTTGATGACACGCACGCCAATCAATCGCCCTGTGTTGCCAATTCGTCAACAGGCTGTTTGATCACGCATACAGCGCACGCACGAGCCCCTGCACCTTCTCACCCGGCAGAGCGCCGACCTCCATCTGGTTCATGACGTAGGCGAAAGCGATCCCGTTTTCAGGATCGGCAAAGGCGAGGCTGCCGCCGGCTCCAGGGTGGCCGTAGGCGAGTTTACTCGTGCCGTAGAGTTGGCGCAGCTTGCTGCCGTGGTTTGCAGACTCCACATCCTCATCCAGCGGATCCTGCATCATGCCGGTGGAGAAGGCGACGGGGGTGAGTAGGACGGAGTCGTTCTCCTGCGTGAGCGTGGTCTCGAAATGGCGCGTGACGGACTCGGGGACCATTTGCGCGCCGCCCCAGCGCCCGCGCTGTGCGAGCATGCTGTAAAACTGCGCCAGACCGCGTGCGCTGCCAACGCCGCCCATGCTGGCGTAGCCACGCGCCCAGGTCTCGCTTTGATTGAAGTCACTCACCGCATTCAAGCCGAACGGCGAGGTGAAGGTGTGCTGCGTGAGCGTGCCGACGGTGTTGAACGCTTTGATGAAGGGCTGGTCAGCGGAGGCGATGCTGATCTTGCCCGGATACACCGGCGAGACACGCTCCCACTGCGCGCTGGGCAGACCGATCCAGAAATCGAGCGCCATCGGACTGCCGAAGACCTCGCGGAAGTATTCGCCGAGTGATTCGGCCTCGGTGAGGCGGCGCACGATTTCATCAAGCAGGAAGCCAAAGGTGCGCGCGTGATAACCCTGGCGCGTCCCCGGCTCCCAGAGCGGGTGCTGGCGCTCCAGCGCCTCGATGACGGCCTCGTAGTTGTAGATCGGCGTGCGCTGGTCGAGGGCGCACAAACCTGCGGTGTGCGTGAGCAGGTGGATGAAGGCTAGGCTGGATTTGCCGCCGCCAACGAACTCCGGCCACACCTCCGCCACGGGGCAGTCGAGCGGGATTCCCGCCTCCTCCAGCGCGAGCAGGCAGCACACGGCGGCGGGGCCTTTCGTGGCGGACCAAACGGGGGCGAGCGTATGGTCATCCCAAGCCTTTGAACGGGCGCGGTCGCAGTGGCCCTGCGCTAGGCTCAAAACCTCGCGCCCATGCTGCCAGATGGAGACCGACGCACCCATCTCCCCGCGCGTGCGGAAGTTTTCCTCAAACCAAGTGCGCACGGCCTGGAGGTGCGCAGGGCTGGCGGGCACGCTCATGCGTGGTGGGCCTCCAATTGGGAGCGGAGACAGTCGAGATCGCGGTCCTTCCGCGCATGCTGCCGCAGATCACCATCCATCTCAAAAGCGCGGTCGAGGTAGGTTAGCGCCTTGTCATGCAGGCCGAGGCGGGCGTGGTAACAGCCCATGTTGTAATAATACACCGGCTTCGTGCGCAGTGTGGCCGGGCCGCGTGAGAGCACGTCCACCGCCTCGGCGGTACGATCCAGCTCATGCAGGCAGAATGCGGCGTGGATGTAGCCGCCGGGCTCCGATGGCTCCTGCGTGCAGAGTTTCGTGGCCAGCGCCAGCGCCTCTCCCCAGCAGTGCCTGCCCATGAGGCACAAGAGCGTGATCTCGATAACGTCCACGCGGCTGTGCATGGCCTGCGGCAACGGAGCGAGCTCCGCACGGGCCTCCTCAAAGAGGCCCAGCTCCACATAGCCCTGGGCGGCGATGATCCTGCGTTCGGCGTCTGTCATTTTCAAAGGGATGCGCTCATGAGAACGCAAAGCACACGCCAGAACAAGGTTTTTCCTGCGGCGGCTGCGCTCCGGCAGCGTGGGTCACACGCTCTTCGCCTCCCGCAGGCGTCGGGATGCCTCGACGCGAGCGGCAACCTCCCATGCGCCCCATGAGGCGGCATAACCGGCTAGGGCGCATGCCGCGCCAAGAATGACACCGCCAAAAAGCATCACTGGAGCATGCTCCCTCAACACCATCCATGCCTCGACCATCGAATCTGGCAAATGCGTGGGGAAAGGAGTGGTGGGCACCGCAGTGTAGAGCGCCAAGAACCATTTACCCACCGTGTACTCCACCCACCCGATGAGTGGAAAGGTGAATGGATTGCTCAACCAGCACAGCACGAGCGCGACGGGGATGTTCACCCGGAAGATGGCGGCGAGGATGACGGCAGAGGGCATCTGCACCGGCAGCAATTGCAACGTGACGAACGCACCGACCGCCACGCCGCCGGCGAGCGTGTGCTGCGTGGGTCGCCACACGCGCTTGTCGAGGAAGTGCCGCGCAAACCAGCGCATCGCAGGCCGCTGCCGTAGCTTCCGTGGATGTTTCAGGAAGCGGATGGTTTTGAAAACCGACCGACGGAACCAGCCTCTGGCAATCTCAAACATCTCAGCGCCCTCCCCCCAGATATACCCACGCCAGCAACGCGCCGCCGAGGGCGATGCGATACCACGCGAAGCCGTTGAAGGTGTGACCCTGCACGAAGCGGACGAGCCATTTCACCACGATAAAGGCAGAGACAGCGGAGACGACGGTGCCGAGCACGACCAACGCCCAATCCTCATTTCCCGCTTCGCCGTCCTTGATGGCAGAGAGGATTTTGAAGCCGCCAGCAGCCATCAGCGTGGGAATGCCAAGCAGGAACGAAAACTCCGTGGCGGCAGGACGTGTCACGCCAAACGCCAGCGCCATGAGAATGCTGGCCCCCGAGCGCGAGGTGCCGGGGAACACGGCGGCGAGCAATTGCGCCAGTGCCACGGCCACCACGACGGTCCAGGTGATGCAGCCCGCGCCAGGCTTGCCCTTGTGGAGGAACTCAATGATGAGGATGACAAACCCGCCGATGAAAGTCGCCCAAGCCACCGGCGGCACCGTCTTTGGCAGCTCGATGCCGAGTTTTTTGATGACGAGTCCGCCAACAGCGGTGATGAGGAAGGATACGCCGAGCTTCACGAGGTAATCCCGTGTGGCCGGGTCCCCCGGCGTGGTGACGAGCTGCTTCACGCGCTGGGTGAAAACGACCAACACAGCGAGCACCGCTCCACTTTGGATCACCACATTGAACAGATCACTCTTTTGCGGCAGCCAGTGCAGGTTCTGCGGGATCAGCAGATGTCCGGTGGAGGAGATGGGCAGGAACTCGGTGATACCTTCGATGAGGCCGAGCACAATGATCGCGAGCCATTCAGGCATAGAAATGGAGAGGAAACAAAAGCAGTGAGGGCTGATCTTCGGAGGTTAGAGGAGTGTTTGCAAGCGCCCATGCCTTCACTCGCTGCATTGACTCTGAAAATTCCACGAATCAATGCCAAACCCTGCGCCACGCCAGTTTTTCAAGCTGGCGAATGCGGCGGGCTTTGCTACCATCGCCACCCCTCTCACGGCATGCCTGCCAGCTCCTCACATCCAACCACTCTCTCCGCCATCCACCTCTGGCGCGTGATGACCGCGTGCCTGCTCGCCACGCTGGTGGTGGGCTGGGCGGACTGCGCACACGCTCAGTCAGGTTCAACGATCCGTGTGCGACTCGCGGACGGCTTCGACTTTCCTGTGGGCAAACCGGATGCCGATGGCTACTACAAAGCACGCGGTTACTGGCCCAACGGCCACCTCGGCGAGGACTGGAACGGACGCGGCGGCGGGGATAGCGATCTCGGTGCCCCGATCTACGCCGCAGGCCGCGGCGTGGTTATTTTCTCCCAGAACATCGGCGTCGGCTGGGGGAACTGTATCCTCGTGCGCCACATCTTCCGTGAAGCCGACGGGCGGCTCTCCATGGTGGACTCGCTCTATGCCCATCTTTATGAGAGGAAGGTGAAACTGCACGACCTCGTCGAAAAAGGCCAGCTCGTCGGCACCATGGGCGGCAACAGCGGCATGTACCCCGTGCATCTGCACTTTGAGATGCGCAAGAATCTGCACATCGGCATGAACCGCAGCCAGTTCTCACGCGACAACTCGAACTACCACAGCCCCACCGCATTCATCAACGCCCGCAGGCAGCTCGCCTCCAGCACACAGAAATACGATGTGCCAGTGAACAACTTCGCCCCTTATGGCCGGGCACTGGCGGACACCAGCAGCGATGGTGCCCAAGGCGCGGGCGTGAACGTGCCCTCCTTCAAAGGCGGCTCCGCAGACACGTCCGCAGACACCGCAAAACCTGCGGATGACTTCTGGTCACGGCTCAAGGCAAAGATGCGCGGCGGGCAGACCACTCCCGGCACCGCAGACAGACCTTGAGCCGCACCGGGCATGTATTTTATACCTTGATTCATTGCCTTCTGTAGTGGCATCTTTGCTGCTGTCATCGCACCGCCTCCTCCCGGCCATGCCATCCCCTTCCCGCCCCCTACCCTCACGTTTCGTCCACGGCGGCAGCCTTGTGCCCATCCTCATCGTCATCGCCGCACTGGCCGCCAGCACCGCGATCTTCTTTCTGTTCACCCGGAAGCAGTTGATGGCCGGAAAAGCGGCAGAAGCCTCAGCCGCCAAGGCCGGTGAAGGCTCCGCCGCCAAATCAGCGCCGACCAAAAGCGTCGCGCCCGCTCCTGCCCCTGTGGCACCACCCAAACCCGCCCCACCGCCAACGCCTCCCGCCACGTTTGGATTCGCACGGCCCGCCGATCTCGGAAAGCAGCTCCTGCGCAGTCTCACCGCAGGAGACTACACCACCGCAGGCAAGCTCGCGGCCGCAGCAGACACCACACAATCCGAAAGCGCCAGACAGCTCTTCCAAAAACTCTCCGAAATGGGCTTCAAACCCGGCACGGAGGACAAAGTGGAACTGCTCGGCCTCGTCGAAAACTACACCCGCATCGCCATTCCCTTCATCAAGCCGGGAACCCAGGAGAGCACTCGCATCCAGCTCGACCTCGAACGCGATGAACGCATGGGCTGGAAAATCGCCAAAGCCACGTTCCCGAAGGAAATGAGCGCCGCCATCGCAACCATTCCCGCCGCCCCCACTGCTCCTATTCCCCAAGGCTCCGCACCACCCGCTCCCGGCACGCTCGCGCCGATGAAGAAGCTCTTCACCGTGGATGAGGGCAGCGACGCACTCTCCTACGCCAGCGACTTCGTCAGCCACCTACTCAGGCACGACTTTGCCGCCGCCAGCAAATTCGTCGATGCTGCCAAAGTGCCCGTCGAGCGCCTCATCGGCCTGTGCATCGTCTTTGAGGAAGGCCAGTACGAACTCAACCCCGCCAAGCCGCTCATCGTCACCATCGCCAACCCTGAAGTCTCGTGGGTCATCGCCCAAGTGCGCTCGGAGGCACTACAGCAGACCACCGAATTCGGCGTCGAATTGAAACGCGCCGACATCGCCCAGCCATGGAAAGTCGCCGGGCTCAACCTCTCCGACATCCTCGGCTCCTTCGCCAAAAACGCCTCGAAGCTCGGTGTGCCCTACACCCCGATCGTGCGGAACCCGAAAGGTGGCGAATCACTCGCCCTCTACTTCGAGTACGACCGCGCCGAGCTGCATCCGCGAGCCATGAAGCAGTTGGACGTCATCGCCTCCCTCATGAAGGCGGATCCGACGAAAAAGCTGCGCATCGCCGGCCACACCGACGAAAAAGGTGCCGACGACTACAACATCAATCTCTCACACCACCGCGCCGAGGCAGTGAAACGGCAGCTCGTCGCCCTAGGCGTGCCCACAGCTCAAGTCGAAACCACCGCGCTCGGAAAAGCTCAGCCCCTCAGCCCGAACAAAAAGAAGGACGGCACCGACGACCCCGAAGGCCGCAGCCACAACCGCCGCGCTGAGATCTACCTTGATTTCTGAAAGGCCACTCCAGCAGCGGGCAGGTTGGGAGTCAGACACAGCCTTGCCACCTCGGCAGTTATAACCCGCGACATCACATTTTGTGGTCAGCATCCAGACGCGGGTTGGTCACGACGATGGAGTAGGAGCGAACTCGGGCGGCAGTGTGTTTGATTCCAACGGCTTCAAGCCCACGCGCATCACCGATCCGCGCGGAGCGGTGACGACGCTCACCTACGACAAAATGTCCGCACCACGGCGACGACGAACACGCAATACGATGCAGCAGGCAGGCCCGCGCGCGTGACTGACGCGCTGGGCTGCGTGACGCTGACGTTTTATGAAGTGTTCGGGCAGATCCAACGCGTGACACATCCTGACGGCACGCAGGTGAGCACGGATTACACGCACCACGGCAAACCGTGGAAAGTGCTCGATGAGATGGGGAACCTCACACAGACGGAGTTCGATGCGGCGGGACATGCGGTGCGCACCATCGCGCCCGCAGTCCGGTGGTGCCACAAGAGCGGCTGGAAATGAAATCGGCGGCGATTGAGAAAGTGCCGGAAAAACTGAATGCTATTTGGAGGAAGCCGATGCCACGAACTCATGAATGCAAACTTTTTGTCAAGCAGATGCACCATGACCCCGTTTTTCGAAGGTCTGTGAATAGGCGTGGTGGTTCCGCCTGCGCTCTCTCACCCTACTTTCTCGGGACCGAAACGAGGACCTTCAGCATCTCAGGAGTGATGACGAAACCGATGCAATACCAGCCATTGAGCCTCTCGGCGGTCTTTACCCAGTCACTGCCTTGCGCAGTGTTCAGCATGCCCAGCTTCTCACGCTCCGCCTCCCCGACGGGATCGGGGGAGCCGTGCGCGAGCATGGTTTGCGCGGCCTGGATTTCCTTTGCGGTGATCTTGCGCGGATCCATCTTCTCCCCCAGGAAACGCCAGTGTTCTTTCTTGATGGGAATCTGAGCGCCCTGCTTCGGCAGGTTGATGGCGGCGGAAATCACGCGATAGACATAGGGTGAGCGCAGATTGAGCACGAACGCGTCTCCGACTTTCAAGCTGCGCTCCGGCACCTTGGCGCGATAATGCCCCACATCCTCCGACTTGTCCCGCAGCACGATCTTGCGGCCATTGTGATAGATTTCCACCTCTGCTTTGGCGATAATGAGGAGATTCCCATCCACCGCATCGGCTGCACGGATGGTTAAGGAAGAAGCCAGCAGAGCTGCGATCAGGAGGAAGGTCTGTTGAGAGTAAAGTGGGGACATAAAAAGAGGCTTTTTATCGAGTTGATGGTTCATTCTCTAGCATGGCTGATTGGGTGGTGGCCGCGGAGTACATTCTGTCAGGCAGTTGCACCCTGACGCCATTCCCAGATTGGGATCGTCCCAGGTGTAAGGCGTGCCGGTGAGCGGGTTGATGGTGTCCCAGGTGAGTGTGCGCATGGGGAGTCGTGGTGGTTTGCGCCCGGCGCTGCCTGCCGGGCATGCAGTGCGGCGCAGGCCATTTTCCCCGCCTTTCCCAGGTGTTTTGCAGGTTGCGCGGGTCCTGCCAGAAAAAGGGGGCGCTGCTCCGAACAAAGGGGGCGGAGAAAAACGCTGCGGGAGCGCCGCTGGATGAAAAGGGGGCGCGCAACCGAAAATGGGGGGTGCCGGAAAAAAGTCCGGGGGCGGCGGAAAACAAAAAGGGGGCGCACTCCCACCATCCTGGGAGACATTTCTTGAAAAAGGGGCCGCCCTCCTTTTTCAACACGACGCTGAAAAAACCGCGCCGGGCTTGCAAAAATCCTTTTACCGCATGGCAGCCAGTTATTGCCCGCTGCCCGCTGCCTGGAGGATCGTTCCATTATCGCCACACATACTTGTGGGGAGTGCTGCATCGGCCATGGGATAAACACCTTCATGATTTTTGCAAATACGCCTCCAGATAAATCAGGAACCGCGATTCGAGACAATCTTTTTTTGCGCGGGCTGCTCAGCGTCATGCGGTTTTGTGCCTCTCCCGCCCTAGCGCAGAAGGTTGAGCCGCTGCTGCGTGACAACCGGCATCCTCAGTGGCTCATCTTAGGCGTAGCATGCCTGCCCGTTTGTCGGCTTTGCATCAACCATTAGCCTCTCTATCCTCGCGCTTCATGAGCACCGCCGGACCACGACCCTGGATCATCGCCGAAACGAACTGGAAGCAGGTGAAAGCCACGCGCTACGAAGTGGCGCTGCTGCCGTGGGGGGCCACGGAGGCGCATAACTGGCACCTGCCCTACGCCACGGATTCGCTGCAAAACGACGCCATCGCCGCCGAGGCCGGCCGCATCGCCTGGGAGGCCGGTGCGAAGGTGGCGATCCTGCCGAACATGCCCTTCGGCGTGCAGACCGGGCAGCTCGACATCCCGTTCTGCATCAACATGAATCCCAGCACGCAACTCGCAGTGCTGGAGGATGTCATTTCCAGCCTCGAAGGCGTGGGCGTGATGAAATTCGTCATCATGAACGGCCACGGCGGCAACGACTTCCGCCAGATGCTGCGTGAATTGCAGGCACGCCACCCGAAGATGTTCCTTTCCACCGTCTCGTGGTTCAACGCCGTCAAGGGCGACGGCATTTTCAACATCGTCGGCGATCACGCCGACGAGCGTGAGACCAGTCTCATCATGCACCTGCATCCGCACCTCGTGCTGCCAAAGAACGAATGGGGTCCCGGCACCGACAACCGCTGGAAGCTGAAAGCCATCAACGAAAAATGGGCCTGGGCGCAGCGGGCGTGGTCGAAGGCCACGAACGACACCGGTTCCGGTGATCCGCAGCACAGCACGGCGGAGAAAGGGAAACGCTATTTCGAGGCTCTTGGCTCCAAGATCGCGACGTACCTCATCGAACTTGCGAAGACTGACATCGATGATCTTTACGAGAAGTCAGAATGATCCGCTTCCTCGTCAGCCGGGTGCTGCAAGGCATTCTGGTCATCTTCACGGTGATCTGCATCGCGTTCCTGCTGCTAAAGCAGTCACCGGGCGGGCCGTTTCGCAGTGAGCGCATGTTGTCACCGGAAGCGTTGGCGGCGCGGAATGCCTACTACGGTTTCGACAAGCCGCTGCCCGTGCAGCTTTGGCGGCACATCGTGCATTACGTCACGTTCGACTTCGAGGAGTCCACCGCCTACCAAGGGCGTGGTGTGGATGAGATCATCGCCTCGGGCTTTCCTGTCTCCGCCGCAGTTGGACTGCTGGCGCTGGCGGTATCTTTATGCGTCGGAGTGCCGCTGGGCGCGATCGCAGCGCTGCGACCGGACACTCTCGAAGATCGCGCATCAACAGTAATGGCCACCCTGGGCATCTGCATGCCGAGCATGATCCTCGGCCCGCTCATCGCCATCCTCTTCGGTCTGAAACTGCGCTGGTTTAACGCCTCCGGGTGGATGGATGCCTCTGACGTTGTGCTACCGGCGATGACGCTGGGGATCATCTACAGCGCCTACATCGCCCGTCTCACGCGCGGCAGTCTGCGCGAGACGCTGGCGCAGGAGTTCATCCGCACCGCACGGGCAAAGGGGGCGGGTGAGACTGCGGTTGTGTTCTTGCATGCGATGAAGCTCGCCAGCCTGCCAGTGCTGAATTTCCTCGGGCCAGCCGCTGCTGGTCTGCTCACGGGCTCGTTCATCGTGGAGACGGTCTTTCAACTGCCGGGTCTGGGGAAATTCTTCGTCTCGGCCGCCATCAACGGAGATCATCCGCTGGCCATCGCCATCTCGGCGTTTTATGCGGCACTGATCGTCAGCTTCAACCTGCTCGTGGATTTACTCCAAGCTGTCCTCAACCCGCGCATCCGCCTCCACGCATGAGCCAGCCTGCGCAGCCGAGCCTCCCCCCGATGCGGGCCGCCCTGGGGCGACTCACGCGCGGTCGGCTCAATGTCATCGCGCTTGGTTTTCTCTTTGCGCTCGTGTTCCTCTGCGCGTTTGGCCCGACGCTCTCGCCCTACAGGCAGGATCAGCAGAACCTAGAGCTCAGAGCCACTGCTCCGTCATGGCAGCACTGGCTAGGCACCGACCCGCTCGGGCGCGATATGTTCACGCGCATCCTGCATGGCGGACGCGTTTCGTTGGAGGTGGGTCTGTTGGCCACCGCAGTCGCCGCAGTCATCGGCGTGATGTATGGCATGGCAGCGGGCCTCGCGGGCGGTCGCGCCGACGCCGCAATGATGCGCGTCGTGGACATCCTCTACGCTTTCCCTTTCATCAACTTCGTCATCCTGCTCATGGTCGTGTTTGGCAGGCACTTCTGGCTGATCTTCGCGGCGATTGGCGCGGTGGAATGGCTGACAATGGCGCGCGTGGTGCGCGGTCAGGTGCTCGCGTTGAAGAATCTCGAATTCATCACTGCGGCGCGTGCCTGCGGCGTGGGTTTCTGGCACATCGTGTGGAGGCATCTGCTGCCGAATGTGGCGGGGCCAGTCATCATCTACGCTAGCCTCACGGTGCCCGGCGTGATGCTGCTGGAGGCCACGCTGAGCTTCCTCGGTCTCGGCATCCAGCCGCCGGATGCAAGCTGGGGTGTGTTGCTCGGCGACGGCTCACAAGTGATGGAGACCTATCCCTGGTTGTTGATATGCCCCGGCATGTTTTTTTCTGCCACCCTGCTCGCACTCAACCTGCTCGGTGACGGACTGCGTGATGCGTTTGATCCGAAATCGATATCCGACCACTAGCAGTAGAAATTTTTTTCGCGGCATGAATAGCTTTTGAGAGGCTTCGTCAGAAGAGGCGGAACACATTCCATCCTCAATATGAAAACTCTCATCACCGTCCTTGCCGCCGCGATCACCTTTGGTATCGCCGCCCCCACCTCTGCCAAAGCAGACTGCTACAGTGGCCAGACCCGCATTGTGGGTTACACCTCCTGTGGTACCCCCATCATCGCTGTGTATCAGATCACCGGCTACAACGCTTGGGGCCAGCCCGTCGGCCAGTGGGTCACGCAGCCTTCCGCCCCTTATGGCTACGGCGGCTATGGTTACGGCTACAACGCCCAGCGTCCAGTCGTGGTGCGCCCCAGCTTTGGTATCGGCATCGGCATCAACCCGGGCTACGGCCATCATCGCGGTTACGGATATGGCAACGGGTGCAATTCCGGCTACAGCCGTTCTCACTTTGGTTTTAGAAGGTGAGAGATCCTGATCTCCTTTTGGTGCAAAAAAAACCACGCGGCCTCGTCAGCTCATGACGGGGCCGTTTTGTTGCCACTTCAAGGTTCGCATGTCATGCTCACTGCATGCAGTGGTCTGCCCGTGCGCTCTTCCTCATCCTCGCCATCAGCGGCATCGCTTGGTTTCATCATGTGCGCACTCACCGGCCCACCCGCGTCGAGGAAGCGAACCGCAATGGCATCCTGCTCCTCGGCAACGGCACGGAGCCTGCCGCGCTTGATCCCCACCTCGTCAGCGGCCAGCCAGAGCATCTCATCTTTCATTCCATTTTCGAGGGCCTCGTCGCGCCCGCCGCTGAGAATCCCGACGGTGACGCGCCCGGAGCCGCCGCGTCCTGGACCCACGAGAATTTCACGGTCTGGACTTTCAAGCTGCAGCCCCGTGGCAAATGGAGCGACGGTGCGCCGCTCACCACGGCGGACTTCCTTTACGCCTACCAGCGCATTCTTTCGCCGAAGCTCGGGGCTGACTATGCGAACATGCTCTTCGCCATACTCAACGCCGAGGAGTTCAACAAGGGCAGCATCACCGATTTCAGCCGGGTCGGCGTGAAGGCGCTCGACTCTCACACGCTGCGGATCACGCTCAAAGGCCCCACGCCTTATCTGCCGAGCATGCTGAAGCACTACTCGTGGTTCCCGGTACCAAAGCACATCATCGAGAGGTTTGGAAAAATGGACGACCGTGGCAACACACGCTGGACACGTCCAGCCAACATCGCATGCAACGGCCCCTTCAAGCTGACGAGCTGGCGCGTGAACCAGGCCGTGGAGGTCGGGCGCAACCCACACTACTGGGATGCCCCGACCGTGAAACTCAACGGCATCGTCTTCCTCCCCATCGTCAGCGACACCACCGAAGAGCGCGCCTTTCTCGACGGTCAGCTCCATGTCACGCTCACTGTGCCTCTCGCGAAAATCCCCGTGTACCGCAAATCAAAGTCGCCCTTCTACCACAACGACCCGCTGCTGAGTGTTTACATGTACCGCTGCAACACGACGCGTAAACCCTTCGACAACCCACTCGTGCGCAAGGCTCTCGCACTTGCCATCGACCGTGAAAGCATCACCCGCAACATCCTGCGTGCCGGGCAGCAGCCTGCCACCGGACTCACACCTCCCGGCTGCAACCCCACCTACAAAGTGCCAGACATCATGCGCTTCGATCCAGCGCAAGCGCGACGGCTCCTCGCCGAAGCTGGCTTCCCGGATGGCAAAGGCTTTCCCGCCTTCGACATCCTCATCAATACCAGCGAGTCACATCGCGCCCTCGCCGAAGCACTACAAGCCATGTGGAGGCAACACCTCAACATCCCTGTAGGCGTCCTGAACCAAGACTGGGGTGTTTACATCGAGTCCCAACGCAAGCTCGACTATGATGTCGCCCGTTTTGGCTGGGTCGGCGACTACCTCGATCCATCCACCTTTCTGTCCATCTGGCAGACTGGTGATGGCAATAACAACACTGGCTGGAGCAGCAAGCGCTACGACGAGCTCATCCGGCAGAGCTTTCATGAAGGCGATGCCTCCAAACGCCTCGAACTCTTGCATGAAGCCGAAACAGTCCTGCTCAACGAAGCCCCGGTCTTCCCTGTGTATTGGTACACGCATTCGTATTTGATGCGCCCCGAGGTCAAAGGCATGCTGCCATCGTTGCTTGAGCATCGTTGCTACAAGGCAGTGAGCCTCGAACCCTGACGCGCCTCCGTCATGCACATGTCAGGGCTGGACATGAGTTCAGGCTTTTCATGATCGGAAGAATGTGATTCATGGCGGGATGTCCTCGTCCCCGTCCCACATGGCTGATTCACCGCCCCCACCGATGCGCCGCGCCTGGATGATCGTGGCGCTGCTGTTTCCCGTAGCGCTGTTGAACTACCTGGACCGGCAGATGATCGCCTCGATGAAAGTCTCCGTGATGGGAGACATCAAGGACATCGGCAGCGAGACGAACTGGGGGCACATGTTGGCGTCGTTCAAATGGGTCTATGCCTTTTTCAGTCCCATTGGTGGCCTCATCGCCGACCGTTTCAGTCGCAAGTTCACGATCTGCGGCAGTTTATTCGTGTGGTCGCTCATCACCTGGCTCACCGGACATGTGAGCAACTTCAACGAGCTCTACTGGGCGCGCACTTTGATGGGCATCAGCGAGGCGTTCTACATTCCGGCGGCGCTGGCGATGATCGCAGACTACCACACAGGCAGCACGCGCTCAAGAGCCGTCGGCGTGCATCAAATGGGCATTTATTGCGGCGTGATGGTGGGCGGCTTCGCCGGTTTCGTGGCCGACGCGCCGAATTTCGGTTGGCGCTTCATGTTCGATTTCACCGGACTGGTCGGCGTCCTCTACGCCATTCCCCTGCTGCTCCTGCTTCGCGATGTTCCTCGTTCGTCAGGCAATTTGAACGCCAACGTCGCTGCATCCACCGCCAATGCGCCGCAGGAAACCTTGCTGAGCCGCAACTTCATCCTGCTGGTGCTTTACTTCACACTCCCCGCACTCGCCGCGTGGGTGGTGCGTGACTGGATGCCGGCGATCCTGCAAAAATCCTTCAACATCAGTCAGGGCGTGGCCGGCGTGTCCGCATCACTCTACTGGCAGGCATCGGCGCTGCTGTCCGCCGTCCTCGGCGGTTGGCTGGCGGACCGCTGGATGCAGCGCAGTGACCGCGGTCGCATCTACGTCAGCGCCATCGGCATGATGCTTATCATTCCCGCCATGTACGGCGTCGGCAATGCGCCTGCGCTGAACTCTTTCACGCTCGCCGTGGCTGCCTTGGTTCTATTCGGCGTCGGCTGGGGCTTTTTTGATTGCAACAACATGCCGATCCTGAGTCAGATCGTGCGTCCTGACATGCGCGCCACGGGCTACGGGATCATGAACTTCGTCAGCATGATGTGCGGTGGCGTGGCGGACTGGGGGTTCGGAGCAATGGCAGACCGCCATGTGCCGTTAAACGTCATCTTCGGCGTCTTCGCCCTAGTCTGCGTCATGTCGTTGGTGATCGTGCTGATGATTCGGCCAAAGCCGGGCACATGATCAGCCACCACACAACTTGCACGGCTTGCCGTCCGCCGCCTGACACGCGTTCGCGGCATTGTAAAAGCGGCAGTTGGAATTGTGCCGCGTGCCGGAGGCACTGAGACTCCACCCCGTGGGTGGAGCACCAGCGGCGGGCTTCGCCCCTGTTGCAGCGGCCTTCGGAGACGGCGGTGCCTTGCTCTCCTCCCGCATTGCCAACACGATGACCGAGGACTTCTTCAACGCCGCCAGAATTTCCTCCATGCTCCCATCATAAGCACCGGACTTCAGTGATGGCACGCCGGGCACACGCTTCTCCCTTCCATCCTTCTCTTTTTCGATGGAGATCTGCGCCAGAGCTTCCCCACGCAAACACTTTGATAGACCCTTCTCTTTTGTTTCGGCGTTGGCTGATGACTTAGACGCCAGGCGCCTACCCTGCACGCGTGACTGCGCGGAGAAGAACACGCCAAGCACGTCGCCCTTCTCGCCAATCACATAACCGCCGACGCTCTTCTCGTCGATCTCGGCGTCATGCTCGAAACTGTCTGCTCCGGACACGCGACTGATGATGCCCTTGGTCAGCGACGGCTGGGAAAACGTCTTCCCCGTCGCGCTCGTCAACGCCACGGCGTAGATGTTCTGGCCAAGCTCCATCGGCTTGCGCGGCAAAAACTTTCCCGGCTCCATCTCCACCGCACTCGACAGTAACGCGAGCCCCGGTTTGATAGCGACCTTCACGACTTTCGCCGGCACATCCTTCCCATCGTGATGCAGCACGACGGTCTTCGCATCTTTTAGCAACGCTGCCTCCGTGATGAAAAAACCTTTGCCCAGTGGCAGACCCAACCCTCGCGTGATGATGTTTTCGACCACTGGCTCCAACACCGGCGGCGACAGTTTCGTAGGATCGCCGCCGCTGGCTGCCTGGATCTGCAACGTGATGTCCACCGCTTCATCGAGAGAGAGGCTATAGGCGTTGATCCGCGTACTCGTACCGTCGAGCGTCTGAAACGTGCGCGTGCCCGCATGGTAAAGCGTTTTCCGCAACACCTTGACGCCACGCTCCGCCGCCAATCCAGCGCTGCGCAGCACGAGAAACGGCGTGCCCAAGGTCGTCCACATGCCCTTTTGATTCGGCAGCTCCTGGATGATCCTGCAAATGAATCCCTCCGTCAGCACATGCTCGACCTGCATGTCGAGCGGTCCAGAATTCACCGCCGCCTCCAGCGTCACCTGCGCTAGTTGTGCGAACTGCTGGTCTTCCTGGGAGAACGCCGTCACCGGAAAAACCGCCGCTTTGCCATCCCTGCCCTTCAACAACAGCTTTCCGTCCTTCACTCCCGCAAACTGTGCCTCCACCGTACGCGAGCCGTCGGAACTACGCCACTCACGCGCCGAAATCGACGCACACGTCATGAACGCGAGAAAAAGAAGGTTCCGCCAACTCATGGCCGCGAGACTAGACGCGATCATGCAGCGAGCAACCGCCTACTGCGGACGACCACCACGGCTCAGTTCAGCAAAAACATCACCGAAGGCTGCGGCGAGTGCCTGCCAGTCCTCCGCGCTGGTTTCCCACCCACCGCTGACGCGTACCACGCGTCGCAATTCATCAGCACTCGCTCCGAGCGCGGTCACGACGACCGATGAGCCCTCCTTGCCCGAACTGCATGCCGAACCTGTCGAGATGCTGAAGCCACGACGCGAAAGAGCTGTGAGCCATTTCAAATTGGGATGCGCCGGCATCACCATCAAGACGGTGTTCCATAGGCGTTGCGCGGACTCGCTGATTACTCGTAGGCCATCAACACGAGCGCGCATCGCGGCGATGAAGGCATCGCGTCGCCGACTCTGCTCGGTTTCAATCTGGCCAAGGCGAGGAGTGATCGTCTCCAGCGCCGTCACCATCGCTTCAACGGCCGGAAAATTCTCCGTCCCGGCGCGGCGACCGTTCTCCTGTGGCCCGCCGCGCAGAAAATGGAGGCGCGAGTCTTCCGCAGGCAAAACGAGAAACCCGCAGCCTTTCGGCCCGCCGAATTTGTGGGCGCTGCCAGTGATGTAATCACATTCGCCGAGATCTGCGGCATCAAGTTTGCCGATCCACTGCGCCGCGTCAGTGTGAAACGGCACGCCATGCTCGAGGCAGATCGCGGCGATCTCTCGCCACGGCTGCAACGCGCCGCTTTCGTTGTTCGCGGCCTGCACAGAGACGAGCGCGGGCCGTTTTGAGGCGATCAACGCTTTCACCGCATCTGGTTCAACCACGCCATCAGCGTTCACAGGAATGTCCGCAGCGTTTCGTGAAGCCATGCGAACGCTGGGATGCTCGACGGAGGAAATCAGAATGACAGCGTCCTGTGACAGCGAAGTGAGCAGTGCATTGTTCGATTCCGTGGCTCCCGAAGTGAACACGATTCGTTCCGCTTCGACACCAATCAGCGTTCCAAGTCGTTCGCGAGCCGATTCGAGCTGCTGGCTGGCGATTCCGGCGTCGCGATAGAGGCTGGAAGGATTTTGCCAATGCTTCTCGCTCGCGCACAACCACGCCTCGCGCGCGGCGGGATGCAGCGGCGTGGTCGCGTTGTGATCGAAGTAACCGTTCATGTGGCAGACCTGAAACGCGATGGCAGCGGGATGTGCGCCAGCATCAGTGCGAACGCGAGACCGATGTAAGGCAGCCAGGCATCCCCCCTGCCGTTGTTGCTGATGCCGTTGACGAATCCGAGCGCTCCAATGCCTTCGCTGAGCGCAAACACGACGATATTGCCCGCGATGAATCGTCCGCGGTTCGCCGTATCATCCAGGCTGAGCGTCCCTGCGCTGAAACCGCCCAGCAGCAACTTGCGCAGCACAAAACTCAACGCCGCCGCGCTTCCAGCCGCGAGCGCGATGACATTGCCCAGTGACGAGGCATCCGACTTTCCCGGCGCAAACGTCATTGAACTGAGCATGGCGACGTAAATCAACAATGAGGAGCACAACACACCCCAGATGATGAAGACGATGAGATTGGAGGGTTTCATGGCTGGATCGTGATGCGTTGCGGATGCGTGTAAACGTTCATCGACTCACCTCGCAGAAAACCGACGAGCGTCTGGCCTGCTTCCTGGGCGAAATCGACTGCGAGGCTGCTGGGGGCCGAAATGGCCGCCACCAGTGGGATTCCGGCTGCCAGGGCCTTCTGGATGATCTCGAACGACACGCGGCCGCTGACGAGCAAGATATGGCGGTCGAGCGGCAGCAGGCCGTGCATGAGCGCGTGGCCTAGAATCTTGTCGAGCGCGTTGTGGCGGCCAACGTCCTCGCGCAGAACGATCAAGTTTCCGTCGAGATCAAACAGACCGCTCGCATGCAGGCCGCCGGTTGTGGCAAAGGTCTCCTGCGCGGCACGCAGTTTGTCCGGCAGACTCGCGATCAAGGTCGGTGTGGTCTGCCAGTCGGCTTTCACGGCGGGAAAGCGTTGGAAAATGCTCTCGATGCTCGTCTTGCCGCAGATGCCGCAGCTTGAGGCGCTGAAGACGTGACGCGTAAGAGAGTCCCAGTTCACCACGGCACCGCCGAGCAGCACATCGACGACATTGCCATGGGTGTTGCCGATGCTGGGACACTGCGAAACCTCAAGAATGTCACGCACATGCTGCACCACGCCTTCGCTGACGAGGAATCCGGCGGCGAGCTCCTCATCGTGGCCCGGCGTGCGCATCACCACGGCCACGGAGCGGCCTTCCACACGAATTTCCAGCGGCTCCTCGCGCGCGGTGACATCCGCGACCTCGTTTGACACGCCAGCGGCATTCACCCTGCGCACGCTGACCTCGGCAGTCGCTGGATCAGTCGCACTCATCACGATGCCTCCATGAAATCTGGCTGCAGCACGCCTTCCGGAACGCGGCGTGGCTCGGCAATGAGGTGGATCATCTTCTCAAAGATGTCGCGCCCGCGCAAAATTTCGATCTCGACGCGCATGAAATAGAAGGGGATGTCGCACTCCGGTAGTTTCGGGAAGCGCACATAATCCTTCTCAGTGGTGACCATGCATTGCACGTCGCGACGCACGCAGTTCTCAATGAACCGCCGGAGTTCCGGCCCGTGGAAGTGATGATGATCGGCAAAGCGTGAGATGACCTCAATCTTCGCGCCGAGCTTGCGCAGGCCGTTTTCAAAGCTCTCCGGCACGGCGATGCCGGACAAGGCACCGACGGCCTTGTCCTTCAATCCGTCGATGGGAATGATCGCGCCTGTGTGGATGTCTTCAAAGTGTACGGCACGGTGCCGACACTCGATGATCTCGGCGGCACGATTGTGGCGGCGTATCTGTTTGACGACGTCTTCGGTGTCGCCATCAGACTTGGTGATGAAGATGTAACTGGCGCGGCGCAGGCTGCGCGGCGGTTCGCGCAAGGTGCCGCGCGGCAGCATGAAGCCGTTGTTGCCAAACGGGGCGGTGCGGTCGATGAGCACGATGTCATGGCGATGCTTGAGTCGCAGGTATTGCAGGCCATCGTCGAGCACAAGCACATCAGCGCCGTACTTTTGAATCGCATACGCGCCGGCCTTCACGCGGTTCTTGTCCACCACGACGGGAATGCCTTTGCAGTTTTTCGCCAACATAAAAGGCTCGTCGCCCGAATTGTGCGGATCTAGTAGTATACTTTCACCATCGGAGACGACACGTGGCGGCAGTTCATCTGGTTTTGGGATGATTCCCAGTTTCGCGGCGATTTTTTTGGAGAGCGGCAGCTTCTTCTGTCTCTTGCTCTTGTAACCTCGGCTCAGGATGCACACGCGGCGGCCACGCTCGTGCAGCGCCTTTGCCAGCATCTCGACGACGGGTGTCTTGCCGGTGCCGCCGACGGTGAGGTTCCCCACGCTGATAACCGGTACACCGAGATGATGATCATGGATGTAGCGATGCCGGTACAAGTAGAGTCGCGTGCGCACCGCCGCCGAATAAACACCCGACAGGCCGCGGAACACGAGCCGCAACAGCGTAGCACGGATGCCACGGCGGTTGTGCATGATCACGTCGATGACGAAGTTTTCGAGGTCTTCCAGGGTATCGATCACTGCGTGCCATAGGAGGCGGGGAAGCGGGCCACGTCAAACGAGACGCCTTGATGTTTCATGAATAGCGCATCACGAGCCCGACCAGTGTCCCGAAGGAGTGAGGCGGTTCTCCTTTTCCGCAGTGGCAAGGATGGTCTGGAAGTGCGGACTCTTGCTCTCACGATGCACGACGCTGGTCTCGATCTTCTTGAAGCCCGCCTTGCCGAGCATGTCGTGCAGATCGCTTTCGGAGAAGCCGAGCCAGACATCGGCATAAAGATCACGCGCCTTTTCGAACTGATGCTTCAGTAGGTCGAGCACGGCGATGCGCCCGCCGGGTTTCAAGATCAGGGACGCGGCCTTCAATGCCTTTTCTGGATTCTGCGCGTGATGCAACGCCTGGCTCAAAAAAACGAGATCGACGCTCAGCGGCGGGATCGGCGGTGATTCGATGTCGCCGAGGCGGTATTCGAGATTGGTAAAGCCGTGCTTCTTCGCCAGTTCGGAGCCGTAGGCCACCATCTTCTCGCTGTTATCGACGGCGATGACCTTTTTCGCCCGCTGCGCGAGCAATTGCGACAATGTCCCCTCCCCCGCACCGAGATCGGCGATGATCAGCGGCGGCATCAGCTTGAGCAAGGTCTCGCCGAGGCCCTTCCACGAACGGCCAGGAATATAGTGACGGCCAAACTTGCCCGCGAGCGCGTCGAAGTACGCCTGCGCCGTTTGCGCACGCTTGCGCAGCACGACTTGCAGGGCCTCGGCGTCTTTCTTCGCTTCTCGCAGTTCCGCGCCAGCCGCTTCCAGTAGCGCCATGAAATGCTCACGTGTCGGCTGGTCCTTCGCGCTGGGTTCGTCGAGTTGGTAGAGCCGGTTCTTGCCGCTACGGCGGTCGCTCACTAAGTCGGCGGTTTTCAATTTCGCGAGCTGCGCGGAGATGTTCGACTGAGGAAGCGACAGTACCTCCTGCAGCTCCGCCACGCTCAGCTCTTCTTGCTTCAGGAGCAGCAGCAACCGCACCCGCGTGGGGTCGGCGATGAGGCTCAGGGATTGAAGGACGGAAGCCAATGTGGCGGCATCGTATCAACCCATCATGATTCATCAATACCAGAGTTTTAGCCCGGCGTGATATAGGCTCACAGCTTCGACGCGGCCCAGATGCCCTCCTTCTGCTGCTCCGCACGCTTTCGCAACGTCTGCAACTCCAGCGCGTATTCATTCATCGAACGTGAGTCCGAGGGCAGGCTCGTCGTCACGCCGGCCACACGCGCATACCCCTGCTGCACGAGCAAATCGGCCAGGTACACCCATTTCCCAGCGCTGATCTCCACCAGCACCAGCGCGTAATAGCGGCTGAGCCCGGGCACCTCCTCCCAGCGTGTCATCACGGAGCAGGGATGCTCCTTTAACAGCTTTGTCACATACGCGGCTGCACGCTGCCCCTCCTCGATCACCCGCTGACTGCTGACGCCGAAATAACGCGCCTGCTCCTGCACACGCTGCGGATGAGTGGAGGTCGTATCCAGCGCATCGACGAAGTAGAGCACAAACACATGCTCGTCTTCCGTGTCGCTCACTTTGAAGCGCAGCGTGTCCGCCTCATTCGCCCGGCTTTCGATGAATCTCGCCTTCGGAAACACTTTGAACTCCGGCAACGGTGAGCGCCCAGCGTCCGCACTCTGCCCCGGCGGCACCTGCGCCACACCCACCGGCACCGCAGCCACCGGAGCGGGACGGCTTTCCCGCAGCAAGATCGCCACCAGCACGACGATCAGCACCAGCACGCAGGTGATGGCGAGATTGAGCAGGGTATCACGCAAAGGCATAGGCTGGGAGGGCGAGATCGGGCGCACCTTTTCCCGTGAACAGGCGAAGGCTCAAGCCACAAGTGCACAAAGCAACCATATGCCACACCCGCTTGTGGCAAAGACCGCCTCAAAGCTGCGCCAGCGTCGTCGTGAGCAGTTTCCAGAACTTCTGTGTGGAGGAGATGCTTGCACGTTCGTTTTCGGAGTGTGCCTCTTCAATGTCGGGGCCGAAGGAGATCATATCGAGTCCTGGATAAGTCTGCGCGATGACGCCGCACTCCAAACCTGCGTGGCAGGCACTCACGCCGACCTCATGACCGAAAAGCTCACGGTAGATGCCTTTCATCTTTTCGAGGATCGCGGAGTTGCTGCTCGGACTCCAGCCGGGATAGCCGTCGTCATTCCGCACCTCGGCACCGAGCAGGTGAAACGGTGCCGCGAAGGCCGCGGCGACATCGTGCTTGCTCGATTCCACGCTGCTGCGTTGTAGCCCGCTCCACTCGGCACGACCTTTGCCGAGGCCGATGAGTGAGAGATTCGACGACGCCTCGACCAATCCGGGCACTTCAGGACTCATGCGATACACGCCATTCACAACGCCTCGTAGCGCCAACACGAGGGCATGCTGTTGTTCCGGCGACAGCGTTGAAACAGCACCGTTTTCGAGCCTCGCTGTCGTGATCTGCGTGCCAGGCTCCAGGCGTTTGAACTCATCGCGGATCTCCTGGGCTTCTTTGGCGAAGTTTTGGGCAAACACCACCTCATCCAGAACCGAGACACGCGCGATGCAGCGGGCTGGAATCGCATTGCGAGCACTGCCGCCGCGCATTTCGATTAAAGCGGCCGTTTTCTCACCACACGCGGCCAAAAGACGTGCCATGAGCTTGATGGCGTTTGCGCGGCCCTCATGAATTTGCAGGCCGGAATGACCACCGCGCAGTCCTTCGACGCGAATTTCGACGATGCTGGCGCTCTCGTGTTTCGTTTCGGGATAACTCCAGCTCACCAGCGTGTCGATGCCGCCCGCGCAGCCGATGGTGAACTCGTCATCCTCCTCCGAGTCGAGGTTCAGCATCGTTTGGCCGCTCAAGAGACCACCTTGCAGCATCTGCGCGCCGCTCATGCCCTGCTCCTCATCAACCGTGAGCAGTGCCTCGATGGGCGGATGCTCCAAATCCTTCGACGCGAGCACCGCGAGGATCGCGGCGACGCCTAGGCCGTTGTCCGCGCCGAGCGTAGTGCCGCGCGCCCTCACCCAATCGCCATCCACCCACATCTCGATGCCCCGGTTCTCGAAATCAAAGCTCACGCCGTCCGCCGCCTTGTGTACCATGTCGAGATGCGCCTGCAAAATGACTGGCGCGCGAGCCGTGCGGCCTGCCGTTGCTGGTTTTTTCACGATCAAATTGCCACCGCTGTCCTCGATGCACTCCAGCATGTGTTTTTGCGCAAACGCCCGCACGAATGCCTTCACCTTCGCCTCCTTCTTCGACGGTCGCGGCACGGCATTGAGATCAGCGAAGCAGCTCCAGAGAGCGTGGGGTTCGAGGGAGCGGATGGCGGCGGACATGGATAGGGCGCATGTATGGAGCGGAAATTCGCGGCAGAAAGCGGGAGATGTCGTTTTCAGGCCGTTCTTCCCAGACCGTCATGCAACAGCACCCCGCCAGCCCACGCCGTCATTTCAAGCACCACCGCACCGGTGCCGCCATCGGGCGCGTCATCCCGCTCATCCTCGCCGGCATACTTGCGAGGGCGTCCGCCCAAACTAGATTCAGCGAAGATGCGCCTGGTGTTTTCACTTGGCGGAGCACCTGCAACAGTCATGTGCTGCGTGATGGTGACGCTGCGCTTCTGATTGATCTGGGCGATGGGAGCGTGCTCGATCACCTCCACGAGATCGGCGTGAAAAAGGTCGAGTGGCTTCTGCTCACGGATCACCATCGCGAGCTGTTGCAGGGCCTTGCGAAGCTGGAACGCTCGGCGACCCACGTCGCTGCGCCGAAGGGCGAGCAAGCGTTCTTTGAGACACCGACGACGTTTCGGAAATGGTATCCGCTGCTGAGTGACAAGTTCGCGGTGCATGGCTCCAGTTACCTACGCCCGCCTGCGCAGCCGGTGCAGGCGGACCGCTGGCTCGTGGATGGCGACGTGGTCGAATGGCGCGGCAGGAAGATCATCTGCCATCTCACGCCCGGTCATTCACCCGGCGGCATGAGCTACCAGGTCGGTGACAATCTGTTCATCGGCGGCGTGATGCATGACAAGGCGAAAATGACGAACTGGTTTGATACCGAATGGGACTACGGTTTTGCGAAAGGGATCGATGCCCTAGTCGCGTCGGTGGAGAAACTGGCCGCGTTGAAACCGAAGACGGCATTCTCGGCGCAGGGGCCGGTGATCGCGAATGCGACGACGCAACTCGATGCCTACAAGCGGAAGCTCTTGGACTTCCGCCCCGACTATGTGCGCGGCTACCCGGTGGATAGCTTCAATAAACGTGCCCCACACCCGGCGACGCAGCCGACACCGGTGCATTACGTCGTGCGCGTTTCACCACATCTCTACATGTTCGGCCCGGAAATGGCGGGGAAGAATTTTGCCATCATCATCGCCGACAGCGGCCACGCCCTGCTACTGGACTGCGGCCTCTTTCCGAAACTCGTGCTCGAACGCATCATCAGCGACATGAAGGAGCATCTCGGTCTAAAGCAGATCGACGCATGCTGGATCTCCCACTCGCATGGCGACCACTTCACGCTTTTCCCTGCGTTGAAAGACCACGGTGTGAAATTTTGGACGATGGATACCATCGCCGACAAATGCGAGAACCCACGTTATTACGACTACCCGGCGCTGATCGAAAGTTACAACGCCGGTTTCGAGAAAGCGCAGATCGACCGCATCCTCAAGGCCGGTGAAGTAATCGAGTGGGAAGGCCACAAACTGCACATCGACTGGATGCCTGGCCAGACAGAATTCGGAAACGCGCTCTGGCTCGAACTCGACGGTAAAAAGGTCACCTTCACCGGTGACAATCTCTTCGGCGATCCCTCTGACCCCACGCAAAACGGCCATGAGTGTGTCAACGCCCGCAACAGCGCGATCATCGAAGAGGGCTACCTCGTCGCAGCGGAGTATCTGCGCAAACTCCAGCCAGACATCATTATGGGTGCGCACGGCGTGCTCATGACAGAACCGGGAGACTTCATCGAGCGCTACCACGCGTGGGCCTTGCGTGCGATTCGCAAATACAAGGAGCTACTGCCAGGAGAGAGCTATGAGTATGGTTTTGATCCCTACTGGGTCAGCGCGTATCCCTACCGCGTCGATCTCACGAAGGAGGACACGCGGGAGGTGACGATCACCGTGCGAAATTTCCACGCACACCCGCAGCGGCACCACATCACGCTCAGGCTTCCGCCCGGCATCGTAGCCGAGCCGGCAGTGCTCGACGGCGTCGTGGCGGCAAAGAGCCGCCAGCGCTACCCGGTGCGGCTCACCGTCAAAGACCGGGAGATGCAACCCACCGGCGTCCAAATCGCGCCCTTCGACATCACGCTTGATCAAACCCGCCATGGCGAACTTTTCGACTTCATCTTGATGACGAAGGAGCAGCCGCCCGCCAAATGAGTGGGGATGCCGCGCTGGATTTTTTGCGAGTGCCCCATCATCATTCGGAATATCCCCACATGAGCACACCCCACATCGCGATCATCGACTGGCGCACCGCCCCACAAGGGGATGCGGAGTCGGCCATTGAAAAAAACATCATCGGTGATGCGGCACAGGTGACACGGCACCTGTGCGACACGGACGCGGACATGGATGACGAGATCGCGGGCGCGAATGCGCTCATTGTCTGGCACAACATGCCGCTGAGGGCGCAAGGCATCGCAAAACTCAAAAACTGCCGCGCGATCATTCGCAACGGTGTTGGCTTCGACAGCGTGGACATCGCGGCGGCTAGAGAGCGCGGCATCGCGGTGTGCAATGTGCCTGATTATGGCACGGAGGAAGTCGCGGACCACGCCATTGCGCTGGCTCTGGCGCTTTGCCGACAGCTTTTCCCACTGGACGCAGAGGCAAAAGCGCTGGGATGGAACATCAAGGTGGGCGCACGACTACGGCGGCTGCGGGAGATGACATTTGGCATCGTCGGCCTAGGCCGCATCGGCACGGCGACAGCACTGCGGGCGAAGGCGCTGGGTTTCCGCGTCATTTTCCACGACCCCTATCTGCCGAACGGTGCAGACAAGGCCGTGGGCATCTCGCGGATGAGCTCAATAGACGAACTGCTCAGACAAGCGGATGTTCTCTCGCTGCACTGCCCGCTGAATGACGAGACGCGGCATTTGATCGCCGAGCGCGAGCTGGCACTGCTGAATCCGAGCGCGTTTGTGGTGAACACGGCGCGCGGTGGCGTCATCAAGAAGAGCGCCATCCTCACCGCGCTGCGAGAAGGGCGGATCGCGGGCGCGGGGCTGGATGTGATCGAGGACGAGCCGCTGCGCAGCAAGGATGAGGCCGCCACGCCAAACCTCATCGCGACATGCCATGCGGCGTTTTGCAGCGTGGAATCGAAAATCGAGATGCGTGGCACCTCGGCACGCATTGCGCTGGCGGCGGTGACTGGCGCGAAGCTTGAGAACGTGGTGAACGGCGTCGATGGCACGGTTCGTTGAGAAGTCGGCACATTTGCAGCGTTTACGCGGCTCCAGCCATGAAACTGATCTCCGCCGCCTTCTTCGCCTTTGTTGTCTCATCTGCCGCGCAGCCGAAATTCAATGTGCTGCACATCGTCTCGGACGATTTCAACTGCTCGCTCGGCTGCTACGGCCACGCGCAGGTGAAATCGCCACACATCGACCGGCTCGCCGCGACGGGCGTGCATTTTGAAAAGGCCTACTGCCAGTATCCGCTGTGCAATCCGAGCCGCGCCTCCTTCATGACCGGCATGCGGCCAGGCAGCACCAAGGTGTATGAAAACAGCACGCATTTCCGCAAGGCGCTGCCGGACGTGGTGACCATCCCGCAGACCTTCTCCAATGAGGGGATCTTCGCCGCGCGAGTGGGCAAACTCTTCCACTATGGTGTCCCCACGCAGATCGGCACCAGCGGCTTCGATGACCCGCCCTCCTGGCAGCAGGTGATCAACCCCATCGGCCATGACAAGCAGGTGGAGGACCAGATTCACACGCTGAAGCCCGGCCAGTTCGGCGGCACGCTGAGCTGGTTCAGCGATCCCTCCGAGGAGCCGCAGACGGACGCAGTGGGCGCGGCGGAGGCCATCAAACTGATCGAAGCAAAAAAAGACACTCCATTCTACATCGCGGTCGGCTTCTTCCGCCCGCACACCCCGTATGTCGCGCCAGCGAAGTATTTCGAGGGCTATCCCATCGACCGTATCCAACTCGCCACCGGGCCGATGAAGGACGCGCCGGGGATTCCTGCAGCCGCCTACGGCAGCTACAAGAAGGAGCAGGATCAACTCACCGACCCGATGCGCAGGGAGATCTTACAGGCTTACTTTGCAGCGGTGACGTTCATGGACGAGCAGGTCGGGAAAGTCGTCGCCGCGGTCGAGCATCTCGGGCTGCGCGAGAAGACGGTGATCGTGTTTCACAGCGACCACGGCTACCACCTCGGCGACCACGGCTTGTGGCAGAAGATGAGCCTCTGGGAGAACACCGCACATGTGCCGCTGATCATCAGCGTCCCCGGCAACGCGAACAACGGCGAAAGCTGCCCGCGCACCGTCGAGCTCATCGACCTGCACGCTACGTTGGCCGATGTGTGCGGTCTGCCTCTGCCGCAAAGCGATGGCACTAGCCTGAAACCGCTGCTCGACAACCCGCAGTCCGCGTGGGGCAGGCCCGCCTTCACGCAGGTACTACGCGGTGCGCCTGTGGGCACCACCGCGCCAAACTTGGACCCGAAGGGCCTCAAAAAAGGCAGGGGGCAGAAAGGGAAAGGCAAGGCTCGCGGCTTCATAGGCATCAGCGTGCGCACGGAGCAATTCCGCTACACCGAGTGGGACGAAGGCCGCCAAGGTGTGACATTGTTCGACATGAAAGTTGACCCGCAAGAGGCAAAGGATCTCTCGAAAGACCCAGCGCAGGCCGAGACCGTCGCAAAACTCAAGGCGATGATTAGTGGCCTGAAAAAGTGAGCCCGCCCGGCCTCAGCCCGGGTAACTTCCCGCGATATACTTCTCCAACTGCTCGATCGTCATGCGCTGCGTCGCGATCGTCCAGCGCACGAGATCGCCGATGGAGACGATGCCTGAGAGCCTGCCATCCTCCACCACCGGCAGATGACGCACTCGGTGACGCGTGATGATGTCCATGCACCCGGACACGCTTTGGTCGGGTGCCACGGTGACGACGTCGCGGGTCATAATGTCCCCCACCGGCGTCTCCTTTGAGGAACGGCCCTTGAGCATCACCTTACTCATGTAGTCGCGCTCGGAAATGATCCCGACCAGACGTGCGCCCTCCATCACAGGGAGCGCGCCGACGTTTTTCTCCGACATCAATTTGATGGCCTCGAAGACCGTCGCGGATGGGTTGATTGTCCACAACTCTCCTCCCTTGTGCTCCAACAATGTTTTGGCGGCGGTCGCGATTTCCATGGCTTTCTCCGGTTGGTTTTTTTGGGATGAAATCACAAACCCGCCCTTCGAGGCAAGTCACAATTCCTGACGTAACGACAACAGGAGAGCTGCGTTTTCCCGTGTTTGCACTTGTGCGTGGCGTACTGATTCGGTTCAATGCACCGCCATGAACACTCAGCCAACACCTCTCTCTCGCCGTCGTTTTGTTGGTGCCGCCGGTCTCGTCGCCGGTAGCATGATCACCCGCCCGCTCTTCGGGCAGAACGCGCCCAGCAACAAACTCAACGTCGCCCTTATCGGCGTGTGGGGTCGCGGCCTCGCACATTATGACTCCATCGCGGAGGAAAACGTCGTCGCGCTTTGTGACGTGCGTGAAAGCCGCTTCCCGGATGCGCTGAAGCGATTCCCCGGAGCAACGACGTATGTGGACTGGCGCAAGTGCCTCGACCACAAAGGGCTCGACGCCGTCGTCGTGTGTACCGCAGACCACACGCATGCCTTCATTGCAAACTGGGCGCTGAAGCGTGATCTGCATTGCTACTGCGAAAAGCCGCTCGCCATCACCGTCAATGAAGCACGCACAGTGCGTGCGACGTGGGAGACCAAGAAGGACAAGCTGGCCACGCAGGTCGGCATGCAGCGTCATGCGCAGCCGAATTTCAATCGCGTAAAGGAGCTCATTCATGACGGTGTTATTGGCGAGCTCAAGGCTGCCTACGCGTGGGGAAACCGCCAGATTCCGAAGCCCGGCTACTTCCCGGAGGAAGGCACGCCGCCTGCAGGCTTTCATTATGACCTGTGGCTTGGCCCTGCTCCCTTCCATCCGTACAATCCGGCCTACTTCTCAGGTGGTGCGGGCGCGAACTGCCTCTCCTGGAACATGTTTTGGGACTTCGGCGCGGGACAAATCGGCGACATGGGCAGCCACACGATGGACCTGCTCTGGAACGCCGTGGACGGCACGCTGCCCACCTCCGCCGAGGCCAAAGGTGATGCCTACAACTCCGACGTCACACCAGTGAAATGCGAGTCGCACTTCGAGCTGCCCGCCAATGACTGGCGCGGCCCGATCAACGTGAGCTGGTATCAAGGCGGCGCCATGCCTCGCTCGCCCAGCCCCGCTGTCGATCTCACCAAGATCGGCCACGGTGTGATGTTCAAAGGATCGAAAGGCTATCTCATCGCGGATTTCACCTCCCGTCAGATCATCCCTTTCGGCGACGACGCCGACCTCACCTACTACAAGCCACGCACAAAGGAAACGCGGCTGCCTGACATCGGCCACTTCCAGAAACAGTGGTTCGACGCCTGCCGTGACCCACGCAAGCCCACCGCCTGCAACTTCGGCTACAGCGCGAATATGATCGAGATGATGCTCCTCGGCCTCGTCGCCTACCGCGTGGGCAAAAAGATCCAATACGACGGCAAGACCGGCACCAGCCCCGACACACCGGAGGCGAACGCCTTCATGAAGAAGGACTACCGCGAAGGCTGGAACATCGACGGCTGATCGTGCGATGAAGCCAGGCGCTTGCGCGGGCAAGCGCCTCTCACGCTACTCCGACTTCAACCCCGCCGTGTTCACCGCGATCACGCGGTAGGCATGCTTTTTACCCGCCTCAGCCTTTGCATCGGTGAAAGTCATCGGCACGAGCGGATTCGTCGGCGTATCGCTATATTGCAAGCCTTGGAAAACCGAACGGCCAAAGGGATTCTTTGGCTCCTGCGGCACGGTGCCTATCTCCTTGCCATCACGTTCGATGATGAAGCTCGCGAGGCCGCTTTCGAGATCGGCCTCCGCATCCCATATGAGGTTGTTACCATTGACACGCAGATTTTTCGGCGCGGGCGGCGGCGTGGTGTCTGTAATCCGCGTGTCTTTGACGAACTGCATCCACTTCCGCGCTATCGTCCCATCTGGTAGCCAGACAGCCTGCCGGGCATCACCGCTGTATTTCGCGGCGGAAACGGCTTCCGTGCCCAGCAAAGGCGCGAGCCATGCCGCCTCCGCTGGCATTGCCCGCATCGGGTCGCCTTTGTTTTTTGGTAACCGCGCGGAGAGGCACGCGTCGATCCACGGGATCGCCATGTAGCGCGAGTTTCCACACTCATGCGCCGTCAGCGGATCGACAGCGACACCGATCAATCCCCCCTTGCTCCGCATCGCGGTGAAGAACGACTCATTTGACGGCCACACGCCCGCAAAACGCCCGTCCTTGACCGTCACACCTTCCTTCGCGCCCAGATTGCACATCACCGGCACCTGCAACGCCGCGTCCGGCACCGTGTGGGCCTTGATCGCCGTGCGTTTCGGATCCGTCGTGAGCAGCGGCACGCCACTACGCAACCACGCGCACGCGACACGCTCCGGGTGCAGTAAAACCATGCCGCCGGCCCAGTGACCGCCGCCGCTGTGACCCCACAAGGCCCAGGGAACCTCCGCCAGCTCGGGATGGCCGCTCTTCGCGCCGAGTTCAACAAGGCATCGCTGAAACGCCGTGTCCGACCCGTTGCGCGGATCGCACCACATCTGGCAGTCTGCCTTCTCCGGCTGCTCATACGCAGGCGAGAGCAGCGCGCAGCCGTGCTTCTTCGCCAGCGCCTGCCAGTGCAGATCAAAAGCGCCCGTCAGGCCGGACTTGCACGAACCTTCACCGCAACCGTGCTGATGCACGATCACCCCGCGCAGCGACTTCACACCCGGCGGAATCCAGAGTGTGTAGTTCACCGGGAAAATCAGCCCTCTCGTCTGAGTCGCGGCCTCGTAGCGCACACGATACCAGGGAGGATCCGCAGCAGGGAACACATCATATGGCGCGTTTTGCGCAGACAGGGACACAGCAAGGACGGTGAGTGAAAATACGATGGAACGCATGGCGCATAACCAACAGCGCACAGCGGCGGCAAGTTGCACGCAAATCATGTGCATCCATATCACGACGCTTGTTTCTCCAATGTCTGAAAATTCCCAGCAGCGACAGAAGTTCCTCAGCTCGATCGCGTATGTGACTCATGCGCCTTCTTCTCTTCTTCCTCGTTTGTCATCTGTCCGTCAGCCACGCCGCCGAATTCCGTGCAGGCGCGGCCACCAGCAACATCACGCCGGATCTCGGCAGCTCGATCAATGGCGGATTTCAGGACAAAAAGGCGGCGTTCATCCACGATGAGTTGCACGCGAGGTGCCTGGCGCTCGATGATGGCAAAACGAAGCTCGTTTTCGTCGTCGTGGACAGTTGTGTGATCGGGCGCGGCATCTTTGATGATGCAAAGAAGATGGTGAACGAAGCCACGGGACTGCCGGTGGAGCACATGATGATGTCCGCCACGCATTCGCACTCCTGCGGCACGCTCCAGGCCGTGGGCCAGAGCGAACCGAGTCCACTGTATCAGCGTTTCGTCTCCCGCCGCATCGCCGATGGTGTGCGCTGTGCGCTGAACAACCTCGCACCGGCGAAAATCGGCCACGGCAGCGCCGCAGTGCCGCATCAGGTCTTCAACCGCCGCTGGAAGATGAAGCCCGGCACCATCCCGCCCACGCCACTCGGCGTCACCACGGATCAGGTGAGGACGAATCCCGGCATCAACAACCCCGGCCTCGTCGAACCCGCCGGGCCGACCGATCCCGAAGTCGCTTTCATCAGCGTGCAAAGCGTGGACGGCAAGCCGATCGCACTGCTGGCGAACTACTCGCTGCACTACGTCGGCGGTGTCGGTCCCGGGCATATCTCGGCAGACTACTATGGCGCGTTCGCGGTGAAGATCGGCCAGTTGCTCGACGCGGGGCCGGAGTTCGTTGGCATCATGTCGAACGGCACCAGCGGCGACATCAACAACATCGACTTCCGCGGCGGTCAGGCCAAAGAAGGGCCGTATGGCCGCATCCAGATCGTCGCGAACGATGTCGCGCAGGCCGTCGCCGCCGCGGTGAAGACCGTGAAACATGCCGACTCGCTTCCCCTGCGTGTCGCGCAAAAGGAAATCGAGCTCGGTTTGCGCATCCCGACGCAAGACGAGGTCGCCAAAGCCCGCGAGATCACGAAGCAATCCAAAGCCTTCCCGCGCATGGAAACTCAAGAGCAGGTCTATGCGCGTGAAACGGTGCTGCTGGCTGATTTCCCCGCAAAAGTCTCCGCTCCACTGCAAATCATGAAAATCGGCGACCTGCATGTCTCCGCTATTCCCGCTGAAGTTTTCGTGCAGATCGGCCTGGAACTGAAAAAACGCCACGCGCCCACTTTCACCGTCTCGCTCGCCAACGCCTACCACGGCTACCTGCCCACGCCGGAGCACCACGCCCTCGGCGGCTACGAAACGTGGCGTGCCCGCTCAAGCTGTCTCGAAGTTGATGCATCGACGAAGATCATCGCAGGTCTGGAGGAGCTGTTTGCGCATCTGAAGTGATCCACACAGCCCCCCTGCCCCATTCCGCCATGAGTGCGCCACTCCGGTCTTGCCAAATTTGCTGCGGCCACTCAAAATTCGTTCGTATGTTCTCCTCCATTCCCGCATACAGCCGTGGATGGAGAAATAGAGCGACGGCTTTCCCACCACCGCACCGGTGATGAGCTGTATGTTTTAAACCTCTGCGTCATCATGATTGGTGATCACAGGCATCCCATAGCCCGTGAAAAATGAGGGGCAAGCGGGTGATTTGGGTG
>CAYQWE010000019.1:0-94635 GCA_964421275.1 uncultured Prosthecobacter sp.
CACCCAAATCACCCGCTTGCCCCTCATTTTTCACGGGCTATGGGATGCCTGTGATTGCGAATCATGTAATAGGGAGTACGCGAGTCTCCAAAAGGCATGCAGCCTCCGGGCTATTTGCCAGCGCAGCCTGCTCAATCACAGGCGTGATTTTGCGCAAGAGTGTGTGAGCGGCTGAAGGCGTGGCCCGCATGCGTCCTGCGCCGGTCTTAAATTTCAGTGTCCATATTTCGATAATCGGTGTTCAGTTTCCACACTTCCGCCTCATGGCGACCTGATTGCATGCAGAAACTCGCCCTTATTCTCTTTCTCCTCGGCCTCTTCATCACGGGCTTGCTCGGCACGGAAACGCGGCTGCTGTTTTTTTGGCCGGGGGGTGCATTGATCGGGCTGGCGGGACTGATTGCGGTGCTGCGCTGGAAGTTGCGCGTGAGTTTCCAGCCGAGTGACTGGTGTATGCTCGCCGCGCTGGCTCTGGCGGGTTATGTCGGCTGGCGGGCGTGGGCTTCGCCAGTGGAGGTGTATGCGCGGGAGGATGGGGCCGTGCTGCTGGCGTGTTTTGTTGCTTATCTGATGGCCGTGACGGCCGTGAGCCAGCCGAGGTGGCGGCTGGGCATTGTGTGCGTGCTGCTAGTGCTCGTGGCGGGGAATCTGACGGCTGGCTGGCTGAACTTCAAAGGACGCTGGGATTTCCATCTCGTGCCGGGCTTCTCACGCTCATTCCCACCGGGCCGTATCGGAGGCTTCTTCAACAATCCGAACCACCTCGCGGCGTTCTTGTCGTTCGTTGTGTTTCTCGCGACCGGCGTGATGTTGTTCGCCCGCATTCACATCGCATCGCGCTTGCTGCTGGGCTTCGGTGTCCTGGCGATGCTCGCTGGTGTGGTGCTGACGATCAGCCGCGGCGCGATGTTGGGACTGGCGGTGGGCGGTGTTGTGTTCCTACTGCTGGCGCTCTGGGTAGTGTGGCGCACGCGGCGTCCGTTGTTCAAATGGCTCGTGCTTTCGCTGCTACTCGTATGCGGCGCGGTGGGGGGCGCACTTTACAAGGTGAACGAGGACGCGATGCTCACACGTCAGCTCAGCACTCCGCTCGGTGAGGATATGCGCACGCATATCTGGCGTGCGGCGCTGGCGCAGCATGCGGAGTCGCCGTGGATAGGTGTCGGGGCGCGCATGTTCTACGACGGTGGCATCACTCATCGCGATCCGGAGACTCCGGCGCAGACGGGGGATTCGTTGTTCGCGCACAACGAATACCTACAAACACTCGCTGATTATGGCTGGATCGGACTCGTGCTGGTGGTGCTCGTGCTGCTCACGCACCTCGCCAACGGACTCCGCTACCTGCGCTGGTTCGTGGCGGAAAAATTCGCCACCACTGGCATGCTGAGCAGTAACACGCTGGCGCTTACGCTCGGCGGCATCGCGGCGCTGGCAGCCACGTTGGTGCATGCGGTGTTCGAGTTTCACGGCCATGTGGCTGCCATCGCCGTGACCGGCGCGATCATCCTCGGTTTGCTGGCGAATCCGGGCATTGAGAGCGACGTTTTCAAATCACGTCGTGTCTGGGGCCTGCGCTTTGTGATGAAGCTTACCATGCTGGCCGCCTCCGCCGCGCTTATCTACGGCGTGGCGACCTTTGGGGTCGCAGACGCGCAGGCGGCTGTCGCGCGGGTGGAAGCCAGGAACGGAGTGAATGCGGCGGTGCTGCGCCACGTCGCCAGCGCCACGGAGATGGACCCACGCAACGCGGAGTTGGCCTACCAGCACGGCACGATGTTGATGGAGTCCGTGCGGCAGGACACGAAGCCCGAAGAGCTCCGCCGTGTGGCTGCCGCTGCTGTGACCGAACTGACACGCGCCACTACGCTGAATCCATGGAATTTCCGTTATCAGCTCGAATTGGCCGCTGCCCTCGACGCCGCAGCGGAGCCGGACGAGGCGCTGCAAGCCATCCGGCGTGCTTTGACGCTCGCCCCGCTCTATGAGGCACCGCGAATGGCGCTCGGCATGCATCACCACCAGCTCCAGCAGTTCGAGCAGGCAGAGCTCGCCTACTTGTGGGCCGGTGAGGCTAAGGCGATGATTCCCGAGGGGCACCCTAACTGGCTGGAAACCTACCGCCTCCTCCTCTCCGATACCGCAGCCCTAGCTGAGCGCGAACGTGCCGCCAGAAGCGCGCACCAAAACCGCTGAGATTGCGCATTTGCCCTTCCGCCGAATTCCGCTAGTATCGCGCCCCTCATGGCCCTCACAAAAATCACCCAAGTGGCCGGCTGCGGCGTTCATGTGCCCGGCTCGGACATCGACACCGATCGCATCATCCCTGCACGCTTCATGAAGTGTGTGACGTTTGACGGACTCGGCGAATTTGCCTTCTACGACGTGCGTTTCGACAAGGACGGTAATACCACCAGTCATCCGCTCAACGACTCACGTTTCAAAGGTGCCAGCATCCTGCTCTCCGGCTCGAATTTTGGCTGCGGTAGCTCGCGGGAGCACGCCCCGCAGGCGCTGTATCGTTTCGGCTTCCGCGCCGTCATCGCCGAGAGTTTTGCGGAGATCTTTTTCGGTAACTGCACCACGCTAGGCATCCCTTGCGTCATGGCCAGTGGTTCCGACATCAAAGTCCTCGCCAACGAGATCGACCGCAATCCGAAGCTGGAAGTCACCATCGACCTCGCCGCTGGCAAAGTGTTCTTCGAAGACCAGGAGATCGCCGTCACGCTGCCAGCCACCGCTCACGAGGCGCTCACCTCTGGCAAGTGGGATCCCATCGCCGAGTTGCTGGAGAATAAGCAAGCTGTGCATGAGCGCATCACCGCGCTGGGCTTTGCTTGATCCGTCTGCAACGGCGTCAAACTTACCGAAACTGACGGATGCGCGCCATCGAGAACACCATTCGTATCGCGTCAACAGCCCGGCAGTTTAGCTCGCCGGACACGATCCACGTCATCGGCCATCGCAATCCTGACACGGACGCCATCTGTTCCGCCATCGGTTACGCAGCGTTTTTGCGTGATGTGCGCGGCATGAAGGCCGAGGCCGCGTGCTGTGGCGAAGTGAGCGTGCGCACAAACTGGGTGCTGCAAACGGCTGGTGTGGCTGCGCCGAAGCTGCTGCTTGATGTACGCCCCACCGCCGCCACGATCTGTCGGCGTGATGTCTTCACCGCTTCGCCACAGCAGACCTTCCTCTCCGTCTATCGCATGATGATGGACCACAATTTCCGCGCCATCCCGGTCGTGGACCACGAAGGTGGCCTACTTGGCATGCCTTCGATCCAGGAGCTGGCACAGTTGTTCCTGCCAGCGCGGACGAACGAGAAAACTGTCGCTGCGAACCGCGAGGTACGCACAAGCCTGCTGAACATTGTCACCGCCCTCGATGGCATCGTCGGTGGCACCGCCCCAGAGCTGGAGGCAATCCAGGATCTCGTGCTGGTCGTCGCCGCGTCCAGTCTGGAAACGACGCGCAAACGCACGCAACAGTTCGCCGCAGACCGTCTCGTCGTCGTGACCGGGGACCGACCTGAGATTCACGATCTCGCCGTCGAAATGGGCGCACGCTGCCTCATCATCACTGGCAAGTTCAAGGCGACCGCCAACATCCTCTCACATGCAGCGGCGAAAGGTGTCGCCATCATTTATTCGCCGTATGACACGGCCAGCACCTCGCAGCTTTTGCGTTTCTCGCGCCCGATTGGTGAGGCGCTGACTGAAACCGTGTCTTTCGGCTCGCGCACGCCGCTGAGAGAGATCGTCCCGGCGGTGCAGCACTCGCATCAGCCTTTGTTCGCCGTTGTCGATGAGGAGACGCACAAGCTGCTCGGAGTGTTCTCCAAGTCTGACCTCATCGAGCTACCGCGCATGAAGCTCGTGCTCGTCGATCACAACGAGTTCGCCCAGGCCGTGGTCGGAGCGGACGAGGCGGAGATCATCGAGGTCATCGATCATCACCGCCTCAGCGGCAACCTACGCACCAAGGAGCCGATCCGCTTCCTCAATGAGCCAGTGGGCAGCACCTCGACCATCGTCGGCATCATGTATCGCATGCAAAAGGCCGAGCCGGACAAAGGCACGGCCATCTGCCTCTGTGCGGGTATCATTTCGGACACGCTGCACCTCACCAGCCCGACGACCACGAACACCGACAGGGAAATCCTCGCCTGGTTGGCCGACATCGGCGGCATCGACAGCGCCCAGTTCGTGAAGGACTTCTTCGCCGCCGGCTCCATGCTGCGTGAAAACACTCCCGACCGCGCTCTTGAAAGCGACCGCAAGGTCTTCGAGGAAAACGGCTGGCACATCAGCATCAGTCAGATCGAAGAACTCGGCCTCGATGAGTTCTGGAAGCGCGAAAAAGACCTCCAGGCCGCGCTTCAGGCATTACTCACGAAGCACAGCCTGCACTTCGCCTGCCTCATGGTCACCGACATCACGCGCCATCATAGCGTGCTCATCGTCGCCGGTGACCAACGCGTCATCGACGCCATCGACTACCCGCAGGCAAAGGAACACGTCTATGACATGGCTGGCGTCGTGAGTCGGAAGAAACAACTCTTCCCCTATATGAGCCACGTTGTCACGAAGCTGGAGGCACCGTGAGCCCGGTTACGATTCTTTGAAGTTCCCCGTCTTCAAAAAACGATTCACCGCCCTGAAAACAGCGGGCTGCATGATGATGGTAGCGTGATTGGCGGGCAGCAGCACGAAATCAGATTCGCCTTCAGCATGCGAGCTGGTGATGGTGACGACCCCATCAGACTCAGGGCCGAGAAGATGTCGAAAAAATGGCAGCGTGTCTTTGCTACCCATGATGATACCAGTGTTCGGCGGTAGCGGGCCGAGCGTGTTAGGCGTGCTACCCGCATCGGTACCGAGTTCGGCTGCGACTGGCCCGAGCAGCCAGCGTATCCAGCCCCACTGTCGCAGTTCATCGATGATCTGGCTTCCTTGGTTCGGTGGTGCGAGTAAAACGGCCCGACCGAGGGGAAACGCCGCGTCACGCTTTGCCGCCCATGCACGAAACACGATGCCGCCGAGCGAATGCGTAACGAAATGCACGCGTGATCCCGCTTCAAGTTCTAGTGACTCCAATTTGGGCGTGATGTGCGCTTCCACCGCCTCCGAGATTGACACGCAGCGCGATGGATAACCGATGCTCGTCACGCGATAGCCACAAAACCGCAGCCACAGCGCCACCATCCACATGCTGCGCCGTGTGCGACCGAGCCCGTGGATGAGGACGACAGTGTCGGTGGGTGAAGAGGCTTTCGTTTTCATCATCCTTTGATAGAGCTTGAGGAAGTCTTCACGACTCTTCGCGCTGAACATGAGACGGTAATGCAGCGAAAGGTGCGTCGATGGCATGCAGAAGGCTTCTCGCTCCCTTGCCGGAGCGCAATCGCGAAAACGGAACGAGGGCAACAACGAATCCTGGATTTCACGACCAGCTAATGTCTGCGAGCCGCTGGATCGCGGCAGAAATGGTGATTTGATCCCGCTTTGGAGCATGGTTGAATGCTCCCATGCCTACCACCATTCGCGTCACCATCTGGAACGAATTCGTACACGAGCGGCAGAATCCGGCGGTGGCAGCGATTTACCCAAGGGGCATCCACGGACTGTTGGCAGAGGTTCTGGGCCAGCATGACGATTTCATCATCCGCACGGCGACGTTAGATGATCCGGAGCAGGGTTTGCCACAAATCGTGTTGGATCATACGGACGTGTTGCTGTGGTGGGGGCACGCAGCGCATGACGCAGTGCTGGATGAAACAGTGACGCGTGTGCAGCAGCGCGTGTTAGCGGGTATGGGGCTGATCGTTTTGCATTCGGGACATTGGTCGAAGGTGTTCAAACGCCTGATGGGCACGAGCTGCGCGTTGTGCTGGCGTGAGGCCGGCGAACGTGAACGCGTGTGGGTGGTGAACCCAGGCCATCCCATCGCGCAGGGGCTCGGTGACTGCATCGAGATCGAGAACTCGGAGATGTATGGTGAGCCGTTCGGCATTCCGGCACCCGATGAGCTGATCTTTGTCTCGTGGTTCCAAGGCGGCGAGGTGTTCCGCAGCGGCGCGACGTGGACACGCGGCAGCGGGCGCATCTTTTATTTCAGCCCGGGGCATGAGGTGTATCCGATCTACCATCATCCCGAGGTGCAACGCGTGATCGCGAATGGCATCCGCTGGGCACGGCCGCAGGGTTCACCTGCGAACACGCCGCGTCATGTGCCGGTGGGGCAGGCGCTGGAGAAAATCACCTCACGCGGCGGGGCGGTGCATGTCGAGGATGGGAAGCTCGTGGGGCAGTGAATACGTTGGTTCACGCTTCAGCGTGTCATCGGACGTTTTCAAACCCACGCTAAAGCGTGAACAACATACACCTGCTCACTGCTTCGCCATGTTCGCCCGTCCGCCGCGCAGAACGTATTTCTGAATCTTCCCCGTGGCCGTCTTCGGCAGTTCGGTGATGAATTCGAAGCCGTGCGGGACTTTGAAGTGCGCCAGATGCTCGCGGCAGAAATCCCGCAGCTCTTCCGGCGTGGTTTCGACGCCGGGTTTGAGGACGATGAAGGCCTGTGGTGTCTCGCCCCATTTTTCGTGCGGCAGGCCGACGACGGCGGCCTCCTGCACGGCGGGATGGCGCAGCAGGACGCCTTCAACTTCGACGGAGGAGATGTTTTCGCCGCCGCTGATGATGATGTCCTTCCAGCGGTCGCGGATTTCGATGTAGCCGTCGGGATGCACGACGGCGGCGTCGCCGCTGTGAAACCAGCCGTCACGGATGGCCTTCGCCGTGGCGGCGGGGTCGTTGTAGTAGCCTTTCATCACCGCATTGCCGCGAATGATGATCTCCCCCATCGTCGCGCCGTCCTGTGCGACCTCGTTGCCGGCATCATCGACGACGCGCACCTCGGCGTTGGCGAGGTATTCGACGCCCTGGCGTGCTTTGATGATGGCGCGAGCGCGTGCATCGAGCTGCGCGTGCTCGGGACGTGGTTCGCTGATGGTGACGATGGGGGAAACCTCGGTGAGTCCGTAAACGTGCGTGATTTCCCAGCCGAGCTCGCCTTCCACACGCTCGATCGTGGCCGCGGCGGGCGGCGCGCCGGCGGTGAAGACGCGGACGCCGAGCGGTGCATCGCGGCGGACCTCCCCAGGTGCGTTTGCGATGCCGATGAGCACCGTGGGCGCGGCGCAGAACAACGTGACACCTTCACGGATGATCGTTTCAAAGATCACCTTCGGATCCGCCTTCGGAAGGCAGACGTGCCTGCCACCGACGGCGGTGACCGCCCACACGAAGCACCAGCCGTTCGCGTGAAACATGGGCAGCACCCACAGGTAACGGTCCGCGGCGGTGATGCGCGTGTGCATGAGGTGGCCCATGATGTTGAAGCCGGTGTTGCGATGCGTGACCATGACGCCTTTCGGGTTCGCCGTGGTGCCGCTGGTGTAGTTCAGCGCGATCATTTCGGTTTCAACGACCTCGGCAGGCGTGAAATCGGGAGTGGCGGAGGCCAGAGCGGCCTCGTAGTCGATCCAACCGGCTTTCTGGCCGGAAAAGGCGATGAAATGCTTCACGCCGGGCACCTGATCGCGAATCGAATCCACCGCGTCGATATAATCGGCATGCACGCACACCACGCATGCGCCGCTGTGCCCCAGGATGTAGGCGAAATCGGCGGCGGCGAGGCGGAAATTGACCGGGACGATGACCGCGCCGATTTGCGGCACGGCGTAAAACGCCTCCAGATGCGCATGCGTGTTCGGCGCGATGGTGACGACGCGGTCGCCGGGCTTCACGCCGAGTTTTTGCAACGCGGCGGACCAGCGGTCGCAGCGCTCAAAGAATTCGCGGTAGGTGAAGCGGCTGCTGCCATCGACCACAGCCTCGCGGTCGGCATAAAGTCGGCGGGCGCGGCGGGCGAAGTCGAGTGGCGAAAGCGGCGTTTCCATGGCGGGAGAACGCTAAGGATGCTACACCAGATCCGCCCGGGTGAACGCGGCGGCTACGGGATAACCGGCGCTTTCAATGGCTTCGCGGCCGCCTTCATCCCGATCAACGAGAATGAGGGCGAAGGCGACCTTCCCGCCTTCCTGTTCGATGGCCTCGATGGCCTTCAATGTGGAGCCGCCGGTGGTGATGACGTCATCGACGACGACGACGGGCCTCTCGGTGATGAAGTTGCCCTCGATGCGTTTGCCACGTCCGTGGCCTTTGGGTTCCTTACGCACGACGAATGCCTGCACCGGAGGGTTGTCACCCGCCATGCTGGAGCTCATCGCCACGGCGAGTGTGATCGGGTCCGCTCCCATGGTCAGACCGCCGAGCGAGCCGATGCTGAGGCCGCGTTTGGCCTCTTCCTGCCGCAGCAGATCGTGCAACACGCGGCCCACAAGCACCGCGCCGCGTGAGTCGAGCGTGGTGACGCGGCAATCGACATAGAGATCGCTCTCCTTGCCGGAGGCGAGGGTGAATCTGCCCGTCTTGACAGACTTCGACTTCAATATCTGGCGGAGTTCTTCGCGGTCTTGCTGGAGAGACATGGTGTGTGGATTTAGCGGGTACTGACATCGACTCAAGCATCGAGTGTGGGGGATTTCGGGTTTTGAATGGCGACCGGTTTTATTCTTGACCCAAATTTCTGCTTCTTTGTAAGCTGCCGCTATGTTGCGCACATATTTTTTTCTGGCTTTGGCTTCGTCCATGTCACTTCCATCCCTGGCGGTCGAGCCAAGCTGGTATCGAGCACTTCAGGGTCCCAGGATGGCTTTGCAAAGCGATGCGAGTCCGGCTGCGGGCCACTACACGGGCGATGGCAAGACAATTACGCTGGATGCTTACTACCTGAGCGACCGTAGAGCAGAGCTACATTTGAAATTCGCACCGGGTACGGTGATCGAGAACCAATTATTCCATGTGCGCGAAAGGGGTAGCGTGAGCTTTGATGGCTGTCTTCTCAAGAATGTGGCCATCAAGGTCGGTCCCAGAGGGCGAGTAACGGTGCAGAACTGCGCGCTCCAGGAGTGTTACATTACAGATGAAAGAACCGTTTACAGACGCGCCAGCGGAGAGATTTTTTCGAGGGAGGAGGTGTATGCGGAGATCGGCGTGCCCGAGCAAAGTTTCTCCAACTGTGTGCTGGCGCGCTGCGCGGTGGACTCCCCCTACATGACAGGCATGACGGCGCGGCAATGCACGCTGATTGACTGTGACATCGAGGCAGGGATTGATGACGGCAAAAGCACGGCGTCGAGCTTTCATCAGTGCCTCCTGCAAGGCAGCAAGATCAGCAGCGCGGACATGCTCATCGCTTCCAAGGATTGCTATTTTAGACAGTGTGAGTGTACGGATGTCATGTCCAACTCCGTGGGGGCCTATCTGACAAAACCGGTGCTGGTGCGTCTGGGCTGGGAGCGCGGGAATCCGGATGTCCTGCCGTCCGTTAGCAGCGGGAAAGTGCAATTTGAATTGTTCAAAGAGGCCCAAGGCACCGGCTCCAGACTTTCCCACCGATGGAGCGGTTCTGTATTGTCGGTGGAGTCCATTTCTGCGCCAACTGGCGCGTCGCAGGCTCTCGCGACCGTCTTGGCCCTCGCTGAACCCGTTGTTAGGAATGTGTCGCCCGCGCCGCCAAGAAGCTCCGGCCCGAACGGGAGAAACATGCCCGCGACAGGCAGTGCGCCCATTACAGCCAGCGTGGCGTCCGGCGCAGTTTTTAAATCCCGCATTACTGCGGTGAATGGTCTGCTGATTTCCCAACTCTCATCCGGTGAAAAGGCGGGTCAGGTCACCAAGATGAGCCTCACCGCGCTGCCAGCTCTCGGCGATGCGCCTTCGACCTTGAAGTTCAATCAAACCGTCGGCAGCGACATGGAGAAGGCGCTCAATGAAGTGAGCAAGTTCGCGCAGCTCCGCCACAACGGCCTGCCTGCCGGGCATGCGATCGAGCTGGGGTTTGCGGACAAGTACATCGACAAAGATGGCCCCTCCGCAGCCGTGGCCTGTGCGCTGCTGCTGGAGGCGGCGATCACGGGCAAGGAATGGGACCCCGCCTTTGCGGTGACGGGAGACATGAACGCGGACGGCAGCGTGCAGCCTATCGGGGGCGTGCAGGCGAAGGTGCGTGGCGCGACGAAAGGCGGCTGCAAGATCGTGGGAGTGCCGGTGAAAAACGAGAAGGGCATCTCCGACATTCTGGTTTTGGAAGGGCCTGCTCCACTGGTGGCCATCGGCATCTTTGGTGTGTCGAAGTTTGAGGAGGCGCTGGCCCTGGCTGATCCGAAGCGCACTGACGCTTTGCAAAAGGCGCTGGCCGAGCTGGAAAATGTGCGGGGCGTGCTGATCCGTATGCCTCCGGGCCAGATGATGAGCACATTGCGGACGCCGCAGGCCCAGGCACGGCTCCAATACATCCTACAGGCAGCGCCGAACTGCTACTCAGCCAAGCATCTGCTGCTTTTTTCCCAAGGGCGTGGTCCGCGCACTCTTTCGATTGGCGGTTCCATTGAGGCTGCGGACGGCAGCGCCACAGGGCTCATCAAATCCATTGAAAGCGATATCGAGACCAACGTGAAGACGCTCAAGGGTGACGAAGTGGGCACCAGCATCAACAAGCTCAGGAACTTACGCCCGAAGCTGGACCAACGCGTGTGGCCTTATGTGGACAACGTCATTGCCTATGGGGAGGTGATCCGGGGTTCGATCCTCAATCCGGTGCGCTCGGGTGCGCGGTTTGCAGATCTCGTCGGCAAGGCACGCCGGTCGGCGGGTGCCGCCAAGGCGGCGTTTGAAAAGCTGACAGGTGATCCGCAGGTGCGTGAGGAACTCGGCCTCTGATCTCAGGCGGTTTCGGCTACGGCAGCGGCCTCGGAACAAGCCGCCGGAACTGCCTCTGATGGCGGGCTTTCCTCGGTTGTATCGGTTGGGACGACGCCATCCACGGTAAGCGTCACGCCCGCCACTCGCGCCGCTTCAGCTGCCGGGCCGCCGAAGGCGAGGATGGTGGCGACTTCCTCTTGGATTTGGGCCACCTCGTCGAGTTTCAGTTCGGGATCGCGCACGATGAAGATTTCGCCGGTCTTCTTGTTTTCGTAGAAGAGCATCTGGTTGCCTTCAATCTCCTTCACAGCAGTCTGCACGATGAGGCGTTTGCGCTCAAGCATGAGGGCGAGGATGTAGCGGGCGTTCTCAGTCTTGGGGTCGCCCTCCTCGATAAAGCGCTGCAGCAGCTCCATGGCGCTCTCTTTCGGCGCGATCTCGGGTTTCGCCTCGACGATGGCCTTTTGATACATGGTCTTCCAGGAGGCGATGGGTTTGCGTTCCAGCAATTCTTGCGGCCAGGCGTCGATGCTGACATCTCGGCGGACATAGTCGTTCGCGTCCGGGTCAAAATAGATCGCGGTGTGGAATATCTCGCCGTCCTCAAACGGGCGGGCGGTGAGGGCGCATTCGTGGGCTCGGCTGCGGATGGACCAGATTTGCTGCATTGGCTCTTCCTATGGGTTCCGGACTCGAAGTTTCAAGCTGGAGTTTGCCACGGCATCAGGTGGCAGAGGCATCCGGCATGGCGGTGTCGCTGCGATTGCGGGGCCGTGCGATTTGCGCCTTGGGCTTGGAGAAACGGAGGCGGAGCTGCGGCAGGTCGCGGTTTTGTGAGCGGTAATGGAGAAGCAAAAGGCCGAGGCCACCGAACAATACATGCGGCATCCAGACAGTGAGCCAAGGCGGGAGATGGTCCCCCTTGCCGAGGTTTAGGAACAGGTTGTTGGCGAACATGAAGAAGAAAAAGATGAACACGCTGCTAGCGATGCCGCCGACGGAACCGCGGCGCGAATAAGCCACCCCCAGGGGTGCCGCGACAAGAACTAGGGCGAGCGCCTGCCATGACTGCGCAAACCGCTGCCATAACTGCGTGCGGAATGGTGCCAGTTTTTCCCGTGCGGCCTTGGGATGGGCTGCAAGATAGGAGACGAGTTCAGGCACTCCCATGTAATCCGGCTGCAACGCATAGCTGACGATGCTCCATGGAGTCTCCTCGATGCCGGGCGCTGCCAGTGCCAGCCTGCCGTCTTTTTGACGGGGGAATGGTTTGATGTCGATGACTGTGCCGTTCTGGTAGAGCATCTCGCTGCCATCATAAAAGCGCCAGCCCGCACGGGGTGACCAACCGGCGGAGGACGCTAGCAGGGTGCGCGCTGGGGTGCCGTCTGCATTCTCCTCGCGCACTTGAAGGCCGTGCATGCGCTCTCTGCCGCTGCGGAGTGAAAACGGAAACGTGCCCACATACCAGATGCGCCGGGTCTGTTCATTGCGGAACATGATCTGGGAGGCCATAATGGAGTCCGCCGAATGCACACTCATAGCACGCGAGATGGCCTCGCGATTTCCCTCCGCGCGTGGTGCCCAGTAGTAATCCGCCGCCATGCTCAACGTGCAGGCATAAACCGTGACAAGAAACATCGGCCGCAGCACCTGCGCCAGACTACGTCCCACGCCGAGCATGGAGATAAGTTCGTTCGCTCGGGACATGCGGGTGAGCACATAGAGTACCGCCAGCAGCAAGGCCACCGGCACGATCTGCGTGTAGGTGTGCGGCAGCAACGCGATGTAAAATCTCAAGATGTCCCCGACGCCCAAGCCGGCCGTCTGGAAGTCTTTCAGGTTGTCCAGCAAGTCCATGATGACCCAGAGGGAGCTGAACGAGATGAAGCAAAAGAGCAGGGGCTGAAGAAACGCACGCAGCGTGTAGCGCTCCAGCAGGAGGGTCTTGCGGTAATACTGCAACGCCACTGGCACGCTACCGAGGGCGAGCACGATGAAGAAGAGCTTGAAGGCAAACGCCACTGGTGCCGGCGGCTCGCCCATCTCCGTCATTTGTGAATGGGCGATGTATTCCACCAGCTCGCTGGCGACCGCCCACAAGGCGATGGAAACGGCCGAGATGCTCACCGGTGCCATCAGACGGGTGAGATTCCCCCAGCGCCGCCAGACGATGATGAGCAACAATGGCACCCCGATCGTGACCCATAGGTTCAAGTAGGGAAGAATGTGCGCTAGCATGAGGATGCCGGGCGGAACGGCCACCTGCGCCTGCGCTGCCTGCTGGATGGCGGCCCCGGCATTGTCGTCTGGATGCGAGTGATGCCATCCCGACGCGATGGCGGCCACCAGCACGACAATCGCGAGGCCAAAGAGACTGCGCCCCACGTAGGGGAGTTCACGCGTCTTGCGCCAGAATTCGATCGCTCGTTGCAGCCACTGCTTCATGCCGGGTGGCGAGAATCAGCCAGAGCACCAAAGGCGTCAAGCTGCACGGTCTTGATGAAATAAGAAGCCCGGAGCGTCCGGCCCCGGGCTTCATGTGAAATCAGGAGTGGATCGCGAAGATCAATTCACCTCTAGGCAGACGCCTTCGATGGTGCTGCGGGCGAAGATTTTGCCATTGGCGAGGATGGGGTAGCTCCAGACTTTGCCCTCGAGCACGTCTTTGCGTGCCACTTCTTTGTAGGCGTCCGGTTTTGCCTCCACGACGACAATTTCACCTTTGTCGCTGGTGGCGACGACTTTGTCACCGACGAGGATGACCTGGCCGGGGCCGAAGCCTTTTTCCGCCCACTTGTCCTCACCCGTGCGGATGTCCACGCAGGCCAGCGGGCCTGCGCCGTATTCCTTGAAGCTGAACATGCCGTAGAGGTAGCCGTCCTTCACCACGGGCGTACTCCAGTGGTTGAAGCATTGGTTCTCACGCCTCCAAATCTGCGTGGCTTCGAGCTTGCCGCCTTTTTTGGCCAGCTTAAAGGCTCCGGCACCGACGCCGTAACCGGCGCTGCAATACACGATGTCCTCAAACACGACCGGCGAGGCGGCGGTGCTGACTTTGTAGGGGAACTCGGCACGCCAGAGCACGTTGCCTTTCTTTGGCTCGACGCCGACGAGGCCTGCCTGGGTGAAGAAGATGGCCTGATGCACGCCGAGCACGTCGGCGAGGATCGGGGTGGCGTGAGTCATCTTGTCGTCCTCGCCCTTCCACACGACCTTGCCGGTGTTCTTGTTCAAACCGATAAGCGCCTGGCCTTTGCCGCCACCGGCAAGCATGAGCACATCGCCGTCGATGAGCGGGGAGGCGGCGTTTTGCCATTTGATCATCTCGCCATTGTTTTCCTTCATCACGTCGTGATCCCACACGGCTTTGCCAGTGGCGGCGTCGAAGGCGAAGACGTGCAGGAGGCTGTCGATGACGTACACTTTGCCGCCGTCGATCACGGGAGTGCTGCGGGAGCCGTCGCCGCCTTTGTTGTCGCCGGTTCCCGCGTTGCCGCCACCGTCATATTTCGGGATGACGCTGAGGGGCTTGCTCCAGACTTCCTTGCCGCTGGCGGCGTCGTAGCAGGCGAGCATTTCGCCGGTGTTGCCATCGGTCTCGCCGGTGACGAGGGTGTAGGCATTGCCGCCTACGACGGCGAAGCTGCTGAAGCCGAGGTTCGTGGGGGATTTCCAGACTTCCTTGAGGCTCCATTTGGCTCCGGCGAGGGCGGGGACGACGCCATTGCCCGCCGGGCCGCGGAATTTGGCCCAGTCGGTGGATTCAGCGGAGAAGGCGACCGTGGCGAGCGCCAGGCCGAGCGCGGTGGTGAGGTGGGTGCGTGTCATGATGTGGATGAGAGAAAAGATGAACGAGAGGCTGGCGGGGAACTTTGCAGCGGCTTGGAACTCAAAAATCAGCAATCTGTATTCTTCAATCCTCAATCGGTGACACGCAGGACTTTCGACGCGGGTTTGATTGACGATTGATGAACAATCGACTGTTGATTGCTGAGGTTCAGAGTCACTCCACCGGACGGCGTGAACGCGGCTCGCGCGTCACGGTATCGCCGATACCCGGGCTGGTGACGAACGGACCATCGGCCATCGGGGCGACCTCGGTGAAGCCGACATCGGGCATGTCGCTGGGCTTGCCTTCGAGCGGGAAATCCTTCCGCAGCGGAAAGTAAGGGTAGCCTTCCCACATGAGGATGCGGCGCAGGTCCGGGTGACCGCTGAATTTGATGCCCATCATGTCATACACCTCGCGCTCATGCCAGTCGGCAGTCGGCCAGATGTCGCTGACGGTCGGCACCTCCACATCCTCGGCCACGGCGGCGCGCACGCGGAGGTGTTGATGGTGGCCGTATCCGTAGAGTTCGTAAACCATTTCAAAGCGCGGCTCCTTGCCCATGTAGTAGTCAAGGCTGGAGACATCCACGAGGTAATCGAAGGCCAGCTCGTCGCGGCAGTATTTCAGCAGCGGCTTCGCGCTTTCGAGTGTGACGACGAGCGTGTGCTCGCCGCGGAACTCCTTCGTTTCGAGCACGGCGGAACCGAACTTCTGCTGGAGAGCCTTGGTCATTTGATGAGCGTTCATGGGGCTGGTGAGAGTGGAGAATGACGAATGAGTAAATCCGAATGACGAAGGAATGTCGAAGGAGCGAATAACGAAAGGCGCGTGGGGAAGATGTGGAAGGGCGTTCGGGCTTCGGAATTCGGTTTTATTTCGTCATTCGGACTTCGCCATTCGTCATTTGCCAGCCAGGCTGGTTCTCACGCTGTCAATTCCGTGATCAGTTCTTTCTTCTGCTCCACAAAAGAATGCTCGGTTTCGATCTTCTGTTGCAGGCGCATGAGGCCTTCGAGGAGCGCCTCGGGTCGCGGCGGGCAGCCGGAGATGTAAACGTCCACTGGAATGAGCTGGTCGATGCCTTGGAGCACCGCGTAGCTGCGGTACATGCCGCCGCTGCTGGCGCAGGCACCCATGGCGATGCACCACTTCGGCGCGGGCATCTGATCCCACACGCGCTTCACGGCGAGGGCCATTTTATATGTCACCGTGCCGGCGACAATCATCACATCCGCCTGGCGGGGGGAAAAGCGCATCACCTCGGCCCCGAAGCGGCTCAAATCGTAGCGGCTGCACGCGGCGGCCATCATTTCGATCGCGCAGCAGGCCAGGCCCATCGGCATCGGCCACATGGAGTTCTTGCGCATCCAGTTGATGGCGGCGTCGAGCTTGGTGAAGATGACGTTGCCTTCGACCTTCGAGTCGTAGGCGGCAAGAGTTTGATCAGCGTGGGCGACCATGAGCGTGGTGTTTGGAAGCAGAATTACGCCCCGTGCGAGGGAGCAGCAATCAGATTGTGAATCTTTTCACAAGGGGGGCTGGTGCAGAGAAACAGGAGCGCACGCGGGACACGTGCGCTCCATGTCCCCAAAGTGTCACGCCGCAGCTCAATTGTGCCAAAAATTGGCACTTTGACGGCCTTTTCGGGCCGTTGGCACTTTTAGATCAAAACGCTGCACCCCTTGTAAATAAAGGCTTTCAGCGTGCAAAACCCCACTTGGCACAGCTCTAGCCAAGAAAAGGCTGCAAACCCACCCAACCCCCTTTCCAACCCACTATGAGCAAAATCCTCGGCATTGACCTCGGCACCACGAACTCTTGCATGGCCGTCCTCGAAGGCGGTAAGGCCAGCGTCCTCGAAAACAGCGAAGGCGCACGCACCACACCTTCTGTCGTCGCTTTCACGAAGAGTGGCGAGCGCATCGTCGGCCAGGCGGCAAAGCGCCAGGCCGTGACCAACCCGCGCAACACTGTCTTCTCCGTGAAGCGCCTCATGGGCCGCAAATTCACCGAACTCACCGAAGCGGACAAACGCCTCCCCTACAAGATCGTCGCCGCCAGCAATGGCGACGCGCATGTGCAGGTCGAAGTCGGCGGCGAAACGAAGACGTATTCCCCGCAGGAAGTCAGCGCGATGATCCTCTCAAAGCTGAAGGCTGACGCGGAAGCGAAGCTCGGCGAAACGATCACCGACGCTGTCATCACCGTCCCCGCCTACTTCAACGACAGCCAGCGCAACGCCACCAAGGCTGCGGGCGAAATCGCCGGCCTCAATGTACGCCGCATCATCAATGAACCCACCGCCGCAGCCCTCGCCTACGGCCTGGAGAGCAAGTCGGACGAAAAAGTCGCTGTGTATGACCTCGGCGGCGGCACCTTTGACATCAGCGTGCTCGAAATCGGCGACGGCGTCTTCGAAGTGCTCGCCACCGACGGCGACACGCACCTCGGCGGCGACGACTGGGACAACACCCTCATCACCTGGATCGTCAACGAATTCAAAACCGACAGCGGCATCGACCTCAGCAGCCAACCGGACGCCATCCAGCGCATCAAAGAAGAGGCGGAAAAGGCCAAGATCGCCCTCAGCTCCAGCCAGAGCTACGATTTGAACCTGCCCTTCATCACCGCCGACGCCACCGGGCCGAAGCACATCATGAAAACGCTCACGCGGGCGAAGATGGAGCAGCTCACGGACAATCTCTTCGAGCGCACCATCAAGCCCGTGAAGGACTGCCTCGCCGCCGCGAAGCTTGACGCCTCCAAGATCGACGAGCTCGTCCTCGTCGGCGGCATGACCCGCATGCCGAAGGTCGTCGAGACCGCCCGCAAGCTCGCTGGCAAAGATCCGCATCAGGGCGTGAACCCGGACGAAGTCGTCGCCATCGGCGCGGCCATCCAGGGCGGTGTGCTCAAAGGTGACGTCAAAGACGTGCTCCTGCTCGACGTGACGCCGCTCACGCTCGCCATCGAGACCGCCGGTGGTGTCGCCACGCCGATGATCCCGCGCAACACCACTATCCCGAAGAAGCACTCACAAATCTTCTCCACCTACGCTGACCAGCAGCCCGGCGTCGAAATCGTCGTCCTGCAGGGCGAGCGCCCGATGTCCCGCGACAACAAAACGCTCGGCACCTTCAAGCTCGACGGCATCCCGCCCATGCCGCGCGGCGTTCCACAGATCGAAGTCACCTTCGACATCGACGCCAACGGCATCCTGCACGTCACCGCGAAGGAAAAGACCACCAACAAGGAATCGCGCATCTCCATCCAGGGCAGCTCCGGCCTCAGCAACGACGAGATCGAAAAAGCCAAGCGCGACGCCGAGGAGCACGCCGAGGAAGATCGCAAGCGCAAGGAAGGCGTCGAAGTGAAGAACAAGGCCGACAGCCTCAGCTACGAGATCGAGAAGACCCTCAAGGAATGGGGAGACAAAGTCCCCGCCGAACAGACCAAGCCGATCACGGACAAGCTCGCCACCCTGAAGTCCGCCATCGAAGCCAACGACACCGACAAGATGAAGAGCGAGACCGAGGAGATCGAAAAACTCTTCGCCGCCGCCTATCAAGCTGCCGCAGCCGCTGGAGCCGGTGCTCCTGGCGCTGGTGGCATGCCCGACATGAGCGGCATGGGCGGCGCAGGCCCCGAAACAGCCGCCGCAGCCGAGCCGAAGGACAAAGGCAAGGTCGTCGATGCTGATTTCGAGGTCGTGGACAAGGATAAGTAACATCCAAAAACCACACGGCCATGGACCCATTCGCCATACCGGCCTTCATGTTTGGAATGATGGGCTTTATTTACGCCCTAGCAGCCCAATCCAAAACTACGAAGCTCGTCAAGGAACTCAAAGATCGAAAAGTGCTTCCTGGAGATTACAAATGACGACCACTCGTCAGTCGTTGCCAACCTGGCAACTGCATCTTCGCCCCGGATCGCCGATGAACGGCGTCCTGGAAGGACGCGAGCCATTAGCCGGTGGTGCAACCACCGGTTCCTGCGGCACCCCCGTGATTTCCTCCCGTCGCGCTCCGGCAGGAGCGCGAGAAGCGTGTGGAGGCTCTCAAAGTGGTCCGCACAGTCCTCTGTGCGGTGCCACGAGAGTGGATGGCCATTCTCTCGCGGATCTTTCGTTTCGTGCGGAGGACTGCGACACTCAAACCACGACCCTAAACGTATCGTCCTTCTCCGCACCGCACAGGGGACTGTGCGGACCACATCTCTCGCGCCCCTCCAGGGCGCTCCCATCCTCCACGATGGGGCATCACGCCGATCCGGTGATTGCACCACCGGCTAATCTCTCCCGTGCCTCCGGCACGCCTGAGGCCGACCATTTTCCCGATGCCGGGAAAATGGTGTTCACCCCAACCCTTGACCAAGCACCAGCATGAAAAAAGAAATCGTCACACGACTTCATGCTGACTTCGAGAGGCTCGTGAACACGGTGCCGGAATCGGATGTTGAGTTCTGGTATGCCCGTGATCTCCAAGAGCAACTTGGCTACTCAAAGTGGGACAATTTTGCTAAAGTCATCGAGAAAGCGAAGACCGCCTGCCAAAACTCCGGCACGTCTGTTGAGGACCATTTTATTGATGTCGATAAAGTGGTCTCGTTGGGATCAGGCGCCCAGCGTCAGGTCGAAGACGTGATGCTGACGCGATACGCCTGTTACCTGATCGCCCAGAACGGCGATCCGGCCAAGGAGGCCATCGCCTTTGCCCAGACCTACTTCGCTGTCCAGACGCGCAAGCAGGAGATCATCGAAAGCCGACTGGCCGAGGTCGAGCGCCTGCGTGCGCGGCATAAGCTCACGACTTCTGAGAAAGAGCTGTCGGCACTGATTTTCGAACGAGTGGGAGACGGCCAGTCTTTTGGCAGAATCCGCAGCAAAGGAGATCAGGCTCTTTTCGGCGGCAATACGACCCAGGACATGAAAAACAAGCTGAGCGTGCCTGACAACCGCCCACTGGCGGACTTCCTGCCTACGCTGACGATCAAGGCCAAGGACTTTGCCAATGAGATCACCGTTTTCAAAACAAAGGAGGATGATCTCAACACCGAGCCGGACATCACCAAAGAACACGTCAAAAACAACCAGGATGTGCGCAATCTGCTCCTGAAGCGAGGAATTGCGCCGGAAACCCTGCCTGCGTCCGAAGATGTGAAAAAGATCGAGCGCCGCCTCGAATCCGAAAAGAAGGAGCTTCCCAAGTCCGCCAAAGCTCTTCCAAAAGGCAAATCTTCGCCCCCTCCCGCCGAATAATGAGTTTGGAAGCCCTCAAGGAACTGTCTGCGCTCGATGCGGAGGTGAAACGCCTCCTGCATCGCTACGACGAGCTGTTGCTGGACCGCCGGCGCCGCTACCTCGCGCAGATTGTGGAGTGCTTCGCAGGACTCACCGAAGCCGAAGGGTTCCGCATCAAACGCGATCCCATGGGCGCCAGCGCCCGGTTGTCCGACACGGAGCTGGCTATCGCCGGCACCGATCCGACTCACATCCTCGTCGAAGCGCAGGCGAAGTATGTCCTCACCTGCTCCCTCGCGGCGAACCGTGCCTATGGCATCCTGCTTTATCGCCAGCCGTTGGTCGAGTTCACGAATCAAAGTTCCGACACGAACGACCAGATCACGAACAAGAAGCTGGAGATCCAATATTTGCAGTCTCTCATCGAAAACCAGAGCAACGACCAATGGTATGTCGTCGGCCGACTGGAAACGATGGGCGACAACCTGGCCATGACCGGTCAGCAGCCGCAGTTTGAACCCTTCCAGACCTTTGACGCGGCAGTGAAGACCGCCTTGAGGGAACTTTCCAACGCCGCACTCGCACCCCGCGCCGCCGCATGAAAACGTCCGCCTCACATGGAGTGGCGACGATTCGTCGCCAAAAACAAATCAGGAAAGGCGACGATTCGTCACCACTCCCTATCGTTGTCGCGCTTGTCGCTCTCACGCTCGCCTCCTGCGGCAAAAAAACCGAGGAGCCTGCCAAAACGCCCGCCGCTCCGGCTCCTGCGGTCGTTTCTGACACTCGCATCGAGTCTGAAATCAAGAGCGTGCTCGCTGGCACCGCCCCTGCGCCAGTTGCAGCCGCTCCGAACGAGCTTCAACGCGAAGCGGAGAGCATCATCGACAAATATCCCGGCAAGTCCGCCGTCGATCTCCTCAACGTGCCGGAGGTGAACACGAAGTTACGCAACTTGCTCGCCAAGCTCGCGCAGGACAATGCGCTGAAGCAGCGCATCGATGGCAGCGTCACACTCGCCGCGCAGATCAAGGGTCTCGAAGGCGCGGCGAAACTCGATCTCGACATTAAAGGCTACGACAGAGCGCGTACTTCGCGCATGTTGCAGGCCGCGCTTTCCGAAGATCCGAATCAACTCGTGGCCTTCCTCGTCGGCGAGATCGGCGAGGCCGCGCCCGATTTGAGCTTTGGCGGCATGGAGCGCGCCCCGAACGGCGTCTCCATCGTCCCCAATCCCGCCGCGCCAATAGCACCCAAGACGGATCAACCTGACTGAACCCCTTTCCGCCCGGCCAGCCGGCACACTCAACTTTGTGTGACAGCAGGCCGGGCAGACAACCCGAAACACAAACCAACCCAAACCCACAAACCAGCATCTATGGCAAACACCATCACCCCGCTCGGTCGTCGCGTCCTCGTGAAGCGCTCCAACAGCGAAGAAAAAACCGCCGGCGGCATCTTTCTGCCGGACACCGCCAAAGAAAAACCCCAGGAGGCTGAAGTCCTCGCGCTCGGCACCGGCAAGGACGACGAAGGCAAAGACGTGAGCACCCTCTTCACCGTGAAGAAGGGCGACAAGGTACTCATCTCCAAATACGGCGGCACGGAAGTGAAGCTCAACGGCGACGACGTCCTCATCATCAACGAAACCGACATCCTCGGCATCATCGGCTAATCCCAAAACACAAACCCCTGACTCAACACACATCCAGTTATGGCTAAACAACTCAACTTCGACGAATCCGCCCGCCAGGCTCTTCTGCGCGGCGTCACCAAGCTCGCCAAGGCCGTGAAGGCCACGCTCGGCCCCGCAGGCCGCAACGTCATCCTCGAGAAGAAATTCGGCTCCCCCACGATCACCAAGGACGGTGTCACCGTGGCCAAGGAAATCGAGCTTCCTGATCCTTATGAAAACATGGGTGCCCAGCTCATCAAGGAAGTCTCCTCCAAGACCTCCGACATCGCTGGTGACGGCACCACCACCGCCACCGTGCTCGCCGAGGCCATCTACAGCGAAGGCCTTCGCAACGTCACCGCCGGTGCAAACCCGACCTCGCTCCAGCGCGGCATCCTGAAGGCCACTGAGGCCCTCGTCGCCGAGCTGAAAAAGATCGCCACCCCGGTCAAGGACAGCAAGGAAGTCGCCCAGGTCGCCACCGTCTCCGCCAACTGGGACGCCAGCATCGGCAACATCATCGCCGAGGCCATGGACAAGGTCGGCAAGGAAGGCACCATCACCGTCGAAGAAGCCAAGAGCATCGAAACGACCCTCGAAGTCGTGGAAGGCATGCAGTTCGACAAAGGTTACCTCTCCCCCTACTTCGTCACCAATCCGGAGACGATGGAGTGCAACCTCGAAAACGCCTACATCCTCATCAACGAGAAGAAGGTCAGCAACCTCAAGGACATGCTGCCCCTGCTTGAGAAGGTCGCCCGCTCCGGCAAGCCCCTCCTCATCATTGCTGAAGACGTCGAAGGCGAAGCCCTTGCCACCCTCGTGGTGAACAAGCTGCGCGGCACGCTCAACATCGTCGCCGTCAAGGCTCCTGGCTTCGGCGACCGCCGCAAGGCCATGCTCGAAGACATCGCCATCCTCACTGGCGGCCGCTGCATCACCGAAGACCTCGGCATCAAGCTCGAAAACATCGAGCTCACCGACCTCGGCCGTGCGAAGCGCATCACCATCGGCAAGGAAAACACCGTCATCGTAGAAGGTGAAGGCTCCAGCGACGCCATCGCCGGACGCGTGCAGCAGATCAAAAACCAGATCGCCGAAACCACCAGCGACTACGACCGCGAGAAGCTCCAGGAGCGCCTTGCGAAGCTCGCCGGCGGTGTGGCCGTCATCAACGTCGGTGCCGCCACCGAGACCGAGATGAAGGAAAAGAAAGCCCGTGTCGAAGACGCCCTGCACGCCACCCGTGCCGCCGTCGAAGAAGGCATCGTCCCTGGCGGCGGTGTCGCCCTCATCCGCGCCCAGGCCGCCCTTGGCGACCTGAAGCTCGAAGGAGACGAAAAGACCGGCGCTGAAATCGTCGCTCGCGCCATCGAAGCTCCTCTCCGCCAGCTCGCCGCCAACGCGGGCGTCGAAGGCGCACTCATCGTCGCCGAAGTGAAGAAGGGCAAAGGTAACCAGGGCTACAACGTCGCCACTGCCAAGTATGAAGACCTCATCAAGGCGGGCGTCGTCGATCCTGCCAAGGTGACTCGCAGCGCCCTCCAGCACGCGGCCTCCATCTCCGGCCTCCTCCTCACCACCGAATGCCTCATCGCGGACATTCCGAAGGAAGAGAAAGCCGACGCCGGCCACAGCCACGACCACGGCGGCATGATGTAATGTCGTAGAACGAGTTTTCCAACTCGTTCCCCCTCCTCTTTGACCGTGCGGCGTCCCAAACCGCCCGTGCGAATCAAAACCTAAAAACCCCACGCGGCCCGGAAGCGATTCCGGGCCGCATTTTTTTGTGCTGGATTCACATGCGTAGCAAAACCGCCTTCCTGTGCCGCAAGCCGTGCGTGGGAGGGCGTGCGTGGCCTCAACGATCTAGCACGGGATCGCGCCCCACGAACAATCCCAACACTGCGCCACCAATGATCCATGTGATCAGGTGGTCCGCAATGTTCACGATCGTGTCTCGCCCTGGATTCTCCATCCAGATCCACATCGGCAAGTCGCAGGTCAGGCCCGCGAACAATCCTGCCGCTGCCACAAACGCGATGCGCGCCGGATAAAACAACGCCACCTGGCTCTGCAGCGCGGCGATCAAAAACGCACAGATCAAGGCACGGATGAAACTCAGGATCATACTCGTTCCCATGCTGGCTTCGCCTTTGCCAGGGCGGATGATCGCGTAAACGTAGGGTCCATCCGCCATCGCCTTCATCTGTTTCTCCTCGAAGGCTTTTTTTTCATCGGCGGTGGCCAATTTGGGAGCCTCGTCCATCGCTGGCAGCATATATATGCCGTGCCCGGAGGTCACGTTTGCCTTGATCACTTCAGCGACTGCCGTCTCATCGCGAAACGAGCGGAAACCATTTTGATGCCAGCTCAACGTCTTCCAAGAGATCGCCTCCCACGCGAAAACGGCGACGGCGGTGAGAAAGGCTCCGAGGATAAACTTAAACATGGCTGCTAGTAACGGCTGTGTCGGGAAGGGCAAGCGGCCATTCGGTCAGGTGCCGGGCCTTCAAAACACCGGCGTCATCAGCGGTGCTCCCGTGAAGTGCGCAGCCAGATTATCCACCACCAGCGCCGCCATGGCGCGCCGCGTCTCATGCGTGCCGCTGCCCAGATGCGGCAGCAAAACGGCGTTTTCGCAGTCCATGAGCGCTTGCGGGACTTGCGGTTCGTTTTCAAACACATCTAGGCCCGCGCCACGAATTGTACCGTGTTGCAACGCCGCGACCAGCGCCACTTCATCCACGACTGAACCACGAGAGATGTTGATCAGCGTGCCATTGGCTCCGAGAGCGGCCAAAACCTCCTTGTTGATCAAATGTTTCGTCGCCGCACCACCCGGGCAGGCCACGATGAGAAAGTCGGATGCTCTGGCCAGTTCGATCAGCGATTCAAAATAGTCCCACGGCAACTCCTGCCGCGTTCGACTGTGATATGCGACGCGCATGCCGTGAGCTTCGAGGCGCCGCGCGATCGCCTTGCCGATGCGGCCGAGGCCCACGATGCCCGCCAACTTGCCACGCAGCGCTTGCGCCAGCGGGAATGGTCCTTTCTGCCACGCCCCGGCATGCAGGTAACGATTCGCGGCGATCAATCTCCGGCTCGTCATCAAAACCAGTGCACACGCCGTGTCCGCCACATCTTCTGTGAGCACGTCCGGCGTGTTCGTCACGCGAATCCCATGCGCACGGCACCAGTCCACCGGCACACCGTCGTAACCGACCCCAAAGACACTGATGATCTGCAGATTTGGCAGCCTTTCCAGCAACGCCACTGGCGAGCCAAAGCCCCCCGACATCACGATGCCGCGAATCCGGTCCCCCACAGTCGCGAGCAGAGCTTCCTTGTCCTGCGTGTGAGAATAATCATGGCACACATGCGCCGTGCGCAGCGGCTCCATCAAAAAATCCGGCAGCGGTGCGAGGATCAGCAGTTCGTTCTTCATGTTTGGGTTCGTTCAAGCACGGAATACACAAAACACACGGAAACAAAAAAAAGAACTTCCGGCTTTCGTGTGTTCAGTGTTTTCCGTGGTTCAATTCTGGTGCTGTCATCACCCTTCACGGTTTCTCATCATGTCTGCCACCTGCGCGAAGAACGCACCGATAACCGCCGCCGCCTCTGCGGGGATCTGCACCTCTTGCATTGCCTCGCCCATCAGCTTCATCCAGCGATCCCTCTCTGCCACGCCGATGGAAAACGGCATGTGCCTGCCGCGTAGCCGTGGGTGACCGCGCTCTTCGATGTAGGTCTGCGGCCCGCCAAAGCGATACACGATGAAATCCGCCAGCCGCTTCTCCGCCCCTGCCCAGTCATCGGGCGGGTACATAGAGCCGATCAGGTCGTCCGCCGGAACTCGCCGGTAAAATGCCGACACCATGTCGCGCAGCTTCGATTCACCCACTTGGGCGCAGAGAGTTGAGATTTCATCCATGAGTTAGTTCAGAATGGAGTTGGCCGAAAAAGAGAAAACAAAAAAGACCGGATCGGGCATCAGCGCCTGGCTTTTTTCTCCTCTTGCCTCTTTTTCGGCCAGCCATTCGGGAATTCTGCCGAAAGTTTTGCCTCCCACATGACGCATGATTGACTCCTCCGTCTGATTCGTTCGTACCCACGTCATGAAAACTGTACTCACCCTCCTCACCACCCTGCTCATGGCTTCCATCGCCCCTTCCTCCTCCGCCGCTCCTGCCGCCAAAACGGAGACCGCCGTCATTGGTGGCGGCTGCTTCTGGTGCGTCGAGGCGCAATACCTTCTCCTTAAAGGAGTGAAGAAAATCACCAGCGGCTACGCAGGTGGCAAAACACTCTTTCCCACCTATGAGGCCGTCTGCACCGGCGAAACTGGCCACGCCGAGGTGATCAAAATTGATTTCGATCCCGCTGTCACGACCTACAAGGAGATCATCGACCTCTTCTGGGACGCGCACGACCCCACCAGCGTCACGAAGGAGGCGATGTACGCGCACGGCAAGCTCCTGCCCAAGGGTACTCCGTATCAAGGCAACGACTACGGCACGCAGTATCGTTCCATCATCCTCTACACCACCGAGGAGCAGCACAAGATCGCCGAGGCGTCGAAGGCGGAGGCTCAGAAGAACTGGAAAGATCCCATCGCCACCGAGATCGTCCCGCTGAAGAAATTTTACCCCGCTGAGGAGTACCATCAGAACTACAAGGAGCGCAACCCCAACCAAGGTTACGTCCGCGCCGTCGTCACGCCGAAGGCTGAGAAGTTCAAGCACACGCTCGAAGACAAAGGCAAGATCAAGCCCGAGGCGAAGTAAGCTGGCATGATCGATGGGGATGTGCTGCGACGTGTCCCATTTCCCCGAAAGGCGGAGGCACCCCCTCCGCCTTTCTTTTTATCTTCTGAGATAGGATCTGGTGCAATTGCCTCCTTCAATCTTGTCATCGAGTTTATCAATTCGCTGAGCCTCTCTATTCCGCGCATACTCGATGCACGCATTTCTCTTCTATGAATTCCCACTACCGCTGGCTTCTCGAACAACTCCCGCAGTGGGAGCGTGACGGACTTCTCACGACCGACGCGGTGCGCACGTTGCGTGAACGGCACACTGCGTAGCAGGCGGTGGAGGATTCGCATCCGGGGCTGGCGCAGATCGCGATGGGGGCGCTCGGGGCGTTGCTCATCCTGCTCGAGTTTGCCGGTCATCGCGGCGCGCCACGTTTGGATGCCGCGCTCGTGTCCGTGATCATCATCACCCGCCGAGGGAATCGGGTGCGTAGCCGGAATGAGGTGGCATGAAAGTCGTAGGCCGGATGTGTTCGCCGCGCAGGACTCCACCAGCATGAGAAGTGGCCTCCGACGAACTATCCGGCTGGCTTTGGGAGGTGCGAGGAGTCCAAGGTCATCATGCTGCCCAAACCGCCGGATAGTTTGGCGAAGGAGATCGAGTACCTTGTGATGCGCTTTCCGCCAAACACATCCGACCTACATCATTCCGACGACGCACCCAGGGAATCTTTGTGAAGCTCACAGTCACCTACGCAACACCCGCAGGTGAAGAGGCCCGGATCAAATGGCCCTTCGAACGCTTCTACATCAACGAAAAACTCGCGCCCGAAGCCGATGAGTGGTTTGCCGATAACATCCACAGCACGAAAGGCATCATCGCCGAAGTACGCGTGCTCAATGGTCGAGTCGTGCTCGCGGATCTCACGCTCGATGGCAGGCCGTTCCGCGAAATCCTCAAGGAACGTGTGAAGTGAGGGTAATTTCGTAGCGGCTGGCGTCAGCCTGCCGCTCCTTACAGAATGCTGACGCGTTCCGCTACTTGGAGCGCGAGTATGGCGAAGCTTGCTCGCCACTTTTTCATCCAGCGTCACCGCCATGTCCAATCCAGGCGAGTGGTCTTCGACACACTCGCGCTCCATGGCTCTGTGCCAACGATCTTGTCGCTCACACCTTTACTTCCCAGCCCTTGCGATAGCCCTCGCGGCCCCAGAGCTTCATCGCTTCAGCGTTGTCGAGGATCTTCCCGGTCTTCGGGTCACATTTGACCACCGTGTTGGTGCGATAGGCCATGTTGCCGAGGTGACACATCATCGTGCTCTTCTGGCCTTCCTCGATCGGGCTGTTGAGCTTCGCCTCGCCGCGAATAGCATCGAGGAAGTTGCCGATGTGCGCGGGATCGCCGCCGCCAGCACCCTTGCCCTTGCCAGTTTCGGCACCTTTCTGATCGTAGGTCGTCCACGAATCACGTGCGATGGCCATGGTGCCGTTGTCGCCGTAGAACATGACTTCGGCCAGTGGTTTCTCCGCTGCACGCGGATGGCTGCTGCTCTGTACCCACTCGCAGCCGGCGTGGCCGAAATCATACACCGCTGTGCCCGTGTCCGGCGTTTCTTGCGCATCGTTGTAGAAGTAGCGGCCGCCGTTGTAGGTCGTGCGCAGCGGGTAATCGCCTTTGATGCCCCAGCGCAGGATGTCCAGTGTGTGGATGCCGTTGTTGCCGAGCTCGCCGTTGCCCCAATGCCAGAACCAATGCCAGTCGTAGTGTACGATGCTTTTGAAGTCGTGCTTCGCGTCATCCGGCACCGGACCTTGGTATAAATCGAAGTCCGTGTCTGACGGCGCGGTCTTTTCATTCACCGCGACGGTTTTGCGGCTGTTATAGTAGAAGCCACGGCCAAAACGCGCCGTGCCGATGGCCCCGCCGTGCAACGCCTCAATCGCCTCCTTCATCCAGGTGCGGCGCTGGTTGCCCATCTGCACGAGACGGTTGTATTTTTTCGACGCGGCGACGATCATCTCGGCCTCGTGCGCATTCTGGCTACCGGGCTTCTCGACATACACATGCTTCCCGGCCTGCATGCAGAGCAACGCGGCCGGTGTGTGCCAGAAATTCGGCGTGGCGATGAATACGGCGTCCAGCGTCTTGTCATCGAGGAAGGTGCGGAAGTCCTTCACGCCCTGGCAGGACACCGCTTGCTTGTCGTTGATCACCTTGAGCCCGCTTTCGAGCCGTTTCGGGTCCACCTCTGCCACATAGGCAATCTCCACATTCGGCAGCTTCAATAGCGCCTGGACATGTCCCATACCACGCCCTAGCGCCACGACGGCAACTTTCAGTTTCTTCTGCGCAGCATCAGCAGCACGGAGTCTTGGCAGGGTGGAGACGGCGGCTAGCGCGGATGTTTGATGGAAAAAAGTGCGGCGGTTCATGGTGGTGAAACCAAATCGCTTTCGATTTGCGTGGTCTTGCGCTCATTCCAATCTTCCTCGTCCTCCTACTCTTACTCCTCCTCCCTTCTGGTTCTCCATTTTCATTCAAGGAGGCGGAGTAGGAGGAAGAGCAGGAGCGAGATTGCCAAATCGTGGTTTCTGCGCCAACAATTCCCGCCCATGACCTTCGCCGAGCTTCACCGCATCTATCATCAGCCTTTCTTCGACCTTCTCAAGCAGGCCCGCGCCGTGCATGACGAGCACTGGACCGGCAACGAAGTGCAGCTCTGCACCCTGCTTAGCATCAAGACCGGTGGGTGCAGCGAGGACTGCGGCTACTGCGCGCAGAGCGCCCGTTACACCACTGGCGTGGAGGCGGAAAAGCTCATGCCAAAGGAGCAGGTCATGGAGCGTGCCCTCGCCGCACGTGCCAGCGGCTCCACGCGCTTCTGCATGGGCGCGGCGTGGAAAGGCGTGCGCAAAGGCACACAGAAATTCGATCAAGTACTCGACATCGTGCGCGACGTTTCAAAGCTCGGCATGGAAGTTTGCGTCACCCTCGGCGAACTCGGCGCGCAGGAGGCCCGCGATCTCAAGGAAGCCGGCGTCACCGCCTACAACCACAACGTGGACACCTCTCCGGAGCACTACCCGAACGTCGTCAGCACGCACACCTTCGATGATCGCTTGCGCACCATCCGCCACGCGCAGGACGCCGGCATGTCCGTCTGCTGCGGCGGCATCCTCGGCCTCGGTGAGACCATCGATGACCGCCTGAAGATGCTGGAGGTTATTTCGAACTTCAATCCCGTACCCGAGAGCATCCCGATCAACGCGCTCATGCCCATCCAGGGCACGCCGATGGGCGACAACGAAGTCGTCGATTCCTTCGCCTTCATCCGCATGATTGCCGTCACACGCATCGCCGCGCCGAAGTCCAAGGTACGCCTCAGCGCCGGCCGCACGAACCTCAGCCGCGAGGCGCAGGCCCTCGCCTACTTCGCTGGTGCCAACTCCATCTTCTACGGCGACAAACTCCTCACCGCTGCCAATCCGCGTGCCAACGAGGACATGCGTCTCCTCCGCGACCTCGGCCTCGCCCCGCTGGAACCGAATCCCGACCTCGTAGCCCCTGGAACCATGCACGGCGTCCCACTCAGCCCGTGCTGCGACCATTCTTGCGAGAAGGAAACGGCCAGCACATGCTGCTGATTTGAGCCGCCACAGCTTTGACCGGAGTTCACGGCTCCAGCACCTTCTCCAGTTCTTCCGCCGTCGTTACGGGCGCTTGGCAGGTGAAATTCTGGCAGACGTAGGCGGCGGGTTTGCCGGATACGGGTTTCATGTCGGCGATGGCTTCGTTGTGCATGGCGAGCCATGATTGGGCAGCGCCGTTGTCAGCATGGAGAAGGACAGCGTTGGGTAGGAATTTGCCGCGCACATGACTGGCGAGCGCTTGGAACTCGGGCGTCGATTTGTCGCCGACGAGGACGATCTGCTGCTTGCCACGATGATTGAGGTCGAAGGCCATCGTCATCACGGGAACGGCGGAGGCGCTGTTTTGCAGCGTGGAACCGAAGAGCGTGAAGATCTTCTCCGCTTGCTGCCTCCAAGTGTCTTTGGCGAGCATGGCGCTGAGGCGCACGAGGTTGAGCGCGGCGAGGGAATTCGGCGAGGGCTCGGCGCCGTCGTAGTCCTCCTTGATGCGCAGGACGCTGTTCGGCATGTCGGTGTGGACGCTGTAATAGCCGCCGTTTTTCGTGTCGAGGAAGAGCGTGTCCATCTCGCTTTGCAGTGACACGGCCCACTGGAGCCATTTCACATCGAAGGAGGCTTCATACAGATCGAGCAGGCCGTGAATGAGGCTGGCGTAGTCGATGGCGAAGGCCTTCGGGCCACGCTGGCCTTCGCGCCAGGAACGATGCAGTTCCTTGCCGGGCGTGGCGCAGAGGTGGTCGTGGAGAAATTGCGCGGCTCCGGTGGCGAGCATGATCATTTCGGCATCGCCAAACGCAGCGCCAGCACGCGCGAGGCCGCCGATCATGAGTCCGTTCCATGCGGCGATGACCTTGTCGTCGAGATGCGGGCGCGGGCGCTTGTTGCGGGCGTCGAAGAGTTTTTTCAAGCCGCCCTCGATGATCGTCTTGATCTCTTCGGCGGACTTCTTGAAGTACTCGCCGGTCTTCTTGAAGGAAACAGCGCGGTAGAGGGTGTTCAGGCCCTTGAGCTCGCCATGTGGATCGCTTTCGGGCCGGGCGTTGCCATCGCGGCGCGCGCCATAGGCGTAGCGGAAGATGTTGCCCTCATCTTTGCCGAGGACTTCGTCGATCTCGGCTGCTTTCCAGACGTAGAACGCGCCTTCGGTTTTGTGTGCGGCGTCAGCGCTGGCGAGACTGTCGGCGTCCTCGGCGGAGAAGAAGCCGCCGTCTTTGTGGCGCAGGTCGCGTTGTGCATACTCGACCGTGCTGCGCACGATGGACTCGAACATGGCGTTGGCCGTGAGCTTCCATGCCTCCGCGTAAGAGCTGAGAAGCTGCGCCTGGTCGTAGAGCATCTTTTCGTAGTGCGGGATGTGCCAGTAGCCATCGACACTGTAGCGATGGAAGCCGCCGCCGACGTGGTCGCGCATGCCGCCGTTCGCCATGCCGCGCAGAGTTCTCACGGTCATCTCCATCGCCCAGTCGCTCTCGGACGAGCGGTCCTCGCCCTTCTTCCCGGCAAGGATGCGATGGATGCGCATGAGCAGGTTCAGCGTGCTGGGGCGCGGGAATTTCGGCGCGCTGCCGAAGCCGCCTTCGTGATAATCAAAGCTGCCGGAGAGGTCGTCGTAGGCTTTTTGAATGAGCGCGTCGTGTTTGAGGGCGCTGACGGCGGTGTTCTCGTTGTCGAGATGCTCCTGCAGTTTCTCGACCGAACGCGCGGCGCGTTCCTCGATGCCTTTGCGGTCTTCCGTCCACACCTTGTGCAGTTCGTTGAGCAAATTCTTGAAGCCGATGCGCCCCGCCGTGTTCTCCGGCGGATAATATGTGCCGCCGTAAAACGGCTTCAGCTCCGGCGTGAGGAAGACGCTCATCGGCCAGCCGCCGCTGCCGCTGGCGGCCTGTACATAGGTCATGTAGGTGAGATCGACGTCGGGCCGCTCCTCGCGGTCCACTTTGATCGGGATGAAGTGGTCGTTGATGAGTTTCGCGGTCTCCTCGTTCTCGAACGACTCGCGCTCCATCACATGGCACCAGTGGCACGTCGAGTAGCCGGAGGAGAGAAAGATCGGTTTGTCCTGCTCCTTGGCGAGCTTGAACGCCGCCTCGCCCCACGGCAGCCAGTTCACCGGATTATGCGCATGCTGCAACAGGTAGGGTGAGCGCTCCTTCACGAGGGCGTTGGTGAACTTGGGTGGCTGGGCGGTCGTTTCACTCATGGGGTCTAATGAGAGAACGTTCACGCTTGGGGCGGGGTTGCAAGGGTGGGTCAAGAGCTTCGCGTCAAAAGGTCAAGAAATGGTCAAGACGGTTGCTGGCGCGACACTTGACCATCTTGACTGCTTGACCGGCGTAGCCTTGCCCCTGTCAGTCCACTTTTTGCTTCGGCAGCATCTTCGCGACGATCCAGAGCAGCGCACCGACGACTAGGGCCAGCGCAGCCCAGAGCCATGGGCTGCCTTTACCGCTGGAACCATCGCGTGCGGCTTCATAACCGGGGAGCTTCTCCTCGTCGCCGAGTGTGGCGGTGACTTTGGTGGCGGTTTCAAATTCGCGGCGGACGAGGTCGAGATCGTAGCGCGTGTGGGTGGCGCGGCGGTTGCCGTAGCAGATGAACACGGGCTTGGTGTCGGGCACTCGGAAGAGCAGGCGCACGACGGGATGCACGGCGCGCACGGAGGTGAGCTGCAGCGGCGCGTTGTCGCCATTGTCGGTGGCGATGTGAATCGTGCCGGCTCTCGGCGCGGTGTAGAGCGGCAGATGGAAGGTTTGCGTTATCTGGCCGGGCTTGCGCTGCCAGTTCGCGGTGCCGAGGATGCGCTCGAAATGGCCCTGTGTCGTGTCGTGCTGCTCGGTGACACTGAGCGTGCGCATGAACAGGGGCGTGGGCGAGTCGAGCAGCAGCTCGTTGGCGGGAAAATTGGGGAACGGCATCGTGATGTCCCACTTCGACTGGCTTGGCTTCTTCTCATCACGTACCTCAGTGAAGGAAAGGTCGATCTCGCGCTCCATGCCGGGCTTGATGGCGAGAAAGGGAATCTGCCGCCCGTCGCGGACGACACGCACATCGTGAAGATCGTTCGCGGTGCGGGCGAGTACGACGGGTTCGAGCTCCAGCTCGATCACACCGGCTTCTTTGAATTGCACCTGCCGTTTGAACGCCCACGGATCGACATCGATCGCCGCACCGAGTTCACCAACCTCGGGCGCGGTGGCCGTTTTGCGGAATCCGGAGTTCGCCTCGACGGCGCTGGCGGTGACGGAGTTCGCGCTTGCTTCGCGTAGCTTGTCGCCGAGAGCGGCGATGTCGTAACGTGGCTCGGGAGCCTGTGCGTTGCCGATGAAAAGCTGCCATTCACCGGCGGTGTCGGCTTGGAACACAACGGGCACGGGATGCCGCGTGGCCTCGATGCTGTCAATGCGCAGCGGCGGGCTGTCGCCGTTGCGGATGACGAGCTCAACTTCGCGCTTCGTGGCAAGTTGATGCACGGGGATTTCCAGTTCCTCGCCGGTGTAACCCTCGTGCTTGAGGCGGAACAGCGTGCGGCGTGAGTCCAGCACGGAGGAACCGCGTTGAAACACCGGTTCGGGTGTGTGAACGCGAACACTGCCGAGTAGGACGTTGGCAGTACCGAGATCGAGCGTGAGATGCGTTTCACCGTTGACCTCTCTGCGGGAGCGGATCGTGACCGGCTGCGAGATTGTGCGCAGTTCCGGCGGCTCGCGCCGCACTTGTGCGCCGACAAAGGCCACGGGCGTGTTGCGTGAGTCGTCAAGAGTGACGCGAAAGTGCGTCCACACAGCAGGTGTCACGGGAATGCGCAGACGCTCGGTGCCGTTCTGGCGGCAGATCACCTCACCACTGCTGAGCGTCTGCCACGTTGTGCCGTCGCTGCTGGCTTCCACAGTAGCCGATTTGATGAATTGCGACGCGGGTGTCTCCAGCATGATCTCGCTGATCGTCTCGCGTGTCGGCGGCTGAAACACGAGCATGGTGGTTTTCGCGTTCAACGTGGCTTTGAAACCGACGGCGTCTGCGCGTGCGGGCCGGATGATGTTCGGCGATGCGATGACGTAAGGCGTTTCGACTCCGGCGGGATTGATGATGCGCAGATCGTGAAACGGCGCTCCACCGGTCGTGCGCGAGGCATCCAGCAGCGCGGGTTCGAGTTCGAGGCGCATGAGGCCTGGCTGCGTGACGCGCACAGTTTGCCGATGCGTCCAGGCGGCGAAATCAACGGCGCTGGCGATCGAGCAGCAGCACAAGGCGAGGAAAAGCGGGCGGGTGTTCATGATTTGTCGTCGGTGAGGAAGCGTTGATACAAAAATGAGGCGGCGAGCGCGATGATGGCGACACCGATCAGCGCGCCGATGCGGTAGCCGCTGTCGATGTTGGCGAGATCGTGCAGGAACAGCTTTAACAATGTCACGGCGAGCAGGCCGATGCCGGCGTAGCGTGTGGGCGCGTTGCGTTTCCAGATGCCGAGCACGAGCAACGTGAGCGCAAACAAGGCCCAGGAGATGGTGTAGGTCATGTCGCGGGCCAGATTGCCGCTGAAGTCGAAGGTGATCGAGCGTTCACCCGCCGGAGTGAAGGCGTCGGCGATTTCGATGTTGAGCAGGAGAAAGAGCAGGATGCCGCCGAGCGAGCAGAACAGGCCGCGCAGGTTGAGCTTGCTCCACAAATGCGTCGGCGGTGTGAGCCAGAACGCCGCGAAGAACATGGCCAACGCCGAGAGACTGTAGGCGTAGAGTTGCCAGTTGAGAATCGCTGTCTCGGCACGGATTTGATACTCCAGCACGGCAGGATTGAGTGCGAGACGGACGAACGAGGCGACGAGCAGCACGGTTCCCGTGCCACGCAGACCGGGATGCGGCACGCGGCGGAAGAGCCAGCACAGCGCGGCTCCTTCCAAGGCCCAGCCGAGCGTGATCCATTGCTTCTCGAACTGGATCGGGAAGATGAGCGTGATGAAAAACAACGCCACACCTCCAAACCACGCGAGATGCGTGAGACGCGCGTGATTTTCAGCGGTGTGCTGCTTCAAAATGAAGACCAGGCTCAGCAGCGGCACGATGGCGAAGGCGATGGGAAGCAGGCCCATCATCTCATTCGGCCATGCTTTGCCAACGAGGCGATACACAAGGCTGAAGGTGCCGATTCCCGCCGCAGCGGAGGTGATCCATGGCAGTTTGCGTGCGGCGAACTGTGGTTGAAACACGAACGGAAACGCGGTGAAGATCGCGTAAAAGCCGAGATACCAGAGCAGCGGCATCGTGGCGTGCTCCGCGTGGAAACTCTGTGTATGCCAGGCCCATTCGAGCGCGAGGACGCAGCCGAGTGCTGTCGGCACCAGCACGGTGATGCCGCTGATGCGCACCAGGCCGAGCAGGAACACCGTGAGCAGCAATGCGAGACCGAACACCGGCGAAGGATTCGTGATTTGCAGCCGTAGCGTAGCGAGAATGAGCAGCAGGAACGGCAGAATCGCTGAACTGACCGGCAGCAGCGATGCGAGCGCCACCTTCGGCAGTTTGCGCGAAAGGAAACTGCCCGCGAGGCCGAACAGCACGGCGAATCCACCGACGACGAGCAGGAATGGCGTCAACGCGCCGCCGAGTTCACGCGGCCAGCGCAGCAACCACGAGCCCGCGGTGACCAGCGTGAGTGTCAACGCCGCCAGCACTGGCATCAACCGGCCGCTGACGACCGCGAGGCCGATGATGAGCAGGTCAATGAGGAGAATCGCCGGCCAGACCATGAGGCTCATCGTATCGAGGCACAGCACCGGCATGAGCAGCAGCACGAGCGACAGGATTGGCACCCAGCCGGAGAAGGACGGCTGCAACGGCGATTTGCGCTCCATCAGCACTGCAAACGCGGTGTGCAGCAGTCCGAAGACGAGATAGATGCCCAGCGCGTGCGGCAGCGTTTCGGGCGTGAGCCGGTTGGTCGTCCAGATCGAGAGATGGATGAACGTGAGCGCACCGATGATGCCCTGCGCAGTGGCGACACGGGATTGATGCCAGACGACGCGCAAGGCGATGGTGTTGATGCCGAGCACGAAGGTGTAGAGCAGCAGCGGACGTTCCGTGATGGCACCATAGCCGAGGAACACGAACGCGGCGACCATCGCGCTGCCGCACAACGCGAGCGCGGCGCCCGCCGGGAAAAGATCGCCGGCATCCCGTTGCTTCGACCACCATGCGGCGAGTGAGAACAGCGCCGCGAAGCTGAGAAACACAGTCACCGGCACCCATGTGGCCGAACCGATGGCGTATTGTGACGAGTGGAAGAACTTCGTCATCCAGCCGGCCTGCATGAAGATCGTGCCCGCGGCGGCGAGCGCGGTCAGATGCAGCCAACGTTTGTTTTTGGCGACAGCGAGCACACCGATGTCGAGCAGTGCGATGTAACTGAATAGGCCGAACGGATTGTCGCGACCGGTGGAGCACAAGATCGGTGTCAGAAAGCCACCCAGCATGCCGAGAACGGCCACGACCTGCGCATTCAACCGCACCGCGAGCAGGAACGCCGCCGCAGTGATGAGCGTCATCATCGCAAAGGCGACGAGAGCTTCGTTCAACGGCGGAATGCGCCACAGTGCATGCGCCGCGAAGGTCACGCCGTAAAGCACGACGATGCCCGTGGCGCAGAGAGTGTGCGCGAGCGTGGCATAACGTTCGCGCCGCTGCACCACGATGCCGCCGCCGACAAGGCCGATGCCGATGACAAAGCCGATCGCCGTGCGCAGCTCCGGCGAAATCCAGCCGCGCTCGATGCTGAGCTTCACAAAAAAGATGACGCCGAGGAACAGCGCCAGACCACCGACCCACGCGAAGAGCTTCGCGCCCATGAACTGCTCGAGGTTGATGGTCGGGCGCGGCTTGTGCTCCACAGGTGGGATGAATTCGCGACGTGGCTGCGGAATCGGCGGCGGGGCTGGTTTTTTCACTACAGGAGGCGCGGCGTGCTCCACGCTGACCAATTCGCGCGGCGTGACCGGAAGCGTGAATTTTGCCGCGACCTCGGCGGTGGGTGGTTCCACCGCACGCGGCGGTTTGCGTTCTCCTTCGAGCCGCTCCACACGTTCTTTGAGCCGTGCGTTCTGCTCGCGCAGGAAACCGATTTGTTTGTCGAGTTCCTCCGACTGATGGCGGGCTTTGCGGGCGATGACGAATGCCGAGATGGGCAGCGCGAGCATGAGGCCGCCGATGGCCAGCAGGATGAAGATGATGAGTTCCTCCATAATGATGTGGAGTGTCTCAGGATCGGCAGGCAATGGAAATTGATATTTCCGGGTGGCATCATTGATAAATCGTATAGCCTTTCACTCGACAAATGAACGTCCATCACCTTGAACTCTTCTACCACGTCGCCAAAAACGGCGGTGTGAGTGCCGCAGCGCGGGCGATGCCGTATGGCATCCAGCAGCCGGCGATCAGTGCGCAGATTCTCCAACTGGAGGACGCGCTGGGCGTCACGTTGTATCAGCGGCGGCCGTTTCAACTCACGCGTGAGGGGCAGGCGCTCTATGATTTCATCATGCCGTTTTTCAGCGGTCTGACGGAGATGGGCGAGCGTCTGCGCGGTGGTGGTGAAAAACGGCTGCGCATCGCCGCAGCGGAGGTGGTGCAGCGTGATTACCTGCCGGAGCTGCTCGCACGCATGCGGCGGCGGGTGAAGGGCTTTCATTTCACACTCACACATGGACGCCAGCAGGAGATCGAGGCGCTGCTGGCCGCACAGGAGATCGACATCGGCCTCAGCACGCTGATGGACAAGACGGCGGCGAACATCGAGGCGCGTGAGTTGCTGCGCCTGCCGATGGTGCTGCTGGTGCCAAAGCAAAGCGGCATCACGAAGGCCGCGCAGATCTTTGAGAAGGACCGCATCGACCTGCCGCTGGTGAGTCTGGAGGCGCGGGATGTGCTCGCGCGTTCGTTCCAGGCCGCCTTGCGTCAGCGTGGGCTGGAGTGGCTGCCTAGTCTCGAAGTCGGCAGCCTCGATCTCGTGCTGCGTTATGTGGCGGAGGGTTTTGGTGCGGGGCTAGCGCTGCATCATCCACGCGTCGGGCTGCCTGTGGAGGTCAAGGCTCTCACGCTGGATGAATTTCCGCCGCTTAGCTTTGGCGCATTGTGGACAGGACGCCTTTCACCGCTGGGCGAGGCATTTCTGGCCGAGGCGGCAGAAGTGGCGCGGGTGTTAGTGTAAAGGCCAGAACCAGGGGACCAAGGCCAGCACAACGAGCAGCATGACGAAGGTGAGGCCGCCGCCGACCTTGATGAAGTCGGCAAAGCGGTATTTGCCGGGGCCATAGACGAGGATGCAGCTCGGCTCGAACGGTGTGAGCACCGAGGCCGAGGCGCTGAGCATGATGCCGATGGCGAAGGCACGTTGATTGGCACCCATGGCAGCGGCGGCCTGCATGGCGACGGGTAGCACGACGAGCGCGGCGGCTGCGTTCGACATCGGCTGAGTCAGGATGATGGTCAGCAGGCAGAAGCCAGCGAAAACGGCGAAGACACCCCATGGCTGCAACCAGGCGGTGATGGCTTCTGCCACCAAGGAGGCGGCACCGGAGGATTTCATCGCTTCGCCAAAGGCCATCATGCCGCCGATGAGGATGAGCAGGCGCCAGTCGATGTTCGCGTAGGCATTTTCGAGTTTGATGCAACGCGTGAGCACCGCCAGCAGGGCGACGATGACGAACGCGACGGTGTCCGGCACCCAGCCGAGGCTACTGAACAACACCGCGAGCACAAAGGAACCCAACAGCATAAAGCCGCGTCTCCGCGCCTCCGCGCTGAACTGATGCTGCGCCATCACAAGCATCTCACCGCCTTCCTCGACGCCTCGGATGCGGGCGGGCGGGCCTTGCAGCAGCAATACGTCGCCGGCGCGCAGTTTCTCATCCGCCATGTGGTGCATGAGTGAGCGCTCGCCACGCGTGAGAGCGAGCACGGAAAGGCCGGTGCGCTGACGGAAATTTCCCTCCCGCAGCGAACGGCCAACGAAGTTGGAGCGTGGTGTGATGACGGCCTCTGCGACTTGGGCGTCTCGCGTGTCCACGCCGGAGCGGCGCAGCGCCACATCCGCTAGGATGTCGAGGCCCTCGATGATCTTCACCTTGATGAGGTTCTCGACTTTTCCGGCCACGAGCACCACGTCTCCCTCCATGAAGCGCAGGTGGGGCGCGGCGTCATACTGCTGTTCCCCGCGGCTGATTTGCAGTACCTGGAATTCCAGGGCGGAGAAATCCGAGTCAAACGCCTCCTGGCCGATGAGCGGGGAGCCTGGTAGCACGACGACCTCGGCGATGAACTCCCGCATCACATCACCGCCGACCATGCTGTCACGATCACGCTCCGGGACCATGCGCGTGCCGAGGAAGACCATGTAGAGGATGCCAGTCAGTAGAATGATGGCACCGATGGCGGTGAACTCGAACATTTTGAAAGGCTCTTGGTCCAGTTTCGTGATCGCACCGCTGACCGCGACATTGGTGGAGGTGCCGATGAGCGTGCAGGTGCCGCCGAGCAGCGAGGCGAAGGCCAGCGGCATCAGCAGTCGAGAGGGGGGGATGCGCAGCCGACGCGCTAGACCTGACACCGGCCCGACGAATACGGCGGTGACGGTGGTGTTGTTCATGAAGGCGGAGGCACCGCCCACGACGGCCATCATGAACATCATGAGCCGCCTCGGCTGCGTACCGAAGGTGCGCGCCAGCACGCCGCCCATGAGATCCAGCACGCCTGTCTCGCGCAAGGCGGCACCGATGACAAAAATCGCCGCCAGCAGGATGATCACACGATCGCCGAATCCTGCGAAAGCCTGCTCCGCATCCAGGATGCCGCACAACACGAGCACGCAGAGCATCGCCAGCGTCACCAAATCCACGGAGATTTTTTCCGTGGAGAAGGCGATGACGGCGGTGATGAGGAGTCCGATGACGATCCAAGCTTCCATTGGCGACGACCTGTGGCGCAGGGAAGCTGGCTGCTCAAGGTGCAAGCGTGATAACTCCCGCAGCGCAGTCGCAGCAACCCGCTGTTGGCGTGGTTGGTGGCATAAAAGACGCGTCGAGGACTGCTTCGTCTTGCCAAACGAGGCGCTGTTTCCTAACCTCGTGCGAATTATGAGCCAAAAAACATCTGTGAACTGGGAGGAGATCGAAGCGAAGCCGGAATTCCGCGCACTATTGCGCCGGAAGGCAAAATTCATCACCTGCGCCACGATTTTCTTCATGGCCTATTACTTGGCATTGCCGGTGCTCGTCGGTTACTTCCCTGACAAGATGAAAACGAAGGTGTGGGGTGAGGTGAACCTGGCTTATGCCTTCGCGCTCTCGCAGTTCCTTATGGCGTGGGCCATGGCGTTTGTGTACGTCCGCGTCGCTGCGGGATGGGACAAGGCGGCGGCGTCCGTCATCCACGGGCATGATTGATCCAGTGCCGTGATTTTATCATTCTGACTCTCCTCCGCCCTTCCTCTCTCTCCTCATGTCCACACCTCTCCTTATGTTCCTGGCCTTCGTGGGCCTCACGTTGCTCATCACCTTCTGGGCGGCGAAGAAAAACACCGGAGCCAGCGCCTACTTCGCCGCCGGGCGCAGCATCACAGGCTGGCAGAATGGCCTCGCCGTCGCGGGGGACTATATGAGTGCCGCGAGCTTCCTCGGTATTTCCGGCATGATTTGTTTCTCGGGTTACGACGGCTTCATGTATTCTGTGGGCTTTCTCGTCGCCTACATCACCGTGCTGCTCATCGTGGCGGAGCCACTGCGCAACGCGGGCAAGTACACGATGGCAGACCTCCTCGCCTACCGCATGAAGCCGCGGCCTGTCCGTGCGCTCGCGTCATTGAGCACGTTGGTGGTGTCCACGTTTTACATGATTGCGCAGATGGTGGGGGCGGGTGCGGTGATCAAGGAGCTCATTCATGTCGAGTTCGCGCCGGCAGTGGTGGGCGTGGGCGTCCTGATGCTCGTCTATGTCGTCTTCGGCGGCATGCTGGCTACCACATGGGTGCAGATCATCAAAGCGCTGCTGCTGATGGCCGGTGCGGTACTGCTGAGCTATCTCGTGCTCAAGCATCACGGTTTCAGCTTCAGTGCATTCTTTGAGTCCGTTTCCAAGGCCGACTATGGTGGCAGTGCGCCGCCGAAAAACCTGCTCGAGCCCGGTCTCAAGTACGGCGCGGCGGCGGGAGCTTGGGGGCACATCGATCTCATCTCGTTGTGCTTGGGCCTTGTCCTCGGCACTGCGGGCTTGCCGCATATTCTCGTGCGTTTCTACACGGTGCCTGACGCCAAGACCGCACGCTCCAGCGTCGTGTGGGCCATGGCCATCATCGGCCTGTTTTATATCATGACGACGTTCTTCGGCTTCGGGGCCGCCACGATCCTGGAGAAGGCAAAAATCCTCACCGCCTCTGGCAAGCCAAACACCAACATGGTGGCACCGCTGCTTGCGCAGCATCTTGGCGGCGATTTGTTTTTCGCCTTCATCAGCGCTGTGGCCTTCGCCACGATCCTCGCCGTCGTGGCCGGCCTTACAATGAGCGCTAGCGCGAGCTTTGCGCATGATTTTTACACCAATGTCATCCATCACGGCAAAGAACACCGTCCTGGGGAGGAGATCCGTGTGGCGCGCATCACGGCATTCGTTGTGGGCGCGGCGAGCATCGGCCTGGCGATCTACCTCGGGCCCAGTGTGAACGCCGCCTTCCTCGTCGGCCTAGCGTTTTCTGTCGCCGCCTCTGCGAACCTGCCGGTCATCGTGCTCAGCGTGTTTTGGCGGCGGTTCAATACGATGGGGGCCGTCGCTGGCCTAGGTGGTGGGTTGATTGTCTCCATCGTGCTGATCCTGCTGAGTCCGAATGGTATGTTCGGCAAGGCGGGGGCCATCTTCCCTCTCGAAAACCCCGGCATCGTCAGCATCCCGGTGGGTTTCCTCTTCGCATGGTTGGGTACGGTACGCACCCCGCGTGATGCGCAGGCCGAGTCGAAATTTATCGAGCTCAAAGTCCGCGCCCACACTGGCCTCGGTGCCGAGAAGGCCGTGGCGCACTGATGAACTGCGTCGCAAGACGTGAGCGTCGGTGCTGTTGCCGTCCTCACGATTTGCTTTCAGTCCACGACATGCCATGATGGCCGTGATGGAATTCGCTCCCCGTCCGCTGGTCGCAACAGGCCGCACCTTCCTGCACTTTCTGACTTACCTCGGGCAGCTCGCCGCGCTGTTGCGCGAGCTGATGATTGCGCTGCGCTCGCGCGTGTGGAGGCTGAAGCTCGTCGCCCAGCAGATCGTGGCTATCGGTTATGGATCGCAGGCGGTGGTGATCGTGACTGGCGCATTCACCGGAGCGGTGTTCACGTTCCAGAGCTATGCGAAGTTCAAGGAGTTCGGCTTTGAAACCACCGTCGGTGCGGTCGTGTCTGTGGCGCTGTGCCGTGAGCTGGGACCTGTGCTCGCCGGATTGATGGTGGCAGGGCGCGTGGGTGCTGCGATGGCTGCGGACATCGGCACCATGAAAGTTACCGAGCAGGTGGACGCGCTGCGCGTGATGGGGGTGCATCCGGTCGATTACCTCGTGCTGCCGCGCTTCTTGGCGATGATGATCTCCATGCCGTTCCTTGTGGCTGAGAGCGTCTCCTTCGGCCTGATCGCTTCCTACCTTGTCACCAGCGTGGGTTATGACATGCCCTCGGCGTGGTATCTCACCCACATGGTGGATCACACGAACATGGAGGATCTCAGCATTGGTATGATCAAGGGCTTCGTCTTCGGCATGTTGATCACCCTCATCGCCTGCCATCAAGGGCTGTCCGCTGAAAACGGCGCGGTTGGTGTCGGTGCTGGCACGACGCGTGCGGTCGTGATCTCCTCCCTAGTCTTGCTGATCGTGAATTTCTTTCTCTCCATTCTGCTGAACTACGTCTTCCCCATCGGAACCGTGTGACATGACACCTCCCGACGCCAGCACCCCACACACGCAGCGCAGCCCCGGTGGGTCGTTCATCGAACTGCGCGGACTGCACAAGCGCTTCGGCAAACAGGAGGTGCTCTGTGGCATCGACCTGACGCTCCAGCATGGCGAGACCCTGTGCCTCATCGGCCCCAGTGGAGAAGGCAAGACCGTGACGATGAAGCACATCATTGGACTCATCCAGCCGGATGCTGGAGATGTCTTTGTGGACGGCATGAATGTGAACAGGCTCAAGGAGCGCGAGATGGCACCCATCCGGCAGAAGGTCAGCATGCTGTTCCAGGGTGCGGCCCTATTCGACCGCATGACCGTCGAGGAAAACGTGGCCTTTCCGCTCATTGAAAGCGGATTGCGGGATAAGGCAGAGATCAAACGCCGCGTGCTGGCCGCTCTGGAAGCGGTCGATCTCTCCGAGCACCTCAACAAATACCCCACCAGCCTCTCCGGAGGCATGCGGAAGCGCACCGGCATCGCGCGCGCCATCATCACTCGCAGCGAGTGCATCCTCTACGATGAGCCGAACTCGGGCCTTGATCCCATCGGCTCAGACATCATCGACCAGATGATCCTCCGCATGCAGAAACGCTATGGCGTGACCTCCATCATCGTCACCCATGACATGCGCAGTGTGTTCAAGATCGCCAACCGCGTGGCGATGCTCTACTGTGGCAAGATTCACTTCCTCGGTACCCCCGACGAGCTGAGGGCCTCCACGGATCCCCTCGTTCAAGACTTCATCAACGGACGCTCAGACGTCACCGGCTGACCCTCTCACCCCTTCTTCATACCATGATCGACAGTGACAAAAAAACCGAGCTACTCGTCGGACTCTTCGTCCTCGTCGGCCTGCTGCTCATTGGCGGCCTCATCCTCCAGTTTGGCCGCGTGAGGGAGGTGTTCAAGGACACCTATCATCTGCGTGTCGCCTTCCCGAACGCCTCTGGCGTCAAGGAGGGCTCGCCCGTGTTCCTCGGCGGTTCGCGTGTCGGCAAGGTGGACAAAAAACCCCAGCTCAATGAAACCTTCACCGGCGTCATCATCGACCTAGAGCTTTTCAAAGACGTCAAAATCCCGTCTGACGCCACCTTTGCCGTCGGCTCCGCTGGCCTCATGGGCGACGCATTGGTGGAGATCAAACCCACGGGTAAGCAGACCGATGTCTTCCTGCCCCATGACTATGACCAGATCATCGAGGGCGAGCAGGCCGGTAGTTTGAACGATCTGCAAAGCACCGCGAAATCCGTCGGCGAAAAGGTGGATGTGGTGCTGGATGACGTCCGCGTCGCTCTCAAGGACATCCAGGCGGCAATGACCAAGGTCAACAAAGGCGCGCTCTCCGACAAGACGATCCAGAATTTTTCCGAAAGCTTTGAGCATCTCCACAGTACGCTCAAGCGCGTGGACGACAAGGTGCTGGGGGATGAGAACGCGCAGAACCTCAAAGCCGCGCTCGCCGAGCTCAAAGATGCTGCCACTAGCTTCAAGAACGCCTCAAAAAGTATCGAGGAGACAAGCAAACGCCTGGGGCCCATGTTTGACAAGCTCGACCCCGCCATTGCCAAGGCGGACAAGGTGATGACCACCGCCGACGAATCCTTGCAGTCCATCAAGAAAGCCGCCGACAGCTTCGCTGCCGCCGCAGAGAACATCACCACTGGCAAAGGTTTGCTCGGTGCGCTCATGAACGACCAGCGACTGATGAATGATTTCCGCGACTTGATCTACAACTTCAAGGTCAACGGCCCGCTGTGGTACAAGGACACCGCTGAGAGAATGCGCGCCGAGGAGCTCAAGAAGCAGCCGGAAAGAGAGCCGACACCGAAGCGCGGTCTCTTCCGTTGATCAGGCAAACAGCGCCTGCAGATGCAGAGGAGGGATGCTTGGCTCATGCACGGCCTGCAGCTCCCCTGAGATGAGCTGGCGCAGACGCTTGCGCGCCCGGTGCAAAGCTGTGCGCAGGGCACCACTCTGCGGCTGGGCTCCGCGCCCGCTGCCGGTCATGTTGGCCTCTAGGCAGCTCCAGATTTCCGCGCGTCCCTGGGATTTGAGTTCACTGCGCACGCAGTTCAGCGCGCGGTCGAGCACTTCGCGGGCCCAACTGCGGTCGATCTCGCGGTCAGGCGTCGCGTGCGTGTCAGGTACGTCGATGTTTCTGCCGTGCTCATCACTTAATGAGAAACAGACGGCTCCGCCGCCGCGGCACAGGCGGGTGCGGTGCTGCCAGCGCTTGATCAGAAGCGTGCGCATGCGGGCGATGAGGAAGGCGGCCTGCTCGCCATGGTCAGGGATGAGCGCCGCACGCTCGTGCTGGCCGCGAGCGACGAGTTTGGCAAACAATTCTTGAACGGCGTCCTCCGCATCGTGAATCTCACAGCCACGGGCGCGCGCAAAGGAAAACAACAAATGCCAGTGACGGCGGTAAAGCGCCGAGGCGTCGGCCTCGCAGGATGAGCTGGTAGTGTGGCTGGCGGTGTGGTCTTCTACGAGGTGCATGGCGTGGGATGGGTTGTTGATGAAGCATTGGAGCCGCCACGCATGACACCTACCCACGCCCCAATATTAAAACCGATTTATCTTCGTGCGCGTCACGGCTCCCAGCGTGAGATTCTCCCCGTCTCCCATCGCGCATGAGCATTCCGGACCACGCACGCAGCTTCCGCATCCGCCTGACTTTGCAGACGATGCTCGTTGCAGGGACGTTGGTGGCGGTGTTTGGCACCGCCTCATGGTGGTATGCTAGCAGGAGTCTGGAACGCAGCGTGGACGACCGGATCATCGCTCCTGCCCAGCGTGTCTGGAACCGCATTGATCCCCGCACGACGGATGATGAGTTCAAAATGATCGCTGATCTCGTTTTCGGTGCCTCGCCAGATCATGATGCGACTCATGCCGTGCTCATTGTGCAGGAGCATGCTCAAGGCAGGACAATCTTCGCCACGCCGAACGCGCCGAAAGATCTCGACGTGTATTTCCGCAGTTACTTTCCCACGGAGGAGGAAATCAACCGCCTGCCCCCGATGCCGGAGGGAGGACCGGGCACGCCACCTCCTGGCGGCCGACATCGCCCGCCGCCACATAGGAATGATGGACCCAAAGGAGAAGGCGGACGTGAGCTGCCCTTCCGCCCGCAAATGCCCATGGTGCGTGAGCCCACCACCTTCACGGTGAGTTCGGGAGGCATCGACTGGCGTTTCGGAGCCTTCAGCAGCCCGACCTACACCATCTTCATCGGCCTTTCGCTCACCGACTTCCATGCAGAGATCAACCGCATGGCCTGGTGGTATATCGGCGCGGGCACGGCGGGCCTTATGCTGGCGGGATTGGGTGCCCTGTGGACGTCGAAACGCGCCATGCGTCCGCTGGAGCGAGTCGTCGCTACGGCACAGCGTCTCACGGCCAGCGACCTCGCCGAGCGCATCCCGTTGCAGCGTGGTGATGACCGCGAATTCGCCCAGCTCATCAACGTGATCAACGGCATGATGGAACGCTTGCAAGGCAGCTTCCAGCAAGCCGTGCGCTTCACCGCCGATGCCTCCCACGAGCTGAAGACGCCTCTCGCCATCATGCTTGCTACGCTGGATGACGCCGTGCGTCATTCCACGCCCGGCGGCACCGAGCACGAGCGCTTCGTCTCCCTCTTTGAGGAGGCGAATCGGCTCAAAAACATCACGCAGAGCCTGCTGCTGCTCTCCCAGGCCGATGCCGGCCGGCTTCCCGTCCACCCTGAAACTTACGATCTCAGCGCCGACCTCTCTCGTCTGATCGAAGACGGTGAAATTCTCTGTGACCAGGTCGGACTCATGTTGGAGCACCACATTGTCCCCGGCATCGAAGTGCATGCCGACCGCTCCCTCATGCGGCAGGTCTTTCAGAATCTCCTCAGCAACGCCGTCAAATACAATCGTCCCCAGGGTCGCGTGACCCTGGGGCTTGCACGGCAAGACGCCAGTGTCGTCTTCACCCTCACCAACACGGGCACTGCCATCCCTGTGGAAAACCAGTCACGTCTCTTCGAGCGCTTTTTCCGTGGCGACTCCGCTCATGCCCGCAACACAGACGGCTTTGGTCTCGGCCTCAACATCGCGACCGAATTCGCCCGAGCCAATGGTGCGGAGCTGCGACTCGTCCGCTCAGCCGATGATGAAACCGTTTTTGAAGTGAGAATCGGGCAGGTTCAGCCCTGAAGGGACTCAACACATGCCCGCGTGTCTCGCCGGGAGACTCTAAGGGCGCGGTGGTTGTTTTTTCATTTGCCGCTGACGCACGAAGCCGGAGAGTCGCGCCCGCAATGATCTCTGAGCTCCTCGATTTCGTACTCCATGTTGACAAGCATCTGCAAACTTTCGCCCAACAGAACGGAGCGCTGATTTACGGCTTGTTGTTCGCTATCGTTTTCTGCGAAACCGGGCTGGTGGTGATGCCGTTTCTTCCGGGAGACTCGCTGCTGTTCGCCGTCGGGGCGCTGGCCGCGCAGGGGTACATCCGCATCGAGTGGATTGTGCCCTTGCTGATGTGCGCCGCGATCATCGGGGACAATTTGAACTATTGGATCGGGCGCAAGGCGGGCGGGTGGATGGTGGGCCAGCGCTGGTTCAATCGTGCGTATCTGGCGAAGACAGAGGCTTTTTTCGTGAAGCATGGGGGCAAGGCGATCATCTTAGCCCGCTTCGTGCCGATCGTGCGCACGTTCGCGCCGTTCACGGCAGGTTTTGGTCGCATGGACTACCGGCGGTTTCTCTGCTACAGCCTTGGCGGTGGTCTGTTCTGGGTGTTGAGCTTCAGCATCGCTGGCTATTTCCTCGGCAGCATTCCGGTGATCAAAAACAACATCAAGCTGGTGTTCCTACTCATCATTGTCGTCTCCGTGCTGCCCATCGTGATCGAGGTGCTCAGGCACCGGGCGGAAGCGAAGCGCACTAGGGAGAACGGAGGAGGCTAGGCTACCTACGGCTGCCTGTAGCTGGAAGGTAGTAACCGGGAGCTCCGTTGACGCCGGGCACATACACAGGTGGTGGCATGCCCGGAGTGCCGTAATACGGCTGGTTTGGCACATAGCCTGGCATGACAGTGCCTGGAAAAATCGGCGTGTTACCGATGGTCTGGTAGCTCTGCACTCCGCCGCTGGAGCGGATAACTCCGCCGCTGCTGCTACTGCCGAAGGGCGTCATGACGTTTTGCTGGTACATGAATGCGTTTCCCTGCGGCATCGCCGTGGGTCCAGAGCCGGGCGCGTAGCCGCCACGCGGCACCGGCTGACTTTTAGTGGCCGCAGCAGCCGCGCTACTGCGGCTGGAGGCAGCGGTGCTGCCCGGCGTGGGATTCGAGGATGCGTAATAAAAGCTCGAAGAGTCCTGCGGCGGTGGTGTGGTGCATGCTGGCAGCCACAGCAGGGTGAGGGCGGACATGCGGAGCCATGTTTTCATGCTGCCATCGTACCACGGGCGTCAAATCGGGCGGTGGAAAACTTTGCGGGCCGTTGCAAACGCGGCAGAATAGGGTCCATGCTGCCCGTCGTCGTCCAACATCCCTTGGCCCGGTGCCACCTCACTGCGGTGCGTGCGCAGGAGACGCCCGCGCATCAGTTCCGCAGCCATCTGAATTTGCTTGCGCGCATGTTGTTCCTTGAGGCCACCCGTGAGCTGTCCGTGCGGGAGATCAGCGTGCGGACGCCGCTCACGCAGACGCAGGGGGTGGAACTGGCGCGGCCAGTGGTGTTCGTGCCGATTCTGCGCGCCGGACTCGGCATGCTTGATGGCATCCTGCCGCTGATGCCGGAGGCGACGGTGGCGCATGTGGGTATCAAGCGGAACGAGGAGACCGCGCTGCCGCAGCCCTATTATGCTAGCCTGCCAGCGAATCTCGCGGCGGCGGATGTCTTTCTCCTCGACCCCATGCTCGCTACCGGAGGCAGTGCCTGCGAGGCGGCGCGTCAGTTGAAGGCCGCTGGTGCCCGGCGCATCACGATGATCTGCGTGGTGAGCTGCCCGGAAGGGCTCGCGGCCATGGAGGGCGCGCATCCCGATGTCTCCATCGTGACTGCGGCGATCGACCAAGGCCTCAACGATAAATGCTACATCGTCCCCGGCCTTGGTGACGCGGGCGACCGCTACTTTGGGACGTGAGATGACAATTCCCGCAGCACTATTCACCGTATTCATCCGTAATCCTACCCTGACATGCCCCTCACCTTCCCACCTCTGAACCGCCGCAGCTTCTTGAAGCGTGGCTCCGCCGCTGCCTTTGGCACGTTCGCCACATCCTTGCCCGCCATCGAAATTCCCGAACAAACCTGGGTTTTTTTTTCCGATCCGCATATCGCCGCAGATGAGGCGCTCAACGCACGTGGCATCTGCATGGCGGAGAATCTGCGGCGCAGTGCCAACCAAGTACTCAAAATCGGGCAGAAGCCGTTCGGACTCATCATCAATGGCGACTGCGCCTATCTCGAAGGGCACTCGGAGGACTATGTCACGTTCCTACGCTGCCTGCAGCCGCTGCGTGAGCAGTCGATCCAGATCCACTGCACGTTGGGCAATCACGATCAGCGCACCAATTTCCTAAACGCCGTCATCGGCCCGCCACCTCCGAACGCCGAACGTCCAATGAACGTGCCTGAGAAGCACGTCGCCACGGTGACGAGCGCGTTGGTGAACTGGATCCTGCTCGACACGCTCGAGACGCCCAACAAAACGCCAGGGAGCCTCGGTGACGCCCAACTCGTGTGGATCGAACGCGAGCTGCGCAACTCGCCGAACAAGCCGACATTCGTCGTAGGTCATCACAACCCGCAGGGCCCTGTGCCCGAGGGCAAGAAGCCCACGGGCCTGGTGGACAGCGACAAGCTCTTCGACCTGTTGGCCGCTTATCCGAAGGTGCAGGGATACGTCTTCGGCCACACACACGTCTGGCAGAAGGCGAAGCATGAGAAGACTGGCCTGCCGATGATCAATCTGCCGCCTGTCTCTTACGTTTTTGATGCGAAACGCCCGAACGGTTGGGTCATCGCACGCATTGATTCCGACCGTGCTGAGTTCGAGCTCCGCGCGCTCAACCCCGCGCACGATGAACACGGCCAGAAGCATGTGATCAAGTTCGCGTAGCAATTAGCGATGTGTGAAAAACCGGCGCGGCGGTTATTTGTCCGCTTGCTGAGGGGCGGGATGGAGACATCTTGCCACAACGAACCATTATTCAGCTCTCATGAAAACGATCCTGCTTCTCTTGGCTGCGTCAGCCGTCCTCTCTGGATGTTCGGGTTTCAAGCCGGTCAGCCTAGAGCATGACGATGACAAGGAGAGCCTAGATTACCGTGACGGTGACTGGATGCCGGCGAACAGTTGAGCACAGCGGAATTCGGGTAATGTCGGCATTTGACCTCGCCTGCGGTGCTCGCCACGATGCGGGTCATGCATCACGCCTGGTTCCACGTCGAAAACGAAGCTGACATCCCCTCTCCCGCGCTGTTGTTTTATCACGAGCGCATCGAGCACAACCTGCGGCTCATGCTCAAGATCGCCGGGGATGCGAAGCGCCTGCGCCCGCATGTGAAGACGCACAAGTGCGCGGAGATCATCGCCATGCAGATCAAACTCGGCGTCACGAGTTTCAAGGCATCTACTATCGCAGAGGCGGAGATGTGCGCCGCTGTCGGTGCCGCAGATGTGCTCGTCGCCATGCCGTGCGTTGGCCTCAATGCGCACCGCCTCGCCGATCTCGCCGCAAAATTCCCCGACACGCAGTTTTCCAGCATCGCCGACGCGGAGCAGACCATCCGTTTTCTCGCCGCTGCCGCCCAGCAGCATCAGGTATCGTTGGGGGTCTTCATCGAGATCGACTGCGGCATGGGCCGCACCGGCATCACGCCGGGCGATGAGGCCGCCTATCTCGTCCATGTCATCAAAGACACGCCGCGCCTGCAATTCTGCGGCATTCACGCCTATGACGGCCACATACACGATGAGAGCCTCGAAGTGCGCCGCGAGCGCTGCGACGCCGCCTTTGCGCCGGTGTTGCAGTTCCGCAGCCGCTTGCAGGGCGAGGGCATCGTGGTGAAGGAGCTCGTCGCTGGTGGCTCGCCCACTTTTGGCATTCATGCACAGCATGCGGACCGCATGCTCAGCCCCGGTACCACCGTGCTGTGGGATTTTGGTTATGGCGACAAATACCCTGCCGATCTGCCCTTCCAGCCCGCCGCCGTGCTGCTCTCCCGCGTCATCAGCAAGCCGGGTAAAAACCGCATCACGCTCGATCTCGGTCATAAATCCGTCGCTCCGGAAAACCCGCATCCACGCGTCCGCTTCGAGGAACTGCCTGACGCCACAGCGGTGATGCAAAGCGAGGAACATCTCGTCCTCGAAACCGAGCGCGCCCACGAGTTTGTCATCGGCCAGGCACTGCACGGCCTCCCGCGCCACGTCTGCCCGTCTGTTTCAATGCACGGCGAAGCTTACGTCATCAAAGGCGGCAGGACATCCGAACGCTGGCCCATCACAGCGCGGAACCGGTTGATCACGGTTTGAGAACCTCACACGCATGAATCACTGGCTACTCAAATCCGAACCGGACGTCTTTTCCTTCCAGCACTTGAAGGCGCGTCCGAAGAAGACGGAGCCGTGGAACGGCGTGCGGAATTATCAGGTGCGGAACATGATGCGGGATCAGATGCAGGTGGGTGATCTTGGATTCTTCTATCACTCAAGCTGCGATGTGCCGGGCATCGCCGGCGTGGTGAAGATCGTGAAGGAAGCGTATGCCGATCCGACACAGTTTGATCCTTCTTCGGAGTATTTCGACAAGGGCAGCAGGCGTGAGGAACCGCGCTGGCTGATGGTGGACGTGAAGTGGGAGGCGGACTTCAAGACCTTCGTCACGCTCGATATGCTGCGTGCGGATGCAAAGCTGGCAGACATGCTCATCCTGCGCCGTGGGAACCGGCTTTCCATCACACCGGTGGAGCGGAAGCACTGGGAGCGCATCTGCAAGCTGGGCGGGATCTGACAGGCCCCTCACGGCAGGTTTTTGGCGGTCTTGTTGTAGCCTTCGCGCACGGTGCCGTCATTGCTGATGAGAGGCAGCGGATTTGCAACGCGACCGAGCGCACGGACGCCGGGTGCGTCGCTGGTTTTGTCGCCAAGATCGGCCCTCATGGACTCCGCTTTTTTTTGCAGCCCTGCGACGATGTCCGCGTGACCAGCGGCGAGGTTCTTCGACTCACCGATGTCCTCGTCGAGGTTGTAGAGTTCGTTTTTGCCCAGATGCAACTTCCATGGGCCGCTGCGCACGGCTTCAAGGTCAAAGCCGCGATAGTAGTGGAACACAGCGTGGCCGGTGGCTCCTTTTTCACCGAGCAGCACGGGGGAGATGTCCTTACCGTCGATTTTGAGTTCTCCGGGGCTTTTGCAATGGGCGACGGCACTGAAGGTGGGCAGCCAGTCCATGTGCGCGGTGATGGCGTCCGTCCGTGAGCCTGCGGCTATCTTTCCCGGCCACCAAACGATGGTACACACGCGGATACCGCCTTCCAGTGTGCTGCCTTTACCGCCGCGCATGGGCGCGTTGTCGGAACCTTGTTGAAGTGGGCCACCGTTGTCACTGGTGAAGATGACGAGCGTGTTTTGATCGAGATTCAACTCTCGCAACGTGCCAAGCACTTGGCCGACAGACCCATCGACTTCGAGCACCCAGTCCTTTTGCAGGCTGATGCCGGATTTGCCGATGTAATCCTGGTGCGGGTAATGTGGGAAATGCACCGCGTTATGCGCGAAGTAGAGGAAGAAGGGCCGCTGCTGGTGGTCGCGGATGTATTTCACGGCGCGCTCCGTATAGCGGCGGGTGAAGGTGTGTTGCTGCGCGGCTTTGACGCGCTCGATGACGTTGTGGTCCTCGATGAGCGGCAGCGGTGGTTGCGCGTCGCCCTTGAGGCCGGTTTCCACGTCGTCGTCTCTTCTGGCGGCCCGTTTTTTGTTCTTGCCGCCCGCCTTCGGGGCATTGCCGGGATTGCTCTTCGAGCCTTCGGCGGCGAGGCCCATATCGTTGGAATATGGAATGCCAAGGTAGTGGTCGAAACCTTGCGCGTCGGGCAGGAAGTCCGGCTGGTCGCCGAGGTGCCACTTGCCGATGCAGGCGGTGTCGTAGCCCGCTGTTTTGAGCACCTCGGCGAGGGTGGTCTCGCGTGGATTCAGGCCGACTGCGGCAGCCGGAAACAGCACATGGGGGATGGGCAGCACGCGTTTCGGGTAGCAGCCGGTCATCATCGCAGCGCGTGAGGGCGAGCAAACCGGCGCGGCATAGTGGCTGGTGAGCTTCATGCCCTCCTTCGCCATGCGATCGAGCTGAGGCGTCGGCGTCTTGCCGCCAAAAGGGCTGATGTCGGCGTAGCCGAGGTCGTCGATGTTGATGAGGATGATATTCGGGCGCGCCTCCGCAGCAGATGACAGGCAGGGAAAGAGGAGTAGCGGAAGGATGAGGAGGGATTTCATGAGGATCGGGTTTGGCGGAGACTGTACCATGGGGCTAGTCGGGCATGGAACCCGCCGAAACGACAAGGAGGAGGGAGGTCTTGCGGCGGTTGGATTTTCGGCAGCCATTTTGAAGAATTTCAATAGGCAGTGCCATGCGATAATTTCAGCCAACGTCTCGGCATTTTTTCAAGCATTGAGCGGTCATTTTTGAGGAATGCAAAATGAGAGAAGTGGAGGCAATTGGCGGTGAGATTTTTTCCTTGTCTGGAAATGCCGCGCCTGCGCATAATGCGATCCTTTATCGAAATTTAAATACTAGGCTGCCCAAGCATTTGCTGAGCAGCCTTGGCTTGTTGATTTACTTTCCCAAACATCTTATGAAGCACCTTCGCACTCACCGCCGATGCCTCGCCATCTTCATGGTCGTCATCATGGCATCTTGGCAGATCGCACTGCCTCTGCAGGGAGCCACCATTTATTGGGATCCTGACGCCAGCACCACGGGCAACAACGTGGACGGCACGAACCTCGGAGGCACGGGCACCTGGGATACCACGACGGCCCTTTGGTGGGACACGTCCAGCCTTGCTGTCTGGCCGAACACGAGCGCTGACACAGCTATCTTCACCTATGCCTACCCCGGGCTTGGAATCCCAACTCCTTTCACTGTCACCCTTGCTTCGGGAGGACTCACTGCAAACTCACTCCAGTTTAACCGCTCTGGTTACGCCATCACTGGAGATACCCTGACGCTCGCCGGCGCGAACGCAGGTTTGTCTGTGCAGATGGGAGACACAGCCACGATCAATAGCCTCATCGCTGGCTCGAGTGGTCTCATCAAGACCGGAGGTGGCTTAGTAAGGCTTACAAATTCGCTCAACAGCTACACTGGGGCCACGATGATCAAAAATGGTGGGCTCGTCATCACCAACGCGGGGCAATTGGGGATGGACTCGTCCGCCATTGTCGTTTCGAGCTACAATCCGGTGCTGGGTTCCACGAATGTGCGCGGTTTTGGAGGCGGCTCCTTGGTGTTGGATGGCAGCGGAGGAGGGATTGCAGTCTCGCGTGATCTTTCATTGCAAGGCCAGGGTCCCATAGCAGATCGTGGTGGTGCCTTGGTCAGCACAGGCAACAACACTCTGTCTGGCGTGGTGACCATGGGGACGGCCTACAGCGGTACGAATCTCAACACCCGTATGATCGCTGCGGATGGCACTCTCAACCTCACCGGCACGCTGAACGTCCTTGGCACAGCGGCAACGACGATCAACAATCTCGGTGGCGTCAGTCAAGCCGGTGCCAGCTTCTATAATCTCACCGGCGTGCTGGCCGGCACCGGCACACTCGAAGGCAGCGGCGGCGGCACGCTCTATCTCAATCCCTCGGATTCGTCCGGCTTCTCCGGCACCGTCCGCGTGAGCGGCAGCGCGGCCAGCGGCCAGAGTGTGGTGCGGATCGATTCTGCGGGCGTCCTCGGCACGCGCACCAGCAGCACCACGAGCGCCGTGCTCGACATGAATGGCGGCATTCTCGCCGTGCTCATGGATGCGCCGGACGTGAAGGTGTCCAACGGCACCAATGCCAACGTCTATTTCCGCGCCAGCAGCACCATCTTCGCGGACCACACGCCGAACAGTTCCGTGAAGGATCAGACGGTGGCGTTCGGGAACATGTCGTACGAAGACAACATCACGCTGACCTTCAACAGCCGGAACGGCTACGGGATGAGCTTCACCACCGCTCCGGTCAATGGGGGCGACAACAACAGCACCATCAACAACAACCTTCAAGGTGGCGCACTGCTCAGTTTTACCGGCAACTTCTGGAGCAATTCGAACAACACCGGCAACCGCTCGATGACCTTCGGCGGCGACGGCAACACGCTGATCAACGGTAGCATCATTGCGTCGGCAGCCTCCTACGATCACACGCTCATCAAGAATGGAAAAGGCACCCTGACCCTGACCGGCACTGCCTCCACGCTGGATGGCAACATCACCATCGGCAACGGCACGCTAGCGGTCAGCGACTGGCGGGCGGTGACCAATAACACGAGCGCCATCAACATCGGTGCTACCACGACGGCCGGAATCCTCAGCGTCGTCGGCAACAACGTCTCCCAGGCGAACCTGACAACGAGCAAGGTGATGAATCTTTCCGGCACCACCGGCAGCGCCACCATTCTCGCCAATCAGACCGGCAGCAGTCCGGGCCTGATCTTCAACGCTGACTTCACCGCTACGGGTGCAGGAACCAAGACGCTGACTTTGGGCGGCGCGAACATCGGGGCCAACACGATCAACGGTGCCATTGTTCAAAATGGAACGACCAATGTGACCAAGGTCGATGCGGGGCGCTGGGTGCTGGCCGGTTCGAACAGCTACACCGGCACGACCACGATCACGAATGGTACCTTGCAGTTGAAGGCCAACGCCGCCGCCTCGACGATCCTGAACGATGCTTCGGGGATCACGTTTGGCTCGTCGAACAACTACGCGGGCGGCACGCTCGAGTTCGTTGGCCAGGCCAGCACCAGCAACGTCGAGTCGCTTGGTGCAATCACCTACACCGGCGGCGGCGCGGCCACCGTCAAGTTGACTCCCGGCTCCGGCGGCACGGCGTCGCTGACTTTCGCGAACATTAGCACGGGTGGCACCGCGACGATCAATTTTGTCGGCGGTGACTTTACGAACAACAAATTCACGATCACGCAGGTCAACGCTGCGCCTGGCGGCGATGGAATCCTCACCCGCAGCGTCTTTTGGAACGGAGCGGACTATGCCTACCGCCAGGGCGGCGTCCTGCGCGCGCCGGTTTACGGAGTGGATGCAGGCACGGCCACCTCCGCGAGCGCGTTGACCTCGGGGAGCAACAACGAGATCACTGGCAGCTTCGCGACCAATACCATTTCGATTGCCACACTGAGGCTCCCCGGCAGCCCGACGCTGACGATCAATGCCGGCCAGACCCTCACCCTGACGGGTGCCGGAGTTCTGGCGACCGGTGGCAGCTCGATCATCACCGGCGGAGCGGCGCTCGCAGTCGGGTCTGCGCAACTGGTGGCGCGCGTTGATGGCGGTGCCGACTCGCTCCGGATCGAGTCCATCATCACGGGCACCGGGGGCTTGACGAAGAGTGGTGCCGGCACGCTGGTGCTCGCGGGTGCCAATACGCTGACAGGCACGATGAACATTGCGGAGGGCACGGTGCGTCTTGCCAGCGGGGGTAGCCTCGGCGGGGCAGCCAGCCTGACCATCCGTCAGGATGGCATCCTCGAGCTGAACGGCGTCACGCCGCCCAGCAGCACGAACAGCTTCAACAACAACGGCATCGTACGCAACTCTAGCGCCACGACGGACGTGACCTTCACCGTCGGCGGCAGCAACGGCACCGGTACCTCCTTCGGCATCATCGAGGACGGTGGCCTGGCCAAGCTCAATGTGGTCAAGCTCGGCACCGGCGGCCAGAGCTGGTTGGGGCTGAGCACCTACACCGGCTCGACGACGATCGATTCCACCGGCATCGTGACGATCAACAACCTCCAGAATGGCGGCATGGCGAGCGGTATCGGTGCCTCCAGCAATGCGGCGGGCAACCTGATCTTCACCGGCACCAGCGCCACCCAAGCCTACGCCGGCCTGAACTACACCGGCACCACCAACGACGAAACCGACCGTCTCTTCACCTTCAACGGCGGTGCCAACGGCGGCGTGCGCATCCAGTCCAACGGAGTCAACAACGCCACCAGCAGTTGGACGAACACTGGGGCGCTGGCCTTCGGGTCAAATGCCACGGGCAATGCCCAGGGACTCGTGCTCGGCGGTGCTTCCACGGGCGACAACCGATTTTTCCCGATCATCAACGACAACGGTGGGGCCGCCACTTCGGTGTACAAGGCGGATGCCGGAGTGTGGTATCTGGAAGGCATCAATGGTTACTCCGGCGTCACCGAACTCCGGGGAGGCGCCCTTTATGTCAATGATGGCACCAGCCTGCCTGCCGCATCCAACCTGGTCTTCAATAGCGGCGTCGTTGCCAGCACGGGGACTCTTTCCCGGACGATTGGAACCGGATCATCCCAGATGCGCTTCGCCGCGCCTGCGGCAAACACGGCGGCGTTCCGGGGAGGCTTCGCAGCCGGTGGTTCCAAGCTCACGGTGAATTGGGGTGCGGGCAACGTCTGGGGCAGCACTGCAGACTTCCTAAATGGGCGGGACGGCTTGATCTTCGGCGCGGCAAATGGCCAGACCCCTGTGACGAAGGCGGATGTCGAGTTGATCAGTAACTTCTCGCTGGGTACCGCTTCCGGAACGAACGCAATCGGAGTAAGCTATACACTTGCCAACAGCAGTTCCACGGTCACGGTAACCAGCACTGCGGGCTTGGTGGTCGGGCAGTCTTTCTCTGGGACCAATGTGCCATCCGGTACATACATTCTCAGCATCAACAGCGCCACCCAGTTTTCGATGAGCGCCAGTGCGGGCTCGAGCGCCGCCGGAAGCTACACCGACGGAGCCTTTCAAGGCGGTTCCATGCGCACCATCCGCGTCGATGACAACACGAGTATTGGCGCGGACTTCGCCAGCCTCAGCGGTGTGATTTCCGGCAATGCGGGCACGGGCATTCGCAAGCTCGGCTCTGGAATCCTCGTCTTGAGCGGTGCCAACACCTATGATGGCGAGACGAATGTGAACCAAGGCACTTTGGTCGTGAAGTCTCTCGGCAATAGCAGCGGTTCCGGCGCAACCAGTGTGGGCACCGAAGTCAATGCGAATCTCAATTCCAATGCCATCACCCTTGGCAACGGCGGATCGGGCGCGGGCATCCTGCAATACGTCGGCACGGGTGAGACCAGCGACCGCAAGATCCGGCTCAACACCACCACGGGCAGCACCCAGATCCACGCCGACGGCACCGGACCGCTAATCCTAACCAATGTGGCCAACGACATGGCGGCCGGCGCGAAACTCCTCTACCTGCGCGGCGTCAGCGCGGCTCCGAACATGCTCACCAGCCAGTTGTCCGACAACGGCGGCGCTCTCGGCGTCACCATCGACGGCTCCACGGCGTGGATTCTGACCAACTCCTCGAACAACTACACCGGCACCACCTCTCTCAACGCGGGCGCGTTGGGCCTGGGGGACAATCAGGCATTGGGCTCCAGTACGCTGGCGATGAGTAACGGCACACTCTTTGCCTACGGTGCGGACCGGACCATTGCCAATGTCGTGCAATTGGTCAACAACACGACAGTGGGCATTACTGGTGACTATAGTCTGGTGTTCAGCACGCCCTTGCAGTTGATGAACGCTGCCAACAATACCGGCTTGAATAACAATGTCGCCGTAGGAAAGACCGTGACCTTCACGGGAGCCACGGCGAACGCACTGCCGAGCAACGCCAACCGCACCTGGACCATTGATGGATCTGGCACCACCTTCATTGATGGGGACCTTACCACCACACAGACCGGAGCTGGTGGCCTTAGCTTGGTAAAGACGGGCGATGGCGTGCTGATTCTTGGCGGTAGTGGTGGTGGCGCGAACAATTTCAACCGCAACAATGCCACTTTGGACATCGACCGCGGCACGCTGAAACTCGGTGCGAATGAAGTCATCGGTCATGGCCTAGACACACAGGCGACACCGGTCGCCTACGGTAGTGTGACTTTGAGCCCCGAGTTGGGCAACGGGGACACCGCCACCTTGGACCTCAATGGCAAGAACGAAACGATCAACGGCCTCACCGCCACGACGGACGGTACGGCGGTCATCGACAACACCTCTGCCAGCGCTGCCTCGCTCACCTTTGGTGCCAATGACTCGGCGGTGAACTTCGGCGGCGGCCTGGGCACTTACACCATCACCGACAGCGGCACGGGCGCGCTTTCCATCACCAAGACCGGCACGGCCGCAGCCACCATCCCCACCGGGGTGACACTGAGCTATCAGGGGGCGACGACGGTCAGTGGTGGCTCGCTGACCGTCGCCTCGCCGCTCAACGGCACCACCGCGCTCAATGTCCTCAACAGCGGCAGCACCCTCGCCCTCACCGGTGGCCTCACGGCTCCAGGCGTCATCACCAGCGTGGTGGCAGAAGGCGGCACGACGCTCAGCCTGCTCGATGGCGCGGGCAACAAGCTCAACGCGCTGACGACCCTGCAACTGGGCTCCACCGGTGGTACCACTACCACGCTCAACCTGAACGTCGGCGACTTCAATTTCGTGGGAGACGGACTCAACACCGATACTCTCACGCTCACTGCGGCGGGGACTTTGAGCCTCTTCTCCGGCAATACCATCACGCTCAATCTGACGGACACGGGCTTGAATCCCAATCAGAGTTATGTGCTCCTCGACGCGACCGCGATCGGCGGGGGCTTCTTTGGTGGAGCCTCCCCGCACCCGACGATTGCGAGCTACATCCTGGGTGCGACTCCGGGTGGGTTCACCTCGATCGATATCACGACCGACTCGACCACGAACCAGATCATCCTCCACACAGGGAACCTCATCACCGGTACTTCCTACTGGCGCGGACTCACCGACACCACATGGAACGGAGCGGCGAACAACTGGTCGCAAGACAAGGCCGGAGCCACGCCCGCGCTTTCGATTCCCGGCCAGGGCACGGATGTGGTCTTCCAGTGGGATGCAGCCACCAACGCGGCGGTGACCACCACGCTGGAGCAGAATTTCAAGATCAACTCGCTGACCTTCGAGGCCAGTACGACGCCGGCCAACACGCCGATCTCGGTGACGATCAATCCCGGCGTCTCGCTGACCAACCGGCTCGAGATCGCCCCGCAGGCCGCCACGGATGGCATCAAAATCACCGCCGGCGGACCGGCTGCGGTGACGATCAGTGGGCCGGTGCGCCTCGGTGCCAATCAGACCTGGGACGTGGCCGATGTCGGCTCGGTACTCTCGCTCGGCTCGCTCTTCAACAAGGCGGACGTGACGAAGACCGGCCTTGGCAAAGTGACGCTCACCGGCACCGCGGACGCGACCTTCAACGGCGACGACTCGACCGACATCACCATCAGCGCAGGCACGCTGGAGATGACGAACGTGGCCGCCCTCGGCGATCCCGTGAACGGCAACTTCGCCACCGTCACCGTCAACAGCACCGGCGCGTTTTACTACAATGGCGCCGCGAGCAGTGCGACGAACCTGGGCATGGCGTTGACGCTCGGCGGCGGCACGCTCTCCGCCGGCACGGCCACCCAGACCTACAGCGGCACGGTGAATGTGAGCGCGGATTCGTTCATCAACATGGCAGAGAACAACGGCCCCGCCACCAACACGGCGCGCAGCATCACGCTCTCCGGCGTGGTCAGCGGCTCCAACAGCCTGACCATCAACAGCAACAATGGCGTCAGTGGCGGGAACCAGTACAACGGCACTCTCACGCTCAGCAATGCGGGCAATACCTGGAACGGCGATCTCATTTTCGAGCGCGGCACCGTGGTGCTCACCAACGCGGCGAGTCCGAATTTCACGACCAACGACGTCACCTTCAACGGCTTCGGTCGGTTCAATCTCCAGGGCTTGAACGGCGCACTGCTCACCCACACCGGAACGCTCACATTCGCAGCGGGGGCCATTGCGGAATTGGGCGTCGATAACACTGGGGCCGTCGTCAACACCGACTTCGTCGTGGATCAGAACGGCGCGGTCACCCTCGGCTCCGCCGGGACCGGTGCCAGCATGCGCATCTATCTCTCCGACGCCTTCAGCAAGTTGAATTTTACCGGCGGCATGACCCTGGGTGGCAACGGTAGTATCTCGGTGGGCGGCGACGCCGCAGGGGTGGCGACCATCTCCAGCGTGATTTCCGATGGCGGCAACGGGTATTCCCTCGCCGTCAATGACGACGCCGGTGGCTGGGCGGCGACCAACCGGACGCTGCGGCTCACGGGGTTGAACACCTTCAGCGGTAATTTCACGGTGGACTCGGGCATCGTCCAGTTTGACACCGTGACCAACATCGGCGGTGCCGCCAGCAGCCTGGGTCAGGGCTCGGCCATCACCATGGGAGTGGGTAGCGCACGGCTGGCCTTCATCGGCGGCACGAGCCAGTCCACGGACCGTCCGATCACCACCGTCACCGGCGTACAGACGCTTTCGGCCGAAGGCACCGGCGGAGCGACCATCACCTACGCGGGGGCCATCACCGTGGGTCCCACCGGGGACGGCTCGCAGATCATCCTGACCGGCCTTCCGGGCAGCGCGGGCATCATTTCCGGTGGCATCACCGAAACGGACGACACCGCCGATATGACCGTGAATGGCGGCACCTGGACCCACCAGACCGGCACCAGCCGCATCGGGGACGATCTCACCCTCACCGGTGCGAGCACGATCCTGAATCTCGACAGCGGCTTATTTCAGGTTCGTGACGATTTTTCGGTGAATTCGGGTGCGACACTGAACCTAAATGGCACCGGTGCCCTCTCTTTCAATATCGGCACGGACTCCACCAATGCCTCGCTCCAGGCCAATTCCGACGGCATCATCAACCTCGGTGCTAACGATGCGGTGGTCGCGACGCAGTTTGACCTGCTCCTCATCGGCTACAGCGCCGGCACCGGCACGCTCAACATGGGGACTTACAATTTGACCGCCCCGTCGCTTGGACTGGGGAATTTAGGCACCGGAATCACCGGTGTCATCAATGGCACCGGCACGCTCACCCTGACCAGCGCCATCAATCTCTACGCCGGATCGATCAGCGCAAACCTCGCGAGCACGGGGACGGGAACCCTCAACAAGATCGGCGTCGGAACGGTCACGCTGAGCGGGGACAACAGCGGGCTGGCGTCCACCGGCGCGGCGATCGTGCAGGCGGGCACCCTCGTCCTCGACTACACCGCCAGCAACACGACGAAACTCCGCGCGGCATCCGCCCTGGAAGTGCGTGGCGTCAACCTCACTCTCAATGGCAACGCTGGGGCTGACACCGTGCAGACAGTCGGCAGCCTGACCCTCGACTCCACTGCCAGTGACGACACCTCCGGCTCCGCCTACATCACCCTCAATGCGGGGGTCGGTCGGCAGATCGTACTGAATCTCAACGGGGTCACTCGCACGCTGACCAACCGCGACGGCACGATCCGTTTCATCCTCCCCTCAGGCACGCAAAGCGCCACCAACGGCATCACCATCGATGCTTTGAATACCGTCGGTTCCGGCGCGAACGCGATCCTGGGTGCTTGGGCGACGGTGGACGACGGGAGCGGCGTCTATTTCGCCCGCAATCTCACCAATGCGGCCGACGGGAACATCGTGTCGGCGGTGACGACCGTGCAGGACTCGGTCGGCTCCTGGGGCAGCGGTGAGAATATCAGCGACTCGTCCGGCTACAGCGGGACGTTGAATACCGCTCTGGTTAACAGCCTCCGTTTCAATGCGGCAGGCGGTTCGGACCTCATCCTCGCCGACACAGGCGTGCTGGGCATCGCCAGCGGTGGTCTGCTGGTGACCGGCGGCGTCGCTGGCACCCCGAGCCTCGTCAACGGCACGATCTTCTCCGGCAGCGGGCCGGAGCTCATCGTCACCCAGTCGAGCGGGCAGACTTTCACGCTGGACGCGGACATCCGGATCAACCATTCGTTCATCAAGACCGGCTCCGGCACGCTGCGGCTCACCGGACAGAATGTCTATACCGACGAGACAGAAATCCAGGAGGGCACCCTCCAGGTCAGCGGCGGCAACGCGATCGGTGACTTCTCCATCGTCACACTTTCGAACAGTCGCGACACCACGCTGGAACTCCTCGACGACGAGACCATCGGCCGCCTCAATGGCGGCAGCCGCAATACCAACCTGGATCTCGGCACAGTCGATGTGGGAACCCACACGCTGACGATCAACCAAGTTGACGGCAGCACCACCTACGCGGGTTTCATCACAGGCACCGGCCAGATCATCAAGCAGGGTTCGGGCAACCTGCTACTGACCAATGTTAGCAGTGGTTTCACCGGCATCATCACGGTGGAGAGCGGCCTGCTCTACCTCAACGGCATCGGCCAGATCAATGCCAGCACCATCCGGATCAACAAAGGCGGCACGTTCATGATCGATGAACTTGGCACCACCCGCTCGGGCACGCGCATCCCGGATACCACGACCATCACGCTCAACTCCGCAGATGGTGGATACGCCGCCGCTGCCACCGTGCGCGGTCTCGCGCTGCGCACCGACCAGGACTCGGCGCTGGATGAAACCGTCGGCACGATCAACTTCAACACCGGCGCGAGCTACGTCGGCATGGAGGCCACCACTGCGAGCGACGACTCGGACCTGATCGCGGTCAACATCGTCCGCCTGAACAATGCGACGATGAACGTGCGCGGCACCAACCTCGGCGGCAGCTTCTCGCAGGAGAATGAGTTCCGGATCGGCGATTCGACCAACGAGACGGCCTTCATCGCCACGCTCGTCGGCGGCGGCGGGCTGGCTGGGTCGAAGAACATCAGCATCGTTCCGTGGGCCATCGGTCAAAGCACCCTCGGTGCCCTGAACGCCACGCACATGGGCAACTCGCTGCTCACTTATACGTCCCCCAGCGGTTTCCGACCGCTCGATTTCGCCACGGAATACAACACCATCGCTCTCGCCGCAGCGACCGACAATGTGCGCGAATCTCTCGCCTCGGATCTCACCGGGATCACAGGGACGACGATCAACGCACTCGTTCTGGATAACGCAGCCGCTCCGCTGATCAACGTGACCGGGGCGGGCGCGGGCCAGACCCTCGCCGTTACCAGCGGCGCGATGCTCTTCACCGTCACGGGCGCGACGACGAACACCGCCTACAGCACGGTCCTCGGAGGCTTCGACAGTGGCATCACCGTCGGCGGGACCAATGAGTACGTCATCCACGTCGTCAATCCCGGCACGGAGGTCGGTCTGACAAGCGGCGCGACCGCGATCGGTTCGACCCGCGTCACCGTGGCCAGCACGACCGGTTTGCTGCCGGGCATGGCGGTTTTCGGCCTCGGGATTCCCGTCGGTGCCACGGTGGCCAGCGTCACGAACTCGACCACCTTTGAAATGACACTGCCGGCGGAAGGGACGACGTCTGGCCAAACGTTCCGATACTCGACTCTCGAGAATCTCACCGCCACCATCAGCTCTCCGCTGACCTCCACGGCGGACATCACGAAATCCGGGCGCGGCGCGCTCATCCTCAGCGGCGTCAACACTGCCGGGGGCGGGACGATGAAGACCACGATCAACGAAGGCATTCTCGAGATCGCCGATCTCGACAATATCGGCGGCAACACCGGTGCGCTTGTCTTCGCTGGTGGCACCCTGCGCCTTGGCACCAGCCTCACTGATGATATATCCTTGCGGACCATCACCCTCCTGGACGGCGGTGGAACCATCGACACGAACGGCGTGAGTCTCGCGCTCGCCAACAGCATCGGCTCCGGCCCCGGTGGCCTGACGAAGATCGGCCTGGGCAATTTGACGCTCAACGCCGCTGCCACTTACACAGGAGCCACCACGATCCTCGGCGGCACGCTGACCGTCGGCGCGAGCAATGCCACCGGGTCCGGTGGTGGTCTCAACATCGGAGCCGGAGCGACTCTGGATCTCGGCACCAACAACATCACCGCAGGGCTGGTGAAAGTGTTTGGGATCAGCCCGACGATCTTCGGGACGGGAACGATCACCGCGTCGCAAGGTTTCGTATTCACCAACACCGGTGACATCTCGGTGGGCGCTATCCTGGCCGGAGCAGGCGGCCTCTTCAAAAATCAGTCCAACGTCCTCACCCTCACCGGAACCAGCACCTACACCGGCCTCACCGAAATCCAGAACGGCACCCTTAGCATCAACAGCATCAACAACGTCGGCGGCGGGGCCAGCGCCCTCGGCAATCCTTCCACGGCGGAAAACGGCATCATTCGCATGGGCCTCACCTCGACCGCCACGACTCTGCAATACACGGGCTCCGGCCACGGCAGTGACCGCCTCATCGGCATGCAGGGTACCACCGGCGGTGTCACGCTCGATGCAGACGGCACGGGAGCTTTCGGCATCGGTGGTGCCCGCTTCGAGAACGCGGGGAACAAGACGCTGACGCTTCGCGGCTCGTCCGCCGCTGCCATCGACAACACCATTGGCACCATCACGGAAGTAGGCGGTGTGCTCACTCTGAACAAGACCGACAGCAACACCTGGATGCTGAACGCGGTCAGCAGCTACACCGGAGCCACGCAGATCGACAACGGTGTCCTCAAGATCGGCCTCACGGACGCGCTGCCCGCCACCACCGCCGTGCGCATCGGCACGGGCGCGACGGCGGGCACGCTGGACTTGAACGGTTTCAATCAGACCATCGGCTCACTCACTTCCCAATCCACGACGAATGCGGTTACGAACAACATCATCGTCGATACCGGAAACATATTGACCATCAATGGGGCGGTGACCCTGGGCTCGACGGCAGAAGATTCCACCACAGCCCTATCTGCCACCGGCGGCGGCTCCATTGTGGTCAACAGTGGCGGCGCGAATTTCCAGGTCGGCGGAGCCACCGGCGGGGCAAACAACCGAACGGATGCCGATTTCAGCGGTTTATCCTCTTTCACGGCGAACCTCGGCGCAGGCAGTTTCCGACTGGGAGATGCCAACACCGACACTGAGGACAACCCCTCTACCTTGAAGCTCGCGGTGAACAACACGATCACTGCAGCGCAGATTCGCATCGGGGATGGCTCAGGTGGCGGCCTCCCGACCACCCACACGCTGACATTGGGCAGCGGCTCCAATCTTTTCAACGCGGACACCATCAACATCGGCTCCTCCGGAGCCACCGTCCGCTCGGGCGGCGCGGTCGTTTTTGACGGGGGTGACACCACGGGAACCCTTACCATGCGCGCCTCGGATGGCAGCAGCAGGACTACTCTTAACATCATCAACACTACGGGCAGCACCTCGGGCAATATTATATCCACATTGAACCTTGCGGGCCATACAGCGGACCTCCTTCTCAGTACTCTGACCATGGCCTCCCGCACGCAGAACACCGGCGCGGCAACTGCCACGATGACCTTTGATCAAGGCACCCTCGATGCCACCACGCTCAACATGGCCAGCCGCACCGGTGCGGGAACCGGAGATGCCACCGCTACCCTGAACCTCGGCGACAGTGCCGCGCCCGGAGCGCCCACCACCACCATCGGCACGCTGAACATGGCCGTGAACACCAGCGCCGGTGGCACGGTCAGCGCCGATCTCAACGTCACGGGCGGCAATGTCACCATCGGCACCGGCAGCGGCACCGCCATCAACATGGCAAACGCCGGCACCGGTCGCACCGTGACTTCGACGATCGATCTCACTGGCGGCACGGTGACGGTAACGGGCGACATCGTCCGCACCGGCGGCGCAGGCACGGAAAACGCCACCGTGACCCTCGACGGGGCCACGCTCGACATGACAGGCAAAAACATCGGCACGGGCGCGGCGAATGTCGCTCTTGCCGCCCAGTCCGGCACCCTTAAAAATCTGAACGAACTCAACGGCGGCGGTGCTTTCACCAAGACCACCGCAGGCACCCTGGTCATGTCCGGCACCAACGCCTACTCCGGTGCCACGAATGTCACCGGCGGCACGCTCCAGGTGGGCGATGGCGTCACAGGGTCACTCACCGGATCCGGTGCTGTCACGGTCAGTACTGCCGGCACCCAGCTCTCCGGTTCCGGCAGCATCGCAGGAAGCACCACCATCGGTGCCGGTGCCATTCTAGCTCCCGGTGTGGGTGATGTGAATACCAGCAACCAGACACTGACCTTCACTGCGACTGCCAACTCGCTGACCGTGGCTGACACCGGGGTCATCCAGCTTGGCGTGACCACCGCTGATTCCATCGACGGCAGTTTTGCCACCTGGTTCCACGCCAATCCTGGAGGCACGGCGGCGCAGTATGTGGCCACGCTGAACAATGGCATTGCAGACACGACCTGGAACACGGGTCACACCGGGGACCATGACTTCATCACGGCGGCGGGCACGGTCGTTCTAGGCAGCAGTGCGACGCTGGACAAACGCGTGGTGGTGTCGTTGAACAACGCATCAGGACTGGCTTACGGCAGTGTGTTCAATCTGCTGGACTGGACGACGGCCGGAACGCTGGACGGTAGCTCATTGTCCGCCATGGCGTCCGGGAACTTCAATGTGGCGGACAATCTGCTGTTGGGTGCGCTCAGCGGCGGCTTGGACTGGGACACCAGCTTGTTCAACAACTACGGCATTATTGTGGTGGTGCCTGAGCCGTCACGGGCGCTGCTGCTGCTCCTCGGGCTGCTCGGCCTCTTGGTGCGCCGCCGACGTTGAAATCCCGGCGGGGGGGCCAAATCTGCGCCCCCTCGTAGGAATGAAAGGAAAGGTTGCCTTCCCACCGGCGTTTTGGTTAGGCTCTTGAAAATCCTCCAGCATGCCTCGCTAGGGCGCGGGCTGCATTCATCTCAACACACTCATCCCATGCAAACACATCAGAACCAAACCACTCGCCGCACCTTCATTCGCGGCACTGTCGCCGGCGCGGCCGGCATCGCCGCCCTGCCTTCGCTCTCCGCCCCCCTTGGTGCGAATGCGGATGTCCGAGTCGCCGTCATCGGCTTCCACGGTCGTGGCGCTGGCCACATCGGCAGCCTTCTTGGCATCAAAGGCGTCCGCCTCGTCGCTCTTTGTGATGTGGACAAAAATGTGATGGACAAGCAGGTGGCCGCCCTCGCAAAGAAGAACATCACCGTGAAGCAGTACAGTGACTTCCGCGAGTGCTGTGCGGACAAGGACATCGACGCCATCACCATCGCCACGCCGAATCACAGCCACACGCTCATCGCCATGACCGGCATTGCGAACGGCAAGCACGTTTACGTCGAGAAGCCCGTCTGCCACAATATCTGGGAAGGCCGCAAGCTCGTCGAGGCTGGAGCCCATGCCGAGAAGCAGGGACTCGTCCTCCAGCACGGCATGCAGCGCCGTTCCGCACCCGGCTGGCAGGCCGCTATGGACTGGGTGAAGGAAGGCCACATCGGCAAGGTGACGCTCTCCCGCGGCATCAACTTCAAGGCCCGTAAGTCCATCGGCAAAGTCGCCGCCCCCACACAGCCAGATGCTGCCGGACGCATCGCCGGCACTTTCCGCGACACCGGCGGCAAGCCGCAGGTCATTGACGTGGATTATAAGCTGTGGTCCGCCCCCCGCGCGGTCATGCCCATGCAGCGCGAGCAGTTCCACTACGACTGGCACTGGCAGTGGAACTATGGCAACGGCGACATCGGCAACCAGGGGCCGCATCAGCTCGACGTCGCCCGCTGGGCGCTCGGCAATCCAGATAAGCTCCCGAAGCGTGTCATGAGCTTCGGCGGTCGCTGGGGTTATCAGGACGACGGCCAGACCGCGAACAATCAACTCGCCTTCTACCAGTGGTCTGAAGGTGCCCCGCTGCTCTTCGACAATCGCGGCCTCCCGATGAAGGACATGAATTGGGCCAAGGGTTACGAGCCGGTGTTCCGCATCAATGGCAAGACCGGTGCCCCGCGCATCGGCAACGTCATCCATTGTGAAGGCGGCTTCGTCGCCGAGTCCAAGGCCTACGACAACGAGGGTAACTCCATCCACAAGTTCGAAGGTTTCGATGAAGGTGCGAACCACATGAAGAACTTCATCGACTCCGTGCGTGAGGGGAAAATCACCAACGGCAACCTCCACGTCTCGCATGGCTACCACGCTGCCGCGCTCGCCCACCTCGCCAATCTCTCCTACCGCCTCGGCAAGCAGTTGAGCGTCGATGAGGTCAGAGAGCGCCTCGCCAACGACAAGGCCGGCCAGGAAACCCTCGCCGACTTCGTCGCCAACCTCGAAGCCAACAAAATCGACCTCGCCGTCGAGAAAATCAGCGCTGGCCCCTGGCTGGAATTCGATCCGGTCGCGGAGAAATTCACAGGTGCATTCGCCGAGGAGGCCAACAAGCTCGCGCAGGATGAATACGCACCCGGCTTCGAACTGCCGAAGATCGGTTGAGCCCATGTCCGGGCATCGGCCCTGATGCCTATCAAACGCGGAGCCGGGAAACTGGCTCCGCGTTTGTATTTTCATCCCCGACATGAATCGTTATTCTCCGCGTCACCATGGAATCTCCCACACCACCTCCTGCCCTTCCCGCATCCGCCACTTCGGATGAGAAAACCCTCGGCATCGTCATGCACATCCTCTGTCTGGTCGGTTTCCCCATCCTCGGTCCGCTCGTCATCTGGCTCATCAAAAAAGGCCAGAGCTCTTACCTCGACCGGCAGGGTAGGGAGCTGCTGAACTTCCAGATCAGTTACTTCGTTTACGCGCTGATCTCGTTCGTCCTCTGCTTCGTCTTCATCGGCATCCCGCTGCTCGTGCTCGTCGGCGTCGCCTCCATCGTGCTCACCATCATCGGCATCGTGAAAGCCGCCGAAGGAAACGTCTATCGCTTCCCACTCACAGTGCGCCTGCTGTAGCACCAGCGTTCCGCTTGTGACGTCGCCGCAGCCAAAACGGTTGCGGCTTTCCTGCCGCGATGCTAGCAGAGTCCCCATTTTTTAGCCTCCCAGATGCGAGCCAATCAACTCCTCCAAGCCATCGGTCCCGAACTGCGTGCGCAGATCATGACCTACCTCCAGACCGACCAGCGCGCCGCTTACAAAGCCGTCGTCGAATCGCTCGCCTCAGGCCGCAAGCTGCGCCCCGCCTTCGTCCTGGAAAAATCCCGCGTAAAGCAGGCCGAGTGGCTCCTGGAACAGCTCAACACCAAAGCCAACGAAGGAGTCACCGCGCAGATTTTCCAAATCTGGCTCCTCAAAGGCCAGCCGCAGATGCTCATCACCTTCCTCGACGCCGCACAGATCGCGCATGATGGCAAAGGCGAGGTCACCGAGTTGCCGGAAGTCATCGACGATGACAAGGCCGAGGCTTCTGTTGCCGCCTTACTCGCAGCCCATCCGGCCAAACAGGTCGCGTTGTATCTGCACATGTTCCAGGAGCAACGCCCCGGCGGCTGGGCCTCGCTCACCAAGGCCATCGAGGCCCGTCCTGAGCTCAAACTCGAAGCCTGAGCTTCGCCGTCATGCTAGACGCCCTCGACCGTGCCATCACCAGCACGCGGGCTCATCTCGACAGCCTGCGCAATGCACACGGTCATTGGGAGGGCCACCTCAGCAGCAGCGCCCTCTCCACCGCGACGGCTATCGTCGCGCTCTCGCTGGTCGATGGCGACAAACATGCCACGCTCATCCAAAACGGCGTGCAGTGGCTGTGCTCCAATCAAAACAGCGATGGCGGCTGGGGCGACACCACCCTCAGCAAAAGTAATCTCTCCACCACTCTGCTCTGCTGGAGTGCCTTGCATTTATGGAGTGCCGACGACTCGTCGGCAAAAAAGCCTTTGGAAGGGCGACGACTCATCGCCACTCCCAACATCAAAAAAGCCAACGAATGGATCACCTCCCACGTCGGCTCTCTCGCTCCTGATGCTGTCGCCAAAGCCGTCATCGCCCGCTACGGCAAAGACAAAACCTTCTCCGTGCCCATTCTCATGTTCTGCACACTCTGCGGCACCTTGGGCAAAGATAGCTGGCGTCATGTCATCGCGCTTCCATTCGAACTTGCAGCACTGCCGCGCACCTGGTTCGGCACCATCGGCCTCCCTGTCGTCAGTTATGCGTTGCCCGCGTTGATCGCCATCGGTCATGCGCGTTTTCATCACGCACCGCCTGCGTGGTGGAATCCGCTGCGCTGGATTCGCACGTTCACTTGGCCACTCATCCGGCCAATGCTGCAAATGTTGCAACCTGGCAGCGGCGGCTATCTCGAAGCCACGCCGCTCACCAGCTTCGTCACCATGGCGCTTGCCGGCGCGGATCAGCTCGATCATCCCTGCATCCCCCCCGCCGCCGATTTCCTTGTCAAATCCATGCGCGACGACGGAAGCTGGCCCATCGACACCAACCTCGCCACCTGGGGCACCACGCTTGCCATGCGTTCATGGAGTGGCGACGAATCGTCGCCAGACAACAGCATGGAATGGCGACGAATCGTCGCCGCTCCCAAAAACTGGCTCCTCTCCCAGCAATACCGCGAAACCCACCCATTCACCAATGCTGCGCCCGGCGGCTGGGCTTGGACGGATCTTCCCGGCGGCGTGCCCGACGCCGACGACACCTCAAGCGCTCTCATCGCACTCAAAAAAACCGGCCACACTTGCGATTCGGCCATTCACAGCGGCATCACCTGGCTGCTCGATCTACAAAACCGCGACGGCGGTATTCCCACCTTCTGTCGCGGCTGGGGCGCATTGCCGTTTGATCGCAGCACGCCTGAAATCACCGCGCATGCGCTGCTCGCATGGTGGACATGGCACGCTGAACTGCCCGCTGCGTTGCAAATCCGCATCACCGCAGCCACGAAACACGCGTTGCAATATCTCCACGCCAGCCGCACGGCTCAACACGCGTGGATTCCACTCTGGTTCGGCAACGAACACACGCCTGGCGAGGCCAATCCCGTTTATGGCACCGCCCAGGTCATCAATCATCTCACTGGAAACGAGCATCTCGCCGTCCAGGCACGCCATCTGACTGATTCCGGCCTCGAATACCTCCGCTCCGTCCAGAAACCTGAAGGCTCCTTTGGCGGTGATGCCCACGCGCCTCCCAGCATCGAGGAAACCGCCGTCGCCCTCCATGCCCTGTGCCATGACGAGAGAGCGGATGCCCCCGTCCGCATTCAAAGAGCTGTGCAGTGGCTCCTCACGGCCACCAGCAACGGCACCCGCTTTGCACCATCGCCCATCGGCCTCTATTTTGCCCGTTTGTGGTATCACGAGCAGCTTTATCCCGTGGTCTGGACGCTCGCTGCCCTACAAGCAGCACGAAAGGTGCTCGTTCGTGAGAAGCATTGACAAGGCGGATATGATTTCTAAAATCGGCCTCGAAATTCCCCAGAAAACACAGCACAGCGAATCGTCAGGCAGCGGAGGTTATCACATGAGGAACACAGAATTTGATGATGGTGGTGAGCGGCGCCCGCCCAATCCGCCGCTGCATTCCGAGAAAATCGTCACCGACCGGAAAATTTTCTTCCTCGACCTGAAGGAGAACGACCGTGGCAAGTTCATCAAGATCACCGAAGATGTGCGCGGGCGGCGTGATACCATCATCCTCCCGATTGATGCCGCCCAGGAGTTCATGGACGCCATGATGCGCACACTGGACGCCGCAGGTGTGGATGAGTGATTGCTTGACCGCGCCAATGGTAGTCGGCAACATCGCACCGCTATGAACCGCTCCACGCTTTCCTTTGTTTTTGCAGCGCTCACCACCACCGCCATCGCAGGTGAGAACTTCCTCGTTTATTTCGGTACGAGTACGAACGCCAAGAATGGCAGCAAGGGCATTTACGTCGCTCGCTTCAACTCCGCCTCCGGTGAGCTGACGAACCCTGAACTCGCCGCTGAAGTCGGCAATCCGGGCTTCCTCGCCATTCATCCGTCGAAAAAATATCTCTACGCCAGCAGCGACATCACCACTGCCGACGGCAAGAAAGACGGCGGCATCAGCTCGTTCAGAATCGACCTCAAATCCGGCAAGCTCACGTTGATCAATCAGGCCAGCGCCGTCGGCAAAGGTCCGTGCCATGTGTGTGTCGATAAAACCGGCAAACTCGCCACCATCGCGAACTACGGCAGCGGCAGCGTCGCCTCGTATGCGATCAAGGATGACGGCTCCGTCTCCGAAGCAGCCAGTTTCTTCCAGCATGAAGGCTCTAGTGTCGATCCACGCCGTCAGGCCGGCCCGCACGCGCATTCGGTGAACTTCAGTCCCGACAACCGCTTCGCCTTCGCCTGCGATCTCGGCTTGGACAAGGTACTCATCTACAAGATCGACCCCGCCACCGGCAAGATGACGCCGAACGATCCGCCGTTTGCCAAAACACCCGCTGGCGGCGGCCCGCGCCACCTCGCCTTCCATCCGAGTGGCAAATACGTCTTCGTGAACAACGAAATGGGCATGACCGAGACCGTGTTCGCTTATGACGCTGACAAAGGCGCTCTCACCGAGATCGAAACCGTCTCCACGCTGCCCGAGGCCGATCGCGGCAAGACCGGCCTCAGCACCGCAGAGACGCTGGCGCATCCGAACGGCAAGTTTGTCTATGTTTCCAACCGCACGCACGACACCATCGCCGTCTTCACCTGCGATCCCGCCACCGGAAGGCTCACGCTCATTCAAAACGTGCCCGTCGAAGGCAAAATCCCACGCAATATCTGCCTCGACCCAAGCGGCAAGTGGCTCATCGCCGCGCATCAGGACAGCGGCACAGCGGCACTTTTCAAAGTCGATCAGGACAACGGCAAGCTGACCTTCACCGGCACCAAAGTGAACGTCCCCGGCAGCATCTGCGTGCGGTTTGTGGCGCTGGATTGAGACGTCAGCGGACCCCGGTCTGCAACCACTCACGCAGCTTCGCGACGGACTCCTGCTCGTGTGTGAGCAGGAAGAAATGACCCGCGCCCGGGATTAGATGGATTTTTGCGTCGCCAACGAGGCGTTTGAACTGGCCGTTCTTCACGAAGACTTCCTCGCCGCCAGCGATGAAATAAGTGTTCTGCTTTCCTTCCTGCCGCGAAAGCGGATAAGCGGCGAGGCAGATCATGCCCGCGAAGCGTCCGGGCAGATCGGTGAACACGCGACAAGCCCCAAATCCGCCTGCGGACAGGCCAAGCAGCCATGGTTCGGCCACCAAAGCTTTGCCAAGCCGCTTTTCAACAGCGGCGAGGCATTCGATCAAGTAGGCGGCAGGGATCGCTGACGGTGTGATGCCGTAAGCCGGACAGATGATGAGATGCTGCGGGAAATGCTGCGCGAGGTAGTGCTGATACCAGAGAAAACTGCCACCGTAGCCGTGCAGAAACACGATCACCGGAGTCTGCGGCCCGAAATCGTCCGGCACATGCACCGTGGCGAGGCCATGATCGGCTTTGATCGAGCCAAAGCAGTAGCTCAGTGCGGACGGAGCCACACAATAGGCCTCTGAGGCAGCGATGGCCTTGTAACGTTCCGCCACCAGCGGCTGGAGCGTCTTGGCTTGATCCGCAGTCAGTCCCAACAACCCAGGTTGTGACAGCGCCAGCGATACAATCATGCTTTCGGGCATATTTTGCAGTGCCACTCGAAACGCTGGCATGAATTGCGCAGCCTGCCCGCCCACAGCAGCCGGAGGCGAGCCGTGTTGCGTCGGCCAGGTGACTTGAAACACCTCCGCAGCACCTGCGGAAAAGGCACAGATGATCCAAATGCCGAGCACAACTCTCATATGGTTCTTTTACTGGTTCAACAGCGTCTTGGCGAGAGCCGATTGCCTGCTTGCGAATCCCCCCTTTGCCCGTATTTTCGCCCCCCAAAAAATACCCAAACTATGACCCAGCTCGATCAACTGAAGCAGCACACCGTGGTGGTCGCCGACACCGGCGATTTCGAAGCCATGAAGGCCTACAAGCCGCAGGACGCCACGACCAATCCTTCCCTCATCCTCCAGGTTGCCTCCAAACCCGAACACAAGGCGATTTTCGACAAGGCCGTAGCCGATGGCAAATCCGGCGGCGTGGGTGCGGTGATGGACAAGCTCGTCGTCGCCTTCGGTCTCGAAATCCTCAAGATCGTGCCGGGCCGCGTCTCCACCGAAGTGGACGCGCGCCTCTCCTACGACACACAGGGCAACATCGAAAAGGCCCGCCACATCATCGGGATGTATGAGAAGGCCGGCATCGCCCGTGAGCGTGTCTTGATCAAGATCGCCTCCACTTGGGAAGGCATCAAAGCGGCCGAAGTGCTGCAAAAAGAAGGCATCAATTGCAATATGACTCTCCTGTTCGGCATCGCCCAGGCCGTGGCCTGCGCCGAAGGCGGCATCAAGCTCATCTCCCCGTTCGTGGGCCGCATCCTCGACTGGTACAAGAAGAGCACTGGCAAGGACTACTCCCCCGCCGAAGATCCGGGTGTGATCTCCGTGACGCAGATCTACAACTACTACAAGCACTTCGGCTACAAGACCGAGGTCATGGGTGCCAGCTTCCGCAACAAGGGCGAAATCATTGAAATCTGCGGCTGCGACCTGCTCACCATCAGCCCCGGCCTACTCGGAGAACTCGCCGCCAGCAGCGACCCGATCACTCCGAAGCTCAGTGCCGCCAACGCGAAATCCCTCAAGATCGAGCGCATCGGCAGCGACGAGAAGACCTTCCGCTGGTTGCTCAATGAAGACGCTATGGCGACGGAGAAGACCGCCGAAGGCATTCGCAACTTCGCCAAGGACATCGTGAAGCTCGAAACGATGGTGAAGGCCGCGCTTGTCTGATTTTTTAGCCGAAAGAGAGAAAAAAGAAGAAAAGAGCTCAGACGGATATCCTCTGGTATTTTCCTTCTTTTCTCTTTTTCGGCCATTCACATCGTCATGCTCACCAAGCGCATCATCCCCTGTCTCGACGTGAAGGAAGGGCGTGTCGTCAAAGGCACGAAATTCCTCCAGCTCCGTGACGCGGGCGATCCGGTGGAGTGCGCGCAGGTTTACAACGCGCAGGGAGCCGATGAACTCGTCTTCCTCGACATCACCGCCGCCCACGAGGAACGCAAGACGATGGTCGATGTCGTCGCGCGCACCGCAGAGCATTGCTTCATGCCATTGACCGTCGGCGGCGGCATCCGCACCGTCGCCGACATGCGCGAGATGCTTCTCGCCGGCGCGGACAAGGTCGGCATCAACACCGCCGCTGTCAAAACGCCGCATGTCATCGACGAGGCGGCCGGGGCCTTCGGCTGCCAGTGCCTAGTCGTCGCCATCGACGCCAAAAGGAACGAAAAAGGCTCCTGGACCGTGTTCACGCACGGCGGTCGCAACGCCACTGAACGCGACGCCGTCGAATGGGCTGCCGAGGTCTGCAAACGTGGGGCGGGCGAAATCTTACTCACCAGCATGGACGCTGACGGTACGAAGAACGGCTATGACATCGCGCTAACATGTGCGGTAAGTGAGGCGGTCACGATCCCCGTCATCGCCAGCGGCGGCGCCGGCAATCTCGACCACATGGTCGATGTCCTGCGCAACGGCAAGGCCGACGCCGTCCTCGCCGCGAGCATTTTCCACTTCGGCGAATACAAAGTCGCCGATGTGAAACACTACCTCGGCCAGCACGGTGTGCCGGTACGGTTGTAGTGCAGCAGCCCCCCCTGCCCATAAATCCTGCTAGGTCGAGTGTGGCCTGCGTGGCGGACACTAGGGACAGGCTCTGGCAGAACATGTCATGCCCCGGGCTGATGCGTTTTGATCTCCTCGGCGAGATGCGCGAAGTCGCCCTTCTCGCACAGGCGCACAAAACCTTCAGTGAAGCGCTTTAGCTCGTCCCACACCTTGCGGATCTTTTCGGCCTCTTGGGCGCTGATGTTGTTGTCGGCGGCGGACTGGCTGATCGCCGTCAGCAGGCCGGCGAACTGCTGCACGATTTTTTGAGTGGCGGGCATGAGCTCCATGCCGCGCGGGCCGCCGCCCATGGAGTTTTGCACAAAAACACCGTTTGCCTTGTGGCAGAGCCACTGGATGAGCTGCGGATCACGGGTGATCTCATAGAGCTGGCGCACACGGTCGAGTGGATTGGTGGCACCGCTGCCCTCCTGCGCGTCGGGCTGCGACCATTTATAAGCTAGGGAAAGTGAGATTCCCATCTGGGCGGCCACCTCTTTGAAGCTGGTGCGCTCGACGGCCTTGCTGATGACTTCATGCGAGTCCATGCCCGACTTGTTTCAGAGGCCGGGCTGTTTGGCAAGCGGCATGATGCGAGCCAGGGCCGCTGGGAAATCGCCTGCTTTTTTGCAGGTATCTCTTTGTTCTTGTTTGTGGTGGTGACGTTGATGTGAGCTTGCCGTCTTATGAAATTGGCTCGCATCATCCTTATTGCGGCGGGTGGAGGAGTTGAGATTCTTCGGCAAGCTTCGAGGCGTCGCCAACGTACTTGAGCGCGCTTATGAACACCGACTTCGATTCCAATCTCTGCCGTCGCGACTTTCTCAGTTCCACCACAAAGACCGTCGCCGGTCTCTCGGTGCTCTCCGGCATCAGCCTGCCGCATGTACATGCCGCCGGCAGCGATGAAATCAAGACTGCGCTCATCGGCTGCGGCGGACGCGGCACCGGCGCGGCCAGCAACGCCATGGGCGTGCAGTCCCGCGTGACCCGCCTCGTGGCGATGGCGGATGTTTCCAGGGACCGACTCGACGCGAGCTTTGACAATCTCACCAAGAAGCACCCGGACCGCATGTCCGTATCCGAAGATGCGAAGTTCATCGGCTTCGACGCCTACAAGCACGCCATCGACAGCCTGCGCAAAGGCGACGTGGCCATCTTCACCACGCCAGTGGCATTCCGCTGGGTGCATTACAAGTACGCTATCGAAAAAGGCGTGAACGTCTTCATGGAAAAACCGATCTGCACGGACGGCCCCACCGCGCGTCGCCTGCTCGCTTTGAACGAAGAGGCCAAGAAGAAGGGCCTCAAAGTCGGCGTCGGCCTCATGTGCCGCCACTGCCGCGTGCGTGGAGAACTTTTCAACCGCATCCAGGATGGTGAGATTGGTGACCTGCTCCTCATGCGCGCCTACCGCATGCAGGGCGTCATCGGCAGCGTGTTCACACCGCGTCGTGATCCGAAAGCGCATCCCAACGAGCTGCTCTGGCAGATCAAAAACTTTCATAGCTTCCTCTGGGCCTCTGGCGGCGGCTTCAGTGACTTCAACATCCACAACATCGACGAAGCCTGCTGGATGAAGAACGACTGGCCCGTCGAGGTGCAGGCTAGCGGCGGCCGCAGCGACCGCGGTGACAACGTCGATCAAAACTTTGATCACTACTCCTGCGAGTACACCTTCAAGGACGGCGCTAAGCTCTACCTCGAAGGCCGCACGCAGCTGAACGTACACACGCAGTTCGCCACGCAGGTGCAGGGCACCAAAGGCAGCGCCATTGTCTCCACCGCAGGCCACTTCCCTTCGAAAGCCATGACCTTCAAAGGCCAGAACATGGTGCGCTCAAACATCATCTGGCGCGGCAAGCAGCCAGAGCCGAATCCTTACGACCTTGAGTGGCAGGATCTCATCGAAGCCATCACCAAGGACAAGCCCTACAACGAGGTCGAGCGCGGCATCAAGTCCAGCGTCACTACCGCCATGGGCCGCGCCGCCGCCCACACGGGCCAGGTCGTCCGCTACAAAGATTACATCAACAGCGCCTTCGAGTTCTCCCCGAACGTGGACCAGCTCACACTCGATAGTCCGCCGCCACTCGTCGCCGACAAGGACGGCAACTATCCCTTCCCCAAAGCTGGTGCTTTCAAGGACCGCGAATACGCCATGGAACCCCAGGCCAGTCCTTTCCCGCTCATCCAGTTCCCACCGGAGGCGGCACCGGAGCCGCTCAGCCCGCCGGAACGCCCCAAAGCAGCAGGTGCCAAAAAGAAGAAAGCAGCCTGAGCGGGTGCCCTATGACGGAAGCGGTGCAGGCCCAACATGGAAGTGGACTCCACCGGCGGAGGATGCATCTCCACTATCCCAAATCATATGCTCCACTCTGCAATTGGACTTGACCATTCCACTGCCAGACGCTGCTGTAATCCCAATCCTGCATCACCATGAACTCCAATCTGCGCTACCTCGCTAGCCTAGCCCTCTGTGGCCTCCTTCCGGCTTCCCACATCAGAGCTCAGGCCGCCGAAGAATACCACATGTGGACGAATACCGCAGGCAAGCAGGTCGAGGCTGCGTTTGTCTCCGTGGATGCCGCCGCAAAGACGGTGAAGATCAAAACCAAGGACGGGCGCGAGTTCGACGTGCCCATCTCCACCCTCATCCCGGCAGATTTTGAATATGCGAAGGCGCGCTACGCCGCGATGAAGGCCGCACCGGCTGCACCCACACCGACACCATCTGCAGCTCCTGCCGCGCCACCGGCGAAACCCGCCGCCGCGCCAAAAGGTGGTGCCAAGGTGGCAGCCAAACCCGCGCCGCCACGCCCGCAGATCACGATCATCCCCGCCGCCAAGTACAAGGCACCGACGGCGAACGACTACCTCAGCGGCATCGCCAAGGTGCGCCCACGCCTACTGCAAAACGCCGCAGGCTGGGCCGCGATCAAAAACCAGCTCGCTAGCGATCCTCTGCTAGCGAAGTTGATGGGAAACTTGAAAGCTTCTGGGGAGGATCTGCTGAAAGATCCCGAGCTCAACCGCATCAACGGTGAAATCCTCGGAACGGTGGGCGAAGGCTCGCGTGCGATCTACCGCATGGGATTGCTAGGAGCGCTTCATTACGGAGATGGCGACCTGAAGTGGAAAGAACGCGCCGTGCGTGAGGCGCTCCTACTTTGCGACAAGTCCAACTTCCGTGACTGGCACCCAGGTGAATGCCAAGTCGTCTCGGAGATGGTCATCGCCGTTTGCCTCGCCTATGACTGGTTCCGCGATGGTTTCAATGCGCAGCAGGCCACAGAGATCCGTACCTTCCTCGATCAGAAAGGCGTCGATGCGCTGATCGCGCATCTGCATGATGAGCCCGTGCCGGAAAGCACGAAGGGAGTCTCGGGCGGTCAGACCGCCGACTCATCAAAGGACAAGAACAAGGGCAAGCCCAAGGGGCCGCCCACCAAAGCAGCCGAAGCACCTGTGGGACGTGAGAAGATGTCCGCCGCCTCAGCGCTGCTCCTCACCGCACTCTGTTTCGCCGACGAAGACGTCACGCTAGCGAAGAAAGCCGCAGCCGCCGCCGCGAAACCTTTCGGCGAGGGCATCCGCCGTTTCGCCCCCGCAGGCGTATGGCCTGAAGGGCCGGCGGATGGAGATGCCGTAATGGATTATGCCGGAATGGTCATTCAATCACTGCGCACCGCCGCAGGCAAAGATTATGGCCTCTCGATGCTGGAAGGCATCCCACAGTTCGCCGTAGCTCGCATGCATCTCTTCGGCCCCACGGGCATGCCGTTCAACTTCGGCGACTCCGCCTCGAACGCCACAAGGCGGCCCTGGGTGATGACCTGGTTGTGCGGCCTGCATGGCAATCCCGGAATCCCGGCGGTGGACGCAGGCAGCAAGATGCCGGCCTCCACGGCATTCCTCAGCATCGCCGGCAACTACATCTACTACAATCCACACGCTGCTGGTGACGGCACGCCTGATAGCCTAGAGTATGCGCTGCCAGGCGGCCTGATCGCCACAGTACGCACCGGTTGGGGCAAGGACGACATGTTCCTCGCTGCCAAAGGCGGTGACAATAGCGACTACAAGGCGCAGCTCGACATCGGCAGCTTCGTCCTCGATGCCGCTGGCCAGCGCTGGGGGATCGAGCTCGGCGCGGAAGCAGAACGCGTCGGCGGCTATGAGGTCAAGCCCGGCGCGGACCGCTCCCGCCGCCTTGCCAATTATCTCGCTGCAACCGCAGGTCAGAGCACGCTGACGTTTGATGGCAACCAGAATGAAGAAGCGGTGGCCGGCGTGCTGCTGAGCAACTCGACCCCGGAGCGCGGCGTCGGCGTGATCGACATGACCAAGGCATACTCGAAAGAGGCGAAGGACGTACACCGCGGCATCATGGCCGTGCGCAGCGCGACCCCGTACCTCGTCATCCAAGATGATCTTCAAGTGAAGAACACCAAGAAACTAACCTGGAGCATGCAGACCGACGCTGAAATCGCCGCCGACGGCAAAAGCGCCAAGCTCACCAAAGGCGGCAAGACGCTCCTGGCCACCATTGTGTCTCCAGCAAGCGCTGTCTTCACCAGCGACAAGCCCCCCGTCCCTGAAAAGCCGAATCCGCAGGCCCGCGACCTCACCAAGATCAACATCCTCAAGGCGACCATCGCTGACGCCAAAGGAGCCGTATCTCTCTGCATTACCTTCACCACCGCCGCCGAGGCCCCCGCGCATACGGTTCAGCCGATCGCCGAATGGGTGAAGACGAAGTAAGCCGTCTCACGCTCTCGGGTGCGCCTTCTCGTACACCTCCTTCATCCGCTGTGTCGAGACGTGCGTATAGATCTGTGTCGTCGAAAGGCTCGCGTGCCCCAGCAGTTCCTGTACGCTGCGCAAATCCGCGCCGTTATTCAGCAAATGCGTCGCGAAGCTATGGCGCAGCTTGTGCGGCGTGAGATGCACCGGCAGCCCTGACGCACGCCAGTATTTTGTGATCACGTCCGCCACCGCCTGACCAGTGATGCGCTTCCGCAGCTTGCTCAGAAAAAGCGCTCCGTCATGCACGCCCGCCTTCGCGCGATAGCGTTGCACCGCCTCCAGCGCCTTGCTGCCGACTGGGCAGAGACGTTCTTTGCCACCCTTACCGAACACTCGTGCCGTCTCGGTGTAGGTGTCGATGTCCTCGACGTTCAACACCACCAACTCGCTCAAGCGCATGCCAGTGCTGTAAAAAAGCTCCAAAATCGCCGCGTCACGCTCTGGTGCCCACACCGCATCGCGCTTCGATTTCTCCATCGTCAGCGGCAGATTCAACATCTGCTCGATCTGCGCCACGGTGAGCACCACTGGCAGTTTTTTCTCGCGCTTCGGCAGTTGCACTTCGAGCAGCGGGTTCGTCTTCAAACCGCGCCGCCGCGTCAGCCATTTGAAAAAACTCCTCAGTGCCGCGAACTGCAGCCGGATCGTCGCACGTGCGCGCTCCTGCTTCATCAAGTCGAAGAGAAACGCGCGAAAATCATCCGCTGTGAGCCTGTCCCAGCCCTTGAACGGTGTGCGCCACTCGCGGAACTGCCGCAGAGCCAGCTCGTAGTTCGCCACCGTACGTTCCGACGAACGGCGCTCTGATTCCAAGAACTCCAAAAACTCGTCGGCGATCTTGTCGGCCATGACGCTCAACCTCCGTTGCGTTTCGCACGACATTCACCGCAGATTTCATCACCAGAGTCCAGCACACGGAAATCGAGCTGCGGATTGTCGATCTCCGTGCGCTTGCAGGCCGAACATTGGTGAAAAAACGTGTCCTGCGGCAGTTGCGCCGACTCGAAACGGCCGCGCCGTGCCGCAACCTGCGCCATGCGCGCCCGCTCGCTCAGGAAACTGGGACTGAAGACAATGAGAAAATTCAAATGTCCCACCAACACCGGAAACAGCATCGCGGGCTCGCGCATGACGAGAAAGGCCGTCATGCCCGCGCTGATGAAGGCCACCCATTTCATTTTCAGCGGCAGGATGAAGTAGATGTAAATCTCCTCGTCTGGATAAATCGTCGCGAAAGCAAAAAGCAGTGTTTGGAAGAGAAACAAACCCGGCGCGGCCCAATGGAAGACCAGCGCGCCGACGGTGACGGCGAACATCCAACCATAGATGTACAAATTCACCCGGAACGCGCCCCACACCTCTTCAAGCCCGCGACCGATCCACATCATGAAAAGCGCACCGATCAGCGCCCAGACGAGAGAGAAATTTCCCGGAACGAGCACATGAGTGATCAAACGCCAGACCTCGCCGCGCATGATCCGCTCTGGATTCAACTCCAAGAACATCAGATAGGCCGCCGCGCCCTCCTTCGACATTACCAGCACCATCAGCAGCACCATCACTTGAAACAACGCGATGATCTGCACCAAGCCGGGAATGGCGAAGCGACCGAACTTGGACTCGAGAGTGGAGATGATGGGCATGAACGCCTGTTGGTAGCCGGTTTTCAGCCGTGGGCAAAGAGAAGAACGCCCACAATGCACGCTGCGGCCAGCCAGTCGCGCATGCCTAGGCCATCCGCGTCACCAGTGAAACGCAGCAGCTTGAACAACGCCCCCGTCGGACAGCCGTAACGGCAATACGCCAGCGGTGTTACGAGCGACCACAGCACGCCGATCACTGCGATCGCGATGCTGGCCCAGCCTGCGACGCGAAACACATATGCGTCGAACGGTTCCAGCGCGTTCAAATCCACCGGCAGCACAAAAGCGACGCTCAACAGCACGAACGCGAGCAAAACAAACGGCAGCTTCGACAAAACAGCCTCCAATCGTTTCGACGGCGACCATTGAAACCGCAAACGTCGCATCACGAGCTGCTGCAACGCACCGTGTGGGCAGATGTGATGACAGTAAAGCTGTTTGCCGGTGAAAACCGGCCCCAGCAGCGCCACGGCAGTGAGCAAGACCAGCCCATGCGCAGTCCGCCACGGCGTGCCATGCGCCGCCCAGCCGACGAGCAGTGCCTGAGATAGCAGTTCGCCTGCGATAAAGCCGCCGTAGATCACCAGCAGCACATGATGCAGATGACGGCACCACGCACGACCGCGCAACGGCGTGAACGCCATCACGAATGCGGCCAAAATAATGACAACATGGCCCGTGTCCTGCCAGCGCCAGCGAATCAGCGCCCACCAGCCGCGTTTCGCCTCCTTTTCCTTCAACAACGACTGCGCACGCACGCGCACGCCTTCCGCCACGCCGTAACTCGTCTGCGTCGCACCTGACACGCCCTCAACCCCAGCAGCATTGAAATCGATGTTCGCGATCGCCTCCGTCGCCATGCCGTCGAACGTCTTCAAAAATGCCGGATCGCCCGTCACATAGCCGACATACTGCTCCGTGTCGTAACTGCGGCGCAAAGCAATACCGCGCAACGTCGAAACTGTCGAATCCATCAGCATGAACGTGTCGCTCGGCCCCTTGTAGCCGACCACGCCATCCGAAACCGGTGCCGTGCGCACGGCGAGCCCGATCACCTTGCCGTTCGCATCGAGAACTTCCTGCGAACCCGGATGTGTTTTCGATTCGCGCAGCTTCGCAGCCTGCGGTTCGAGTTTTCTCACTTCATCCAGTGTGATCGCATCAGGGAATCGCAGCGAAGTCGTCGTGCTCTTGCCCAGACGGCGTAGAACGCCTTCCGCAATCGCGCTGCTGGTCAAGGTCGCACCTGAGACCGCATCCACTCGAAGATTCGCCATATCGGCGGGCTTCTTGTTCGTGAACTGCTTGAAGAACGAACGTTCGCTCACCACCTCTGCCACATGATCGGTCGTGTCTCCGCTGCGCAAGATGCGCAGGCCGAGCACCTTGCCGTGTGAATCGAGCGCGATGAGCGTGTTTGTCGTTCCCGAGTAGCCGATGATGTCATCCGACTCCGGTAACGTCTGCATCACATGGCCGAGCGTGATGCCGGACTCGTCCTTCACTGTCTGCATGCCGTTCAGCGGCGTCAAAACGGCTGCAGCAGGAAAAAAATCGCGCACACGCTCGACCGTAAGCTCCAGTGCTTCCGGTTGATGTGAGCGTCGGATCGCGAATACCGCTGCTGCCAGCAACGTCACACGCCAGAGGCGCAGGGCGGTGGGCTTCCAACGTGAGGGCGGTGACATGAGTGAATCGTTAGCAGCCACACGCAAAAAAGAGAAGCATTCGTTGTGGCCTGCCCATCGACAGACACGCCGGGCTGTCCATCTTCCCGCATGCCCCGTGGAAAATCTGCTGCCTTCACCCGCATCCGTGTGGAAGTGCTGCGAATCGTGGCGCTCATCCCGCCCGGCAGATTCACAACGTATGGAAGCATCGCCATCCACATGAACGTGATCGCCCGTCATGTGGCCACTGTGATCGCGCATCTTACGCCTGAGGAATCCGCCACGCTACCTTGGCATCGCGTCGTTTCCGCAGATGCGCGCATCAGCCCGAACATGGACGCGGCACTCGCTCGCACGCAGCGCCGCCGCCTCAAGGCCGAAGGCATGCGCATCGACAGGAAAGGTTACATCCAGGATGCCGACTCGCATTTTCATTTCGTCGGCGTGCGGCGGAACATCCGCTGGAGTGATGTTTGAGTGAGCCTTGTCACGCGGCCAGAACCAGCAGCCCTAGCAGCTCGGTGAAGGTCAGCCAGCCGCCTGCTGCAGCCCATAGCTCCGCATCGGTTTCCGCCCGAGCTGTCAGCGCGGCGATGAAGCCCAGCAGCACCCAGCCCGCGAGCGCGAACAGCACCACTCGCCGCCTGGGTAGGGACGCCTCTGCCCTAGCGGGAATCTCCAGCGGCTCCGCGAAATGGGACGGCAACGGACGCACGACCATGGGTTTCGCGGCAGCGCTCACCTCTGGCTGGTTGCGAAGAGCGGTGGAGGACTGCCGGGGAACGATCGCCATCGTGGAAGGCATGGGTTTGATCACAGGCTGTGGTGCGGACAACGAAGACGCAGGAGTCACGGGGCACGCCCGCTCGTCACCTCGGTGTTGAAGCAGATCCATTCGTGCTTTTTACACGGTAATCCGTAGTCGTCGAGCAAAGCATCTGGAGGGTGTTTCTGGCGGCGCGTCATTTCTCATGCAAGTTACATGCCAGCCATCCTCGTTGCGCATCATCCATGAGTTCACCATTCCCGCCCCGCATTCTTTCAGCCTTCCGGCATGCCCTGTCGGCCTTGCTCATGACCCTGCCACTCTCCTGTGCGGGGCCTGGAAAACCGGGCATGCTGCCGGGCTTAGCTCCGGCTCACATTGCAGGCCAGTATCAAGGCACTTACACCTTCGGTGGTGCCTTTGGAAAACAATCCGGGCAGACTTCCCGCTTCGTGCTCACGCTGCACCAGTCCACAGGCTCCGGAAAAATCAGCGGCACCATCCAAGAACTTTGGTCCGGCTTTGGCACGGCGAAGGGTGGTTTCCTCTGGGCGGACGTCACCGGAACTTGCACGCAGGGGGAGGGGGTGCTCCACCTGCGCTTCCAGAAAAAGTACCGGCACTTCAAACATCCAGTTGAAAACTACCTCGGCTCTCTGCCCACCGACTCCAGCCTGCTGACCGGCACCTGGTATCAGGCAGACACCCCCAGCAGGAGCGGCTTCTTCGAGATCTCAAACTTCCGCCCACAGTGATCACCACCACTCAGCGTCAGCGCCTTTCACGTTTCTGAAACCACAGCCATGGCAACGCGAAAGCGGCAGTGATGAGCACGGTAAGCACGCCGGTCATGGCAGTCATGCCGAGCGTGATGAGGCCGCGATTGCTGCCAGCGGCCAGCGCGCCGAACGCAAGCCCGGTGCTAAGGCCGCAGTAGGCCAGCGAGCGGCCAAGTGAGGCCGCGCTTTCACGCGTGGCACCGGGCTCACGCAACGCGTGCATCATATGAATGGTGAAATCGAGTCCCAGGCCGAGACAGAGAGGCACCGCGCCGACGCTCATCAGATTCCACTGCAAATCAAACAACGTCATACCGCCGAGCAGGATCCAGCCGCTAGCCGCAAGCACAAGGAGGGCGAGCGCACGCTCTCGCCAGCCATGAAACACGAGGAAGAATAGGATGAGCGCGATGAGTGCGGTGGGGACGCACACACGCAGGATTTCACGTTTCAACAACGGTTCCAATGATGTGCGCAGAAACGCCCAGCCCGCCGGATGCGCACCTGGAATGTTTCCCACATCATGCAGCACCGCCGCATTCTCCAATGTGCGGCCTTGCGCGAGGCGGATGGTGCCGAGAGCCATCAGCCCGTACTTCGCATGCTGCGACACGATGCCGCCGAGATTCTCCAGCACGACCGGTTTCGGCCACAACGGCAGCGGCGCGTTTACGGCGGACCACTCACGCCATTGTTTGAGCACGTTTTGCGTGAGCGAGAAGGCCACGTCGGTGAATCCGGCGGCATCGATGGCTTTGCGCAGTTCGTCTTCGCGTTGTGCGAGGCTTTGCAGCGCTTTGAGATTTGATCGTTGCGCATCCGTATCGGGAACGAGCGCGAGCGGCAGCATCTGTGCTTCGACTGCATCGCTGCGCAGTGCTTTTTTCGTCGCCAGCATGCTTTGGCGTAATGCTGCGGCGTCTTTCGCTGCGAAGATGACCGGGACGTTGCGGCCGGGCTCGGCGTTCGCGTCCATCATGTTTTTTTCGATTTCCTCGAACACGTCGAATGCCTCGCTCTTGTCGGGGCGCAGTACGGCGGAGCCGAAATCCATGCGTGGCAGACCTTTGAAGATCAAAACGACCGTAGAGGCGATCAACGCGGCGCTGACGAGCAATCCCATGATGCTTTGCAGCTTCATCGCGATGCGCGTGGTGCCGTGATGTTCCTCCAGTTTGCCCGCCTTCATGCCCAGAGGCAAAAATCCAAACAGCATGACTGCCGCGCCTATCAAAACACCCAGCGCTGACAAAATGCCAAGCTGGGCTACGCCGGGAAGCTGGCTCAAACCAAGCATCGCAAACACACCCGCGATACTGACTGCCGACCATGCGACGCCGGGCAACGCGCGGCGGCGGATGCTCGCAAATCCCTCACCGGGATGCTCTCGCGCGATGTGCAAGCCCACGACGCCGAAGTCTTCGATCAAACCGGTCAGGATGGCCGCGAAGCCCATCGACATCACATTGAGCGAGCCGTAGATCGCGCCCGCTGTGCCGAGCGTGAGAAGGTTCGCGCACAAGATTGCCAGCATGAGCCAGAGCAAGGGTTTCACACTCCGATGCAGCAGCCAGAACAGAAAACCGACGATGAAGGTGACTGCACCGATCGACTGCCTCATGTCCCCCTCCATGCCGGTGGCGATCTCGGCCTGGAACGCCGGATCGCCAGTGAAGCCGATTTTTACGCCAGCCAGCTCGCTCTGCTGCGCCAGCCATTTCTCGCGCACTTCACTTTTAATCTGCGTAAGCCAAGTGTTTGCGGCACGATAATCAGCCAACGCCTTGCCCGGCGGTGTCACAAACAGCAGGCGCAGTGTGCCGTCGGCGCTGCTAAATTCGTCGCTCATCATGCTAGACATGTCGCCGCCGCCGCTGAGGAATTGCAGTGCGCCTTTGACGAGTCCGAGCGGATCGTACCCGCTGAGTGTGGCGTTTTGTAGGTCGAGTGACTTGCCCGCAATTTCTTTCGCCTTCGTCAGTTGCGCGGGCAGCGATGCCGGATCGAGCGAGGCGCTGAGCTTCGCTACCTCCTGCGGTGGCGCATTGAGCCAAAGATAAGCGACGATCTCAGCGATGATCGCGGGATCGGATTGAAGGAGAGATTTGCTGCGTACGCTGGCGCACAGCTCCGGCTGTTTCGCGAGATGTTCTGCCAACGCGTCTGCGGCGACTTCAACCAGCGCCGGATCATCCGCCTGAACGGCGATGAGCAGCAGGTCGCGCTTTTGTTCGCGCAACAAACGCGTGCCCTGCAAGCCTGGCAGCTCCTGCGGTAGCAGGCTCAGCGGATCGACATCGAAATCCAATCGTGAAACGCCGAACCATCCCGCCGCAAGGACGAGGAGCACAAACAGTAGGCGAAGCGAGGCGGGGTTCATGTGCGGCGGATAGAAGCGCCGCCGCGAAGGATGTCCACTGTCGAATGTCTTGACGTGACTACCGCAGTCCGCCAGCATCGCGCCCATGTTCCTCCTCGCCGCCACTTCCGCCAGCTACTGGCCTTTCGTCGTCCTCGCCGTCAGCGTGGCCTTCATCATCATCGGCATCAGCAAGCTGCGCATGCACGCGTTTGTGGCGCTGATCTTGGCGGCGATGTTGGCGGGGCTAATGACGAACAAAGAGTCGTGGGACATCGTGCAGAAGAACGGCTCCACATCGAAGATGTCGTCGATGGTGGGCGTGGTGGAGATGGTGTCGAAGGGACTCGGCGACACGGCGCGTGACATCGCGATCTCCATCGCGCTGGCGGCGATCATCGGCATGTGTCTGATGGAAAGCGGCGGCGCGGACAAGGTGGTGCGGCGCTTCCTGGCGTTCTTCGGTGAGAAGCACGCGGGCTGGGCGCTGCTTTGGAGCACGTTCATCCTCAGCGCGCCGATCTTCTTCGACACGATGTTCATGCTGATGGCACCGCTGGCGATGGCGCTGCGCATGCGCACGGGGAAGGATTACACGCTTTACATCCTCGCCGTGTGCTGCGGCGGCACGGTGACGCATTCGATGACGGTGCCGCATCCCGGGCCGGTGGCCGTGGTGGAGGATCTGCATCTCAACGTGGGCGAGTCGATCATCGGCGGCATGGTCATCGGCGCGATCACCTGCACCTTCGGCTTCATGGTTAGCAAATGGCTGAACCGCCGCACAGATGTGCCGCTGCGCGCCACAGGCGGCGTGTCGCTGGACGATCTGGAAGGCGTGAGCGCGAAGCCGGAGAGCGAGCTGCCGTCTTTCTTCTGGAGCATGACGCCGGTCATTCTGCCAATCATTTTGATCAGCATGACGACGTTGTTCGAGCTGGCGCACAAAGGCGCGGAAACCGGCGCGGGCTGGGGCGTGGCGATGGTGAGCCTGTTCGGCGGTGAGCATGGATTCGCAGCCGTGCGCGCCTGGGTGGATTTCATCGGGCACAAGAACATCGCGTTGTTCATCGGCGCGGCGATTTCACTGTGGGTGCTGGCAAAGCAACGCGGCTTTGGGCTCAAGAAGATCGAGGAACTCGTCGGCCCGCCGTTGGAAACCGCAGGCATGATCATCCTCATCACCAGCGCCGGTGGTGCCTTCGGTCTGGCGCTGCGCAGCGCGGGTGTGGGTGACGCGGTGAAGGAGCTGGCGCAGGGTTACAGCCTCAACCTGGTGCTGCTGGGCTGGATCGTGGCCGCCGTGGTGCGCGTGGCGCAGGGTTCGGCCACCGTGGCGATGCTGACGACGTCCTCGATCATGGTGCCGATGCTCACCGACGGCGCGCTCGGCTGTCATCCCGTGTATTTGTTCACCGCCATCGGCTTCGGCGCGATGTTCTGCTCCTGGATGAACGATAGCGGCTTCTGGGTCGTGAACCGGCTCAGCGGCATGACCGAAAAAGAAACCCTGCGCACTTGGACGCTGCAGCTCACTGCTGATTCGATCATCGGACTGTTAGTGACACTCGTGTTGAGCAAGGTGCTGCCGATGGTGTGAAGGAAGCTTCGTGATTGCCACGAGTCCATCTGTGGTGCGTTTTCATCCCGTGAAGAGCCACTCTGAATCTGCGGCGAACATTACGGCCACGCAGCCGAAGCCGCGTTACGTTCCGAAGCCAAAGGGATCATGGCTGAAGCTCTTTGGCAGAGCCTGAAATGATGGACTTTCTCCGGAAGCCTACCAGCACGGGGCCAAGTGGCGTGAGCGCATGAACCGTGAAGGTCGTTGAGGCATGTTTGTTGTCCTCGACAACGCGCGACACCCAGAAGTTGGCATTGTGTTCTCATGCTCCGCTTTGGGTGGTGTGGTTCGAGGAGTTCGGCAGCCCGCTCTACACGCCGAGCTGCTTGGATTTTTTTACCACGAAGTCCAGCTTCACGGTGAGCTCGCCGATCTTGGAGTGCAGCGTCTCACGCTCTGCCTCGAAGTCTTCCTTCGGCGCTTCCTTCCCGCTCTGAAACACACTGCCTGCCTGCGTGCTCAACTTCTTCTTCCATTCGGACACCTTCACTGGATGCACCTCGTAATCGGCAGCAATCTGCTGCACGGTCTTGATGCCTTTGATGGCTTCCAAGGCGACTCGCGCCTTGAACTCTGGGTCATGTCTTTTACGTTTGGCTTTCACTTTGGTTCTGGGTGTTGAGTTCATCGTCCAAGACCGCCCAAACCATAACTTCACTCACCCTGCCTGCTGGCCCAACTTTCGGGGTCCACCTCATTGATTGATTTTCGTCAACGCAAAAGTTGTCATGCGATTTAATTTTAACATTGTGGGCTTATGACACCGATCTCGCCCCGACAACGGACAGAGGTGGAATACGGAGATCCTCCCTTGGACATAGTTTTAGGTTTCCAGGAAGTAATGCACTCTAAAACCATCATCCATCTCGTCCAACTCGACACCGTCTGGGAAAATCATGCTGCGAATCATGCCAAGGCGAAAAAACTCATCGCCGACACGAATCCACAGCCTGGAGCGCTCATCGTCCTGCCAGAGATGTTTTCCACAGGCTTCAGCATGAACCTCTCTGTCACCGCCGAGCCGGAAAATGGCGTGACGGAACAGTTTCTCCGTGAAATCGCCGTCCGGCACCAATGCGGTGTCATCGGCGGACTCGTCACAAAAACACCCGATGGGCGCGGGCGGAACCAATCACTCGCCATCGCTCCCGATGGCACGCTGCTCACGCGCTACACCAAGAATCGTCCCTTCAGCCTAGGGGGCGAGGACAAGGCGCACCACGCAGGCACCCACGTGAATGTCTTCGAGTGGAGGGGACTCAAGGTCGCTCCGCTCATCTGCTACGACTTACGTTTTCCTGAACTCGCCCGTGATGCGGTGCGCGCTGGAGCCGAGGTGCTTGTTTACATCGCCGCGTGGCCGGTGAAACGCATCCAGCACTGGATCACGTTGCTCCAGGCCCGTGCCATCGAAAGCCTCGCTTACGTCATCGGCGTCAATCGCTGCGGCAACGATCCGCAGTTCAGCTACAACGGCCGCAGCCTCGTCGTCGATCCCCACGGCATCATCATCGCCGATGCCGCCGAGCAGGAGCGCGTCATCAGCGCCCAAATCGATTCCGCTGTCGTCCGCAACTGGCGCGCCCAATTCCCTGCGCTCAAAGATACCGGAATGGTCTGAGTGGATGGTCGGAAAAGAGAAAAGAGCGGACAAAGAATGGTCGGATTTTTTCTCCTCTTTTCTCTCTTTCGGCCAATCACCTCAAGCTCGTCCGCATACGCCCCGCATCGATAAGCGCGTCAAAGCGCCGTGCATCATCCTCGCGTGCGCCGCTAACCAGAACGTGGCTGTATTCGTGCCAGTGCTCCATTTCCGCCGCCGCGTTCTGCATGCGCAGCTCAAACGTCGCCGCGTCCTCCGTCGCACGGCCTGAGAGACGGGCGCACAGTTCGTCAATGCTTGGAGGCATCACAAAGATGTCCAGTAGGCAGCGCTTCACCAGTTCGTCCTCGCACGCACGCACTTGGGCCGCGCCTTGCACGTCGATGTCCATGATCACATCCACGCCGCGTTGCAGGTTCTCATACACATAGCTCTTCAGCGTGCCGTAGAGCCGACCATGAACACGCGCGTGTTCAAACAGCTCGCTGCGCCCCACTCGCGCCAGGAAATCTGCCTCGGTCAGAAAAAAATAGTCTTTCCCATCCACCTCGCCTGGGCGTGGCGCACGCGTCGTGCATGAAACGGAGAACACTGCACCGCCGCGATCACACACCTTGCGCGCCAGCGTCGTCTTTCCCGTGCCTGACGGGCCAGAAACGACGATCAACTGCCCGAGGTGCTGGTTTGCAAGCTGCATGCCTGTCGGATACGCACGCGAACACGGAGTGCAAGAGACTTGGCGGACTGCAAGTAATGTTCCATGCACGAACCTCACCCCACGCACTATGCAAACCGCATCTTCCCGCCGTCACTTCATCCGCGCCACTGCCGCTGGCGTCGCGGCCCCATTCATCCTCCCCACCCGCGTCTGGAGCGCAGAGACATCCCCCAATGCGCACATCCGCATGGGCTTTGTTGGCATGGGCACTCAAGCGCGCGGCCTGCTGAATAAATTCCTCCAGTATCCAGAGGTTCGGGTCGTGGCCGTCTGTGATGTGGACACCACGCGCCGCACGGATACGAAGCAGACCGTTGACCAGAAGTATGGGGACGCCGACTGCAAGGCGCTGAATGATTTTCGTGAGATCACCGAAAGCCCGGACATCGACGCCGTCTGCATCGCCACGCCAGATCACTGGCACGCCATCATCACCATCAGCGCCCTCTCCCACGGCAAGGACGTCTATTGCGAAAAACCACTCACCCACAACATCCACGAAGCTGTCACCGTCACCAAGGTGGCGCGTGAAAACAAACGTGTCCTCCAGACTGGTTCCATGCAGCGCAGCATGGCGGAATTTCGCATCGCGTGCGAACTCGTGCGCAACGGCGTCATTGGCAAGGTGCAGACCATTGGCATCGACATCGGCGACCCCGCCGTGCCGAATCACAACCCAGGAGAGCCGCCGGAGCCCGGCCTCGACTGGGAACGCTGGTGCGGCCCTGCCCCCCTCGCCCCTTACAGCAGCGTGCTCAGCCCCCGAGGCCGTCACAAGCATTTCCCGGCTTGGCGCATGACGCGTGAATATGGCGGCGGCATGATCTGCGACTGGGGTGCGCATCACATCGACATCGCCCAGTGGGGTCTCGGCATGGATGAAAACGGCCCCGTCGAAATCATCGCCCCCGAAAAATGGGACGACCCTCACGCCCGTGGCACGAAGCTCATCTACGCCAGCGGCACCGTGTTGGAACACAAGAAAGCGGAGGACGGCATGGGCGGCGCGTCCTTCTTCGGCACCGATGGTGAGGTGCATGTCAATCGCGGCAAGTTCTGCCTCATTCTCGGCGGCAAGACCATCCACAAGTTCTGGGACAAGGAGAAAGACAAAGGCACTTCGCTCGACCGTGAATACACACTCGCGGAGCGCGAGTACCTCGCCAACGCCAAAGTGAGGCTCTACAAGAGCAAAGATCAGCTCGCCGACTTCCTCGCCTGCGTGAAGAGCCGTGAAAAACCCGTCTGCGATGTCGGCATCGGTGCCAGCAGCGCCATCGCCTGTCACCTCATGAACCAGGCCTACTACCACGGCGGCACTCACAAGTGGAACCCGGAGAAACACGAGTACACCAGCGGCGGCGATGCCTCCTGGCTCACCCGCGACTATCGCAGCGACTGGAAGGTTTGACGTGAAGCAGGCTGCCAGCCTGTTCAGCCCTCCATCCCCCTCATTCAAAGGCGGCTTCACAAGAAGCCGCCTTTTTTACTCTTTTCACCAATCCTCATGACGCATGGTATATTTATACCTCGCGTCATCACAAATTGTGAAAACCGCATCTGTGGAAATCACAAATCATGACGGCGGGAGGTATATCTGAGGATCAGTATCGCAGAGAGGCTGGTAAATGGTGATGCCCCAGGCGCGTATATACTGCCGCGCATCACAAATCTTCAAAAGTGAAAGAATGATAAACAATTGCATTAAGCAATGCGTTTATTATTCATGACGTATCTTCATCTCTCAAAACAGCAACTCGAAGACATCATCGAAGCCCTCGAAGATTCCAGTTTGCAAGCTCAGCAACGCAACAAACTACTGGCTCTGCGCATGCATCACGAAGGTGCTGCAAACGGGTTCATCGGACGCATTCGCAACATCACCCAGCCCACTTTGCGCGCCTATCTCGCCGAGTATCAAGAGGGCGGGCTGCCTGCCGTTTTAGAAGATCG
>CAYQWE010000020.1:0-93450 GCA_964421275.1 uncultured Prosthecobacter sp.
GAACATCCTTCGCCGAACTATCCGCCTGGTTTGCGGAGCGGAGACGCGGCAGGCGCGTGCCCCCCAGAGACGGATAGTTGGGCGTCGTTGCTGCTGAGAACCACGGCGCTGTCTGCGCCCAACACATCCGTCCTACATCATTCCGGTTTTATGGACTATGGCTCAGGGCTTGTAGAAGCGGCCTCTGGCCGCTTTGCAGCACAAGCTGGGAGCTTGTGTTTGGCTCAGGAGCGGCAGGATGCCGCTTCTACCATACGGAGTCAGGAGCGGCAGGATGCCGCTGCTACCCTATGGCATGTGCTACCTGTGCCCGTGCTGCCGCCTGCGGCGGAGCATCAGGCCGAGCAGGCCCAGCAAGATCAGGATGGCACGTCCGGGTTCGGGGACGACGACGATGACGCCGGAGGTGGTGAAGCGGCTAAAGTCCCAAAAGAGACCGGAGCCGGTGAGGTCGGGGAGGTCGAGGTCGGCTCCTTCGTCGCCATTGCCGCTGAGTTGGCCGCCGTTGAAGGTGAAGCCGGTAAAATGGGCGGTGACCATGCCACCCCAGTCGAGCAGATTGAAGGCCTGCCCCATGGCGGGCGTGAATGCGCTGCCAACGACCTGGAGGCTGCCGCTGGTGGTGAGGAAGTCGAGGTTGTAGCCGGTGCCGGAGGTGGGATTGTTGAAGACGAGCCGGTCGTGTGAACCCACGCCGGTGACGCCATCGACGAGCGCGTTGTAGGCGGCGGAGCCGATGGTGATCCCGGTGAGGTTCAAGGTGGTGGTGGGGGCGCTGATGCCAAGGATGATACTGCCTTGCAGGCTGTGCGTGCTGCCGGAGGCGGAGGCCGGGGTGAATGTGAGCGTGCCGTGGCTGCTGTCGGCCACGCTGTCGCCGGGGCGGAGGGTGGAGCCGCTGTCCGCCGTGAAGGTCGTGCCCTGGACGATGCCGGTGCCCAGGAGGGTGCCACCGGTCTGCACGGTGACGGCTCCGGTGCCGGTCTGGCCGCTGCCCGCGTTGCCGACCTGGAGTGCTCCGGCGCTGACGGTGGTGGTGCCGGTGTAGGTGTTGGCTCCGGTGAGCACCTGGGTGCCCGCGCCGCTCTTGGTGAAAGCCAGCGTGCCGTCCGTGCCGGAGCCGTCGCCATCGCGCAGCACGCCGCTGAAGGTGTGCGTGCCGGAGGCGACATCGACGGTGAGCGTGCCGGTGCCTGCCACGCCGGATTCGTTTTCGACGATGCCCGCGCCGCCGGTGCTGTCGAGACCGCCGATGGTCTCGCTCTTGTTGTTGAGACGGAAGATGCCCGCATTGGCACCGGTGCCTGTGAGGGTTACGATGCTGGTGTCGGCGATCTGGTCGCTGTTGATGAGTTTCATCACGGCGGGGGCGCTGCCATCACCCACAGTCACATCACCCGCGAGGGCATTGACTCCCGTGGTTTTGGAGAGCTGCAGTTCGCCAGCGAGCACGCGGCTCATGCCGGTGAAGGTGTTGGCATCTGCGCCGGAGAGGACGAGGGTGCCAGCGCCGCTTTTGGTGACACCGCCCGAAGTATTGGCCGCCAGAGTGACCGTTCCGGTGGTGGCCCCGCTGCCACCGCCGCCGTTGAGAGTGATGGTGGGCGCGGAGGTGTAATCCCGGCCCGGATTGGAGATGACGATGCCGGTGAGCTGGCCGTAGGTGGGGCTGGCGGGATCGAGATCCACAGTGGCGTAGGCGGTGGCTCCGCTGCCGCCGCCGCCGGAGATGTCCACATACGGAGCGCCGATGTAGCCGCTGCCGCCGTTCGTCAGGGGGATGGCGGAGACGCCGCTGCCGGTGGGTGCGAGCAGGGCGTTGGAGAGGGTGGTGGTGAAGCCGTTGGTATCGAGCTTCAAGCCGCCGTCGAAGGCTCCGAAGGCACCGTTCACATACGCGGCGATGCTGCTGGTGCCGCCGCTGCTGATGGTGTTGATGAGCGTGGCGGATGTGGAGGAGCGATACAGCCCGCCGTTGAAATTGATGTAGGCATGAAGGTCGGTGCCGGTGCCGTTGTAGAAATTGAAGTAACTGTTGATGAAGGTGCCTGCGTTGAGATTGAAATGGGCGGTGCCTTTGGCGGTGCTGTCGTTTTGCTGCCCGAAGGTGACATAGAACGTGCCGTTGTTCACCTGGCCGCCGGCGATGGTCATCGCGCCCTGGGCGGTCGTGCTGCCGTTGCTGCGGAAGGCCAGCGCGATGTGCTCGCCGGTGCGGTTCACCTGCCCGCCCGTGACGGTGATCTCCCAGCGCTCGTTGCGGGTCATGAGGTAGCGGGAGGTGTTCAGGGTGCCGCCGTTGACACGCAGGATGGAGACGGCAGAGGCTGAGGCACCGTCCATGGAATCGACGCGTTCGGTGTTCACGGTGCCGCCATTGATGAACAGACCGCCGTAGCCATTGCCGCCCAGATTGACGCCCGACTGGGTGCCTGCGGCGTCCATGGTGATCACGCCGTCATTCACCACCACCGCGCCTCGGGTGCTGGTGGTTACGCCGATCACGAGCGCGCCGGTGCTGTAGCTGGCACCACTGACGAGGCGCAGCACCGGTGCTCCCGCGCTGGCGCTGACGGTGGTGTTGTAGGTCGTGGGCGACACGGGATTGCTCGTCGTGCCTGCGATTTCGAGCACGCCGTCGCTGATAACGATGTTTCCGCCGATGCTGGCCGTGCCGGTGATCCTCAGCGTGCCTGCGCCGCTCTTGGTCAAAGCGATCGCGGAGGCGGAGGTGATGTCTGAGGCGATGGTGAGATCGGCAGCCGCGTTGCTGCTGTCGGCAATGGTGAGGGTGCGGGAGGCGGCTCCCAGATCGAGCGTGCCGCCGGTGATGAGCGCGCCGAGAGGATTGTTGTTATTGTTCAGTGTGAAAGTGCTGCTGCCGAGCGTCAGCGTGCCACCGGTGCCGATGTCGAGAGTCGCTTGGCTGGTGGCGGTGGAGGTGGCGTCGTAAAAGGTGATGGCACCGGCGGTCCAATTGTGGCCGTCGAGAGACAAGGTGGCGGCTCCCCCTGCTGCGGCGAGCACGAGCGGAGTGGTGGCATTGAGCGCGTTGTCCACGCCGAATCTCAGGATGCCTACGTTGATGGTGGTGGTGCCGGTGTAGGTGTTGACTCCGCTGAGCACCTGAATGCCAGCGCCGCTCTTGGTGAAAGCCAGCGTGCCGTCCGTGCCGGAGCCGTCGCCATCGCGCAGCACGCCGCTGAAGGTGTGCGTGCCGGAGGCGACATCGACGGTGAGCGTGCCGGTGCCTGCCACGCCGGATTCGTTTTCGACGAAGCCCGCGCCGCCGGTGCTGTCGAGGCCGCCGATGGTTTCGAGTTTGTTGTTGAGGCGGAAGATACCCGCATTGGCACCGGTGCCATTGAAGGTGAGGATGCTGGTGTCGGCGATCTGATCATTGGCCAGCAGCTTGAGCACGGCGGCGGTGGTGCCATCACCGATGGTCACATCGGCGGCGATGGCATTGACCCCGGCGGTCTTGTTGAGGTCGATCTCCCCCGCTTTGATCCAAGTGAGGCCGGTGAAGGTGTTCGCGTCCGCACCGGTGAAGGTGAGGATGCCGAGGCCGCTCTTGGTCAGGCCGCCGTCGATGGCCGCGTCTCCGCCGATGGCGGAGTGGTTCAAGGCGCGGGCGATGGAGATATTGAAGCCGTTGGTGTCGATCTTGGCACCGCCATTGCGCACGTTCACCTGGTCGAGGCTGGTGGCCAATGTCAGGGTGGAGCCGTTGGCTTTGAGCAGGCCGCCATTGAAGTTGAAGATGGAATCTGCCACGCTGCCGCCCGTGATGGTGCGCAGGGTGGCCAGGGTGCCGCCGTCGAGATTCAGGGTGCCGGTGCCCTCGGTGTTTCCTGCTTTGCCCGAACCCAGTTGAAACTGAGCGGAGGTGGTGCCCGTGTCGAGGAGGCCCGTGCCAGACAAGGTCATCACGCTGGCACCGCCCACCTCGGAGTCCGTGTAGCCCGCGCCGATGCGGATCGTCGTGCTGCTGCCAGTCACGATGACCTGCCCGCCGGAGATGTTCATGAAACCGTTCGCGCCGGCGCTGCTGCGTCCGAGGATAAGTGACGCCGACGACGTCCCGAGTGTCATCGTGCCGCCGGTCACATTGAAGGTGGCGTCGCTGCCCTCGCCGATGCGGAAGGTGGAGCCGGCGCCGCTGAAGAAGCCGGTGCCGGAAAAATTCGTCACGCTGTTGCCGGAAAAACCGGACTGGCCGGTCGGATTGGCTGCGGAGGTGCCCAGCGTGCCGGTGATGTTCAGCGTGCCGCCGGTGACATTGAATCCAGCGCTGCTGCTGTAGGTGGAGCGGGTCATGCTGCCGGACAGCGTGAGCACGCCACCACTGACATTGAGGCTTCCTGTCTCGGTGATCGTCCCGCCCAGCACCGTCGTCCCCAAGCCGCTCTTTGAGAGAGTCTGACCTGTGCCACCATTTCCCAGGATGCTGCTGCCTGCGGCCAATGTCAGATCTCCGGTTCCACCGAAGCTCACACTGGAAGACAAGGTGATGGCAGCGTCGATGGAGGCAGAGTGGCCTGCGTTGGTCACGGTGATGGAGCCGCCAAACGTCAGTGTGTTGCCATTGCCATCCAGCAGATAGCCGCTGGAATTGAAGGTCAGCCCGGCAGCGGTGATGTTTTCACCCAGAGTGACCGTCCCTGCGGTGCCGCCAAAGATCGCCACATGGCCTCCGGCGTTGTTCCAGGCGGTCATGGTGCCTGCGTTGTCCCATAGCAGGGTGGCCGTGTCCCAGGTTCCAACGCCGCCAGTCAGGCCGCCGGACGTGCCGTCGGCATCCCAAGTCAGATTGGCCGCCCGCAGGGCAGGGAGGGAAAACAGCAGGAGGAGGCAAGCAAAGCACTTGCGCACCCATGCCTGGGTGTTGAAGTCGTGGCGCATGAAATGTGGGGGGCAGATCAGGCAGCCGCAGCATTTCGCCGCCTCTGCCAGTTCCTTCATACAGGGTGCCGTGGCTTGGTCAACCGTCCGGAGTATGCAGCGTTTGCTGCTACAATGCCATAAGGCACTCCGTCGCACATCACGGCTTCAAATGCCGCACTAAAAACTCCGCGCGCAGCTTGGAGCCATACGGCGTCTCCGCCGCGCCGTGGCCGGTGCCGGTGATCGGCATGAAATCGAAGCTCTTCCCGGCCTTTTGCAGCGCAGCGACGACTTGCGTCGTGCTTGCGGGATCGACGTTGGTGTCGAGTTCGCCGACGATGAGCAGCAGGTGGCCTTCGAGCTTGTGCGCGTCCTCCTTGTTGCTGCTTTTGATGTAGCTTTCATCGACTGGCCAGCCCATCCACTGCTCGTTCCACCAGATCTTGTCCATGCGGTTGTCATGGCAGCCGCAGTCGGCCACGGCGACCTTGTAAAAGTCGTGATGATCCAGCAGCGCCCGCATTGCATTCTGTCCACCCGCGCTGCCGCCGTAGATGCCCACGCGGCTCAAATCCATCCAGGGTCGCGTTTTAGCTGCTTCTTTGATCCATAGCTTGCGATCCGGGAAGCCGGCGTCCTTCAGATTCTTCCAGCACACATCGTGGAAGGCCTTGCCGCGATGATTCGTGCCCATGCCGTCGAGCTGAACGACGATGAAACCGAGTTCGGCGATGGTGTGATGTCCCATCAACCGACTGAACTCCTTCGGCGCAAATGCACCATGCGGTCCAGCGTAGATGTTCTCCACGACGGGATATTTTTTTGCTGGATCGAAGTGCGAGGGCTTGATGATGACACCGTGGATGTCGGTTTTGCCATCGCGGCCTTTCGCGACGAAGCGTTCCGGCATGGTCCAGCCCGCAGCGAGCAACGCGGAGGCATCCGCTTTCTCCAGAACGCAAACGAGGCCGCCATCGCTGCTGCGGCGCAATTCGTGGACGGGTGGATGATCGGCGCGGGACCAAGCATCAATGAAGAATTCGCGGTTGGGCGAGAAATCGACGCGGTGATTGCCATCGCCTTCGGTGAGCTGCTTGAAGCCGCTGCCGTCGAGATTCACGCGGCAGAGATGCAGATGATACGGGTCTTCCTTCTCGCGCAAACCACTCGCCATGAACCAGACCTCGCGCTTCGCGTCATTCACATGCAGCACTTCACGCACGGGCCATGCGCCTTTCGTGATTTGCTGTTTCACGCGACCGGTTTTGCTGTCGTAGAGCCAGAGATGGCACCAGCCGTCGCGCTCGCTCATCCAGATCAGTTCGTGCGTGTCATGCAGCCAGTGCCGCCAGGTTTTCTTCGTGTAGTCGATGAAGGTTTTGGACGTTTCCTCCACGACTGTGCGCACTGCGCCGGTTTTCGCATTCACCGCGAGCACGCGGTAGAGCTGATGACCGCGCTGGTTGTAATTGAAATAAAACTCGCGGCTGTCCGGTGCCCACACCGCGTCGAGTCTGCCACTCTCAGTGAATGGATTTTCATAAAGGTTACGCGGCACACGAATGTTGGCACCGCCCTTCTGCTCGATCACCCACTGCGGCTTCGGCAGTGGATCGCCGGGCTTGATGTAATCGAAAATCTTCAACTTCGGCTGCACGCCGCCGCTCGGCGTCGATTCGACGATCGTCACCTGACGCCGCTCGACCTTCTCATGCTCGGTGAAGACCACGCACGAGCCATCCGGCGAGCGAAAGCCGCGCTCAGGCTTCTTCTCCGGCTTCGCTTTGGCTTTGGCGATGCCTTTGCCATCAATGATGAAGGTTTGTGGCTGTGCCGCGGCTTCCACGACCGCGAGGTGCTCGCCCGTGCGGCTCGTGATGAGCCAGACATGGCCCTCGAAGGTGTGCTGCTCACGCTCAGCGCCCGCGCGAACACCGCCGTAGCGCATGTGTTCGCCGTCCTGATTGATCCAATACAGCTCCACATCCTCGTCGAGCTGGTTGATGAGCTTGATCCCCGAAGACTCGCCGGTGCGTCGTGTTCGGCGCAGCTCGATCTTCATCATCGAAGTTTTGCCCTCCTCGGACGGCAGGCCGAGTTCTTTGAGATTCGGTGCGGATTTGCGTTCGCCACTAATGGCGTTGATCCATACAAACTCGTGCTGCTGGGGGACGATCTGAACACGATACCAGAAGGATTTCCCGTCCGGCAGCCAGTGCGGCTTCACCTGATCGCGGAAGACTTTGTTTTCCGTGCGCTTTGACAGGCTGTGGGAGGCGGCGAAATCGGGCTGAGCTACCACAGAGGACACGGAGAGGCACAGAGGGAGGGAAAGGAGGACTGTTCTCATGATTGGAAATCTCTGTGTTTCTCAGTGCCCTCTGTGGTATGACCGGAGCCTCCATGAGCACAACTACTGCTGAATCTCATAACGCACTGACATCTGAAATCATCGCGGCTGCCATCGAGGTCCATCGCCGACTTGGTCCTGGGCTTTTGGAGTCCGCCTATGAAACTTGCCTTGTGTACGAATTGCGCAAACGCGGACTTAAAGCTGTCAGTCAAATGGCCCTGCCAGTGATTTACGATGAGGTAAAACTCGATGTGGGCTATCGAATTGACATCCTTGTCGAGGATGCCGTAATCATCGAACTGAAAGCCGTGGAGAAAGTGATTCCCTTGCATGAGGCACAGTTGATCTCGTATCTGAAGTTGAGTGGCAAGAAGGTCGGGCTGCTGCTGAACTTCAATGTCACCCGACTCAAGGATGGCATCACGAGACTGGCCAACTGACAGATGCACCACAGAAGGCACGGAGACACACAGAGATTTGAATCCAAACCTCATCCTCTGTGCTCCTCCGTGCTCTCTGTGGTAGTTCCGATCCCAAACCGAAACGGATCTGCTGGGTCGAGGAGGAGCGTGGATTCAGCCGTGATGAAGGCACGGCCAGTGATCGTGGGAATGACCCCGCTTTCGGCGGCTTCATAGCTGCCTTCAAACACGGAACCGATGATGCTTTCCTGCCGCCACACCTCGCCTGGGGCCAGTTTGGCGTCCGCAGCCAGACACGCGAGCTTTGCGCTGGTGCCGGTGCCGCAGGGGGAGCGGTCGTATTCGCCGCCGGGGCAGAGGACGAAGTTGCGGCCGTGATTCGTGGCGTCGTGCGGAGATGCGAAAAGCTCGACGTGATCGACTTCGGGGAAACCAGCGGCGCGAATGGCCTCGCGCATCGTCAAAGTGGCTTGCGTGAGCTGCGGGATGTTTGCGCATGTGAGTTCTAAGCCGTGATCGGCGACGAGGAAGAACCAGTTGCCGCCGTAGGCCACATCGCCGGTCACATCGCCAGCACGGACGTCTTTCGCCTTTCGATACGAGGTCACGTTGCGGATGCTGACGCGATCATCGTCATGCAGCGTGGCGGTGATGATGCCGACGGGTGTTTCGATTCGATGTTCGCCTGCATTGATGCGCCCGAGATGCTTCAACGTGGCGATGACACCGATCATGCCATGTCCGCACATGCCCAGCAGGCCGACGTTGTTGAAGAAAGTGACGCGTGCGACGCAAGAGGCATCCTGTGGTTCTTCCAGCAGTGCGCCGACGATCACTTCATGCCCACGCGGCTCGCAGATGATGGCTCGGCGGAGGATTTCCAATTCGCCTGCCGTCACGCCATCCAGCACGACGCGAGTTGGCTCACCGCCGGTGTGGGAGTCGATGATTTGGATGCGCATCATGCAGGGCGCTTTGCCAGCGCATCACGGATGATCTTCAAAACCTGCTCGCGCTCAGCACCGGTGATGAGGAGGCGTGGTTCGCGCACCCATTCCTTGCCGAGGCCGGTCTCCTGGCAGAGGAGCTTGATGTATTGGACGAAGTGGATGTGCGTGTCGAGCTTCATGAGCGGCTGCGTCCAGCGATAAAGCTCGCGTGCTGCGTCCCACTTCTGCGCACGAGTGAGCTCCCAGAGCTTTTGATTCTCCTTCGGAAAGGCAATGCCGCTGCCGGCAACCCAGCCGTCGATGCCGAGGATGGCGGATTCGAGGAAGAGATCGTCCACTCCGGTGAAGATTTGATAGCGGTCGCCCACGAGATTGCGCAGATCGGTGATGCGGCGTGTGTTGGCGCTGCTTTCTTTGATGGAGGTGAGGTTTACGATGTCAGCGAGTTCGACGAACATCTCCGGCGTGACATCGGTGTGATAGCCGACGGGATTATTGTAGAGCATCCACGGCAGCGGTGTCGCTTTGGCGAGCGTGCGGAACCAGTGCTGCGTTTCACGCGGGTCAGTCTTGTAAACCATCGGCGGCATGATCATGAAGCCGGACGCGCCGAGCTTTTCGCCGTCGTGCAGGTAACGAATCGCGGCCTGCGTGTTCATTTCGGCCACGCCGCTGAGCACAGGGACGCGACCACGGGCGGTTTCGACGGCGCATTTCAACACAGCGCGTTTTTCATCGGGCTGGAGGCATTGATTTTCGCCGAGCGAGCCGCAGACGATGAGTCCAGAGATGCCGGAGTCGATGAGCGCCTCAAAGTGACGCGCTGTGGCGGCGAGATCGAGCGATTGATCTTCGTGAAGCTGGGTGGTGACTGCCGGGAAGACGCCGGACCATTGGGGAAGAGACATGACGTAGGATGAAATGCACGGGGCCGATGGTCTTGATTGCTTTTTGGGCGTGAAACTGCCAATTCAGGCAATTCATGTCTCCCGGCGACATTTTCATGGATACCAAGGTCACAGAGGCGCTCTTCGACGCGCTGCCGGATGTCGTTTACTTCGTCAAGGACGCTGTGGGACGCTATGTGAGAGTGAACAAGACGCTGGCGGACCGTTGCGCCGGCGGCGACAAGGCCAAGCTCATCGGCAAACGGCCTGAGGAAGTCTTTTCCGCTCCACTCGCGGCTAGTTATGCGCGGCAGGACGAGCATGTCCTGAAAACAGGCAAGCCCGTGGTGCATCAGCTCGAACTGCACATCTACCCTGGCGGCAGGGCAGGCTGGTGCCTGACGACCAAGCATGCGCTGCGTGATACCAGCGGACGGATCACCGGCGTGACCGGCATCTCGCGTGATCTGAACGCGCCCAGCGACAAGGCGGGCGGTTTTGCGGAACTGGCGACGGCTTTGAAACTGATGCAGACGCGTTACACGGAGAGCCTACGCATCGAGGACATCGCGACAAAGGCGGGCCTCAGCGTGTATCAGTTCGAGCAGCGGGTGCAGCGCCTGTTTCAAATGAGTCCGCTGCAACTGCTGCACAAGATACGACTCGACGAGGCCACGCGCCTGCTGCGCGAGACGGACATGTCGCTGGCCGACATCGCCATCGAGACGGGTTGGTGTGATCAAAGCGCCTTCACGCGGCATTTCAGCCGCTACGCCGGCATGGCTCCGGGGAAGTTCCGTGCGCTTCAGGCGAGAATGGGATGATCACGCCATCAGTGCCTTCACCGGTTTCGCGGGCAGGATGCCGATGAGTTTTCCATCGAGGCCCTGCGTCTTGAAGCTGAAGCGATCCGCGTGGAAGCCGAGGAGGTGGAGCACGGTGGCGTGGAAGTCGCTGATGTGGAGAGGGTCTTTGACGATGTTGTAGCTGAAGTCGTCGGTTTCGCCGTAGATGGTGCCGCCTTTGGCGCCGCCGCCGGCCATCCACATGCTGAAACAGCGCGGGTGGTGGTCGCGTCCGTAGTTTTCCTTCGTGAGGCCACCCTGGGAATAGATCGTGCGGCCGAATTCGCCGCCCCAGATGATGAGGGTGTCGTCGAGCATGCCGCGCTGCTTCAAATCTTCGAGCAGCGCAAAGCAGGGCTGATCGACGTCTTTGCACTGGCTGGGCATGCGACCGCCCACGTTGCTGTGGTGGTCCCAGTTGTTGTGGTAGAGCTGGATGAAGCGCACGCCGCGCTCGGCGAGACGGCGGGCCATGAGCACGCTGTTGGCAAAGGAGCCGGGAGTCTTCACATCGGGGCCGTAAAGATCGAAAATGTGCTGCGGTTCCTTTGAGAGATCGGTCAGCTCCGGCACGCTGGCCTGCATGCGGAAGGCCATTTCATACTGCTGGATGCGCGTCTGCGTCTCGGGATCGCCGAGTTGCTGGAATTCGAGCTCGTTGAGCGCGTTGAGGCCCTCGATGGTGCGTTTGCGCACGCTGTCCGGCACGCCGGGCGGGTTGTTGATGTAGAGAATGGGATCGCCCTTGCTGCGGAAGCTCACGCCGGCGTGCTGACCGGGCAGATAGCCGCTGCTCCAAAGGCGCGACGAGATCGCCTGCTCCTGCTCGCGATTCGTCGGCGTCGCCACGAGCACGACAAAGGTGGGCAGGTTCTCATTCGCCGATCCGAGGCCGTAAGACGCCCACGAGCCGAGGCAGGGCCGCCCGGTGATCTGATTGCCCGTCTGCATCGCGGTGATCGCAGGCTCGTGATTGATCGCCTCCGTGTGCAGCGAGCGCATCCAGCAGATGTCATCGGCTTTCTTCGCCAGATTTGGCAGCAACTCCGTGTTCATCATCATGCCGCACTGGCCTGCGGCGCTGAATTCAAACTTCGACGGCGCGATGGGGAAGCGCGCCTGGCCGCTGGTCATTGTGGTAAGCCGCTGCCCCTGCCGCACGCTGTCCGGCAGATCCTTGTCATACCACTTCTGCATCTCCGGCTTGTAATCGAACAAATCGATCTGCGAAGGCCCACCTACCATGTGCAGGTAGATGACTCGCTTTGCCTTCGGAGCAAAATGCGGTCCACCCGCCTTGTGCGACATCGCAGCCTGCAACGACTGCCCGAAGAGTGACGACAACGCGGCCCCACCGAGAAGGTGCGAGCCGGAGGTGAAGAATTGGCGGCGGCTAAAAGTTGAAGGTTTCATGTTTAGAGTTGGTTGGCTTTGGCCGGTAAAATATTGGCGGTAAAAAATGTCTGAGGGTTTGAATCTTTTACGGCCAATTTTCTTACCGGAAGAAAGTTCAGCGAATGGTGGCGAAGGTGACACTCTTGTGAGTGAGATTAGCCCAATGAATGGCTCGCAAGGCCGTGTGTTTGAGCAGACAGCGGGCATGATCTTCAAATGCTTGCAGCCTGTCAGGAAACGCGGTGAGTTTGAAGGCGACCCCGGGAGCGAGCAGCTTCATTTTCTGATCGTGAAGATGTCCTGTCGCGCCCATCACAGGCACGGGCAAAAGAACCTGCTCTTCACCGCCCAGAAAATGAGTCAGAGCTTCTTCATAAAGCGCTGTCTCAAGGCCGGAACCCCAATCGCGGATCATGGCGAGCAGTTGATCGTGAAAAAGGGATGCTCCGTTGATGGATGAGTCAAAGTGGCGGGTATCCACGGCGGGTGTTTTCAGATCGTGAAGCCGCGTGTGACAGTTCACGAACTCCTCGCCAACGCTTTCAGGCCGGACATTGATCACCTTGCCATGCGGGAGATCGAAGAGGAGGAGGTAGTTGAGCGTCTGGCCGCGGTGGCGGGAAACGATGCTTTCAGCGGCCTTGAACTCGAAAAGGCCGCGTTTGTGGGCGAGCACATCGATCTTGTAGAGCTTTGAAAATGTTCCGTGCGTCACTGTCACCGGCAGTTCCAGCTCCAAGCCTGGCATGCGATCCGCCAGCTCGCGCTTGTAAACGATTTCATCGAAGAAACGGCCAAAGTCGTTGTGGATGGCATAGACGCAGCTCATCACATCATAGGCGATCTGACCGAACTCGGCTTGAGTCGGACGGATCGTTTCTGTTGTGCGGATGATGGGCATGATGGGATTTTGGCCGGTAAAAGATTGGCGGTAAAAAATTTCTGAGGATTTGAATCTTTTACCGCCAATCTTTTACCGGCAAATTCATCTGGAGCTTATTTGTTCAAGACTTCGTCCAAATTGAAGAGCTGGTTCGTGAGCATGGTCCAAGCTGCGAGCTCAGGCTTCGCCAGCTTCGCATCGACGGGCGATTCGCCGACCTTGAGCAGCGCTTCGGCGTCAGCGGCGTTCTTCGTGTAGTGATCGCGCAGGTCTTTGAGGCTGGCTTCGATGATGGGCTTCTCTTTGTCACTCAGCGGGCGGCAAAGGATGCGTCCGGTGATGAATGAGAGCGGCTCTTTTGTGGCGAGGGCTTGTTCGGCGAGTTTGCGGGCGGCTTCGACGAATTGGGGGTCGTTCATCGTGACGAGGGCTTGGAGCGGGGTGTTGGTGCGCTCGCGGCGGACGGTGCAGACTTCGCGGCTGGGGGCGTTGAAGACTTCCATGCTCGGCGGCGGGGCCATGCGCTTCCAGAAGGTGTAGAAGGTGCGGCGGTAGAGATTTTCGCCTTTGTCCTGCACGTAGTTGCGCGTGTCGCCGCCGGGCAGGCCGACGACATCCCAGATGCCTTCGGGTTGATAGGGACGCACACTGGGGCCGCCCATTTTCATGGAAAGCAGGCCGCTGGCGGCGAGCGCATAGTCGCGCAGCATCTCGGCATCCATGCGGAAGCGCGGGCCGCGGCTGAGGAGTGAGTTGTCGCGGTCTTTATCGAGCTTCGCGGGCGTGATGGAGGCGCTTTGACGATACGCGGCGCTGGTGAGCATGAGTTTGAGCATCTTCTTCACGTCCCAGCCGCTCTCGCGGAACTCGACGGCGAGCCAGTCGAGCAACTCCGGATGACTGGGAGGCGCGCCCATGATGCCGAAGTCCTCCGGTGTCTTCACGATGCCCTGGCCGAATAGTTCCTGCCAGAAGCGGTTCACGGTGACGCGGGCGGTGAGCGGATTGTCCGCGCTCACGACCCACTGCGCGAGACCGAGGCGGTTCTTCGGCGCTTTCTCCGGCAGCTTGCCCAAAGCGGCAGGCACTGCGGCATCGACGCGCTCGCCCACTTTGTCGTAGGCACCACGCACGAGAATGTTCGCCATCGGCGCGACATTCATGACCTCCTCCTGCACATGCGTGATCGGGCTGCGGGCCTTGATGGCTTCTTTTTCGGCTTCGAGCTTCTTCGCGGTGCCGTCGTACTTCATCCAATCCGCGTCACGCGTGGCGAGGTAGTGGGCAAAGAGCGCATTCCGCTGCTGTGGCGTGCGTTTGTCACTCGCGGCGGCGAGGACGGCACGCAGCGGGCCGACGTTTGCGAGCGTCTTGATCTCCACCGCGCTGAGCTGGCGGTCATACACGCGGGCGTCCTGCACGCTGCCATTCGTGAAGAACTGCCCCTCGCTGCGCTGGCCGATTTTCATCGGCACGGTGGTGCGGATGCTGGCCTTCGGCGCGAGTTTGTCCGCGTTCACGATGAGCCGCTTCTGCGGCACGCCATTGATGTAAATCTGAATGCCCGACGCCTTGCCGCTGCCGTTGTAAGTCACGAAGACATGCTGCCACTCGCCCGGTTTGAGCACCGCATCACGCGTGCTGACCTTGAGGGCGTTGCCCGGCCATTTGTCAATGATGTGGACGGAGATGCCGCGGTCGTTCTGCCACAGGTCCCAGCCGCGATAGCCGTTCTTCTCGTCCATGCGGGCCATCATGGCTCCGAAGACGCCGTTGCGGCCTGCTTTAACCCATGCGCCATAGCTGAACTTCTGGTTCTTTTCGAAATCGCCCGCGTCACTGACTTCAAACGTGCTGCCTGGCTTGAGCACCGGCGCAGGGCCAAGTTTTCCAACGGGCGTCCACAAGATCTGGCCGAGCGCTTTGGCCTTCGTCGGAGTACCGCACACATTCGCGACTTCATTGCCGACGCCTTCATTGAGCGGCAGATGCACCTGCAAACCTTTCGTCGGCACATCTTGGTCGAGATGCTCCGGCTTCGCGGACGCGAGCCACGCATTGAAATCCTTGCCGGCGGCTTTGCGGCGCTCGTCGCGCTGCTTTGTAGCCTCGACGATCTCGGCGGGCAATTTTTCCCAGCGCGGCTTGTCCTGCTCGCTCGGGATCACGAGGATAGGGCCTTTGCCGTCCTTCACATTGCCGTCTTTGGCACCTTGCGTCGTGTTGCGGAAGAAGGCGGCCAGCGAATAGAAATCTTTGGCGGTGATGGGGTCGAACTTGTGATCGTGGCACTGGGCGCAGTTTGTGGTGAGGCCGAAATAGACCCACCCCATCGTTTGCACGCGATCCACGGCGTAGTTGGCGAGGTTTTCCTCATCAATGGTGCCGCCTTCGTTTGTGGTGATGTTGCAACGCTGAAAGCCGGTGGCGATGAGTTGCTCGTCCGTGTGGTTGGGCAGCAGATCACCTGCGATTTGATCGACGGTGAACTTGTCGAAAGGTTGGTTGGCATTGAAGGCACGCACCACCCAGTCACGGTAAGGCCACATCTCGCGGTAATTATCGAAGTGCATGCCGTGCGTGTCACCGTAGCGTGCTGCATCCAGCCAGTAGCGGGCGCGGTGCTCGCCGTAGGCGGGGGATTTCAACAGCTCGTCGATGATCTCTGAAACCTCCACGTCGGTGAGCTTCTCGGACGAGACATGTTGATTCATCAAATCTGGAGAAGGTGGCAGGCCGGTGATGTCGAGGCTAAGACGGCGCACAAGCGTATGCGCATCTGCCTCCGGTGCGGGTTGAAGTCCTATTTTCTCCAAAGCAGCCAGCACGAAGCGGTCGATGGGCGTCTTCACCCACTCTGCATTTTTCACGGATGGCAACGCGGGCTTGTGTGGCGGGATGAGCGCCCAGTGCGGTTGCCACGGTGCGCCCTGTTTTATCCACGTCTTGATCATCGCGACTTGCGCCGGCTTGATCTCCTTGTGTGAATCCGGTGGCGGCATCACATCGTCCTCGTCCTTCGTGACGAGACGTTGATACAGGCTGCTGGCCTCCGGCTTACCTTTGATGACGGTGGGTTCCTCACCTTTCTTCGCGGTGAAGAACCCGGCCTCCGTGTCGAGCCTCAGTCCGGCCTTCCGCGTGCCTGGATCAGGCCCGTGGCAGTGGAAACACGAGTCCGCTAGGATGGGGCGGATGTCGCGGTTGAACTCGACAGTCTGCGCTTGGCCGCTGAAGGCGGAGGCCACGAGCGCCAGGAAGGTGAGGCGTGGGGAAATCATCTTTGCGTGAAAAGAATGTACTGACGACTTTGGACAAGAAGCCTACGAAGAGGACGGCGTCCCTTTTTCAGAGGGGCTTGTCGTTCCCGGCCAAACTTGTGTCTTATCCGGCAGCGAAAGTCGGGGCGCGCCGTGCTTGGGTGAGCTGCTCGAAGGCATGGCCGAGCGCGAGGATACTGGCGTCACTGCCTCCCATTCCGATGAATGAAAAGCCGACGGGCAGACTGTCCACGAAGCCCATGGGCACCGTGAGGTGCGGATAGCCGGCCACAGCAGCGGGTGTGCTGACCACTCGCACATGGTGATCGCCATTTTTGAGATCGATGATGCCGGAGGGGTCGTTTGTGGGGCAGATGAGCGCGTCCAGTTTGTGCATCTTGAGCACGAAGTCGATTCCTTCAGGCCCCGCGAGCTTGCTGGCCAGTTTGCGCGCCTCCGCACCTGCAGCGATGACTGTCGGTGTGCCGAGCATTTCAGCCCGCACGAGGAACTCCTGGCTGAAGTGCGGCATCTCAGTGTCGCGATGCCTTTCATTGAAGGCGATGAGCTCCGCCAGCGAGCGTACATCACCCCCACGCTGTTCGAGATAGGCGTTCAAATCGGCCCGAAACTCGATTAGAGTGGCCCTCCAGGCCAGCGAGCTTACTTCACGAGCGTGTGGTAGATCTACGGGATCCACAAGCACAGCCCCGGCGGCCCGCAGTTTTTTCAGCGTGTCGTTAAACAACGCGAGCACACCGGGATGGCTGCCGCTCTGCTCCCGCAGCACGCCGAGGCGGGCACCTTTGAGTGCGTCGTCCGGCAGTCCGACATCGAAGCCGTCTGCTAGCACGCGCATGAGCAGCGCTGCGTCGCCCACGGTGAGAGTTAGCGGTCCTGCGGTGTCCTGATGATGAGTGATGGGGATGATGCCGTCGCCGCAGATGAGGCCGTGGGTCGGTTTGAAGCCGACGATGCCGCAGGCGCTCGCCGGGCTGACGATGGAGCCGTTTGTCTCAGTACCGATGGCCGCCGGGGTCAATCCTGCGGCTACCGCCGCCGCTGAGCCAGAGCTGGACCCGCTGGCACTGTGCGTGAGGCGGTGTGGATTGCGCGTGAGACCGCCGCGCGCACTCCAGCCGCTGGTGGAGTTCGGTGAGCGGATGTTTGCCCACTCGCTGAGGTTGGTTTTGCCGAGGATGACAGCACCCGCACTACGCAATCGAGAGACGAGGGGCGCATCTTGCTTTGGTTTGTGGTCGAGCAAGGCGAGTGAGCCTGCTGTGGTTTGCATCGCATCGGCGGTGTCGATGTTGTCTTTGATCAAAATAGGGAGGCCATGCAGCAGGCGGGGCCTGCTGTCGGCAGTGGAGGCGATCACGGTGCTGGGGTTCAGCTCTAGTACCGCGTGCAGCCCCGGCCCGGCGCGGTCGATTGAGGCGATGCGGGATCGGAAATGCTCCACGAGCAGCGCCGGTGTGGTTTCCCCCGTAGCCAGTAGCCCGCTGAGTTGCTCCAGCGTCATGAAGGGCAGCGGGGTGCGAGGTTTCCTACCACAGGCACCCGGGGCCAGCGCCACGGCGGCGGCTTGTAGCAGGCGGCGGCGCTTCATGCGCTGAGATGGTTCATCCGCGCCTGTGCCGCAAGGTTTTCCCGCGCTAGTAGCTGTACAAAAGCGGAGCAAGTTCTTGCCTCTGTTTTTGGACTCGCTAAAATTCCCGGCTTTATCCGCCCCGGACCAACCCTCGAATCATCCTTCACGCATGCCTTCATCCTTTCTGCTCAACAACGGAATCGTCCTCGCGATCTCCCTGGCCATCGTCGGCCTCGTGTTCGCCCTGATCCTGATCCGCAAGATTGTCAGCTCTGACGCCGGCAATGAGAAGATGGGAGCCATCGCCGGCGCGATCCAGCAGGGCGCGAAGGCTTACCTTAATAAACAGCTCATCTCCGTCAGCGCCATTGCCGTGGTTATTTTCGCTGCCGTGTGGTATCTGCGCGACGGACTGACCGCAGCCGGTTTCGTCGTCGGTGCCGTGTGCTCGCTGGCTGCGGGTTACATCGGTATGATGATCGCGGTGCGTGCGAATGTGCGCACGGCCCAGGCCGCCTCGAAGAGTAGTCACTCCGCGCTGAAAGTGGCCTTCAATGGAGGTGCCGTTACAGGCTTGTTGGTGGTCGCGTTGGGATTGCTCTCCGTCGGTGTGTTCTATTTGATCGTCAAAGGCGCTGCGGACCACGCGAAGCACGCCATTGACTCCCTCGTCGGGCTGGCACTCGGCAGCTCCCTCATCAGCGTGTTCGCCCGTCTTGGTGGCGGCATCTACACCAAGGCCGCAGACGTCGGTGCCGACCTCGTTGGCAAAAACGAGCAGAACCTCAATGAGGACGACCCCCGCAATCCCGCGACTATTGCCGACAACGTAGGTGACAATGTGGGTGACTGCGCTGGCATGGCCGCCGACGTGTTTGAAACGTATGCGGTCAGTTTGATCGGTGGCGTTCTCGTGGGCCATCTCACAGTGGGCACCGAGACTTCTGTCGTCTATCCTTTCGTGCTCTGCGGACTTTCCATTATTGCCTCTCTCATCGGCATTGGCTGGGTGAATTTCGTCAAGCAGAAGCCCACCGGTGCGCTCGTGTGCGGCGTCGCCGTCTCCGGCGCCATTGCAGCCGTACTGTTCTGGTGGGCCACGCATGCTATGTTCGGCACATCTCTTACCGTGGCGGGTAGGACCGTGACTACCGCCAGCCTCTTTTACTGTGCTGCCATCGGCCTACTGATGACGCTACTCGTTGTCTGGATCACCAATTACTACACTAGCACGCATCACAAGCCGGTGCGCATCATCGCGAAGGCTTCTGAAACCGGCCATGCCACCAACATCATCGCTGGGATCAGCATCGGCCACCACGCCACTTTGCTGCCCGTGCTCGCCATCGCGGCGTCGATCTGGAGTTGCTACGACCTCGCCGGGCTCTATGGCATCGCTATCGCCGTCGTCTCCATGCTTTCACTCTCGGGTATCATCATCTCTCTCGACGCCTTCGGCCCCATCACTGACAACGCGGGCGGCATCGCTGTCATGTCCGGTCTGCCGGAGGATGTGCGCCGCATCACCGACGAGCTCGATGCTGTGGGCAACACCATGAAGGCCGTGACGAAGGGCTACGCCATCGCCAGCGCCGGATTGGCCGCGATGGTGCTCTTCGGCTCCTACGTCGAGGACTTGCAGTCCTTCATCGGCCACAAGGTCAGCTTCGATCTCATGAATCACAAGGTCATCATCGGCATGTTCATTGGTGGCCTGCTGCCTTTCATTTTCACCGCTTATTGCATGAGTGCGGTGGGCAGTGCGGCCGGGGCTGTGGTGCTGGAGGTTCGGCGTCAGATTACCGCGAAGCCTGGCATCCTCTCTGGCACTGACACCCCCGACTACGGACAGTGTGTCGGCATCGTGACTAGTGCTGCTCTGCGACAGATGATTCTGCCTGCCTTGCTTCCCCTCATTTTTGTCATTGGCATGGCCTATGTCGGGATGGAGGCGCTCGGCGGTGTCCTCATCGGCACCATCGTTACCGGCCTCTTCGTCGGTATTTCCATGACCGGCGCAGGCGGCGCGTGGGACAACGCCAAGAAATTCATCGAGGAAGGCAATCACGGCGGGAAGGGTAGTTTCGCCCATCAAGCTGCCGTTACTGGCGACACTGTGGGTGATCCTTACAAAGACACCGCTGGTCCTGCCGTGAACCCAATGATCAAGGTGGTGAACATCCTGGCTATCCTCATCATCCCCATTATGTTCAAAGCCGTCGCCAAGTGACGTGAGAAGGCGGTGGTAGATCGCTACCACCCGCTCTTCACATTCCACACTTCGACGAGGCCCTTCGGCAGATCGGTGAGAAAGCGTGACGGGCGCTGCATGATGTCGCCGTCTCTCGCTTGGTGGTTGATGACGGGATAGGTCAGGTAGAGCTCGTCCTTGGCTCGTGTCACGGTGACGTAGAAGAGGCGGCGCTCTTCTTCGAGGGCTTCGTCGCCGCCTTCGTCGATGGCGCGTTTGTGGGGGAACATGCCGTCGGCGAGCCAGATGGCGAAGACGACTTTCCATTCGAGGCCTTTGGCTTGATGGCCGGTGGTTAACGTGACGGCGTCGCGGTCCTGCTGCTGTTGCTGCGCGGGGTTGTTGTCGGTATCGACGCCGCTGAGCAGGGAAAGCTGGCTGAGGAATTCGAGGGGATCGGTGAAGCGGTCGCTGAAGTTGCTGAGCTGTTCGAGGTCCTGCTGGCGCTGCTCGTAGTTTTTGAACTTGGTCTTCATGTAGTCCTCGTACACGCCTTCGACGATGCTGCGGATCATCAGGGCAGGGGCGGCGGGTTTTCCGTCCTTGTCGAGCAACTCGTCGAGCGTGTAGGCGAACTGTTCCCAGGTCGATTTGGCCTTCTTCGGCACTTTGAGCGGCAAAAGCACCTCGGAGAAGGATGTGGGCATCGTCTCGGCCTTGGCGGCATCGCTTTGCAGCCAGTCGTTCCAGAGTTTCATGGCGCTGACATTGCCGATGCCGTCGCACAGGCGCACCATGCGCATGAAGCTGACCTCGTCCTGGCGGTTCACGGCGAACTTCATGAACGCGGCCACATCTTTGACATGCGCCTGCTCGAAGAAGCGCAGCCCGCTGGTGATCTGAAACGGGATGCCGCGCTGCGTGAGCTCCATCTGGATCTCCATGCTGTGAAAGTGGGCGCGGTAGAGGATGGCGATGTCGTTGAGGTCGCAGCCCTCGTCCTGAAGCTCCAGGATGCGCTGCGCGACGAAGGCGGCCTGCGCGGAGGAATTGTCGAGCGAGACAAGCGCGGGGAGCATGCCGCGGGATTCGCGGGCAGGCTGGAGGTTCTTCGGAATCTGCCCGCGATTCATGGCGATGGCCGCGTTGGCGAGGTTCAGCACCTCGGGCACGCTGCGGTAGTTCACCTCGATCTTGTGCGTGCGCGCCCGCGGCCAGTGCTCGGCGAAGTTGAGGATGTTTGACACATCGGCGCCGCGCCAGGAGTAGATGCTCTGTGCGTCATCGCCCACGACCATCAGGTTTCCCTGCGGCCCGGTGAGCAGCTCGACCATGCGACATTGCAGGCTGTTCGTGTCCTGATACTCATCGACGAGGATGAACTCGAACTGGCGGCGGTAGCGCTCGAGCAAGTCCTCATTTTCCTCCAGCAGCGCGACGGTCTGCGTGAGCAGGTCGTCGAAGTCGAAGCTGTTCGTCTCACGCTTTTTGTCCTGGTAGAGCTTTCGCACCTTGATGATGCCCTCGGCGACACGGTCGAAGTAGGGATAGCGCGTGTCGATGATCTCCTGGAGGTCGCAGAGCGTGTTGTCGGCGAGCGAGAAGATGTCGCCGAGCACCTCGGCCTTCGGAAAGCGATACGTCGTGGTGTCGATGCCGCTGCCGCCGAGCACGGTTTCGAGGAGGTCTTTCTGATCCTCGCGATCCATGATGGAGAAGCCTTTGCGGTAGCCGAGTCGCTCGGCGTTGTAGCGCAGGAGGCGGTTCCCGATGCTGTGGAAGGTGCCGCCCCAGATGCGGCTGGCATCGAGGCTGACAAGCGCCTGCACGCGCTCCAGCATCTCCCGTGCGGCTTTGTTCGTGAAAGTAAGCAGCAGGATGGACTCCGGCTGGATGCCATTGTCCAGCAACCACGCCACGCGATACGTCAGCGTCCGCGTCTTGCCCGATCCCGCTCCCGCAATAACGAGCGACTGCCCCGGCGGGCTGACGACGGCGGCATGCTGCTGCTCATTGAGCTCCGCCTTGTAGTCGATGCGGTGGGAGGGTTCGTGCGCGCTGTGCAGCGTGTATTCGCGGGGCATTGGGGGAGGTAGGGGTGAGCAGTCAAGAGGTCAAGAAGTCGTCAAGAAGGACAAAGTGGTGATGGGGTGTAGAATCCTACTCTTACTCGTCCTCCTCCTCGATCATTGCGTGTGGCAGAATCGAGGAGGAGTAAGAGTAGGAGGACGTGTAGGATTGGCTTTGCCTAAACCGGATACTTCCACTCGCCACGATATTCGCGACGCATGAGCTTGCTGGCCTCTGGATCGCCGATGATTTCTTCCTTCTCCGCGTCCCACTGGATGCTGCGTCCAGCTTTTTGGCTGATCATGCCGAGCATGGGCAGGCAGGAGGAGCGGTGGGCAGTCTCAATGTCGGCGGCGGGCTTTCTCTTCTTTTCGATGGAGTCGATGAAGTCGGCCCAGAGCAGACCGATGTTGTGGGCAGAACCTCCGAGATCCTGGAGTTGGCTGTCGCCGTGGATGAATTGAGTGGGGCCGCTGTTGCTAGGATAAAACGTCCATCCATCCTTCCAGCCGATGTGCAGCGTGCCTTTGTCACCATGGAAGCAGCAGCCGACTTGATGCTTCTCCCCGCCGTCGCCAGCGAATTTTCGATGTTCCCACACAGCAGTGAAATCTGAGAATTCGAAGGTGGCCACCTGATGGTCGGGCGCGTCGGTGGTCTGCTCGTGGTCATTGCACACGGCGGGCCCGGAGACAGGGCGACCGCCGGAGCAGAAGATTTTGCGCGGGCCTTTCTCACCGCTCCACCATAGGATTTGATCGAGCCAGTGGACACCCCAGTCGCCCATGGTGCCGTTGGCGTAGTCGAGGAAGTTGCGCCAGCCGCCGGGATGTAGCTTGGAGTTGAATGGGCGCAGTGGGGCGGGGCCGCACCACATATCCCAGTCCATGCCTTCGGGGACTTGGCCGTTGGGCTTCGGCTGCTCAAAGCCACCACGGCTATGGACGAAGGCGCGCACCATGCCGATCTTGCCCACGGCACCGGATTTGAGAAAATTCATCGCCTCGACGTGATGCGGGCCGATGCGGCGGTGCAATCCGACTTGAACGACGACTCCAGCCGCGCGAGCGGCCCGCACCATGGCCTGGCTTTCGCCGATGGTGTGTCCGGTGGGTTTCTCGACATAGACATGTGCGCCCGCCTTGCACGCGGCGATGCTTTGCAGCGCGTGCCAGTGGTCTGGCGTGGCGATGATGACGATCTCGGGCTTCTCCCTGTCCAACAGTTCGCGGTAGTCCTTGTAGAGCTTCGGTTCGTCGCCGTTGAGCGCGTTCACGGCATCCGCCGCGTTTGAGGCGATGTCCTCCGACACATCGCACAAGGCGGAAACCTTCACGCGTTGGGAGGCGATGGCCTCGCGCAGGATGTTCATGCCCCACCATCCGGTGCCGATGAGTGCCGTACGATATTTATTCACCGGATCAGCGCCGAAGATGTGAAACGACGAGGCGGCAAAGGAGGCGGCTCCAGTGGAGATAAAATCGCGGCGGGTGGTCATGATGGTGGTCAAAGTTCTACCTGCTGGTTCAGTACTGCGACTGCCACGTTGCCACGGGGGTGTTTCTCATCCAGCGCGGCTTTGAGCGCCGAGGAGCGTTCCGGCTCACCGTGGACGAGGAAGACGCGGCTCTTTGCGCCCTGCACGCGGTCGAACCAGCCGAGTAACTCGTCGTGATCCGCGTGACCGGAGTAGGAGTCGAGGACTTCAATGTCGGCGTTCACCTCGAACTCATCACCGAGGATGTTTACATGCTTGTGGCCCTCCCGCAGCTTCCAGCCCAGCGTGTTCTCAGCGCAGTAGCCGACGAAGAGGATGATGTTGCGCTCATTCCCGACGTTGTTGCGCAGGTGGTGCAGGATGCGACCGGACTCCGCCATGCCGGAGGCGGAGATAATGATGGCCGAGCCCTTGATGTGGTTGAGGCTCTTTGACTCGTCCACGGTGCGCACGAGTTGCAGTCCCTCGAAGCCGAAGGGATCGGTGCGCATGAAGAGAGCCTCGCGCACGCTGGGCTTTAGGTCCTCCACATGCAGACGGAAAATTTCTGTGGCCTTCACCGCGAGCGGGCTGTCCACGAAGGTGGGGATCATCGGGAAGCAATGCTCATGTCGGAGCTGGTCGAGCGTGTAGAGGAGTTGCTGCGTGCGCTCCACCGCGAAGGCGGGGATGATGAGCTTGCCTTTCTGCTGGAGAATGCGGCGGACAATCTGGCAGATATGCGCGCTGGCATCAGTAGCCAGCTCGTGCCTACGCCCGCCGTAGGTGCTCTCCATGACGACGAAATCGACCTTCTCGCTCGACTCGGCGTCGATGAGCAGGTCGTTGCCGGGGCGGCCGATATCGCCGGAGAAGAGCAGGCGGGATTTTCTGCCCGTCTGTTTGTCGTTGATGTCGAGGATGACTTGAGCGGAACCAAGAACGTGGCCGGCGTCGATGAAGGTCATCGTCACGCCGTCTGTGATGGGCAGCGGGCGGTGGTAGCCGACGGAGACAAACTGCCGCATGCACCTCGCGGCGTCCGCCATGGTGTAGCTCGGCTCCAGCAGCGGCAGGTTGTCCTGCTTGCGGTGGCGGTTGAGCCACATGACGTCGCTCTCGTGGATGTGCGCCGCGTCTGGCAGCATGATGCTGCATAAGTCGCGCGTGGCCGGGGTGGCATAGATGTTGCCAGTGAAGCCGCGCTTGCAGAGCTGCGGCAAATTTCCGCTGTGGTCGATGTGGGCGTGGGAGAGGACGACCACGTCGATCTTCGCTGGATCAAATGGGAAGTCGCGGTTGCGCTCCACTGCTTCTTTCCGTCGTCCCTGGTAGAGGCCGCAATCGAGCAGGATGCGCTGGCCGTTGACTTCAATGAGATGCTTCGAGCCAGTGGTGGTGCCTGCGGCACCGCAGAAGGTGAGTTTCATGATGAATGAGTGAAGGCGGCGAGTCCACAGCAACGGTGGCCGGGACATCCCGCACGGCAAACGGTTTGCTCGCTGTCGGTGGAATTCGCCGTGCGTGAGAATTTCAGCGCCATTCATGGTGGTGCTGGATTTTCCTGTCTAACGGGCCAGAAGTGGAGGCATGTCCGCCAAGGACGCCCCGCACAGTTGTGTTGAACCAAACTATGTTGATTCGTTACCTCCAAGGTCTCTCCAATGGCCGTGTTGTCTTGTGGAGCTACCTCATCTGGTGGGTCGTCAGTGTGATTCATCATTTTGACGCTTCGCCGCGTCTATGGCTGACTTCACTTGGCTTGAGTGGGATCATCGGCACGGCGCTGATCCTCAGCACACGCTCAGCCACCGGAACGCGTGCGAGGATGGACCCGTGGGTGGCGTTCCGGCTGTTCCTGATGCCGTTCTGCGTCTCCAGCTTCTCCGCGCTGGTAAAAGACGCGGGCTATGTGCTGGTGTTCTCCCCATCCATGCGGGAGAACGCTGTCGGTGTGGGCCTGATCATGCTGTTCCTACTGGTGGTGCGCCAAGTGCGAAAATGAGTGTGCTGGGCATTTCCTGCTGGTATCCCTCGCCGGTTTCTTCATCCTCCTGAGAAATCCAATTCACATGCGCACGCTCATCATCCTCGCCCTTCTTACTCGTTTCGTCATCTCCGCTGAATGGAGTATTTCCACCTTTGCCGGGACCGGTGTTCAAGGAGGCGGTGGTGATGGAGGCCCGGCGACGGCAGCGCAGCTCGACAATCCTTTCGGCGTGGTGCGTGGCCCGGACGGCGCGATCTGGTTCTGCGAATACACGGGCCATCGTGTTCGTCGTGTGGCGCAGGATGGCACGATCAGTACCATCGCGGGCACGGGGCGGAAAGGCTACAGCGGCGATGGCGGCCCGGCGGCGCAGGCGACCTTCAATCTGCCACATGAGCTGCGTTTCGACGCTAAGGGCGACCTTTACATCGTGGACATGAGCAATCACGCGGTGCGTAAGATCGACATGAAAACCAAGACCATCACAACCATCGCCGGTAATGGCAGCCCCGGCTACAGTGGCGACGGTGGTCCAGCGAAGAACGCGCTGCTCAAGCAGCCACACAGCATCCAGTTCGGTCCTGGCGGCGATTTGTTTGTCTGCGACATCGGCAACAACGTCATCCGTAGGATCGACATGAGGGACGGCAAGATCAGCACTTTCGCGGGCACTGGAAAACCTGGCGCGACGCCGGATGGTGCTCCGATTGCAGGAACGCCACTCAAAGGACCGCGCTCGATGGACTTCGATAAGCAGGGCAATCTCTGGCTGGCCACGCGGGAGGGGAATCAGGTCTTCCAATTCGACATCAAGGCCGGGAAAATCCACCACATCGCCGGAACTGGGGCTAAGGGCTTCACCGGCAACGGCGGCCCCGCGAAGGAGGCCACGCTCAGCGGTCCGAAGGGAATCTCGGTCGATGCGGAGGGCAATGTGTGGTTGGCGGATTGTGAGAGCCATTCCATCCGCATGATTGATATGCAGACTGGTAGGCTGGAGCTCGTCGCCGGCATGAACGTAAAGGGCGACGGCCCCGATGGCGACCCGTTGCAATGCAAGATGGCCCGCCCGCATGGTATCTTCTGTGACACCGACGGCACGGTATTCATCGGCGATAGCGAATCGCACCGAGTGCGTCTGCTGAGGAGGAAATAATCCAAACCCAAATCCCACTGCCATGAACGTCCGTCTGCTCTATTCCACGATTTTCCTGCCGCTACTCGCCCACGCCGACCAAATCGTGCTCGTGGCAGGCGGTGATAAGGACGCGATGGAGATTCCCGCGACCGAGGCTGTTTTGAAGGAACCGTTTGGCACGGCATTCGATACCGGCGGCCACTTGTGGATCATCGAGATGGTGTCCGGCAACCGACTGCTCGAAGTCGATGGTGGAGGTATGATCCACCACGTCGCAGGACTGCTTAAACCAGGTTACGGCGGCGACGGTGGCCAGGCGAACCGTGCGCAGTTCAACGGCCCGCACAATCTTGTCATCTTGCCTGACGACAAGGTGCTCATCGCCGATACATGGAATGGACGCCTGCGTGAGGTCGATCCGAAGGCTCGCATCGTGAGCACTTTCAAAGGCTGGCAAGCGCCTGATGGGAAAGAGCGCGGCAACGGCCCCTACTGTATCAGTCTGAGCTTCGACGGTGCGAAGCTCCACATCGCGAATCTGCTCCAGGTCATCGAGCTCGATCTCGCCACGCGCAAAAGCCGCGTCGTCGCCGGCAATGGGAAAAAGGGCAGACCGGAAGATGGCGCGGTTGCCATCGACGCGTCGCTCGTCGATCCCCGCGCCGTGGCCTCGGACCGTCAGGGGAATGTCTATGTTCTCGAGCGCGGCGGCAACGCGCTGCGTGTGGTGGATAAAAGCGGGCACATCCGCACCGTGGTGAACGCGAGCGGGAAAAAAGGCGGGGAAGGGGACGGAGGGCCTGCACTCGCAGCCACCATGAACGGTCCAAAACATCTCTGCGTGGACAAGGACGATAGCATCATCATCGCCGACGCAGAGGCGCATCTCGTGCGGCGTTACGTCCCCACCACAGGAAAGATCGAGCGTGTCGCAGGCACGGGAAAACAAGGCGCTGAGGGCGTGGGCGGCGATCCGAAGCACTGCCAGCTCTCACGCCCGCACGGGGTCACCGTTCATCCGCAGACCGGCGAACTGTTCATCACAGACAGCTACAACAACCGCGTGCTGAAAATCGTCCGCCAGTAGGCGCGGAGCCAGAGAAGAAGTTGTTGGTGCTCATGGGTGAGTTGGCGTTTATCGAAGCTCTTCGGCCCGGGTGCGTCGCCGGAATGATGTGGGACGGATGTGTTGGGCGTAAACTGCGTAGTGGTTCTCAGGAGCAACGACGCCCAACTATCCGTCTCTGGGTGGCACTCGCCTGCCGCGTCTCCGCTCCACAAACTAGGCGGATAGTTCGGCGAAGGATGTTCTTCCTTGTAGCGTGGTCATGCGCGCCGACACATCCGCCCTACGTCCGCCATGCCACATCATTCCGGCGACGCCCCCCTTCGGTACCGTCAAGGCGATGGTCTGCGCACGGCGGACTTTCTCCTTTCGTTCCATAAGCCTAAGCTGAGAGAGACTGAGAACAGGATTACAGCGATCAAAGCCACGCTCCAGAGAGCTTGCGTCGTACCGATGAGTTGCTGCAGCGGTTGTCTTGGCAGCGGCGCGGCATGGATCAGTACCAAGTGCGCGACATACAGCACCAGGGACTCACGGCCCGCTAGCCGCAGCCAGTCGGTGACAGCGCTGAGCCGCTCCGCAACACAGGCTGACAACACGGCGGCCATCATCACCCAGCCGAGTCGCTCCAGGAAGAACTCCGGCGCACCTCCAGGCCATGGCGAATGTGGTTGGGCGAATGTAAAAATTCCGCCAATCGCGAAAACCAGCGCCGCCTCGCGGCAAATAGTCGCATTCCAGATGCTCCGGGTCAAAAAACCTGCTAGGCCGAAGCCGACCCATGGGAACAGCGCGAACCATGAGCCTTGGTTGCGGTTGAGATACTGGTCGATGAGCAAAACACCTGTGTGCCAGCTCTCGGCAGTTGTTTGCAGTCCGACGAAAAATACCAGCAACACCGTTGCCACCGCATTGCGCCAGCGGCCAAAACGTTCCGCGAACAACATCAACATGCCGCTGATAGCGAGGCAGTGCAGCACATTCACCGTGGATGCGACGCGCCATGCTTTCGCGTCGAAAAGCGCCTGCCATGGCACATACATCAGATAGCCGATGAGCAGCACCATCAGCAGGCGCTTGAGCGCGGGCCACGCCGCCTTACGCGATCCCGCTATCACATGCGCACGCACAAACCCCGCGATCCAGAAGAACGCTGGCGCGATCAAGCCATGGTAGTAATCCCATTCGTGAAACCAGGCCGTCGATTGAAGCCGTATGTCGAGGAATGTGTGTGCCGAATGGGTCCAGACCATGCCCAGCACGGCCAGACCACGGAAGAGGTCGAGCCATTCGAGACGTTTGGAGGCGGCGGACACGCGGTGAGATTAACAATGATGTATCATCGGACAAGATGACTCTGATGGCTGCGTTTGATGAATCTCCACACATCAAGCCATGAAATGGATCATCTTCTCCTCGCTTCTGATCGTGACATCCTCGCATGCCGCCGAGGTTTTTGAGGCGGCGCTCGGACGCGAGAATGAGCTCCCGAAGGGGAAAGAGGCGGACGGTATCCTGGGCGATTTCGTGCTGCGTAGCGACAAAGTGGAGGCACTGATCTCGCAAAACTCGCCGAACCGCCGCGCGAACATGAGCACGTTTTACGGCGAGGATGGCGTCACCCCCGGAGCGCTCTATGATCTGACGCTACGCGGTGCTGACAATGACCAACTCGTCATTTACAGCCCCTGCGGACATGGTCGTGTCAGCTATGTGAAGATCGCTCACGTCAAAGAGGAGGGGAGCGCCGCAGTGGAGTCCATCACCACCGCCGCGAAGAATAGCGGCGTGTTCAAGCGCCACGAATACCGTGTCAAAGACGGTGTGCAGGGCATTTTCATCACCACCGTGTTGCGCAACGAGACAAACCAGTCGCAAAAAATCAGCACCAGAGATGACTTCACCAAATTCGACAGCACTGGGACGGCGGAGGGCACCGTTCGCTGGGCTGATGCGAACAATCCGGCGCACAAATGCGGCTACGCCTTTGCCACGCTCAGCGTCAGTGGTATCGACAAATTGGCGGAGACTATCGAGTTGAAACCCAAGCAGGAGGTCGCCATCTCACGGTTTCTTGCCGTCGGCACATCTCCTGCTCAGGCCGTGGGGGAGGTGCTCGAAGTGAAGGGTGAAAAGGTTGTCGTGCTGAGTGGGGCCGTTGCAGATGCCGGTGGCTCGGGTGCGCCCGTGGTCACCGCCACACTTGGGATTCCCATTGGCAAAAGCCTTGTCCCCGGCTATCCGGGCAGTGACGGGCGCTTTAGCTTCAAGCTGCCTCCCGGCGAAATCGAGATCGTGGCCAGTGACCTGGGCCGTCCGGAGGTGCGTTGGAAACGCCAGGTGGCAGGAGAGCGTGAATTGATCATGGATGCGGCCTCCGGCATCCGTTTCGCCATCACTGATGAATCCGGCAAACCGATTCCCTGCAAGGCGCACTTTGAGCCGCTCGATGCAAACGCGCCGGAACTCAATCTCGGCCCAAAATGGCGCGCACATGGTTGCGTGGATCAGTATCACAGTGAAAACGGTCATTTCACCCAGCAGCTCCCACCGGGCAAATATCGTGTCGTGGTCGTGCGTGGCCCAGAATACAGCCACATCGACAAAGAAGTGACTGTTGAGGCCGGAAAGATGCTGGAGTTCAAAGGCGCTCTCAAACGTCTCGTGGACACGAAAGGCTGGATCAGTGCCGACTTCCACAACCACAGCACGCCCAGTGGCGACAATGTGTGCGACACGGACGGGCGCATCATCAACATCGCCGTCGAGCACCTCGAATTCACGCCGACTACGGAGCACAACCGCTTCTGTGACTGGGAGCCGACGATCAAGGCGCTCGGTCTTGATCCGTTCATCAAAACGGTTAAAGGCGTCGAACTCACCGGCAGTCGCCAGCATGTGAACGCGTTCCCCTTCGAGCCTGAGCCGCTGAAGCAGAATGGCGGCGCACCAGACTGGAATGATGACCCGCGCATCACCGTCCTCACGCTACGCCGCTGGCAGGCGGAGCGCGCGGATCGCTGGATCCAGCTCAATCACCCCGACCTCTCCAACATGTTCATCGACCGCGATAAGGACGGCATCGCTGATGGTGGCTTTGTCGGTGTAGGTGACATGGTTGACGGCAGTGAGTCGCAAAACGGTGCCGGGACTGACATCTTGGCCGGCGCACCCTTCAAACTGAGTCGTCCACCCGGCTCGCTGGCGATGAAAGCATCTCAAGTCCGTGAATTCATTTGGCGTCAGCTCCTCAATCAAGGGCTGCGCGTCACCGCCGTCGGTGTGGCGGATTCGCATTCGGTTTACGGCAACGGCGTCGGTTGCTGGCGCTGTTACCTGCCCTCCAGCACGGATGAGCCGTCGAAGATCGACTGGGCGGAACTCGCGCCGCATGCCAAGGCAGGCCACATCGTGCTGAGCACCGGTCCTTTTCTCGAAGTGAGGACGCAAAACGGAAAAATCGCCGGCGATGATGACCGAGCCATCGGCGACATCGATCTCAATGTGCGCGTGCAATGCACCGACTGGATGGACATCGATCGCGTGCAGGTGCTGGTGAACTCGCGTCCCGATCCGAAGCTGAATTTCACTCGCGCCACGCATCCGCAGATGTTTAAGGACGGCGTCGTGAAGTTTGAGGAAAAGATTCACATCCCGCTCCAGCATGACGCACATCTCATCGTTGTGGCCATCGATGAGGACGGCGACGAGAAGACCTGCTACGGCACCAGCAGCTACGCGAAAATACACCCCTGCGCCTACAACAACCCCATTTACGTCGATGCCGACGGTCACGGTTTCACGCCGAACGGCGATACACTAGGTTTTGAGCTGCCCGTAGGTGGCTTGAACGCGGACAAGGCCAGGGTGATGCTGGAACGCGCAGGGCTGTTGCGGGAAAAGTCGAAACCTGTCGCCAAGCCATGATGGCTACTCATGATCTTTTCGACCGCGCTAGAGCCGCCGCTGTGAAGGCGCATGCGCCCTATTCGAGATTTCAGGTCGGCTGTGCGCTGCTAACGGAGAGTGGTCGTTATTTCACCGGCTGCAACGTGGAGAATGCGAGCTACGGGCTGACGATCTGCGCTGAGCGCAACGCGATTTTTCATGCGGTGGCCGAAGAGGGGCCGAGGATGAAGATCTCCACGCTGGCGGTGATCGCGCTTGGTCATGAGTTTCCGCCTTGCGGAGCGTGTCGGCAGGTGATTGCGGAATTTGCGCTGCCGGAGACTGTCGTATGGTTCCTGCGTGATGGAAATCCGGTGTCGATGGCGATGGCGGAGTTGCTGCCAGCAGGGTTCAGGATATGAATCCGTGCATGAATCTTCCCCCCTCCGTCACGCTTGTCGAAGAACCCGTAGGCTATCCCGTCCTTGTGATCCAGCACGCCGCCGCGAGCGGACGCATCGCGCTGAACGGTGCGCATGTGATGGAGTGGATTCCCGAAGGTCACGATCCGGTGCTTTTCATGAGCCAGGCGGCGGTCTTCGAGACGGGAAAGCCGATCCGTGGCGGTATTCCCGTCTGCTGGCCGTGGTTTGGCCCGCATCCGACTGAGAACGACAAGCCAGCGCATGGTTTCGCTCGGCAGATGTTGTGGGATGTTGATGCGGCGCGTGAGAGCGGGCAGGAGGTGGAGATCGTGCTCAAGATCGCTGATTCCGCTGCTTCCAAGGTATTCTGGCCGCATTCCTTCAACGCACGCCTGCATGTGCGCATGGGTGCGCATCTCGAGGTCACGCTGCAAACGGCGAACACTGGCGGCACTTCATGGCGTATGACCGGTGCGCTGCACACTTACCTCAATGTCGAGGACGTTCGACATATCAGCGTTCACGGCCTGCATGGCACGCAGTATGTGGAGGGCCGCCTTTCCAAGGACAAATGCCCGCAGCACGGCCCGGTGGTCATCGATCAGGAGGTGGATCGCCTCTACATCTCCGACGCCACGATCATCGTGCATGATCCGAAGTGGGGGCGTGAGCTCGTGATCGAGAAGGCCGGCAGCTTGACGACAGTCGTGTGGAATCCATGGGTAGAGAAGTCCCTGCGCCTGGCGGATCTCCCGGACGACGCCTATCCCGAGTTTTTGTGCGTCGAGGCAGCCAATGCAGGCGAGGACGTTGTTGAGGTGGCTCCCGGCTGCGAACATTTTTTGATGCAGCGCATCGAAGTCCGGCGCATCGAACGCTGAATCCTCGCCGGGGCAGGGCCTGTCGCCTGCTGAGAAGCTGTGAGCGCGTTGCTTGACCCAGCCGCGAGCCTCGCCATGTCTGGAGCATGGCTGACGGTCCTCCATTGATCGACCGCGTGCGCTTGCGTTCCAACCAGTGGCGCAAGCTGCGTTCTATCGTGCTCAATCTCGCCACTACGGACAGTTTCTACGGGAAGAAGATCCGCGAGTGGGAGTTGAAGGTGAGCCGTATGAACCGTGTGGAGGATTTCATCGCCCAGGTGCCGTTCACGACCAAGGCGGACATTCAGGCCGACCGCGCCGAGCATCCGCCCTTCGGCACGAATCTGACGCGGGCGATCAATCAATACACGCGCTTCTGCCAGACCAGTGGGACGAGCACGGGCCAGCCGATGGCTTGGGTGGACACGCCGGAGAGCTGGGACGCCATGCTCAAATGCTGGCAACGCGTGTTTGATGCAGCAGGACTGGTCAAAGGACGCGACCGCATCTTCTTCGCCTTCTCATTCGGGCCGTTTCTCGGCTTCTGGACGGCCTATGAGGCAGCGGCGAAGGATTTCCTCGTGATTCCCACGGGCGGGCTATCGAGCCAGGCACGACTTGAGACCATGGCTCGCTATGGGGCTACGGTTTTGTGCTGCACGCCCACTTACGCGCTGCGTCTTGGGGAGCTGATCGGCGAACCCTCAGGCGTGGAGCGCATGGGACTGCGCATCAACAAAATCATCGTGGCCGGCGAGACTGGTGGCAGCGTGCCTGAGGTGCGCCAGCGGCTGGAGAAACTCTGGGATGCGCGCGTTTACGATCATCACGGCATGACGGAGGTCGGGCCTGTGAGCTATGAGACGGAGGAGATGCCGCGCTGCCTGGTGGTGATGGAGGAGTCGTACCTCGCCGAGGTGGTGAACCCGCAGACCGGTGAGGAGGTGGCTGACGGTGAGTGTGGCGAGCTGATTTTGACGACGCTCGACCGCACCGCGTGCCCGCTACTGCGTTACCGCACTGGAGACTGGGTGAGGAAGCGTCTCCACCGCGGCAGACTCATGCTCGATGGTGGCATCTTGAGCCGCGTGGACGATATGGTCGTGGTGCGTGGTGTGAACATTTACCCTAGTGCTGTCGAGGCGGTGGTGCGGCAGTTTCCTGAAGTCACCGAGTTCATGGTGGAGCAGCGCAAGGTCGATGCGATGGATGAGATCGAGTTGGTGGTCGAGATGGATGGCAATGTCGCCAAAACGACGCTCAAGAAGATCGAAGCTAGGTTACGAGACACTTTCTCCCTGCGCATTCCCGTCCGTTTGGCCGAGTCGGAGACTCTCCCGCGTCATGAATTCAAAGCGAGGCGCTGGCGTCTCGTCGAAGCCGCTTGAACAACGTCATGCCTCTCATCCAGCTCACTAGCGTCACCAAGTCTTACATTGATCCAGGCAGCGGCGCACGCGTGCCGGTACTGCGTGGTGCCACGCTCGACGTCAAGGCGGGCGAGGCAGTCGCGATCGTCGGCCCCTCCGGCTGTGGCAAGAGCACGCTGCTAAACATTATTGGCACGCTCGACTCCCCGGATGAGGGATCGTATCTTTTAGACGGCGAGGATCTGAGCAAGGGCCGCCCGAAACAGCTCGCTGTGATCCGCAGCCAGAAGATCGGCTTTATCTTTCAGCTTCATCATCTGATGCCGCAGTGCTCCGTGCTGGAAAATGTGCTGCTGCCGACGCTCGCGCTCAAAGTCCGCCCAGCGGACGCACGGCAACGCGCCGAATCGCTCATTGAGGAAGTCGGGCTCAAGGACCGCTTGGACTGGAAACCCGCGCAGCTCTCCGGCGGTGAGCGCCAGCGCGTGGCCTTTGTGCGTGCGTTGATCAACCAGCCTCAGCTCATCCTTGCTGACGAGCCCACCGGGGCGCTCGATGAGGCGAACGCAGACGCACTGACCGACCTGCTGCTAAAACTGCAGAAGAGCAGCGGCGTCACGCTCGTGATGGTCACGCATCATCGGGCGCAGGCGGAGCGCATGGGGCGCGTGCTGACTATTCACGAAGGTGTGTTGTCATGAGATTGGGGGATTATGTCCTGCGGTCGGCACGCCACTACTGGCGTGATCATTTTGGCCTGCTGGTCGGTGTTTTCCTCGCTGGCACGATTCTCACTGGCTCCATGCTCGTCGGCGATTCCGTCCGTGCGAGCCTGCGCCGGGTCGCAGAGCTGCGACTTGGCAAGGTGGAGGGAGGAGTGCTAGGCGGAGATCGCTGGTTTACGGAGAAGCTCGCCCGCAAGGTGCATGCGGCACCGCTCATTATCGCCACAGGTTCCGCCAGCGCGGCGGGCGGGAAGGTGCGTGTGAACAGTGCGCAGGTGCTGGGCGTGGACGAGGCATTCTGGAAGCTGGGCGCGAGCGGCAAGGTCTTTGCCTTCGACAAATCCTCCGTCGCCATCAATGAGTCGCTCGCAAGAAAACTCGGTGTGAAGACCGGTGACACCATCCTCGTCCGTCTCGAGCGCCCAGGTGCCATCTCGCGTGACGCACCGCTTTCCGGGAGCACCAACCAGGATGTCTCCCTGCGCCGCACCGTTGCGGGGGTGATCAACGCAGAGGACTTCGGCACCTTCCAACTCACCGCATCGCAGATCCCCCCGGATACCGTGTTCGTGCATCTTGCCGACCTGCAGAGCCAGTTGGAAATGGATGGGCGTGTGAACGCGTTGCTGCATCCGCAGTTCAACGCGCTGCGGGCTCAGTTTGAGGAGTCGAGGACTTTGGAGGATTTCTCGCTCGCGCTCAAACGTGTCGCTGGCGGGAGGAAGGAATGGGAGATCAGCACCAGCCGCGTTTTTTTGGACGAAAGCTTAGCGGGCAAGCTCCTTGAATTTAGGGGCGCGCGCGGAGTGCTTACTTACCTCGTCAACGGGATCACCTCGGCAAAGGGTGCGACGCCATATTCGATGATTACCGCAGTTGGTGGTGGTAGGAATGATGAGATCACCATCACGCAATGGCTGGCCGACGACCAGCATCTCGTTGTCGGCGATGAGTTAGCCGTGAAATACTTCGTTGTCGGCCTTGGACGTGATTTACAGCAGCAGGAGGCGAAGTTCAAAGTCGCAGCCATCCTGCCGATGGACAATCCGCAGGTTAGTAAGGCATGGACGCCTGACTTTCCTGGTGTCTCCGACGTGGATAACTGCCGAGACTGGGAACCCGGCATCCCGATGGACATGAAGGCCGTCCGTGACAAGGACGAGGAGTATTGGGATGAGTACAAGGGGACGCCGAAGGGGTTCATCTCGCTCGCCGCAGGCCAGAGGCTGTGGGCGAACCGCTTCGGCAGGCTCACAGCCGTCCGCATGCCAGATGAAGGGCAGACGGCGGAGGCAAAGGCCAACGTGCTGGCGCTGCGACTGAATTTGTCTGACATCGGCCTCGTGCCGCGTGATTTCAAAAGCGAGGCCGGGGCGGCGGCGAAGGGCAGCGTGGATTTTGGCGGTCTGTTCACGGGCTTGAGCATGTTCCTCATTGCCGCAGCCTTGGTGTTTGCGGCCTTGCTGTTCTTGTTCACCTTGGAACGGCGTGCATCGCAGATCGGCCTACTCATGGCTGTGGGTTGGACGCGTGGGATGGTGCGGCGTGCGTGGTTGATGGAGGCGGGGGTGATCGCGCTCGCGGGCATCGTGCTCGGTGTGCTCGGAGGTGTGGCATACACGGGGGCGGCACTGCACGGTCTCGCACATGTCTGGCATGGTGCCACGCAGGGGCTGCCGCTCTTTTTTCATGCACGTTTCTCCACGTTGTTCAACGCGACCTTCATAACATTAGCCGTGGTGCTGCTCACGCTCTGGCTAGCCAGCCGCAGGCTTTTCCAAATCGCGCCGCGTGATCTGCTGGCGGGTACTTGGGCTGGTGATTCGCGCCCGGTGACTGCGTTGAGGAAATCGCGAATGGCTATCGTGCTGGCAGGTGCTGGTGTGGTGACGCTGGTTGGCGGTTTCTTCATGAAGGAAGCGGAGGCGGTGGCCGGCATGTTCTTCGGCTCGGGCATGCTGCTCATGATCTCCGGGCTGCTGTGGTTGCGAGCTTGGATGCGTCGTGACAGCGTGGCCCTCGCACGCTCACTCTGGCAGATTGGCTCGCGTAACATCTCACGCCGCCCAGCGCGCAGCCTAGCGGTCATTGGCATGATGGCGGGCGGCATCTTCCTCGTCATCGCGGTGAACGCCTTCCGCATGAGCGTCGGTGATGTGACGCAACGTCGTTCTGGAACGGGAGGCTTTGCGCTAGTCGGCGAGTCGTCGCTGCCAGTTTACGAGGACTTGAACACGAAGGCGGGCTGGGAGGCGTTTGGATTGGATGAGAAGATCATGCCGCAGGCGCGGGTGGTGCCTTTCCGTGTGAGGGAAGGTGATGATGCGAGCTGCCTAAACCTCAACCGTGCGCAGAATCCGCTGCTGGTCGGTGTCAATCCTGCAAAACTAAAAGGCGCGTTTGCTTTCTCATCTGGTTCCTGGGACATGCTCAACGATGCTTCCACCGTGACGGCGGTGGCTGACCAAGCGACGGCGATGTGGGGCCTCGGCAAAGGCGTCGGTGATACGTTGGAATACCAGGATGCTGGCGGAAACCTTTTCCATGTCAAAATCGTCGGCCTGCTGGCTGGTTCGGTGCTTCAGGGCAAGATGATCATTAGCGAGCGCTCGTTCCTAGCCAAGTATCCTGACACGGCGGGTTATCGCTTTTTCCTCGTTGATGCCAAGGCGGAGGCGCGTGATGCAATCGCTGCGCATCTCACGCGGCAACTTGAGCAACGTGGGTTGGCGCTCGAATCTGCGAAACAACGGCTCGAACTCTTTCAGAGCGTGCAGAACACCTACATCGGCATTTTCACCATTCTCGGCGGCCTGGGCGTGCTGCTAGGCACTGCTGGCATCGGCGTGTTGATCGCGCGACATGTGTTCGAGCGGCGCGGCGAGCTGGGACTCATGCAGGCACTCGGTTTTCGCACGGGAGCACTGCGCGGCATGATCTTGGGGGAGCACGGCGTGCTGCTCGTGCTGGGTGTCGCGCTGGGTTCGGCGACAGCCGCGCTGGCGGTCATCCCACAACTCATGAGCAGCGGTGGGGGGCTGTCTGTGTCATTTCTTGGCGGGCTGATCGCCGCCGTGCTCGCCTTCGGCATTGTTGTCTGCGTGACTGCCGCCTCGGTCGTCGTGCGTGGCAGACTGACCGAGGCGATTCGCAAAGAGTAGTTCTTTTTTCCGCCGCGTCTGACGCAGGTGGATTCAATTGCCGCTCTTGAACAGGCGCTTGAAGAAACGCCCGACTTCGAGGCCGGTGTCGCCAGTCCATTCCCAAGCACGGCGGGCTGATTTCCGCACATTGTCGGCGGCTTTTTCTCCCGGAGTTCCGGGTTCGGAGGCAGTCGCGGGAGAGCCGGGTGTGTTACTGGAAAGACCGTTGCTCCACTGTTGGTGGATTACCGCTCCAGTTTCAGCAGAAACGACAATGAAGCCGACCTCCGAGCCATTCATGTCGTTGAGCGCGAGACCCCACTCCGGCGCACCGGTGGTGGCATTTGCAGCGAGCTGGTAGGACGCGGTGACAAAATTCGCCCTAGCGAGCGCCGCGTTTTGCTGGGCGATCTTGCGTGCGTCGGAGGAGCGATACTTGATGCGATTGAAGGAGATCGTTTGCGGCGGCACGCGGTTTAGCAACTTGCCTGCACCGGCTGGTTTTGGTGCCCAACTGTTCTTCTCTACGGTCAGCACAGTGCGCACTAGCTCGCCTTGGCGGAAGGGATCGCGCGCATACACAGTCCATTGATCGGGATCGCCTGAGGAAGCTGGGGACTGAAGCAGCAGGACGCCTTCCGAAGTGGCGGCACCGTATTCCTGGTCGATAACCGTAGCGATTTCCGGGTTGGCACGCACTGAGGTGGTGGCGAGGAGGAGGCTCAGAAAGAGGGTGGATTTCATGGTGTGGAGCGAGGTTTGAGGGTTGAGGGGAAAGGATGTTCAATCACGGCTGCGCAGCTTGGCCAGCAGGCGGAGGATTTCGAGATAGAGCCACACCAGCGTGACTAGCAGGCCGAAGGCGGCATACCATTCCATGTGCTTTGGCGCACCGGCAGCGCAGCCGTTTTCGATGAAATCAAAATCGAGCACGAGATTCAGCGCGGCGATGACAACGACGAAGCCGGAGAAGGCGATGCCAACCCAGCCGTTGCCGAACAGGCCGGGAATCTGGATGCCGAACATGCCCAGTGCCCAACTTGCGATGTAGAACAACGCGATCCCGCCCGTGGCGGCGAAGAGGCCGAGCTTGAAATTCTCGCTGGGTTTGATCACCCCCGTGGAATAAGCGGCCAGCAGGGCGAAGAGAATGCCGCAGGTCAGCATGACGGCGTTGAGCACGATGCCGTGGAACAGTGACTCGAAGATCGCCGAGACGATGCCGATGAGAATGCCCTTCGTCAGCGCATAGACCGGCGCGAGCGCCGGGGCTGTTTTCGGCACGAAGCCGATGACCATCGCGATGCCGAAGGGCAGAATCCAGCCGAACTTCATCGCCGATCCGATCCATGCGGGGGAATTCTCCCCGGAGACGAGTTTCCAGCTCCAACTGGCCGCAGTGACGAGCAGCAACGTGAGCACGGCGGTTTTGAACACGGTGCCGTTGAGAGTCATCACGCCATCCGCTGGATTGCCGGTGCGTGAGTTGACAAAGACTGTGTCGTTGAGGGCCGGGTTGGAGGTGCGCATGATCGAGGTTCCTTGTGATGCCGGGTAGATTACTGGAGGTCATGCCGGGCGGTCAATCCGCTTCTCGGATACCGTTTTGCTCAGCAGGCTGGTTCCTGTACGCCATGCTGCTGCATGGCCGCTTTCACGAAGCCGTGGAAGAGCGGATGCGGATGATTCGGCTTCGAGAGGAACTCGGGATGGAACTGGCAGGCGACAAAGTACGGATGCGCTGGCAGCTCGATGATCTCGGCGAGGTCGCCCTTCGGCGAGGTGCCGGAAATGAGCATGCCTTTCTCTTCCATCTGCTCCTTGTAGTCGGAGTTGAACTCGTAGCGGTGCCGGTGGCGCTCGGTGATGGTGGCGCTGTGGTAGAGCTCGAAGGCTTTGCTGCCAGGCACGAGATCGGTCACCCAGGTGCCGAGGCGCATGGTGCCGCCAAGCTGCCGCACCTTCTTCTGCTCCTCCATGAGGCTGATGACGGGATGCTCTGCCGCCTTGTCGAACTCCGTGCTCGTCGCGTTTTTCAAACCGCAGACGTTGCGTGCGAACTCGATGACTGCGATTTGCATGCCGAGGCAGATGCCGAAATACGGCACGCCTTTCTCACGCGCATAACGCGCGGAGGTGATTTTTCCCTCCGTGCCACGGTCGCCGAAGCCGCCAGGGATGAGGATGCCCTGCAATCCGGCGAGGTAGAGCTCGGGGCCGGCCTTTTCGATGCTCTCGGCATCGACGCGGACGATGTCCACCTTGCAGTCGTTCGCAGCACCGGCGTGCGTGAGCGCCTCGTAGATGCTTTTGTAGGCGTCCTGCAGCTCGATGTATTTGCCGACGACTCCGATGCGGACGTGGTGGGAGGGATGGACGACTCGCTGCACAAAGCCACGCCAGCGGGAGAGGTCTGGCTGCGGCGTGGTGAGGCCGAGCAGACGGCACACGTTGTCGTCGAGACGCTCCTCATGCAGCTTCAGCGGCACCTCGTAGATGGTGTTCTTCACGTCGCGCACTTCGACGACGGACTCGATGGGCACGTTGCCGAAGAGGGAGATTTTCTCACGCACATCGAGATCCAACGGATGCTCCGTGCGGCAGAGGATGATGTGCGGGGCGATGCCGATCTCCCGCAGCTTCGCGATGCTCTGCTGTGTGGGTTTCGTTTTCAGTTCCTGCGCGGCCTTGATGTAAGGCACGAGCGTGGCGTGGACGAAGACGACGTTCCCGGTCCCCGCCTCCTGCGCGAACTGACGGATGGCCTCCAGGAACGGTAACCCTTCGATGTCGCCGACCGTGCCGCCGATCTCGGTGATGATGACATCGCCGCCCATCTTCTCGGCGACCTCGTGGATGCGCGCCTTGATCTCGTTCGTGACGTGCGGGATGACCTGCACGGTGCGGCCCTTGTATTTGCCGGCGCGTTCCTTGTCGAGCACGCTCTGGTAAACCTGGCCGGAGGTGAGGTTGTTGAGCTTGGAGAGGTTCGTGTGCGTGAAGCGCTCGTAGTGGCCGAGGTCGAGGTCCGTCTCCGCGCCGTCATCGAGCACATACACCTCGCCGTGCTCGTAGGGGTTCATCGTGCCGGGGTCGATGTTCAGATACGGGTCGAACTTCTGCATGATGACCCGCAGGCCGCGCAGTTCGAGCAAGGTGCCGAGGGAGGACGCGGCAAGCCCTTTGCCGAGTGAGCTGACAACGCCGCCGGTGACGAAAATGTATTTCATGCCAGTTCCCTTGTTCCGGGTTGGCGTTTGGTCAAGCCCGAGGAAAAAAAATGCCCGCCCCCAGCATGGCCAGAGGTGGTGTGTCGGCAGCCTCTGTGAGTAAATCTGTCAGCCCTTTTTTCCCTGCACGATCACAACATCGCCGTCTCGAAGCGGCTGGGAGGTGTTTTGCAGGTCGAGCGGTTGTTTGAGTCCCTGGCGCTCGATCTCACCGGTTTGCGTGTTCGCACGGTTGGATAGTCCGTTCGCGCTCTTTAGCAGTTCGCCGAGCGTCGAACCAGCGGCGAGATCGTATTTTCCCTGGCGGGACACGAAGCCGAAAATCGTCACCGTGATCATGTGGGCTTTTGCGACTGGTGCGGACTCTTGGTGTGCTTTGGGCGGCAGTCGGGTCGCAGGCGGGCCGGTGATTTTTTCGGCCTCCAGGATGAAAAAGATCAGGCGTTCCGATTTGGCGGGCCGCAAGTCCTCAAAGAGGGCTAAATCTGGCTTGGTGGGATTGATCGGCGCGTCCGGAGCGCCCAGGCCGCCGAGCACCACGGCTTCACCGCGTTTCAGGACGAAGGAGGCGGTCGTTTTGACGGAGTGAAACACCGGCTGCTTCACGGAGTTTGGCTGTGAAGTCTTCTCTCCGGTGGTGGAGTCCACATGCTCGATGGGCGTTCTGTATTCCACAAAGCCCTGAAAACTTGTCACCTCCGGCGTGACCGTGAGATTCACCTCGTCACCCGGGAGAAGTTGCGGCAGCAGTTCGATGCGCAGGCCCACAGGCCGCATCTCGAAGGCCGTGGGCGTGGTGGGCACCACTTGTTTGTCGGCGGTGAGCTGCGGTGGGGCGAACTCGGTGGGGTAGATGAATTCGCGCACCACCTCCGCGGTGGCCTTCTGACCGCTGAGTGTCGTCACGCTCGGGGCGCTCATCAGCTCGACACCTTTTTCCTGCGCGAGGCTGCTGAGCAGATTGTTCATGGCCTCGTTGCTGATGGTGCCGAGACTTTGCAGCGAGGTTGAGTCAGGCAGCAGGCCGGCCTTTGCCAGCACCGGAGAGCCCATCGGAATGCTCAACACGCGACTGCGCACGAGAATTAGCGACCGCTTCTCCGCCACACCGGGCGAGACTTTTTCACGACACGCGGTCAAACCCGCGAGCACAGCCATGATCGCGATGGCAGGCAGCAACAGCACGATTTTTTGAGGCATGGGGAACCCACTGCGACGCACGGGGCCGCGCAGGATGTTCTCCAGCCGGGAGCGCAGTCCGCGCACGCTGGCAGAGACGGACATTGCCAGCGCCAGTGGCAGCAGCGGACGTCGTGGCAACTCGCCGAGGCACGCGACCGCCGCCAACAGCTCACGCGCAAAATCTGCCATGCTCTGAGCACCACGCCGCAGCGCCAGATCATCACACGCTTGCTCGCGGGAGCGCCGCGCGGCCCGCAGCATCAGCCATGCACCGGGATGAAACCACAGCAGCAAGGCACTGAGCGTCGCCAGCGCGGAGAAGGACATGTCCGCACGTGCGAGATGCGCCAGCTCATGCCGCAGCACCAGCCGCAGCCGCTCCTCCGGCCATTCCAGCGCCGCCTCCGGCAACAGCACAGTTTTCGTGGTGAAAAAGCCCCACGTCATTGGCACCCGGCAGCCCTTGCTCACACGCAGGCAGTCGTCTGGCAGCATCAGGCCGAAGCCCGTCGCCTCCTCGCGGAAACAACGCCGCGTGAGTCCCTCCGCCACCGCGTGGGATTCCAGCCGCAGCCTTCGCAGCGCGACTCCCGCGTACATGAGCAGTCCCGTGCCTGCTACCACGCCTGTGCCCCAAAGCACGACGATCCACGACGCACCCGCCTCCTCCACCTTCATCGAAACGGCCAGGACCGGCGTGGCGGCAAAAGGGTCTCGTAACGCGTCTGCTGCCGAAGCCTCAGCGCTCAGTCTCGGCGGTGCTGGATTGACCGCGCCGCTTTCCGTCAAACGCCAGCCCGGCATGAAAAGGCTCGCAGTCAGCATCACCGGCAGCAGCAGCAAAGATCCGGCCTGGATGAAATGTCGCCGCGCCGCTGAAAGCCCCGGCCACAAGCACGCCAGACCGGCCAGCGCGAGCCACAAAGCAGCCTGAAGTGAAACATCCGCGAGCCACGCGGACGTGATGAATGAAAAAATGTTCAAGTTCATGGCGGGTGGATGATGAGAAGCTCAACGTGGCTTGGTTTCGTCAATGAAGCGCCGCAGCTCGGCGATCTCGTCGTGCGTGAGTTTGGTTTTCGGATCACTCAAATAGGCAGCGAACGCCTGGGTGATGGAACCGCCGAAAAAAGTGCCCAGCACGCGACTCAAAGTCGAGCGCCCGGCCTTTTCGCGGGAGACGACACTGCGATAGACAAACTCGCGTCCATCCTGGCGGTGTTTAAGATGCCCTTTTTCCTCCAGGATGGTGAGGATCGACCGCAGCGCCGGTCGAGTCGGCGGATCATCCATGGCCTCGCTCACCTGCGTGAGCGTCGCCTCGCCAAGGGTGAAGATGATGTCCATGATCTCTCGTTCTCTGCGGCTCAAGTTATCCATAGGCTGATTTTCCAGCCTTTGTGCATGCGGGTCAAGCATGAAGGTTGATTTTTCAGCCTAAGCTACGAACCGCCGGTTGCTTCTCAATCGCCGCCGCCTGCTACGGCGTGTCCACACTGGCGAAAGCTCATCCGTGACTGCAGGACTAAAAAACTGCGGGTGCGGTCACGGGTTGCTCAGATGCCTGCGGATGAACTCCTCCGGGGTGATGGGCAGTGGCTTGTAGCCGGAGCCGAGGAGAGCATCGAAGTGATGGTCGGAGGTGATGAGGTGGTCTGCTCCCGAAACGATGGCGCAGTCGGCGAAGGCATCGTCGTCGGGATCGCCTGTGATGGTGTGAAAGCGGTAGTGCGGGCCGATGTGGTGAACGCTGCCGTGAAGACGGCTGATGAGAGTGAAAAACGCCCACACATCCTGCCATCGCTGAACGCCTGCATAGCGGACGGTGACTTCTTCATACTCCAGCAGGATGGGCGTGGAGACGGCCAGATGCAGCTTGCCACGGAGCAGTGCGTCCTGGATGGAAACGAGCGGCGATGCGCGGCCGAAAAGCCGGATCAGCGCATTCGTGTCGAGCACGATGATCATGATGCCTGCCGGGCATGGAGGGCTGCACGCGCCTCACGGATGATCTCCGGCAGGCGCTCCAGACGGCCTGCGGCATGGTCTGCGTCAAAGCCTGCGTTGAGCCGTTCGGTGACTTCTTCCAGCTCGAGCTGGAGCGCCACGCGGTGGAGCAGGAGGAGGCTCTGTGCGCCGAGCTTGTCCACATCCGCATACACGATGGGGCGCAGTTTGGCCGGGTCAGTGGGCAGCGGGGCGGTGAGGGTGCTCATGGGGCAAAGTTTGTCATGTCAGTGAGCGGTGTGCAAGGCAGGCTTGGTGCATGACCTTCACTTGCCCGTCAGATGCTTCTCAATCGCCGCGGCTTGCTCCGGCGTGTCCACACCGGGGGAGAGCTCGTCCGTCAGCACCACGCGGATGCGGGAGCCGTTTTCGAGGGCGCGGAGCTGCTCCAGCGACTCGGTTTGCTCCAATCGCGACGGCGGCCAGGCGACAAATTGGAACAGGAAGCTGCGCTGGAAGCCGTAGATGCCGAGATGGCGATAGCTGCGCGGCCAGGCGGCGGCTTTGCGCACGAAAGGCAGCGGCGAGCGCGAGAAATAGAGCGCGTCGCCATGCGTGTCGAAGATCACCTTCACCACATTTGCATCGGTGATCTGCGCCGGATCGTGAATCGGTGCTGCGGCGGTGATCATTTTGACGCCGGGGTCGTCACGCATCGTGCAGGCGAGTTCGTCGATGAGCGCAGGCGATATCAGCGGCTCGTCGCCTTGGACATTGATGATCACGCGATGATCGGGGAACGATTGGGCCGCCTCGGCGATGCGATCCGTGCCGCTGGGATGATCCGGCGAGGTCAAAACGGCCTTCGCGCCGAAACTTGCCGCCGCTTCGGCAATGCGTGCGTCATCTGTGGCGATGATCACATCGTCGATCTGTTTGCACTCCTGGCATCTTTCCCAGACGTGCTGCACCAGTGGTTTTCCGGCGATGAGGTGGAGCGGCTTGCCGGGGAATCGGGTGGAACCCCAGCGGGCAGGTATGGCGACGAGTGTGCGGGAGGAGTCGGTGGTTGCCAAGGTGGTGTAACAGGCGGGTTCGGCTGAGATGAAACGGCTGAGAGGCGGATGCAAGGGGGATTTGAACTGTGTGAGGAACGAGTTCTCCTATGCGTCAATAGGCAGGCAGGATTCATTCGCGTTTCTTATTTTTTCGTCTTGGATGGCGGGCTTCAAGTCATGACCACTGGGGCTACCGGCCATCCTCGCGGGATCTACACCCTGTTCTTCACAGAAATGTGGGAGCGATTCAGTTACTATGGCATGCGAGCGCTGCTGGTGCTTTACATGGTGGCCAAGGTCAAGGACGGTGGCATGGGGCTGACAGACGAGATGGCGGCGGCGGTTTACGGCCTCTACACGGCACTGGTGTATTTGGCTGCGCTGCCTGGCGGTTGGATCGGTGACCGACTGCTAGGAGCTAGGGATTCGGTATGGTGGGGAGGTGTGACTATCGCAGCGGGGCACTTGGTGCTGGGTATCCATGATACAAGGGCGTTTTTTGCCGGGCTTGTGCTGGTGGCGCTTGGTTCGGGGCTGCTGAAGTCGAATATGAGCGTGCTAGTAGGCCAGCTTTATCCCGAAGGCGGAGCGCGGCGGGACGCGGGTTTCACCTTGTTTTATATGGGCATCAATCTGGGCGCGTTGTTCGGTCAGATTGCTTGCGGATGGCTGGGGGAGGAAGTCGGATGGCGTTGGGGATTCTCCGCCGCCGCAGTGGGTATGCTGGCAGGGCTCGTGCAGTTCAAGCTCACGCGTCAGCATGTGGCACACATCGGCATGCAGGTGACGCATGATGGACAGAACACGCGGCGTGAATGGATGATGTTCTGGGCGGCTCTGGCAGTGGTGGTGGCGCTGACCGTGCTCGGCTTGAGCGGTGTAGTGCCTTTGGATGCCATGAAGCTCGCCCGGCAAACGGCATGGGTCATCGGTGGGGTGGCGCTGTTGTATTTCATTTGGGCCTTTGCCTTCGCGAGATTGTCTGTGGATGAGCGGCGACGGTTGGTGGTCATTGTGGTGCTCTTTGCAGCTTCCGCGTTGTTTTGGGCGGGGTTCGAGCAGGTGGGATCCTCATTCAGTCTGTTCGCGGAGCGTTTCACCATTCGCCAACTCGGCTCGTGGGAAGTGCCCGCAAGCTGGATTCAGGCGCTGAACCCGTTGTGTGTGATCGCGTTGGCACCGGTGATCGCTGGTTTGTGGTCCTGGCTGGCGCGGCGTGGCACCTCACCCTCGCTGACGATGAAGGTGTCGTGGGCGCTGCTGATGATGGCGGCAGGATTTGCCGTAGCGGCATGGGCAGCACAGCGGGCACTCACCCTAGGGCCGGTGTGGCCGACATGGTTGATGGCCGTGGTGGTGACGCACACGCTGGGAGAGCTATTCATCAGTCCGGTGGGATTGAGCGCGGTCACCAAGCTGTCACCGCCGCGATTGACCGGCCAGACGATGGGCATCTGGTTTCTCGGCAGCTCCTTGGGGAATATTCTGGCCGGTTTGCTGGCAGGTAATGTCACTGGTGATGCCACCGCACAAATGCCGGAACAATTCATGCGCGTGGCGCTCATCGGCGGCGTCTCTGGACTCCTGCTGCTGATTCTGGCCCGCCAGATCACAAAGCTGATGCCGGGGATCAAGTGAAGGTGCCCGTTAGGCATTGGCCACTCAACAAAACGGGCGCTAGGGGAAGTCCCCTCTTCGCGCCCGCCGTGGTTCCAGAAAAAATGATACCTAATCAATGATTGAAGTAGAACTCCTTCGAGTTCAGCAGTGCCCAGAAGAGATCTTCAAACACGGTCTGACGTCCGCCCGGATCAGTGGCGAGCGCCTGTTGTGTAGAGGCCCATTCTTTGTTGTTGGGCATGCGCCCGAAGACGCGCAAGAAGAGATCTTCAGCAATTTCGCGGTCGCTCTTCTTCTCCTGCACCATCTTGGCGACGACGCGCCCCTGCTTGATGCGGTCGTTGACGGCGTCGCCATTCATGAGATGCAGTGCTTGGGAGAGCGTGGGCTCCATCTTGACCTCGCAGGAGCAGACGGACTCACGTTTGGCACGGCCGAAGGTGGTGAGGAAGTAGTTTGTCACGGCACCATCGGCGATCTGCACGGCCCGGGCACCGAGCGGCAGGCCCTGGAACTTGTTCGGCGTCCCCGTGATCTGTGAAATGGCGTCCAGCAGTACCTCGGCTCGCACACGGCGCACTTGGGCATGGGAGAAGTTCTTTTTGTCGCCCGCGTTGGTCTCGTTCACCTTCGTGGTGCGCTGATAAGTTTGCGAGGTGCAGATATCGCGCACGAACTTGCGCATGTCGTATTTGTAGTCGGTCAGGTGCTGCGCTAGCGCTGAAAGTAGCTCTGGGTTGGAGGGCGGATTGGACACGCGCACGTCATCGACGGGATCGACGACGCCGACGCCGGTGAAGTGCGCCCAGATGATGTTGGCGATGTTGCGGGCGAAGAACGGATTGCGCGGGGAAGCGATCCATTCCGCCAGAACTTTGCGGCGGTCTTCGCCTGGTTTCATTTCTGGGGTGTCGCCACCGAGGAACTTCGGCTTCATGACGGCCTGTGTCAGGAAGTGGCGCGACTCGCCGCCCTTGCTGTTGTAAATAACGACCTCGGCGGGGTCGTCAGTCGATTTGCGCCCGATTTGGCTGAAGAACGCCTTGAAGCCGTAGTAGTCGTCCATCGTCCAGCGGTCGAAGGGATGGTTGTGGCACTGGGCGCACTGGATACGCATGCCCATGAAGACCTGTGCCACGTTTTCGGTCAGCTTGAGCTGGTCGAGTTCAGTTTGGTAGAAATTCACCGCAGGATTGCTCACCGTGCCACCGGTGGCGGCGATGAGCTCGACGACGATTTCATTGAACGGCACGTTCCTGCCGATGCGCTCTGAGAGCCAGTTGTAGTAGAGCAGCGCGTTCTTGTAGAAGGGAGGCTGGTTGTTGTTGATGGATGAGCGGATTTGCAACAGCTCAGCCCATTTCATCACCCACAGCTCGGTGAACTCCTTGCGCTCCAGCAGCTTGTCCACGAGCGCGCCGCGTTTATCAGGATTCTTGTCGTTCATGAAGACGCGGATGTCGGTGGCTTCAGGATAAATTCCCGCGATGTCAATGAAGGCGCGGCGCACAAACTCCTCGTCGGAGCAAGTACCGGAGGGAAGGATGCGCAGCTTGTGCAGGTTCTCATCGACAAGCTGGTCGATGTAATTGGTCTCGACAAGCTTCGGGCGCTCATAGTGGAGTTTGTCGGGGATGACGAGGACCTGCGCGGTGATGGAGTACACGTCAAAACGGGCGAGCATGAACGCGGCACCGCGGTCACCGGAGGTAACGAGGCCGTCCTTGTTGATCGTGGCGGTTGGGTCGTTGTTCGACATGAACAAGGCGAGGTTGGTCACGTCGCGGTCCGTGCCGTCGGAGTAGGTGGCGCGGACGGTGATTTGCTGCGTGGCATTCTTGCCTTCCATCACGACTTGGTTGGGGAAGACCTCGATGCCAGTGACTGTGGCGACATCTTTGGGGTCATCAGGGGCTCCCGCTGTGATCCATTCAAGGAGCGCCTTGTTGTAGATGGAGTCGGGTTCGAAGCACTGATTGCCCGAATGTGGCACTGCGCCGACGGCTTTTTCGATGAGCGTGCTTTCCTCTGGGATTGCGAGGTTCACACGGCGGCCCGGCATTTCGCGCGTGATGCGGGTGTAGTCTCCGGCTGGATCCATGCCAAAGAGGGAGGTGCGGAAGCCATCCTTGCCACGTGCGGCACCGTGGCAGCCGCCTTGGTTGCAGCCGCCGCGCATGAACACTGGCATGCAGTCGAGGCGGAAGGAAATGGCGCGGTCCTTGGTGCCGTCTTTGACCGTGATTGGTGCCTTGACAGTCTGCCCGCCGATGGAGGCGATCAAGTCGGTGGAGCCCGTGTCTGCCACGGGCTTCAGGATAAGGCCATCGAGCTTGGCGATCTTGCTGTCACTGACCTTGAGATCACACAGGTCGGTGATGTCCTGGGTGGTGGCGTCCTTGAATGTGGCGAGGACGATCACACGATGTTGGTCGCGTTTTGTTTCGAGAGAGTAACGCCCTGGCAGAATTTCCAGGCGTTTCAACTCTGGCAGCTTTTTGTGCAGAGCAGCCAGCGCCTTGCGTTTCTCTGGTGTCACATATTGCAGGGTGAGTCCTTGCGGCCACTGGGCACCTGCGGCGATCCAACGCTTCAGCACGTCGATTTCATTCGCGGCGAGCGGCCCGCCCTTCGGCGGCATGATGTCGTCGTGATCTTTGGGTAGGACGACGCGTTTGATGATCTCGCTCTCGTCAGGCTTGCCAGCGACGAATCCGGGCCCGGTGTCGCCGCCTTTAAGGAGGGCGGCGGCGGTGTCCATGAGGAGCTTGCCTTTGGTCTTGTTCGGGTTGTGGCATTCGAGGCATTTGTTCTCGAAAATCGGCTGCACATCGCGGATGAAGTCAACTCCTGTGGCAATCGGTGCGGCAGCCGCAGATGCGGGCGCAGTAGGGGCGGCAGGTGGATTGGCTGCAGCCGCAAAGTGAACGGAGGTGAGGGCGAGGGTGAGGAGAGAAGCTCGCAGGGGGCTCTTCATGGATTTTTGGGTGTTGCGGGAGGCTACGCCAGAGGAACGGCCAATTTATCATTCATGCGAAATTTCCACTGCGACTGAATTTTTCAGTTTTCGAGAGCGGCAAGCCGCTGGCCGACGGGCGGATGTGAATAATGTAGCCAGACGGTTAGCGGATGCGGGTTCGGATGCGATAGATGATCCACTGAGAGTTTTTTTAGCCCTTCGATGAGGGGCTGACCGCCACAGGCTGTTTTGGCAAAGGCATCCGCCTCAAACTCATGCTTACGGCTCGACGCGCTGCTCACTAGGCCGAGCAGTAGGCTCGCGGGTGAGTAGAGAATGCTGAACAAAACTAGGCCGAGTCCCAGCGGCTTACCTGCCACACCGAAAGCGGTGAAAAAAACGGGTGATTGTAGCGCCGCGTGCAGGAGAAAAAATAGTAAACCTGTCTCCAGCAAGCCGAGCGCGAGCTGCTTCGGCACATGGCGGCATTTGTGATGCCCGATCTCATGCGCCAAGATCGCCTCCAGCTCGGCTTGCGAGTGTTTTTCGATCAGCGTGTCGAACAAAGCGATGCGCTTGTTCTTGCCGAAGCCGCTCAGAAAAGCGTTCGCCTTGCTGCTGCGGCGGGAGCCATCTACCACCGACACATCGACGACGGGAAATTTTAAACGTGCAGCCAAGTCGAGCAGTGCCTCGCGCAGGGAGCCGTTTTCCAGCGGTTTGAACTTCAAAAACAACGGCATCAGCAGCCTCGGTGCCACCCAGGCCATCACGATACTGAAACCAGCCACCGTCAGCCACGCATAGAGCGCCGCGAGCTTCTGCGTCTGGAAGAACCATAGCACCAGCGCCAGCAGCGGCCCGCCGAGCAAGGCGCTCAGCACCAGCCCCTTTACGCGATCTGAGATGAACGTGCCCGCTGTCGTCCGATTGAAGCCAAACTCCGTTTCCACCTTGAATGTGTCCCACACATCGAAAGGCAGGGAGAGCACATTTTGCGCGAGGATCAGCAGCCCGACCACCGCCACGCCGGTTTTGAGCTCGCTCCACCCCCACGCCATGCTCCAGCGCTGCAACCAGTCGAATCCACCGCCCCACCAGAAGGCGATCAGCGCCGCCAGAGACACCGCTCTACGCAGTAAATCCACTCGCGCTGACGCCGCAGCATACTCCGCTGCTTTTTGCACTGTCTCCACAGGGAAGATCGCCTTCAATCTCTCCGGTAGCGCATGACGGAACTGCGCCAGGTTGAGGAAGGTGGCGATCCATTCGAGGTGAAACACTCCCAGCACACCAACGACGGCGGCGAGGAACCAGGGATTGGAGAAAGTCATGCAGCGTGAATGAGGGAAGGGGATGGATTCTCTCCAGTGACACATCACCCGGGATAGGCAAAATCAATTTCCTGCGATGCCGTTTGGATGTGGAGAGCAGATTTTGTGCAACCATTCTCCTGGAGCTCCATTTGACCACGCATCTTCGCCAGCCACCACCATGCACCGCCTTTTTCTTTTTCTTCTGAGTCTGTTGGTTGCCATTCCTGCCCATGGCCAGTTTGGTGGGCGTTTGCGTGAGTTGCGCTCCAAACGTGATGAGTCTTCCACGACAACAGTGAAGCAGGAGATGAGCTATGGTAGTGATCCGGTGCAAAAGCTCGACTACTGGAAGCCTGCAACGCCCGGGTCGCCCCTCGTCATTTATGTACACGGGGGGGGCTGGAAGCGTGGTAGCAAGGAGCTCTCCGCAAATACGAAGGCCGCGCATTACTTACCTCAGGGCTACGCCTTTGCGTCGCTCGGCTACCGGCTCGTTCCCAACTGCAAGGTCGAGGATCAGGCGCAGGATATAGCTGATGCCATCGCCTATCTCATCAAGAACGCGGAGAAGCTTGGCTTTGATGGCAGACGCGTCGCACTGATGGGGCACAGCGCCGGTGCGCATCTCGTGGCGCTCGTCGGCACGGATATGCGATACCTTAAAAAGGCTGGATTGGGTGCGAAATCTCTATGTGGAGTCATTCCGCTCGATGGTGCTTGCTATGATGTGGCACGCCAGATCGCCGAGGGTGGGGAGCTCATGCACGACACTTACATCGCTGCTTTCGGTAGTGATCCTGTGCGGCAGAAGGCGCTCTCGCCCATATTTCATGCCGCCGCGCCGAACGCGCCGTCATTTCTCATTCTTCATGTGCAGCGGGTGGACGGTGCCGCACAGTCAAAGGCGCTCGGTGAAGCCCTGCGCAAGGCAGACACTCCTGCGGTGGTCAAAGGATTTGAAGGACGCGGCCTCGCAGGACACGCGGAGATCAACCGCAGGATGGGTGATCCAGCCTACCCCGCCACGCCGGTCGTCGATGATTGGCTGCGCGGTATTTTCGCGAAGTGAGCGGACTCACGCTTCACCATCAGCCGCGTGCTCATAAATATGCGTGGCTTGATGATCGAGATACGCCGCGAAGATGTCCTCCAGTTCCATCACGCTGCCGATGGTGCCGAAGCGCTGGCGCAGCCATTTGCCGCCGGGGATCGACTTTGTGTAGTTCATGAGGCGGTTGCGCATCGCACGCATCGTCTGCAGCTCTTGCATGTGCGCGTTGCGCTCCAGGGTCATCTGGCAGTGGCGGCGCATGAAGTTGAAACGATCCTTCACGCTGGCCGGCTCGGCGTGCCTGCCGGTGGAGAGGTAATGCTTTGCCTCGCGGAAAACCCACGGATTCGCCATCGCCGCCCGACCGATCATGATGCCTTTCACGTTCGTTTGCGCCCGCCGCACCTCTACATCCTGGCCGCTGGCGATATCGCCATTGCCGATGACGGGAATTTTCACCGCATCAGCCACCTGGCCGATCACATCCCAGTCGGCGAGTCCAGTGTAGCCCTGTGCGCGGGTGCGGCCATGCACCGCGATGGCGCGCATGCCGCAGTCTTCGAGGATCTTCGCCACTTCGACTGCATTGATGTGATTCGCATCCCAACCGATGCGGATCTTCGCCGTCACTGGAATGGGTACCGCTTTCGCGACCTCACGCGCCACGCTCGCGAGCAACGGGCAGTCTTTGAGCAGCGACGAGCCGCCGTTCTTCGCCACCACCTTGTTTACAGGGCAGCCGAAGTTGATGTCGATGAAGTCCGGCTGTTTCCAGTCGATGATTTTTCGTGCCGCCTCGCCCATGCGCACGCCGTCGGAGCCGAAGAGTTGCACGCCGACAGGACGTTGTTCGTCATCGAACTCCGTATAGTGCCGCGTGCGGTCATCGCGTTGCAGGATGCCCTCCGCGCTGACGAATTCTGTCACCATCACGTCCGCGCCCTGTTCTTTGCATAGACTGCGGAAGATCACGTCCGTCACCCCGGCCATGGGGGCCAGATAAAGAGGAAAACGGTCGTTGTTCAGCCAAGGGAGCATCTTCGAGCATAGCCGCGCTGGCGCAGTGCGGCAAGCCGTGTCACAGTTCCGAATGGCAAGACGCCGCCGCCTTCACAAACCGCTTCTCCCTGGCCTCTGGACCGGCTTGGTTGTTCTTGTGTTGCTTGGTAGCATTGTCGGTTTGTTCTGGATGCTTGGAAAGTCCACGCAGCTCATGCGTGTAACGCCTCAGCCTGCTCCTACCGTGGCGAAGGGGAAGTGACCCCAACCTCCGACCCGTACCATGACGATCTCGTCGAGCTACAGTTCCTGCTCGACATGCAGGTGGTTGAGTTGGATGAGAGCGCCGGGTAGCTCATCATGATACGAGGTGCAAATTGAAGCCACAAACCGTTTGCAAAGCAGGGTCGCTCCGCCATAATCGCGCCTCACTCAAGCGAGAGGGGTAGGTACCCAAGCGGCCAACGGGGGCAGACTGTAAATCTGCTGACTTACGTCTACGCTGGTTCGAATCCAGCCCTGCCCACCATCTCATTGCCTAGTGAACTCATGAAGATCATGAGTGTGAGCATCTGCACGCGGCACATGCGCCCCGGCGTCCGGCCAGGAATTTCAGGCCGCTGTCTGCTTGGTCTTGTTCACGAGGCGGATGCCTTCGATGCGCATTTTTTTGTCCGCTGCCTTGCACATGTCGTAGATCGTTAATGCGGCGACACTCACGGCAGTCAGCGCTTCCATTTCCACGCCGGTCTGCGCTACGGTGATGGCGGTGGCGGTGATGTGGACGGCGCGGGCACGCAGCTCGAAGTCGATCCCCACCTTGCTGAGCGGGAGCTGATGGCAGAGCGGGATGAGATGCTGTGTCTGCTTCGCGGCTTGGATGCCGGCGATGCGCGCGATGCTAAGTACGTCGCCTTTCTTGATTTGATTCTGGCGGATGAGCTGGAGCGTGCCCGGTGCGAGCACGATGCGGCCTGCGGCGACGGCCTCGCGGCGCAACGGCGGTTTGGCGGAGACATCGACCATGGCGGCCTCGCCTTTGCGATTGAGATGAGTGAGTTTGTCCATGGTTTTCAGCCGCCGATGGCGATCATGCGACGGTTCGGCTGGTAGTTGTTGCGGAAGTCGTGCTCCTTGGGTTTGCGGGCGACGACGTTCTGGAAAAAGGCGGCGAGCTGCGCGTCCGTACAGCCGCTGCGCAGCACGCTGCGGAGGTCGAACTCAAGATAACTGCCGAGGCAGGGGCGCAGTTTGCCGTCGCAGGTGAGGCGGAGTTTGTTGCAGTTCTCGCAGAAGTGCAGGTTGGTCATCGCGCCGATGAAGCCGATGCGTTGGCCGGTGGCCGGGACGCGGTGATAGACTGCGGGGCCGTTGGTTTTGAAGTCAGGCTCTTCAATCAGCGGCCCGGTGGTCTGCTCGACGAGCTGCCTGGCGGTGCCTGCGGAGAGGAAGGTATCGCCACCTAACACCTCCTGCGTGCTGACGGGCATCAGCTCGATGAAGCGAAGTAACGCGTTTTTTTCCGCCGCGTGGCGGAGCAATGCTGGCAGCTCGCGCTCGGTCTGGTTTTTGATGAGAACGCAGTTGAGGCGGATGGAGTCAAAGCCGGCGTCAATGGCGGCGTCGATGCCTTCCAGCACGCGGGGGAGCAGGTCTCGGCTGGTGACGCGCTGATAGACACTGCGATCTAGCGAGTCGAGGGAGATATTCGCCGTGCGGACGCCGGCTTGGACGAGCAACTCCGCCAGCGTGCGTCCGCTTTCTGTCTTCGCGAGTAAGGTGCCATTGGTAGAGATGGCGACGCTCTCGATGCCGGGCGTGGCGGTGATCTGCGCGCAGAAATCAGCAATGCCGGGACGGGTGAGCGGCTCCCCGCCAGTGACGCGGATGCGCCTGATGCCGAGAGTGGCACCGACGCGGACGACGCGGGCCATCTCAGCGTAGGTGAGTGTCTCGTCCTTTGGGAACCACGGCTGCTCCTCCTCAGGCATGCAGTAGCGGCAGCGTTCGTTGCACCGGTCGGTGACGGAGACGCGCAGGTAGGAGATGTGATGGCCGAAGAGGTCTTCCACGAGGATTTGGAGGCAGAGGATGCTCCTAATCACAAACTACGGCTGCTTCAAGCCCGCGTATGCCGCAAAGGCACGCGCATGGTGAAGGTCGTCTCCACGCCGGGCGTGCTGGAGAGTTCGATCGTGCCGCCATGCGCTTCGACTGCGCGTTTCACAATGGAGAGGCCGAGTCCGGTGCCTTTGACCTGCGAGGAATGGTGTCTGCCGCCACGGTAAAAGCGTTTGAATACAAACGGCAGGTCGTGGGCAGGGATGCCGATGCCGTTGTCGCTCACTTTGATGACGCAGTGCTCAGCGCCGCATGTGCCGGAGATGCGGATGACGAGCCCTGGGCGGGGATTTTCTTTGATCGAGTTCTCGATGAGGTTGATGAAGATCTGCTCCCAGTAGAAGCGGTCGCCATCGATTACACCGCCGTCTGCGGGGAAATCATGCTCGATGCGCACACTTTTGCTTTCGATCAGTGGTGCGAGGTGGTCTGCGGCGTCTCTAGCGCAGGCGAGAACTGGGAAGGGGGCGTGATTCAACGTGGTGCCACTGTCCTCCAGACGTGAGATGGAGAGCATGTCCTCAATGATGCGTGCGACGCGCTTCCCGTGCTTTTCCATCACGTTGAGGCATTTTCGCATCGTGTCCGCGTCACCGGCGCTGCCATCCTGCAGCATCTCAATGTAGCCGTTGATGACGGTGAGCGGCGTGCGCAGTTCATGGGAGGCATTGGCGACGAAATCCTTGCGAATCTGTTCGGTCAGCGCGGCTTCGGTCACATCTTGAAGCATGAGCCATGCGCCGCCGCCCGCGCTGGCCGGTAGTGGCGCGGCCTCGATGACAAAACAGCGACCGCCGAGGTTTGCCCTAGAGTCGTCCTCTCCGTGAAGCACTTGGATGCGTCGGGTGGCGTGGCGGCCCTGCTGGATCGCCTCCCGGACGAGGTCAGTGATCTGATGATCCCTGATTTCTGTGATGAGGCTGCGACCGCTGCGGATTCCCCCGAGATTCAGAAGCTGTTGTAACGGGCGGTTCGCATGGCAGATGCGTAGTTCATCATCCACCAGCACCAGTCCCTGGCTGATCTCGTCCAGCAGCGATTCGAAGACCTGACGTTGTCCGGCCAGTTGCCCGGCGTGCTGGAGATCCCGGGCCATAGACTCTGCCTGGATGACGAGCTGGTCCGCATCCCGTGCGCGCAGCCCCAGGGATTTAGCCGCTTTTTCCCAGCGTTGGGTCCAGAACCGTTCCCGCCGCAGCCAGAGGATGAGGCAGACGACCAGTGCGATGGCGAGGGACAAACTCAGCGTGGTCATGGAGGCGCACTGACGGCGGCAGGTTCCGTTTGAAACTGGAAGCCGGTGCCGCGGATGGTGACGATGTGCCGCCCGGCCTCGCCGAGCTTCTCACGGAGGCGTTTGACATGGGTGTCGAGCGTGCGTGTGGCGACGTCGTCACTGTAACCCCAGACTTCGCGCAACAGATCGGCGCGGGTGTGGGCAGCGGTGTCATTTTCCATGAGTGTGGTGAGCAGCTTGAACTCGGTGGTGGTGAGGTCAAGCGGCGTGCCGTCGAGGAAGAGCTTCATGTTTTTGCGGTCGAGCATGAAACGCCCGCGCCGCAGTTCGGAAACGTGCGATACCTTTTTCACGCGACGCAAGATGGCGCAAATGCGCAGATGCAGCTCCCGCGGGCTGAAGGGTTTCGTCAGGTAGTCGTCCGCGCCGAGCTCAAGGCCCGCGATCTTGTCGCTAACCTGCCCCCTGGCAGTCAGGATGACCACAGGGATGGTGCTGGTGCGTGTGTCGGCACGGAGGCGTTTGAAAACCTGGATGCCGTCGATGCCGGGGAGCATCAGGTCCAGCACCACAAGCCCGGGCTGATGCTCGATGGCGGCAGGCATGGCTTGTAAGCCGTTTTGCACCCACACGACTTCGTGCCCCTCGCGCTGGAGATGCAGGGTGATGAGCTCGGCGATGTCAGGCTCGTCTTCGATGATCAAAATCTTGCTCATGGGTGGAGTGCTGGTTTGCATGCCTATTCTGACCGGTGCGAAGATGGTGACGAAGGCACCACATGGCAACCATCTTGCACAGCGGTGCCTCCTAGCATGTGACTTTTTCGTCACGCGCTCCAGGTTGGTGGGCATGCGGCTCCGGTGTTTTTTTTTTGCTTACCTTGATCATTACGAACTACCACCGCCCGTCATCTCAATTCTGGTATGGCACATTTCCCGCAATCGCGCATTTTCAATCATGCAAGACCACATCTTGTCCTCCTTCAACCTCTCCCTTGACCGCCTGCGCCAGGATGTCGCCGTCATGTGCAGCATGGCGCGCAAGAACCTCGCCAGCGCCATGCGCGGGCTGTTGGAGCGCGACACGGACATCTGCAATGCGGCTATCGCCGCAGACCAGGACGTGAACGAGATGGAAAAGTCCGTGGACAAATTGGGCATGCGCATCCTCGTGAAGTTCCAGCCCGCCGCGCATGATCTCCGCCAAGTCATGGGCACAATTCGTGTCGCCAACAACCTCGAGCGCATCTCTGACCAGGCCTGTGGCATCGCCAAGCGCGCCCGCCTGATCAACAACCTCCCCGAGTTTCCCGATGTAAAGCTCATTCAGCCGGTCTATTCGTTGTGCGACCGCAATCTTGGCGCGAGCTTGCGGGCGTTTCTCGATGCTGACCCCGCAGCCGCAGCCATAGCTCGCTTGTTGGACAAGGATCTCGACGCTGCGGAGAAGTCATTCGACCGCGGTCTGGTCGAGATTATGGAGTCGCACCGCTCGGGTCTCGAAGGCTACATGCACCTCATCTTCGTCGCCCACTTTCTCGAACGCGTAGGCGACTACGCCAAGAACATCTGCGAGGACACCGTTTTCATTGAGCGAGCGGAGGATGTCCGCTTCATTAAAGACGAACCAGTCGGGATCGTCTCCCACGTTACGGCGTGAGTCGAAGGCTTTGACAGCGCGGGCGTCTGCTGCGTAGGATCGGGGTTTCTCCGGCATGGCTCGTGGTTCGCATGATTTTCCCTGGTGTTTTGCGGTGTGTCTCATCGCGGCTTGCTGGCTGCTGGGAGATTTGTCTCTGGCGCGTGGGCCGTTGCATCGCTGGCTGGAGGCGGGGAAGAGGGCGGCGTTGCGCGGGAAAGGCGGGGAGCCCGTGGCGGAGGTGTGCGGGCGGTCACTGACGCGGCTTGAATTGGAGGAGGCGCTTCGGGAGCACTTGTGGCAGCGGCATGAGTCGTGGGCGGCGCTCGACAGCGAGGCGAGGGGGCGCATGCGCCGACTGGTGCTGGATAACTTGGTCAATGACCACGTCCTGCGCACCTCCCGGATCATGAGTGGACTGTGGCATGCGCCATCTGCCGACATGGTGAGGAGAGAGGCGGATGGACAGCGGCGGCAGTTTCCGGACGCAGCGGAGTATTCTGCACGACTGGCGGCGCAACTCGGGACGGAGAAGAGTCAGCATGAGGCGATCCGTGAGGCGCAACTCGATGAGGCATGGATCGCGGAAAAGACCGCCAGCCGACTGAAGGAGGTCACGGAGCGCGAGGCGAGAGCCTGGTACGCAGAGTTCAAGGAAATGCTGCGCATTCCGGCGGCGTGGCATGTGGCGCATCTGTTCCTGACGCGGCACGATAAGGGGCGACCTGATCGCGGACCGGAGATTCGGGAGCTGCACGGGCAGTTGATGTCTGGGCAGAAGAGCTTTGTAGCGCTGGTGGCCGAGCATTCGGAGGATGAGCGCACGAAGAAGATCGGCGGCGACTTGGGCTGGTTTACAGAGCGGCGGATGCCACAGGATTTCATGAAGGAGGTGCGGAAACTGATGGATGGCACGTTCAGCGCGCCAGTGCTGACCCGACTGGGCTGGCACATCATTCTAGTGAAGGAGCGGCGTGATTCACGGCTGCCTGCCTTTGCGGAGGTGCGTGCTGAAATCTTGGCAATGCTCACGAGCCAATGGCGGGAGAAGGCCGTGGGAGACTTGGTGGCAGCGCTGCGAGCGCGGGAGTCTGCGCCGTCAGTGTTGTATCACCCAGAGGTGATAGATCGTACGAATCCCGCTCCATGATTAGCACATGAGAGGAAATAACGGCTATCCCAGGCTGGAGTCTCCCGGCTCGGCGGTCACTTGTGGGCGTCGAATTTGACGTCCATGAGCCTCAATTCATTGCCATTTTTCTGGGCTGTTTCTTCAAACACCCATGACCTGTTTCAAATAGGCGATGCTCTGCCGTGCGATGGTCGGTGCGTCGGGTGTGTAATCGAAGACTTCTGTCGAGAGGAAGCCGCCGTACCCCGTTTCACGCAGCGCGGCGATGATCGGCTCGTACTTGATTTCTCCCTGTCCAGGGCCACGCAGGTTCGCATCGTTCGTGTGGAAATGAACGGTCCATTCCTTGCTGTCGCGGATGATGTCGGGAATCGGCTTCGACTCATCGCTCATCGCTTTCACGTCGAGGTGTAGCCTGCATGAGGGGTGATCGACGAGCTTGCAGAAACGGATCGTTTCCTCGGCGGTGTTGAGGAAGTTCGTCTCCTTGCGTCCTAGTGGCTCCATGGCGATGATCACGCCGTGTTTGCCGCATTCCTCGGCTACGCCGCGTACGCATTCCGCAGCGCGTTTGAAAGCGTCTTCGTAATTCCATTCTGGCAGCAGGTTGCGCGCCTTCGGGCTGCCCCAGACCATGATGCGTCCGCCGGTGGCTGCGCAGAACTGGGCGAGGTGCCGCCCGAATTTCACGGTCTCTTTGCGCGGTAGCGCGTCGGGCGTGGTGATGTGAAACCATGTGGGTTTGGTCAGCAGCCAGTGCAGACCGAGAATTTCCAGCCCGAACGACTTCGCCTTGGCGCACAGGGTCAATGCCTCCTCGATGGTGAGCTCGCGCGGATCCTCCTTCAGGGTGAACGGGGCGAGCTCGATGGCCTCGAAGCCGGCGGCGGCGGCATCCTCGCACATTTTTTCAAAGGTCCAGTTCTGGTAGGTTTCGTTGCAGATGGCGAAGCGCATAGGGCGGGCAGATTGGACGGATGACATGGCGCGTCAACAAGCTTGCGTGGCGTGGTGCTGTCCGTGTATGGTCACACATGAGAGCTGCCCGCCTGATTTTGTTTCTGAGCGTCATCGCTATGTCTGCGCATGCCGAGCTTACACTTGACGTGTCCGCGATTGAATTGAAGCCACGGCCGGAGGATGAGGAGGTCGAGACGGTCTTCAAATTCCGCAACAAGGGTGAGAGGACGGTGAGGATACTGGGGCTGGAAAGCGCCTGCTCCTGCCTCAGTGCAGAACTCGACAAGGCGGAGTACAAGCCAGGGGAAGTCGGCACCGGGAAGGCTTCGTTCAAGGTCTCTACTTTTGTCGGCAGGCATGAAAAATTCGTCACCGTCAGCACGGATGACCCGAAACAGCCCGAATGGCAGGTGAACTTCATCCTCGATGTGCCAGCGGTCGTGGAAATCAGACCCAAGACGCTCCAGTGGTTCATCGGTGATGAGCGGACGCCTAAATCCTGTCTGGTGCAGTTCACTAGCGAGATGCCGGCGAAGATTCTCAAGATCACCCCGACGCGTGAGAACGTGGATTTCAGTTGGAAGGAGATCAAAGAGGGGCGCGAGTATCTCATCACCATCACGCCGAAGGCCACGACTGATGTGACCATGGGAGCGCTGAAGATCGAAACCAGCAGCAGCATCGCGAAGTACCGCAATCAGCTTGCCTTCTTCTCCATTAGCCGGAAGCCGGAGGCACCGTCTGTGGGGGCTGCTGTTAAACCCTGAGACGGGCGCTCATGTCGAAGAACTTGAAGCAGGTCAGCCTCATTTTGCTACTCGCCGCAGTCGCAGCTTGGGCCACGCATGTGTGGCATCCGCGTGCGCCTGCCTTGTATCTCGTGCAGGAACCGCTGCGAGATGATGAGGTTTCGATGGAGGCTATCCAGCAACGTTGGAAAGGCGACGTGCTGTGGATCGACGCGCGTATCCAAGAGCAGTATGACGTGGCGCATGTACCGGGTGCGCTGCTTCTCAACGAGCAGAAGTTTGAGGAGCAATTGGTCAACTATCTCGACACGTTGCAGCAGAACTCCAGGCCGGTCATTGTCTATTGCGATGCGGCGAAGTGCGACGCAAGTCGTCATGTCCTTGAGCGGCTGAAGCAGACGCTGCCGATAGAGAATGCCTTCGTACTCAAAGGCGGCTGGAAGGCATGGTGGGCAGCCCAAAAGCAGCCTTGAGGTGGTGTATGAGTGCCTCGTGCTGCCTCATGCTGGAAAATCACGGGGCAATTGGAATGGGGTGGGGGGTTGCATGGAGCGGGGGCTGATCGTAGTCTCGGCCATGAATCTCCTTCGGTTTCTGCTGCTGGTGCCTGTGCTGATGTCCGCCGCACTTGCGGTCTCCCCTACGATGGCTGGAAAAATCGCACGGGTGAATATCACCGACTCGGATCTGGAGGACATGCGCCGCTGGGGCGAGTTGCGGCAATGGATCGAAGAATCGGTGAGGCAGGGGGTTGCGGGTGTGATTTTTGACATCAACGTGACGCAATGTGATGCGCGGACAGCGCTCCCGCTGGCGGAGGAGATCGCACGGCTCAAGGTCAAAACCATGGCATTCGTCAACAGTTCTGCCATCGGCGGTGGGGCGTTTCTGGCTCTCGGATGTGATGAAATCTGGATGGCGCCGGGCTCCCGCATCGGTGCTGCGCCGCCCAAACTCAAAGTCGATGAGGCATTGCCTGCCAAAGCGCAGGACACTCTGCTGGCGGAGGCGTTGGCGGTCTTGAAGGCTGGTGCGCGCAGTCTGTGCAAGCTGAAAGGCCACCGCCCGGAGATCGGCGAGGCGTTTGTGGATCGTGAGAAGGGCGCGGTGATCGGGACGACGGTGCTCGCTGAGAAAGGCGAGCTGCTACTGCTCGATGCGGACGCAGCCGTGCAGTCAGTCGATGGCAGGCCGGTGCTCGCGCGTGCGATCGTTGGGGATGTGAAGGCCCTGGCAAAGGCCGCCTATCCTAGCAACACGCTCGTCACCCTGGATGCCGCATGGCATGAGCAGCAGGGCAGGCCGGTCGGAGAAAAGGCCGAGACACCGAGGGCAGAGGGATCCAAGCCTGATGCAAAACCCGGAACCGTGGCACGGGAGAAGCCCGCGATCACGCGTGACCAAAATTATCACGGCAAGATCGTCGTGATTCCGGTGGGGGAGGATGATCTGGTGCTCCCGGCACGCTTTGAGTTCATGAAGCGTACGCTGGCTCTCTGCAACGAGCAGAAGGCTGAGGCGGTGATCTTTGATCTCGATACGCCGGGCGGGCTCGCATGGGACACGATCACGCTGATGATGAAGGATCTTCAGCATCTCAAGCCGCGCAGCCTAGCGTTTGTGAACACACGGGCGATCTCCGCTGGGGCGCTGATCGCGATGGCGACGGATACGATCTACATGGCCCCGGCGGCGGCCATCGGCGCATCGACGCCGGTTTCAGGCAGTGGCGCACCTCTCGCCGAAGCTGAGCGGGCGAAGACGAACTCCGCGATCATGGGCATGGCGAGGACGGTGGTGCGTGAGAAAGGCCACGACGTGCGCATCATCGAGGGGATGATCGATATGGATCGCGGGCTCACCATCGACGGCCAAGTCATCATCCCGAAGGGGGAGATCGTCACGCTCGATTCAGCGCAGGCGACGATGCAAATCAATGGCAGGCCGCTGTTGGCAAAAGGGATCGCCAAAAGCATCGAGGAGATCAAGCAGCGTGAATCGCTGCAAGGGGACATCCTTTTTGCCGAGCCGACAGGCTTCGAGTGGATCGCCATCTGGGTCACGCGCTACGCGGCGATGCTGATTCTGATCGGCCTTGCTGGTGGCTATCTCGAAATGCAGACGCCGGGTTTCGGCATTCCCGGTTTTGTGGCGGTGGGAGCTTTCGCGCTGTTCTTCTTCGGCCATTACGTCGCCGGTAGTCTGGCGGGGAAGGAGACGATGGTGGTGGCCGCAATTTTCATCACGGGCATTATTCTGATCGGTATCGAGCTGTTCGCCGCGCCTGGCACGATCCTTCCGGGTGTGCTGGGCTTCCTCTGCGTGATGGCTGCTCTCGTGTATGCGATGTCAGGATGGGAGATCGCCCCGCCAGCGGGAGGGGCACCGTCCTCCAGCGGCATTTCCTTCAGCCTTGGAGTTTATGCAGAGGGTTTCCGCAATTTCGCCCTCGGGGTGTCCGGTGCGGCGGTGCTCATCACCGTGCTGGCGCTTTGGTTGCCTGCGTTGCGTCCCTTCCGTGCGCTGGTGCTGCAAACCTCGGCTGGTGGCGTGCTGGAGGATGCCCCGGCGATGCAGGCCATCGTTCATGCCCGAGTCGGTGATGACGGTGTGGCCCGCAGCGCCATGCGGCCCTATGGCACCGTGGAGATCGGTGGGCGGCTCATTGAAGCTGCGACGGATGGAGACTATCTCCCAAGCGGCACGGCTATCCGTGTGCGCGAGGTGCGAGGGGAAAAGATCATCGTCGAAGCGGCATAATCGCTTTTTTTGCGAGTGCATTCAGGGGTTTTGATCGTTAATCTACGGTCACAACCCTATGTCCAAGAACCTCAGCGCACTCTCCTTTCGCAAAGGGATCGAAAAGAATGTCTTCGAACGCATGGTGGAGGCGGCAGGAAAGGCTGGTACAGCGGAGAAAGAAGAACTCGTGCGCCAGATGGGGCAGGATCATCTCTTTGGCGACGCACTGACGCTCGGCGCGGTGAGCTTCTACGATTTCTTGAAGAAGGAGAACGAGGGGAAGAAGGTCTTCGTCTGCAATGGTAGCGCTTGTTTGTGTGCAGGGACGCAGGACAAGCTGCACCACACGCTGGAAACACATTTCAAGAAGGACGAGATCGGCCACATCTGCTGCCTCGGTCGCTGCCATGAGGGCGGTGCGCTGCAATTCGGCGGTAGGAACTACTCCGGCCAGTCTGACGCTGCTTTGAGCGATCTGTTCAAGACGGGTCAAGGCGACAGCGAGGATCGTTACGCCGTCGTTTCGCATCTGCAGCCTGCGATTTTGACGGCGGAGTTTCCAGGCATCGAGGATTACTACGAGCCCTTCAAGAAACTCATCACCGAAGGCAATCGCGATGCGCTCGCGGCTGAATTGAAGGACAGCGGCCTGCGCGGTCGCGGCGGTGCTGGTTTCCCGCTTTCCATCAAGTGGTCTGGCTGTCGCGCTGCGGAGGGCAAAGTGAAATACATCGTCTGCAATGCCGACGAAGGCGATCCCGGTGCCTACATCGACAAATACCTCATGGAGAAACAGCCGCACAGCGTGCTGCTCGGCATGATGGTGGCCGGTTGGTATGCCGGAGCGGAGACGGGCGTGCTCTACATTCGCGCTGAGTATCCCGACAGTATCACCATCGTGAATCAAGCCATCGCGGACCTGCATGCGGCAGGTTTGCTTGGTCAAAACATCCTCGGCACCGGCTTCAACTTCGCTTTGAAGACCATCAAAGGTGCGGGCGCTTACATCTGCGGGGAGGAAACCGCTCTGCTCGCCAGCATTGAAGGCCAGCGGCCCGAAGTGCGCACACGACCGCCGTTTCCGGTGAACGAAGGTCTCTACCGCAAGCCCACCATCGTCAACAATGTCGAGACCTTCGCCAACCTGCGCGCCATCCTCACGCTCGGCGGCAAAGGCTATGCGCAAATCGGCACGCCACAGTCCACCGGCCCGAAGCTGATCTCGCTCGATAGCCATTTCGTGAAGCCCGGCATCTACGAAGTGGCCATGGGAACGCCGTTGCAAACCGTCATCGACCTCGCGGGCGGCTTCAAATCGAAGATCAAAGCCATCCAAATCGGCGGCCCGCTTGGCGGTCTCATCCCCATGAGCCACATCAGCCAGCTCACCGTCGATTTCGAGAGCTTCAAGAAAGCCGGCTTCCTCCTCGGTCACGCCGGTGTCGTCAGCATCCCGGAGACGATGCCGATGATCGAATACATCCAGCACCTCTTCCAGTTCACCGCCGATGAAAGCTGCGGCAAGTGCTTCCCCTGCCGCCTCGGCAGCACGCGAGGCAAAGAACTCATCGCCAAAGCCCGCAGCGACAGCAGCTACAAGATCGACCGCGAACTCATCACCGATCTGCTCGACACGATGGAGCAAACGTCACTCTGCGCCCTCGGCGGTGGCGTGCCGCTGCCGATCAAGAATGCCATTGAGCATTTCGAGGCGGAGCTGAGGTCGTATTTCGCTTCATGAACGCCACTCCGCTGTTACAAAACATTCTGCAAGCGATGCACAAGCATGGCCTGGAGGCGGTCTTGATCGGCAATGCGGGCGCGGCCATACACGGTGCCCCAGTGACCACCATCGACTTCGATTTCATGTTTCGCGACACCCCGGTCAACATGCGCAAGCTCAAGGCCGTGGCGAAGGAACTCAAAGCGGTGATCATGCGCCCCTACTACCCGGTGTCGAAGCTGTATCGTATGGTCGATGACGATCTGGGGCTTCAGGTCGATTTCATGCCGGTGGTGGATGGCGTGAAATCCTTCAATAGTCTGCGCTCCCGCGCTGCCCGCCTGACACTTGATAACGCCCCGTTGCTGGTTGCCTCTTTGGCGGATATTGTTGCCAGCAAGCAAGCCGCCGCCCGCCCTCGCGATCTCGCCGTGATGGAAGTCCTCCAACGCACCCTGCATGAGAAAAGCCAAGCCAGTTCCGCAAAAAAGCCGCCGTCCGACGCGGCAGGAAGCCCTCGCCGCACTCAAGGCCGAAAGCGATCAACACCTTACTGACCTCATACGCCGCCGACTCGCCATGCCGCTCGAAAAACGCATGAATTTCCTGCGCAAACGCCTTCCCGGCGGCGGTTCTTGTCTCTGACTGATTTTCAAACTCCCAACGCGCACCGACCATGGTACAGGATCTCTCCACTCTCACCGCGTTTATCGACGACGAACCGCACCGTTTTGAAACCGGCGACACGCTGCTTAATTTCATCGACCGGCATCGCGGACGCGGCTTTGTGCCGACGCTTTGCGATGCGCCGCAACTCGAACCGTATGGTGCGTGCCGCGTGTGTAGCGTGGAGGTCGCCTTGCAGGCGGATGGGCCGCGTCGCGTGGTGGCGAGCTGTCACACGCCGATCGCGCCGGGCATGCACATCTACACCGAGAGCACAAAGGTGCGTCGGTTGCGCAAAAACATCGTCGAACTCGTGCTCACCGATCATCCGTTGGACTGTTTAACCTGCGAGGTGAACGGAAACTGCGAACTTCAGACCGTAGCGGCCAAGGTGGGCATCCGCGGCGTGCGCTATCCGGCGGGCGCGAATCATCTCGACCGTGCCAAAGACCGCTCGCATCCCTACATGACCAGCGAGCTGTCGAAGTGCATCAACTGCTCCCGCTGCGTGCGTGCTTGCGATGAAATCCAAGGTCAGCATGTGCTCTCGATGCATGGTCGCGGCTTCGGTGCCCGCATCATTAAGGGGCTCGACCAGTCCTTCATGGATTCGACCTGCGTTTCCTGCGGAGCCTGTTCGCAGGCTTGTCCGACCTCGGCTATCAGTGATGTGTTCTTCTCCAAATCCATCGAGGCGACACGAAAGACGCGCACCATCTGCACCTACTGCGGCGTCGGCTGCAATCTCAACGTCGCCACCAAGGGCAATCAAGTGCTCAGCATCCAGGCACCGGTCGATGCGGAGGTGAACCATTCGCATACCTGTTTGAAGGGCCGTTACGCCTTTAGGTTCTACAATCACAAGGACCGCCTGCGTAAGCCTCTCATTCGGCAGGGCGATGGTTCCTTCAAGGAAAGCACCTGGGATGAGGCCTACGACCACATCGTGCAGGTACTCACGCGTATCAAAAGCGAGCATGGTGGCAATGCCATCGCGGGTATCTCATCTGCGCGTTGCACTAATGAGGAGAACTACCTCATGCAGAAGTTCATTCGGCAGGTGATCGGCACGAACAACATCGACTGCTGCGCCCGTGTCTGCCATTCTCCGACCGCCTGGGGCATGCAGCAGTCGTTCGGCACCGGAGCGGCAACCAACAGTTACGAGGACATCGAACACACGCGCTGCATTCTGGTGATCGGTGCAAACCCCACGGAGGGCCATCCAGTCACCGGCGCACGTTTGAAGCAGCAGGTGATGAAAGGTACGCCGCTTATTGTGATCGACCCGCGCCGCATCGAACTCGTGCCGTATGCGAAGTATCATCTCCAACTCCGGCCAGGCACCAACGTGGCGTTGCTGGGTATGTTCGCCCGCTGCATCTTGGATGCAGGCTTGGTCAAGACGGAGTTTGTGAGGAAACGCTGCGAGAACTGGGAGGCGTTCGAGGCAGGGCTGCGCGGACTGGACATGGATGAACTGGAAAGAATCACCGGCGTGGACAAGGAACTCGTCCGTGCGGCTGCTATCGAATACGCAAGCGCTGAAGCGGCGATGAGTTTTCACGGACTCGGTGTCACGGAACATGCACAGGGCTCCAAGACAGTGATGTTCATTTCCAACATTGCCATGATGACCGGCAACATTGGCCGCCCCGGTGTCGGCGTGAATCCGCTCCGTGGCCAGAACAACGTGCAGGGTGCTGCCGACATGGGCTGCCAGCCACATCAGGGAGCAGGTTATCTTGAGATGGATGATCCGCAGGTGCTGAAACTCTACGAGGAGTTCTATGGTGTGCCAACGCCCGCCGAGCCTGGCTGGAAAATCCCCGAGATGTTCGACGCGGCCATCGATGGCAGGCTGAAGGCGTTGTGGCTGATGGGGGAGGATGTCGTGCAAACCGATCCAGACAGCGAGCACGTCAAGCATGCGATGGAGAGCCTCGATTTCCTCGTCGTGCAGGAGTTGTTCATGACGGAGACATCCAAGTTCGCAGACGTCATCCTCCCAGCCGCATCTTTCCTCGAAAAGAGTGGCACCTTCACCAACGCAGAACGCCGCGTACAGCGTGTGAATGCCGCTGTGAGACCGCTCGAAGGTACCAAACCGGATGGCCAGATCATGTGCGAGATCATGCAACGTTTCGGCTTTCCACAGGATGACTACACGCCAGATGGCGTGCTTGAAGAAATCTCGCACATCGTCCCGTTCTTCAGGGGCGCGACGTGGGCGAACCTCGGCGAGCAGGGGCTACAATGGCCGATCAAGGAAGGTGGCGTGGACACGCAGATCATGCACCAAGACAAATTCGCTCGTGGTCTCGGCCATTTTCATTTCTTCGCATGGGAGGAGTCGGGTGAATTGACCACCAATGGCAGGGAATTCCCGTTCATCCTCACGACTGGTCGTCTGTTGGAGCATTATAACTGTGGCACTATGACCCGCCGCACTGGCAATGGTGAGATCGTGACCCGTGATGTGCTGTCGATCAATCCTGCGGATGCTAGAAAGAAGGGCATCACTACTGGGGACACCGTGCTCCTCTTCAGTGCTCGTGGCGAAGTCGAGCTTGAAGCCAGCGTGACCGAGGATGTGAAGCCCGGCATCCTCTATACCACCTTCCATTTCCCGGAGGCTATGGTGAACAATGTCACTGGCGGCGGTTGTGATGGTGACACTTTGTGTCCCGAGTACAAAGTCGTCGCTGCGGATGTGGAAAAAATAGGCGGTGGATCGGTTCGCAAACGCAAGGCAAGCCTAGCATCGGCGATGTCTTGAGTCGCGTCCGCCTGTTATAGCGTCAACGCATCGCCGCTTACAGAGTCAGGCTTCCGGTAGCTCCTGTCCTTTGGTTTCCGGCAGAAAGGCTAGCACGGCGATCCCGACCAGGAACAGCCCGCCGAGCATGGCGATGGCGTTTGGCAGCGTGGTCCATGTTTTGACATGGCCTGAGAAGAGTAGCATTGGCGCGGCGACGAGGCGACCGGCGTTGAAGCAGAAGCTGGAGCCAGTGGCACGGAGATGATTGGGGAAGAGCTCGGGGAAGTAGATGGCGTAACCGGAGTGGATGCTCAGGGTGACAAAACCGAAAAGCGGCAGCAGCACCAGCATGTGCCAATAAGCCTGTGGTAGATAACACACGGCCATGACCATGATGAAGCTGAGTGCGTGCATGAGTATGAATGTGCTCTTTCTGCCGATGCGTGCGCAGAGCGGTCCGAAACTGAGCTGCCCAGCGCCCGCGCCGATGACCTGCACGATGCCATAGGCGAATTTTGACTTAGAATCTGCGATGGCGGCGGAAAAGCCATGCTTCAGTAGCATCTCACGCACGAGGTCTTGTGTGGCCACGCATACGCCCCAGAAAGTTCCCAGCCCCACCGCCGCCAGGGTCATGCCCAACAGTGCTCGACTACGCCAGCGTGCGTCGCCGAATAATTCCGCGAAGCTGCCCATGCGTTTGCCGCTTTCCCGTGCCTCGCTCCATGATTCAGGTTCTTCCACCGATGAGCGCACCCAAAGTGTGAGTAGCGCCGGAAGGATGCCTACCATGTAAGCGATGCGCCATTCGCTCCCGACTCCCATCGCGGTCAGGGTAGCGATCCAGGTGCCGATGACACCGGTGGCATGGAAGATGCCGCCGGCATGGGTGCGTGCGCTTTTTGGGAAAATCTCCGCCACGAGCGCGGCGGCCACAGCCCATTCGCCGCCTACACCCATTGCCACGAGGAAGCGCAGTACGCCGACATGCCACAACTCGGTAGCGAAACAGGTTAGACCGGAGAAGATCGAGTAAGCCAAGATCGTCATCACCATCACTGGCTTGCGGCCCAGCTTGTCACCCAGCGAACCGAAGAGCAGACCGCCCAAGGTGCCACCTGCGAGGAAGACACCCAGGAAGATGTCGCCCCACTGTTTTACCTGCGGATCCCCTGGTTCCACGCCAAGAATTTCAGACAGCATCGCTCCACGCGTGAGATTGAAGAGCTGACCTTCAAACGCATCAAACACCCACCCCAGCGAGGCGACGATGAGAACGAGCCATTGATAGCGCGTGACAGAGGAATACCATTTCTGGGAATCTGGAGTCATGGTGAAAACGAATGACGAAGGAATGTCGAAGCCAAAATGGAGGAAGTGGCTATGAAACACGTTACGCCATGTCAGCTTCTTCCTTTATGCCTGATCATTCCCGCATTCGTGTGGTGGAAAGTTTTGTGGAGCTTTTATCAACGCCGTTCTCTGGCGGTGTGAATGCCTTGTGCTGGCCGCGCAGGCTGGAAGGCGATTTTACTGAGGTTGCCGCGAAGCTGGAGGTGGGGCAGGGCATCACACATCTGACAGAGGCCGTGTTGCGTGCGCTGCCGCTCAGTTCCGCCGGGCAACAAGCGGTGGCACGCATGCTGGAGGATCATCAACTTCTCAGTTCTCATGGTCTGCTGCCGACGCTGGATTGCATCAACGGCTATGTGCAACCGGAGGAAGTCGGGCCGGTGCGCACGGATGTGTGTTCCTGGCATGTCGATAGCGCCACATGCGAGGCGGACACATGGCTGTGTACCTACTTGGGTGCTTCATCGGAAGTCTTGGACAATGAGGATGCAGTTCGCCGCGTCGATGTGCCTGAAACGCGGTCGGAACTGCTCAAGCTCCACGGCGGAGCCGATGATGAGGACTTCTGCCAGTGGCTGAGCGATCATTATTACGATCTGCACTATGTGCCACGTTCGAATGCGGTACCGTATTCATTGGGAGTCGGCAATCTGTGGCGTGTCGCCACCTTGCATGATGGTTGCGCGGTGCCGCCGTGCATTCACCGGGCTCCTGACCCTGTTCCGGGGCAAAAGCGGCTGCTGCTGATTTCATGAGGCGTGGCGACGAGCCGTCGTCATTCCATTACCGGAGCGATCCAGAGAGCAATCTCACACCGGCAGTGTCGTTCCCGGAATCGACACGGGATACCAGCCTTCGTTATCTGGTTGTACCGGTGGCTCTGTGGCCCAGGTGATGTTGTCGGGAACGAGGTTTTCCTTCGAGTTCAACGCTTGCTCCCAGGTGATGACTTGCCCTGTGTAGGTCGCCATGCGGCCCATGACGCCCATGAGCGTGCTGTACGACGCGTATTCAGCGTCGATTCGAACTTTGCCAGTGCGCACGTTCTCGAACAACGCGTTATGTTCGAGCTGGTAGGGGTCGTACTTGTTGCGCGTGCGTTTCCCGCCGGGGGGGGCGCCGTTGATGAGAAACTTGCCACCATTGGCGAAGTCGGCGCTGCCTTTGAGCCCGCGGAAATGCTCGCTCACATCACGCGCACACTTGCCGCCGATCTGGCAACATTGGCTGAGGAGGCGGAAACCGTCATCGTATTCGAACTCGACGGTGTGATGGTCGAAGATCGTACCGTTCTCCTTCGCCCGGCGGACCTGCCTGCCGCCTTGGCCTACGGCTTTTACTGGCATCCGGCCCTTCAGTACCCAGTTTGCCACGTCGAGGTTGTGGCAGTGCTGCTCCAGGATGTGATCTCCGCTCATCCAAGTGAAGAAGTACCAGTTGCGGATTTGGTAGTGCAGCTCGCTTTCATCCGGCAGGCGCGGGAATCCTGGGCGTGAGGTGCCATTCCAGTACACGCGGCCATAGACTAGATCACCGATCTCGCCTTCGTGGATTCGCTTCACCATGTCAATGTAGCCCGGATCGTAATGCCTCTGGAAACCCACACACACGTTCAGGTTCCTAGCTTTCGCCTCCACAGCGGCTGCGAGCACTCGGCGCACGCCCGGAGCATCCACCGCAACGGGTTTCTCCATGAACACATGTTTCCCGGCTTTGACCGCCTGCTCGAACAGGAACGGACGCGGACCTGGTGGCGTCGTGATTAACACCACATCAGCAAGGGCGAGCGCCTTCTTGTAGTCTTCGAACTCCGTGAACACCTGATCCGGTGGCACATCAATTTGTCCCTCGTGTTTTTCCTTCAAAATATCCAGCGCTGCCTGCGCCTTGCCTTCAAGCGGATCTACCAACGCTACCAGCTTGATCGTCGAGCCTGCCGAGAGCGCCTGATTGCACGCTCCTGTCCCGCGACCGCCGCAGCCGATGAGGGCGATCTTGATGTCGTTGTCTTTTGGGGCCGCGAACGCATGCGTGGCGGCGGAAAATGCAACGGCGGAGGTCGAGGCGAGGAATGAGCGGCGGTCGGTCATGGTGACTGGCGGGTTGGATGCCACTGCATCAACCATCCTTGTTCACGAAACCTTTCAACGATCCATCAATGCGACATCAAACCGCCACACAGTGAATCTTGCTGATGCCCTGGATTTTCTCCAGTTCAGCGAGCACTTCGGCGCTGGGCGTGGAGTCGAGGGTGAGCAGCGTGAGGGCTTTCCCGCTCTCCTTGTCACGGCTGAGGGACATGTCGGCGATGTTGACCTGGTTTTTGCCAAGTGTGGCGCTGTATGCGGCGATCATGCCGGGGCGGTCAATGTTTTCGATGAAGAGCAGCGTGCCGTTAGGGCAGGCATCGATGCGGCGACCGTTGACCTTCACGATGCGCGGCTCACCAGCAAAGAAGGTGCCGGAGATGCTCGCGCTCTCGCCATTGTCGTTCTTGGCGATGACTTCGATGAGATCGGTGAACTCGATGGCATCGGCAAGGCGGCTTTCGGTGAAGCGGATGCCGAGATTTTCAGCGACACCGCTGGCGTTGATGTAATTGACTTGCTCCGGGCCGATGGGACGCTCCAGGAAGCCTTTGAGCACGGCGCGGGAGATGAGGGTGGTATCGCCACCGCCGACTTTGCCGCTGTAGTTGATACGGACGACATGGCTGCGTGCCGGGGCGAGCTGCGAGGCGAGACGACCGAGTAGCTCGCCAAATTTCAGGAACGGGCCGATCTCGGCGAGCACCTTCGGATCGACATTCGGCATGTTCACCGCATTGACAACGGTGCCTTGCAGTAGATGGGCCTTGATGACCTCAGCGATCTCGATGCCGACGTTTTCCTGCGCTTCCTCGGTGGATGCGCCAAGATGCGGAGTGAAGACGGTGTTCGGAGCCTTCAGCAGCGGATAATCAGCGGGCGGCGGCTCGGTCTCAAACACGTCGAGCGCGGCACCGGCGATGGTGCCGTTGGTCAGTGCCTCGGCCAGCGCGGCGTCATCAATGAGGCCGCCACGGGCGCAGTTGATGATGCGGCAGCTCGACTTGAGGGTGGCGAGGCGCTTCGCGTTGATCATGTGCTTCGTTTCCGGCGTGAGCGGCATGTGCATCGTGATGTAATCTGCCTGCACGATGGCGGCGTCGAGATCCTCGCACAGCGTCACACCGAGGCTCTCCGCCCGGTTTTTGCTCAAGTAGGGGTCATAGGCGACGACAGTCATGCCGAAGGCCTTCGCGCGTTTAGCGAACTCCGCGCCGATGCGGCCCATGCCGAGCACGACAAGGGTTTTTCCATAGACTTCCGTGCCCTGGAATTTTTTGCGGTCCCATTTGCCGTCCACGATTGTGGCGTGGGCCTGCGGGGTCTTGCGGCTGAGAGCCATCATTAAAGTGAAAGCTTGCTCGGCGGTGGAGATGGTGTTGCCGCCGGGAGTGTTCATCACCACCACGCCACGTTTCGAGGCCACGGGCACGTCGATGTTGTCCACGCCGACGCCAGCACGGCCGACGGCTTTGAGTTTTACCGCGGCTTCGAGCACCTTGGCGGTCACCTTGGCACCGGAACGCACGATGATGGCGTGCGCGTCGCGGGATGCCTCGATCATCTTGTCCTCGGCCTTAAGATCCATGTTCACCGTCACGGAGAAAGACGGCTCGGCTTTGAGTAGGTCGATACCTTTGTTCGAGATGGGATCGTTGTTGCCGGCGATGAGGATATTGAACTTTGACATGTTTTTTTTGTGGAAAAGGGGGCGCAAACTAGCCGCCTTTCCTCCGTGCTCAACTACCAATGCGCACTGGACAGAACGCGGCGGGGCGAGTTCAATGGCGGCCATGATTTTGGCTCTCATCCTCGGCATTGGCACACCGGAACTCTGTGCGATCTCCGCCGTTGCAGTGACCGCTTTGGTGAGCTTGATCCTCCACGCCGTCAAAACCAACCGCCTCCGTGCCGAAGCTGCTGCTGCGCTCGAAAAACTACGCGCCGATACCGAGGCCACACTGAAAGCTGAGCAGGGGAGAGCCGCCGCCGCTGCCGCTGAGGCGAAGCAAGCCGCTGATGCCGTCGCCGCGAAACTGGCGGATACCGAGCAGCGCTTCTCCACGCACCGTGAGGTGGCTGAACGCCGCTCGAACGACGCTTCTCAGCAGATCATCCGGCTTGAAAGCGAGCTAGCCACCACGCGAGAGGTCGCCGCGCAGCTCGTGCCCGCGCAGTCGCGCATCAAGGATCTCGAACAGACGCTTTCCGCCGAGCAGGGCCGTGTGAGAGCGCAGGAGCAGGCCATCGAGGCCACGAACGCACGCGCGGCGGACTTTGAGAGGCGTCTGGCCGATGCTCAGGAACTGGTGGTGCGGCACAAGGAGGAGATGCGGGAGACTGCGGTGGAATTGAAGAAAGTGCGTGACGAGCATGCCGCTTACACTGCCGCTGGCGGAGCCGATGCTGAGCTAGCCAAGGCCCGCGAGGCGCATCAACAGGCCGAGGTGAAGATCTCCAACCTCCAGCGTGCTTTGAAGACGGCGGAGGCGCGTGTGGAAATGGTACAGAAGGAATTCATGAACGCTGTCGGCGTGGAGTCCGCCCCGCTTTCCAGTGCGGCTGCGACGATGCCTGCCGTCAACGATAGGAAGGTGCGTGAGCTTGAGGAGAAGCTCGCGCAGATGGAGGCGGAGTCACGCAAGCGCGCACGCGAGGATGGCTACAAGATTGCAGAACTCGAATACCGGCTCAGTGACGCATTGGAGGGTGCCAAGAGCGCGAAGCCAGCGGATGCACCTCCTCCTGCGCGCTCCGGGCCAGCAGAGGGGGGCGCGTCATGAGTCACGGCAATTTTTCCACGCGTATCCCCGTTCTACTCGCCTGCATGAAACTTACCATCGCTCTCACCACTCTATTTGTAGCCTCCGCCTACTGCGCCACGGACTGGGCACGCTTTCGCGGGCCGAACGGAACCGGCGTCGCTGTGACCACGGGGCTGCCCAGTGTGGTGGATGAGAGCACCACAGTCTGGAAGGTGCCCACGGGCCGCGGTTGGTCCTCGCCAGTGTTGTGGGGGGACATGGTCGTCGTCACTGCGGAAACGGGTGCCACCAAGCGCGAGGTGATCGCTTTCTCCGCGAAGGACGGCAAGGAGCTGTGGCATCACGAGCAGACCTTCGTGCCGCATAACTTGCACAAGACCTACAACACCTTTGCCAGCAGCTCGCCCTTCATCGACGCGGAGCGCGTTTATGTGAACTGGAGCTCCGGCACGGACATCCAGGCCCTCGCGCTCGATCATTCTGGCAAGCTCCTGTGGCACAACGACCATGTGGCCGACTACATCCATGAGCACGGCACTGGCATCTCACCCGTCGTGGCGGACGGCATCATGATCGTCCGCAGTGAGTTCGACTGGCAGCGTGACGGCAAGGTGTACACTGAGGATCCTGCGCAGCAGAAGTGGAAGGCTTGTTTTGTGGGCCTAGCTGCCGCCACTGGAAAGCAGGTCTGGAAGCGCGATATTCCGAACAGCCTGAACACCTTCTCTACGCCCGTGGTGCATGAGCTGAAGAACGGCAAAAGGGAATTCATCTGTGCGAACAACGCCAGCGGGGTCATGGGCATCGACGTAACCTCCGGTAAGATCAACTGGCAGAGCAACCCCGGCTACAAGCAGCGCAGCCTCGGCTCCGGCGTGTTGAGCGACAATTTCTATTTCTGCACCTTCGGTAGCGGCGGCGGTGTGAAGGAGATCGCCGCACTTGATTTGAAGAGTGGCAGACCGCTACCCGTGAACTTCGATATTCCCAAGGGCCTGCCGTATGTGCCGTCACCGCTCGTCATCGGCGACCTCATGTATCTCCTTGGCGACGGCGGTATTTTGCGCTGCGTCGAGTTCAAGACTGGCAAGGTCATCTATGAGGAACGCGTTGAAGGCACGGCCGGTAGCGCGAAGTTTTTCAGCAGCCCCGTGGCCGGCGACGGTAAGATCTTCTGCGCCAGCCAGCAGGGGGACCTCATCGTCATCAAAGCAGGGCCAAAGTTTGAGAGACTCGCCGCCAGCAAGCTCGACGGTCCTGTGAACTCCGTGCCCGCCATCGGCGACAAGCGCCTCTATGTCCGCACCGCCACCTCACTCTACTGCATCGGCGCGAAGGGCCAGCCGGTGCCGTGAGGCGGCGTTGAGCAGGATAGGATTGTAACCGGCCCGCACGCATGGTCCCGGCACTGCCGTCAAAGCATGTGCGCTTTTCCGTTTCATCCGTGAAATCGGTGATTATACCTCCGGCCGCACCACCACGATCTCTCCGAGCAACTGCTCCTGCTCGACTTGCAGGTGGTTGAGCTTGATGAGCTCCAGCATGGCGAGGAAGTTTCCAGGCAGACGGATCTGATAAAGGTCGCTTCTCGAAAGGTGAGGGGAGTTGATGGAAGCCCTGCTGACGATAAAGAGGACCGCGAGCATTGCGGAAATCGTTAGAAATTTTTTTCGATTGTCATGCTCATGGAGTTCGGCTGGAATGCACGGAAATCCACTTTGTCAGCGTGTCATTTTTTCTGAGATTTTCGCTCGGTTTCGCCCATGACTTCATCACCCAAGTGCGTTGCACATGGGAGTTGTGGGGTGGCGGTCGCTGGGCGCGCTTCCTGGTTGCGGAGGGATCGCGTCCACTCTTGCCTCGTCTGGGTCGAGATGTCCCCGGATGTCCGTAAACTCGCATCCGCTGCCCTTTATTGCATTTTCCCAACGCTTCACCCTGCTCCCTCATGCCTGACCATCCACCAGCCCCGAACACCTTCTGGAAACGCAAACTCGCCGCCTACCTGCATGACCCGCCGGAAAAGGCGCTCGACATCGCTTGGCACAAAAAGCGCGCAGAGGCACACCAAGGCGGGCATGAACTCGAGGATGTCGAGTTCCATTCCAAGGCCGACCATACCGCTGCCGCTGCCGACCGCCTGCCTTGGCCGACCTACCAGCATCTTGAGTGCGCTTTCGATGGCTCACTGAATCATTTCAAGCATCCGCTCGGGAAATCCCGGCTGACCATCAAGCCATTTGCTTCTGCCGACCTGGCCACGACCAAGGCATGGGCTTCCCGGCCAATCTTGGATCGCGTGGGTGATGGCGCGGACAGCGACCAGGCCCAGTTTCTCGCCTACTGGCGGCTGTGGCGCTGGTGGGCATCGGATCTGCGGGCACCCAAAGACCCGCGCATGGCATTTCTGCCAGCAGACACACGCCTGCCGGACCACACCATCTGGGCGCACAACAGCCTCGTCAGTGCTTTCCAGGGTTGCGTGGAGGACGGGAAATGCCGACCTGCGTTCCTGCTGTTCACCATCGGCCCGGTGCAGGACTTCATCGCCGCCGCCCGCCGCACCCTCGACCTCTGGAGCGGCAGCTACCTGCTCAGCTACCTCGTCGCCTCCGCCTTGAAACACATCGCCCTCACGCTCGGGCCGGACCAGGTCATCTTTCCGAACCTCTGTGGGCAGCCGATTTTCGACCTGCTGCTCAAGGAGGACGTTTGGAACAAAGCATTCATCGGCGACGAACCGGTCTGGGAGAGCCTCGGCTATGGCAAAGGCTATCCGCAGCGCCGCCTGCTCACACCCAGCCTGCCCAATCGCTTCCTCGCACTCGTTCCTGCATCATCCGCGAAACGCATCGCCGAAGAAACGGCGGAAGTCGTTCGCAAGGCTTTCCGTGACATTGCGGAATCAGTTTGGAGCATCGCCGAGAGCAAGTTCGATCCGCTTCACGGAATTCGCGATCAAAAAGACCGCTTCTTTGCCCAGGTCGAGCGGCACCTCGAAATCTCCTGGCAGGTCATCGAATGGTCAGCCATGCCGGATGAAGCCCGAGCCCGGGCGGCTACGGTTCCGAAAAACCTGGAGCATGATCCCGTTGCCGGATTGCAGACGATTCTCGATCTCGCCGCGAAAATGCCGAAGGAGCACCGCGATGTCCGCAACTTTTCATGCGAGCGTTTTCCCGACGGCCCGAAGAAAGGATGGAAAGACAAAACCAAGCTCAAGGACGACGCCAAGCTCGACAATCCCGGCGCGGCATGGTCCGCGCTCTATGCACTGCTCAACTGGCAGCTCGACGGTGTGCGCGCCAATCGCGCATGGCAGGCCTGGATCAGAGCGGATGAGTCCGTCGGCCTCATGAACACCAAGGACAGTCTCACCGGCAAAGAAGAGGCCGTGCTGAATCTTGCCAGCAATGAGGTCACCGAGGAACTGGCGCTGAAACTCTCCAAAGCCATCGGACCATCCAAGCTCTTTAAGAAGGGCGAAGTCCTCGGCGCGGTCACTCTCATCAAACGGCTCTGGCCCTTCACCTGGCTCAAGCCGCGGCACGGCATCCATGAAAATCTATTCCGCGTGCCGGACACCCGTCTCATCGCCCAAGGCCGTCCTTTCGATGACTCGGATCAGGAAGACGAGAGCCGCGAAGACGGCCCCGCCTACTTCGCCATGCTCGCCTTCGATGGAGATGAAATGGGCAAGTGGATCAGCGGCAGCCATAGGGACATGCCAACGCTGGATGCTCTGCTCGCCGACTACGAGAAGGATGATGGACGAAAAGGCGCGGTCACCTATCTGGCCAGCCAGCCGACACTCAAACACCTGCTCAAGAAGCCGCGCCCGCTCAATCCCTCCTTCCATCTTCAGTTCTCCGAGATGCTTGGCACCTTCTCAAATGTGTGTGCCCGGCGCATCGTTGAGGCGTTCGACGGCTTCCTCATTTACAGCGGTGGGGACGATGTGCTCGCCATGCTGCCGGCCGACAAGGCTTTGGCTTGCGCGGAAGCCTTGCGTGCCGGTTTTCAAGGCTCCCAACGCCTCAACGAAGTGAAAGGCGGCTGGGAGGTGGATGCCGAGCGAGGCCACCGGGAGAAGAACCGGGAACTCACGCTCTTCCATGTCACCCAGGATGGATTCGTCCAGTTGCACGCAGACAACCACTTGTCGATGGCGGGCGAACCAAAGAACTTCCCCGCCATCGTTCCGGGCCCGGCCACGGAATGCTCCGTCGGCATCGCCATCGCCCATTTCAAATCACCACTCCAGGATGTGGTGCGAGCCGCGCAGGCGGCGGAGAAGCGCGCCAAGAATCAGCTTGGCCGCGCCGCCGTCGCCGTCTCGCTCTTCAAGCGCTCCGGCGAGATCACCGAGTGGGGCACGAAATGGCAGTCCGGCGGCCTCGCTCTCTATCAGAAAATCGCCGACCTGTTGGATGAAGGAAAGCTCAGTGCCAAATTCTCGCACCGCGTTTGCCAATTGCTCGAACCGTATCTCGCAAAAGGAGCCGCGAAGGATGCGGATGATTTCAAAGCCGATGAAGTCATCAAGTTGGAGTTTGCCCACGCCATTTCCCGTCAATCGGCACAAAGTCAGGCCAAGGACAACGAAGCCGCGTTGTCATCCTTGTTGAACGACTATCTCGGCAAGCTGGGCGACGCGCCGCAAACCCTCCTCACCGCCCTCATCGGCCTTTGCACCACCGTCGCCTTCGCCCACCGCACCAAATCCAACTCCGCTGAAAAGCAATCCGCATGAATACCATCCTGCTTGAACCCACCGATGTCCTCTTCTTCCGCGACGGCCGCCCCATGGGCGGAGCCTCCAGCGGACACGGTGCCGCCTGGCCGTTGCCCACCGTCATCAACGCCGCCTTCCACGCTGCCCTGCATCGGGCGGAATTCGCAGGCGTTCATGAACACCGCCGTGGCCGCAGCGGCAGCTATGAAGAAACACGGGATCGTAAATTCGGTTCGCTCGTGACTGCCGGGCCCTTCCCGGTTCATGGTGCCGAACATTGGTTCTTCCCGCGCCCGGCGGATGCCGCTGCCTCGCAATCCACGAACGTCACCCTTGCCCCCACAAACTCACTCGGCCCTTCCAGCCTGCCTGAGCCGCTCCGCTTCCCGGTCGGCAGCACCACACCGCCCAGCAAGGAAAAGACCGCCGCATGGTGGAGTGCCACGGCGTGGCAAGCGTATCTCGAAGGTCGCGATTTCACGGAACCCACCCAGTTCAAAGGCGACTCCGACTTCGCCGACACCGAATCCACCTACGGCATCGGCATTGATTCGGCGACCGGCACCGTGGCGGAAAGCCAGTTCTATTCCGCAAGCTACCTCCGCCTGCGCGAAGGGTGGAACCTCGGCGTCCTCGCCACCGCGCCGGACAAGGACTACCACCACGCCGATCACGGCAACGACCTCGTCCGCGCCCTGCTCAACGGCCACGGTGCCGAGATCATCGCCGGTGGCCAGCAACGCGTCTGCACCGCCACGCTCGCGCCCACATCGACCGGACGGCTGTCTCTGCCGTTGGGGCGCACCGATGGGTTTTCGCAGCACGACGGAAAATTTCTGGTGAAGTGGGTGCTGCTCACACCTGCGATCTGGCCGGAGATTCTCGAAGGCCAATCCAAGCGCGGAACCCTGCGCAAGGCTCACCCCGGCGGCTGGCTGCCCAATTGGATTTGTCCGCAATCCGGCCACGTTTTGCTGGAGACCATCAACGACGAGGAACGCCGTCGTCGCCGAAGTCTCAACGCTGCCGGCAAAGGTTACGAGTCCAAGCCAAACATCGCCGCCCATCTCGTCGCCGCTCTCACCGGCAAGCCCATCCCCGTCACCGGCTACGCCCTGCGCAATGACGCCGATCCCGACCGCGCCGAAGGCGGTGCCAAACCCACCCACCTCGCCGTCCCCGCCGGCAGCGTTTATTACTTCGAATGCGAAAGTGAAGCCGCCGCCCAGTCCCTCGCCGCCGCCCTTAACTGGCACGGCTCCGAAATCTCAAATCCCAAATCCCAAATTTCAAATCGCCGCAGCACCCTGTTCGGCGAAAAAGGCTTCGGCCTCGGTGTCTGCGGCACGTGGCGCTACCATCAACCGAACCCCGCCTAAGCTCCCCGGACCTCCGCTGCCTTTAACTCATTTTCCACAACCACAACATCCCCGTCATGCACACCAAACTCCTCTATCTCTTCACCCGCACGCCCCTCCACGTCGGTGCCGGCGCCAGCGTCGGCGCGATTGACCAGCCCGTCATCCGCGAGCGCCACACCGGGTTTCCCATCATTCCCGGCAGTTCGGTCAAGGGCGTCCTGCGCGATCACATTTTCCCCGGTGCCAAGGAAGGCGACGGCTCGCCCGCTGACACGCTCTTCGGCAAAGGTTCGTCCGGTAAAGACGCCAGCGCCGGCCACATCAGTTTCGGCGAAGCCCGCCTCGTCGCCTTCCCCGTCCGCTCCGCGAAAGGTGCCTTCGCCCTCGCCGTTTCGCCACTCACCCTCAGCCGCCTTAACCGCGACGCCGGTTGGGGTCTCGCCATCCCGGAGATGCCCGCCGAAATGACCTGCCGCGCCGGAGCGAAGCTTGTCATCGACCGCCCGGACGCCAAAGGCGTGGTGCTGGAGGAATACGCCTTCCAGCAAGCCGGCGAATTCCCGAAAGACTGGGAGGAAAAGCTCACCGGCCTGCTTTCCGACTCCGTGCTCGCCAGCGCCGCCGGCCGCTTCGTGCTCCTGTCCGATGGCGACCTCTCCCACTTCGCCGTCAATGCCTGCCAGGTGAACCAGCACGTCCGTATCGACGACGAAACCGGCACCGCCGACGACGGCGGCCTCTTCAACGAGGAAACCGTCCCCTCGGAAACCCTGTTCTACGCCGCATTCACCGCCCTGCGGAAGGAATCGGAAGCCAACGCCGTCTTCGACGCCCTCGCGTCCGAGCAACTCGTCCAGTTCGGTGGCGATGGCACCACCGGCCTCGGTTTCTGCTCGGTCAAACTCGCCTAACCTCAACCGGACCTCCCACCATGCAGAATCTCGAACAAATCCGCGCCCGCAACGTGCTGGCCTTTGCCAAGTCCGGAGCCGTATCCGGCGACAAAGGCGGCGAAGTCATCAAAAAGATCCCGCCGCTCATCCTCAATCACGGCCTGCTCGCCACCGCCGCCTATTCGTTCACCGAAAAGGAAGGCTGGCAAAAAGTATTCGACGCTATCGCCGTGCATCTCGCCGACAAGGACATCGCCATCGTTCCCAAGTCCGTGACCAACCGCCAGAGCTTGATGGATTTCCTCACCAACGGGAAAACCACCAGCGAGACCCTCAAACTCACCACCGCCGAAACCATGGCCTGGCTCAACTACGCCCGCCGCTTCGTCAAGAAGGAGGACAGACCATGAGCGCCGCCAGCATTCCCATGGCCGGCGACGTCGCCAAGCTCATCGGCCCGACCGCCCAGCACGTCGAGAACCGCAGCCTGCTCCTGGACAAGTTCGTGTTTCACAAGAGATGGCCGGTCGTGGAGGAGCAAACCCGCCGTGGCCGCGACTTCGTCAAATGGGACGAGGCCTCGCGCTGGAGCTTCCTGCGCATCGCCGATGGTGCCGAGCAACTCCTCCGCCGCGAAGCCGCGGAAAAACGCCGCAAGGCGGGAGGTAGGGATGTTCAACCCGAGAACAGCGCCCGCTACAATGCCGAGGCCAAAATCGCCGAATCGCTCGCCTCCGTGAAGTGGGACTCGAAGGAGCTTCAAACCCTCCGCGCCCGCCACACCCGCCACTTGCTCGGCCTGTTCCGCAAGGCCTACGGCGATCGCTGCGGCATCACCATCGGTCAGCTCGAAGGCCGCCTCGCCATCAACCTCGCCGACAGCCTCATCCAGAACGCCGGCATCTGCCTCGACCGCCTCTTCGGCCTGCCCTACATCCCCGGCTCCGCCGTCAAAGGCGTCTGCCGCCACGCCGCGCTGGCCGAACTCAAAGCGGCATCGCCCGCCGATGCCCCGGCGCTCCTCGCCTTGTTCTGCACCGTTTTCGGCACCTCGGAAGTGGATTTCAAATCCGGCGACCTGAGGGCCTTCCGCCAACACCACGCGGGGCGCGACACCGACCGCAAGGGAGCTGTTTCTTTCCTGCCCGCCTATCCGGTGAACGAAACCCGCGTTGTCGTGGACCTGACCAACGTCCACTACCCAGACTACTACCGAACCGGGCAAGAGCGAGATCTGCGCAATGAAAACCCGCGCCCCAACCCGTTCCCCGCCGTGGAAACTGGTGCCCAGTTCGCCTTTTGCCTTGTCCTCAACAGCATGGACGAGCGCCCTGACGTCCTCGCCGCCGCCAAACGCTGGCTCGAATCCGCCCTGACCGTCCGCGGACTCGGTGCCAAAACCGCCGTCGGTTACGGCTGGTTTTCACTCAGGCCGGAAGTGCTCGATAAGCTGCTTGCAGAGTCGGCGACAGAGCAAAAGGAGCAGAAGGATCGTGAAGAAGCCTCCACCTTGGAGCCCTCCTCCGAACTCATGGCAAAGTTCCGCTCCATGAAGGAGCAGGATCTCGGCGGAGTTCTAAACAAGTATTCCTTTGAGGCCAAATACTGGCCCAAGGATTCGACCGTGCTCTACGAACTGAGCCTGTTTGAATTCATCAAGGCGGAGGCTGGGAAGCTGGCGGAAACCAAGAACGGCAAGAAGGCCATGATCTTCCTGGCGCAGAAACTCAACCGCACCTTCCCATGACCCGCCTAAAGCTCACCTTCATCACCCCGTTGTTCAGCAAGGGCAGCTACGACGACCGTCCCGAAGTCCGCGCCGCCTCCATCCGCGGCCAGCTCCACTGGTGGTTCCGCGCCCTCGGCGGCAGTCACGGCTATGAAAAGGCGATTTTCGGCGGTGTCCACGGCGATCCTGTGGCCAGCAAGATCGTCACCCGCGTCGGCAACGTCCAGGGACAAACCGGCGAAGTGAACACCCTCCCGCACAAACACGGCGGTCAGGCCAGCCCCAAATGGGCCTTCAAACCCGGCGCCTCGTTCGAACTCCACCTCCTCGAACGCCTCGGTGGCCTCAGCGACACCCATCGCACCGCCTTCCGCCGGGCGCTCGAAGCCTGGCTCCACCTCGGCACCCTCGGCCTCCGCGCCACCCGCGCCGGCGGCAGCTTCTCGTGGGAACCCCTCACGGAAGACGCTCCCGCCATGCCAACTACCCTCGATGCTTGGCAAACGCGCTGCGAGGAGATCCTCCGGGGTGCGCCACTCAAACTCCACCTCACCCGAGAATCCTTCGCCACCGCCGAAGAAGCCCGGCGCGTGGTGTCGGATACCATCGGCGGGCGCGATGACCGCCAAGGCGAAGACTCCCTCTCCCGGATCAACCACCCGCTGGGCCGCGTCTTCGGCGGCCGCAAAACCTCCCCCCTCCGCTTCCGCATCCTCCCCATCGCCGGTCGCTTTCACATCGCCGCCGTGTGGGATGACCGGAATGCGGTCACTGGTAACCAGCAGGGTGATTTGATCTCCGCAGTCCGACTACTATCCACAAAAGGGAAACGGCTCGGCACGCTCCTGCAAAGCTTTCACTGACCCCATGCTCCTCCTTCCTCCTCTCCCTCCTCGTCCTGATCCTTACCAAGGTCGCCGACATCGTCACCACCGTGCGCGGCATTCGGCGGGCGGGTGGGTGTGTGGCTTGGGAACGCAATCCCTTGGCACGCTGGGCCATGAAACGGCGGGGCTTGGGCGGCGGCATTACCTTCATCATGCTGCTTTGGACGCTGACGGTAGCACTCTGTTTTATCCCGGCCTTCTTTGCACCTGCCTGGTATCAGCTCGCTACCGCAGTGGCGGGCTTCGTCATCGCCTGGGCGCAGTGGGATGTCGCCCGCATGAACGCCACCGGCCACCATTCCCGCTTCACCCGACTCGCGCTGCGTCACTTCAACCGACACCCATGACCCATCGTGCGCAGGAACATCCCCGGATGTCCGCTGCCATGCTTGTTTCGATTTCCATGCGATTGTGAATTCATGACTCCCATCCTCATCAGCAACAGCTTTCCCTTTTCTCTCGTGCGCCGCGCCATGAGTGTGGAGCCGCGCAGCGTGGGCGATCTGCTCAGCGCCATGCACACGCGCTCGTGGATTTCCGCCTGGGGGCATGACAACACCGCGGCCGCCGCCAGCACCATCGCCTGTGCCGACCTGCGCCCCACCACACCGCGCCCGGCCCTGTCGCTGGATGCAGAAAGCCTCCCCAGCCTCGACGGTCAGTCATTCGCAGAAGTCTGGCTGCTCTCGCCGGACTACCAGCCCGGCTTCCGACCACAGATCGGCAAAGAAGTCACCTTGGGACGAATCACCGGCTGGCAAGTGCTTCAACTTTCGTTTCAATCGCAACTGTCATGATCCTTCTCTCTCTCGCTTCCAAACAGATCTGGCCACAAGTCCTGGCTGCATGTCATCTCCAGCCGACAGGCATTGTCCTGCTTCACAGTGAAGATGCCAATGAGTCCCGTCAACCGGCGCAAAGGCTCAAGAAATTTTTCGACAGACATGGCCCTACAGAAAAGGGACAGGTCGGCACGGAAGAACTGTCTGACTCCGATTTCGCGGCCATCGAAAAACGCCTCGATGAACTGGCCGCCGCGAAACAATGGAATCTCGGTGATTGCGTGTTGAACATCACCGGCGGTAACAAATTGATGGCCACCGCCGCGTTCCGCTGGGCGGCGCGGCGCGGCGTCCGCGCTTTTTATCTGGAGCGACGGAACAAGATCACCTGGTTTGATTTTCGAGACGGTGAGACGATCACCACTGCCGACACAGTGGACGGCCACATCGCGGATTCGCTCGACCCCGTCGCCCTATTGCGCTGCCAGGTGGATGCCTCCGAGGTCGAGCGTGAGGGCGAGCGGCTCGTGCTGAACCAGGCTGGTGCCTCCGAGGTCGAAGAGGATTTCTTCAAGAGGATTCAAAGTGGCGTGGCTCCCATGCAATATCTGGATGTCCGAGGCACCGCCGACCCAGACAGCAAGCAGGGGGATGCACTGGAACTCGCCACTGCGGCGGTGTTGTTGAAATTGGGTGTGAAGTGTGTCCAGCGCAGCCTGCGGTTGAAAGTCAAATCGGCTCAAGGCGTGGGCACCAGGCTGCCCCATGCCGAGATTGATTTGCTCTTCTCGTGGGACGGCAAGCTCTGGCTCGTGGACTGCAAGGATCGCAAGGGCACCGACTCGCTTGTAGATGGCTTGCGGCGAGAGCTTGGCGGTTTCCGTCTGTCCGCCCATGCTGATGAGCTTCTGGCCCGCATTGGCAAGCAGCTTTCTATTGGTGAGTCCAAAGTGCTCAAAGAGGATCTGCTCGCGATCTGGGAAACCGGCGGCTTGCTGGGGCAGGTCGTCTGTGTGCGTAAGACTGCGCCTTCTGACGAAGTGGCCCATTTCGCCCAGCACAACCGGATCGAGATGGTCCCGAAAGCCACGCTGGTGGATTCTTGGCGCAGCCTGCTCAACCCCAATGCCAAGCCGGATGTTGCGCAGCTCCAGGGACTTGCGGATGCATTCAGGCGTTAGTCATCCCCTGAATCAGCCCTCACACGCCACCTCAGGGGAAAGTCGCCGACAACCCCCAACAACAGGCTCAAAGACTCGGGATCAAAGTGATCACCTCGGACAATGTTCACAAGTCGACGTATTCTCGCGATGATGCGCCACCATCCACCACGGTCGCCAGCACATCTTGGATACTCCGCTGACTGCGGCGGAGGTGGCCCAACTCAACCTATCGGTTCACCTTACAACTTGACCTACTTCTTGACCTTTTTTATCCTCTCAACATGACCAGTGCAAACCTTCATGAGGTCAAGTCCCACCTTGCCCACTACGCCCGCCTCGTCAAAGCGGGGGAAACGATCATCCTCTGCGAGCGCAACAAGCCCTTTGCCGAAATCCGTCCCTTGCCGGACCCAGCCAAGCCACCTGCCAAGCGTCAACTTGGCCTGATGAAAGGCCTGTGTCCGGTCGGGCCGGAGTTTTTCGAGGCGGATGTAGAAATCACGTCAGACGCCGATGCGTTTGTTGGCTTTTCATCAACGGCGATTGTTGGTCAATCGGGAGCGGTATTCCCGCCGTTGGCGGCTGAGATCAGACAGGCATTTGAATCCGTCTTGCCTAGCGGATAATGTGCGGGTAAAAAGGTTGCAGGAAAACCTCACTATGAAGGAATTGGCTCTGCGATTGGGCGTTTCGCATGGTGCTCTGAAGTATTGGGAAATGCACAAAAGTCGGCCAACTGAGCGTAATCGTGAGGTGCTTGTAGCCTACCTGGGTTTCGATCCAGAGGCGGTTTTCCAGCAATAGTCCTTTGCATGGGCAATGTTGGTTTGTTTATAGCGGCGCAAATGAACGAATCTCAGGAGGGAAAGCTTGCTCTCGCGGCGATTGCGTGGGCCACTTCCTTCTGAGCGTGGAGGTTTCCCAACACCCCACGCCAAACCTACCTCTCCCTCTGCAACACACCCCATCAACAAGCCGCCTGAACATCATTGGCTCTTGTCCAACTTTGAGGGGAGGGCCACACTGGCCACTTGAATCAACTTGTTATCCCTTCTTTAACAAGTTCGGCTGGTGCTTGCGAAAGATAGCCCAACACCAATTTCACATAGTCCTGTTCCCAACGAGGCTTGAGCTCAATCTTGCCGCTCTGTAAATGTCCTGATTTGAGCTTTGATACTACCGCTTCACTCACTTTCTGACTTCCCGCCTTTTCTCCGGGCTTGTCTCGTCCAAAGGCACTCAAATGAAATGAGCCCGTGCCCGCCCAGCGATAAATGTAATAAATGTCTTCTGGTTGGATGTTGTAGTTTTTTCCTTTGCCGATGACCTTCTCAAACAGGAGTTCGATCTCCAAATCTTGACCAGAATTCATGTGAGCATAGCCTCTCACTTGATCGAACAACGAACGGGACCAACAACTTCCGCTGTGAAAAAGATTTCGGTCGGGCCCCTTCAAAACGCCATTGTTCAAAGCAAAGGCCGCGTGAGGTTTGAAGAACCTTTTCTCGGGATCGAACATCTTCACCGAATAGCTTAGCCGATGCGGCAGATAGATGTCATCATCGTCCCACACGAATAGCAGGTCATGACTGGCCAAGGCGGCGCAGGCGTTACGCTTTTCACCGATGGTTCGGAATCTGGTCGGAACATTGATCACCCGAACCTCGGGATGATCATAGTGTAGCGTCTGCCATTCCAGATCGTTTAGAACAATGAGTTCCTTTGTGCCGGCATAGTCCTGGTGTAAAAAGGATTCGATAGCTTCTTCCAGGAGGTGCGGACGGCCATACGTCAGGCACATGCAGCTTACAGGTGGTGTTTCGTTCATGGTCTCGAGTTGTTGAGCAGCTCTTGCAATCTTTTGTTCATTAGAAACGCCATGTCTCTAGTGATGTAAGACAGCGTGCTGCCGCATGCAGTTGGATGAGGATTGATATCAAAAACAATCATGCGGTCACCTGTAAAGCATCCCTCAAAGTGGCAGTAGTCCACTTTCAATTCATCAAAGACCTCTCTCAGTTTGTCGTGGTGGCGACGTGGCAGGTCAAACGGCACGGCATGAGCGGACGTGCCTGTTTTGAGGATTCGCTGCTCTGCGGGAGATGCATACAGCCAGCCAGTGGTGAACTGGCCAAGCACATAGCCGGCTCTGAAAAAGGAACGGATGCCCTTGCTAGCATTGTCTGCGAAACGGGTCACAATTCGTTCGCGCCCTTTTCGTTCGGCATATTGGCCACGATTGTTGTTGTACGCCGCAGTCTCGATCCACTGGTGGTCCGTGCTGATGCGTGTGCTGTAGGTTTGTGTTTCCCATTGGACGTTCGTGAGTGGAGTCTCGACCTCCGATCCGAGGCCTCGCTTGTGCAATAGGGGCAGGTATTTCCACTTGCTGAAATCGTGGAGCTTGAATGCGTCGTTGAGAGTTAGGCGATACGGGAGGCCCCATTCTTGCAGTATTCCGATCACTTCTGGCTCAGTTGGGTCTCGGAACATGTGAATATATACATCCGCTTCCGATGGGCGGACATCTTTGATGGACAAGATCTTCATACCTCCAGGCAGCGTCATATCCACTGGCTGATGCAAGCTGACCAGATCCACCTCAACGCCAATCCTGCACAACTCACCCAGAATATCATGCGGGGCCAGAACGACATAGTTTTGGCTGGGGCCACAGGTGTGCAGTTTCCCGTTGGACATCGGGTAACACAGGACGAGCACTTTCACATTGAATTAAGGAGGAGATGGTGGTGGGTTCACGGAACGGACATCTGGATCATTCGATTTCGGCCACTGCTTGAAACACCCGTTCCCAGCTCGCTTGGGCTTGATCGAAGCCGCCTAGTTCCAGACCGCGAAGCCGGGCGTTGTGAGCGATCTCTCGGCGCAAGTCGGGTTCGTAGGCCATCTTGCTTGCGTAGAAGATGAAATCGCGTTCGTGTTTGCACAGGAAGCCTGTCTTGCCGTGGTCGATCATCTGTTGCCAACCGCCGCGGTCGTCCACAATCAGAACGCTGCCGCTGGCCATGGCCTCAAAGCCGATGCGCGGCCAGTTTTCGGTGGTATCACTCGGTTGGAGGATGATCTGGCAGTGTTTGTAAAAGTCCTGCTGGCTGATGATGCTGCTGTCGCAAGCTGTGGTGATCCATGGGAAGGGACGTCCTATCTTTGCCTCGCTGCGTGCATCAAAGCCGAGAAAAAGCCCCCTTTTCATCACTGGGGCCACAAAGTACTCATAGATGTGCAGAGTATTGGCTGCGTACTTATCCGCGTCCTGGCGTGAGATACGCCCACAGCCAAAATGCTCTTCCGCCCGGTCTTCGATAAACGGAAAGGCCGTGGCGTCAAAGTAGGGAGTGAAGGTAAGATGCTTGATCTTGGGATCGGGGTTCAGGGCTTGAAGCAGTGGCATGTTCTTCTGCCGCACCGCCTCGTTTTGGTAAAGAAAGAGAGCGATCATCCCCTCGGCCATCCGCTGCTTCTCCTTGTCAAAGAGCCAGGTCATGCAGTTGATGAAGACCGTGCGCCGCGTGCGGGAATAAATCTCCGGTAAGTGGTCAAGAAACTCCGCATTGCAGAAACCCAGGACGCAGTCGTCCGGCGTGAGCACCTCCCACTGATTCGGCTTGTGAATGACTACCCCGGCCTGGATCAGTTCCAGATATAGCGGTTCTTTCTTGGGATTGCCTCCCGAGGGGATCAGGTGAACGTCCACGCCCATCGCCCGCCAGAGCTTGATCTGGTGGTGCAGTTCGGTGGATGCACCGCCATACTTGCCGGGAAATCCATGAGCAAAGATTCGTTTCATGAAGTCAGGATGACTTGGGAACCAACAACCATGGCGGTGAGACTTGGTTCACTGTAAAGGACGCGCGGTCAGTCCACTGCGATGAGACTATGCAGGGGAATCTCTCGCCATTTGCCGTCGTTGATCGACCACTCCAAAGGCCCAAATGACCATTCGTTGGCGGCGATAGAATCCCCCAGGCGCAATCTCATTTTATCCGCTCCCGGTAGCGGCTCGGCGATGACATAGCGATGGTTTCCCTCCATTTGAAAATCACGCAGCTTGCCATCCACCGTGAATTTAAGACGTTCACTGCCGCTGGCGCGTGCAGCGCGAAGTTTAACACTGCGAACTTTGCCGGAGAGCAGCAGTACTCCTTCGATCACCACAGGCGTCTTGTTGGATGGCAGAGCTATAGGTTCATTCTCCCAGAGAGTCCGCTTCCCTCCAATGCTCAACCAAAGGCCGTTGCTGAGCTTACCAGTGACCTTGCCATCTGCCAGTTCGGCGGCTAGGGCCTTCCGCACCGCGTCGATGGAGTTGGCCTCTTGCAAATCACCTGCTTTGGTCGCTTCACGGAGTGCCGGTTCGAGGTCGCGATAATACTGCCCCTTGGCTGAAACAAGGCCATCACGATACAGATTCCGTGCAGTAATCAGGCTGGGCCTCTTGAAGTCCACAACCACGGGGGCTCCATCAGTGGCCTGCTTTTTCGCCTCCTGGATTTGATTGGCTTCATCAAGCAGACCACCCTGCATGGAAAACTGAAGACCGCGATTCAGTTCATCCGTCAAACGTTTGGAGATGACTTTGACACTCTGTTCGTAACGATCTTTGGCTTTCGTGGCTGAAGAAGACTTGAATGCTGATTCTTGAGTCAACCCCGGACTTGCAGGGAGGACTAAGAACAAAAACAACTGCGACAAAATCCGTGCCGATAAGGTAGGAAAAAAATATCTCATGGTGAGTGGGATTGTCTGCGGTTTGAAGAGATGAGCAACGATTTTATCTAAGCGGCTTCAGCATCCGCGTGCAGTGGCAGATGCCAGTCTTCGCAGGAGCAGTCGGTCAGGCAGATAAAGTCCCAATCAGAACCCGCCTGCCGTTCAAACTGCTTCTTCACCGAGGCCGCCTGCTTCAGATGAAAATCTCGGCTGTGGCGGCAAACGACGATCCAAGCCGGTTTGGACAGGGTGGTATTCATCGTGGCGATTCGGTTGAAGAACTTCTCACACCAAGGCACGAAGCGCCGAAGGTCTGAATAGGGGTGGTGGTTCGGCCTGCTCCCTTCCGCCCTACTTGACCGGGACCGGCACGAGGGCCTTCAGCATCTCAGGAGTGATGACAAAGCCGATGCAGTACCAGCCGTTGAGTTTGTCGGCGGTCTTCACCCAGTCACTGCCTTGCGCTGTGTTCAGCATGCCCAGCTTCTCACGCTCCGTCTCCCCGACGGGATCGGGGGAGCCAAGCGCGAGCATGGTTTGCGCAGCCTTGATTTCCTTTGAGGTGATCTTGCGCGGATCCATCTTCTCCCCCAGGAAACGCCAGTGCTCTTTCTTGATGGGAATCTGAGCGCCCTGCTTCGGTAGGTTGATCGGGGCGGAAATCACGCGATAGACATAGGGTGAGCGCAGATTGAGCACGAACACGTCTCCGGCTTTCAAGCTGCGCTCCGGCACTTTGGCGCGGTAATGCCCCACATCCTCCGACTTGTCCCGCAGCACGACCTTGCGGCCATTGTGATAGATTTCCACCTCCGCCTTGGCGACAATGAGGAGATTACCATCCACCGCATCGGCTGCACGGATGGTTAAGGAAGAAGCCAGCAGAGCTGCGATCAGGAGGAAGGTCCTTTGGGAGTAGAGTTGGAGGCGTGGGGACATATAAAGGGGGGGCTATCTAGTTGATGGTTCACTCTCAGGCATGGTTGATTGTGTGGTGGCGGCGGAGTAAATTCTATCAGCCAGTTGCACCCTGAAACCACCCTGACACCTTTTTCCCCGCTGCAGAGAAGGATGGTCAGCGAGTGTTTTTAACAAGAACTTTATGCTATTATAGTTCACTGCAATAGTTTCCACAGTCCTGTCAATAATTTGCACCATGAACCATTTTTATCAGGGTTGGATTTGCGAGCATAATCAATAATGAAGTCGGTATCGCCATATTGCAGCTAGCCTTGCCTATGTCAGGAAAAAGATACTAGCAAGCATGCGGCCTTCTCTATCGTGGTCAGTTCACAACAAACCCATGATAACTTTTACAGCAAGCGCAAGGGCCACCATAGTAAGTATAAAAATATGTGCGTAGTATATAATTGGATTGCCTCCTCTTGAGTAAATAGTTCCATTAATGTTGATGCGCCCTGATCTTAGAGATCTGAAAGTGAACCAGAAGAATAAGGCTATAAAGAAGATGTTAAGTGTGGTGGTAATTTGCACGATTTACAGTCAGTTTGATCTACTTTTTGGCTTTTTGCCAGCAATCTACCGCTTTGAGAGCAATGTCAGCTAAGCCGACTGCTGTTCCAATAATTGGCAATGCCTTCGCAAATCGCTTAACTGAACCTAGAAAGGAGAAGCCCTTTCTAATGTTTTTGCCCGCCCTGTTCGCTTCCACCAAGTCACGTAGTCTGTTAAACTCTGCATCACCTCCCAGTTGGCGGTACTGACTATTCTGATAGTCACCCGCAGAACCTACCCCACCAGCAATGTTACCTAACCCTGGGCTACCTACCCCGGCATATGAATTTTCGTTCCCATAGAATGTGCCATCCTGAGAGAACGGCTTAAACTCGATTCCAAGAGCACCTACAATATTCCCATATACTGGAATAAGCCCCAGCGCACCATTAAAAGCAACATCGCCCAAGCAAGCGAACAGAACCCCGCGATCAACAGAGCCGCCGCCACCGCCGCCACCGCCACCGCCCCCCCCCCCCCCCCCCCCCCCCCCAACCCCCCCAACCCCGCGAAAAACCCCAACCCGCGAGGGGACG
>CAYQWE010000021.1:0-89681 GCA_964421275.1 uncultured Prosthecobacter sp.
CCTCCATCATCGACTGGCTCAGATATGGTCGTTGAGGGTTTTCAAACACGGCCTAAGAACCTGCCCGTTTAAAGTCCATAGTCACTATTGTGAGGTGGCGAGCGCTGTGGCCGATCATGGCGAGATAGACGAATGCCTCGTGGTGGCGTGGATTGCGTTCATGATCGCGCACCAGTCGGCGCGCCTTGACCAGCCAGCCGAAGGTGCGCTCAACGACCCAGCGCCGGGGCAGCAGGACGAAGCCCTTGGCTTGGTCGCTGCGCTTGATGATCGAGAGCACCAGCCCTGCCGCATGCCCAAAGGCCTGCGCTGCGGCGGTGACAAAGCCTTCGAGCTTTCCGGCATCGAAAAGATGCCAGGCATAAACAAGCGATAAACACTGTGACTCAGTGAGTGATGGCTGGTTTCTCGCCGCCATGAAATGGCGCGTGAATGGAATCAGATGTATCCGCCTCCGCCGCAGCTCCGCACCCGCGCAAGTGTACCGCCCTCCCAGCAAAGTCATTCAACGACAAGTATATGTCGTATGGCTGGGAACTGATGCGAGATGGCCGGGCGGGCGTTCGTTTTGTGGTATCTCCATGAAACCTGCCTTCATTTCTCGCCGCCGTGCCATGCAGGCGCTGTTTTGCTCCTCTGCCGCGCTCGCCTTGAATGTGCGGACGAATGCTGCGGCTGAAATCGCGAAAGAGGCGCTGCATGTGCTGATGATTGGTGACTTCGGCACGGGCGGGAAGGATCAGCGGAAGGTGGCAGAGGCGATGCGGAAGTTTGTGACAGATCATGGCATCCGGACGGCGGGACTGCTGCTGCTGGGGGATAATTTTTACAGCAAGGACAAGGCGGGGTTCAGCACGGAGTCGCCGCGTTGGCGGATTGGCATCGAGGAGATGTATCCGGCGGACGTTTTCAGCGGGCCGATGTGGGCGGTGCTGGGCAATCACGATTATCACGACAATGCGGGCGGTGAGAAGGTACAGGTGGAGTATTCGCAGAAGGCCGGTGTGCGCTGGAAGATGCCGGCGAAGTGGCACCGCTTTGAATTGGGGCCGGTCGGGAAGCCGCTGGTGACGTTCATCTGCCTGGATAGCAACCTGCCCGCAGTGTCAGGTGGCAAGGATAAGAAAACTGGCAGGCCAAAGAACCACATGAGCGTTGATGAGGAAAAGGGGCAGCTCAGATGGCTGAAGGCGGAGTTGGCGAAGCCGCGTGCGCCATTCACGATCGTGGTGGGACATCATCCGCTTTACTCAAATGGGTCGCATGGCGACACGAAGGCGCTGCTGGCGCAATGGGAGCCGCTGTTCCAGAAGCACAAGGTGCATGCGTATCTCTGCGGCCATGATCATGATCTGCAGCATCTGGAGATGAAGGGGCGCTTCACCACACATCTGCTCTCCGGTGGCGGCGGGGCGAACACACGCAAGCAGTCAAGTAAGCGCGAAACGCCCTTCGCCAGTGGCGTCCACGGCTTCACCCACCTGCAGATCACGCAGGACGCGTTGACTTTCACACACCATGCCGTCGATGGTGAGGCGCTGCACACTGTGACAAAGAGGCTGGACGGCAGCTTCGAGGTGGGATGATCATTTGTATCCCGTGACCATGGCGACGGGCACGTCCTTGCGCTTGCCTTGTTCTGTCTCGTGAATGGCAATCATGTACATGCCGGTTTTTTTCGGCTTGTAGAAAAGTACGAAGCCCCAGCCGTCGAGCACAGGGAGGATTTCGCCGACGGGCTTGCCCTCGAGGTCGAGCACCGCACCGGTGATGTGGACGCCGGACTTCTTCGGCACAGCGACGCAGAAGCAATATTCGTTGCCTTTGTAGAGCTGCATGCGCGTGGCCTTGCCGAGCTTCGGCTCCAATTCACGCACCCAGGAGCCAGCGCGGATGTTGTAGCCCTCTTTTTCCTGGTCATAAGCGAGCGCCTGGGCGGCCTTGTCAGCCTCGTCCTCGTCGCCAGCACGCAATAAAACGGGTGCGAGGAACATCGAAACGGCGAGCGCGAGACGGATGGAGGCGGCGGAAAAGCGCATGGCAAAAGATGGGGACTATTTACTCTCTCATGCGAACATAGCCGTTGCATCAGGAAAATCCCAAGATTCTGTTCCGCTGTTCGTGCTTTTCCTGGCGCGTCCTCTCATATCCCCAAATTCTCTCACTCATTTCATGGCCTCGGTAGTCTTTTACATGGAGGACGGCAACACGCTCGTCCACAAGATCGAAAATGAAGCGATCACTATCGGTCGGCACCCGGAAAGCACTGTGCAACTGACCTGCCCGTCGTCTTCGGGGCGGCATGCGACGATCAAGGAGCGGGAGGATGGCTTTTATGTACAGGATCTCGGTTCCAGTAATGGCACACGCGTCAACGGCGCGGAGATCGAGGAGGCGCTGCTCAAGGATGGGGACCGTGTGGGCTTCGGGGACGTGCAGGCTGTTTTCTATGCGGGCGAGCCGCCTGCGGTGCTTGAGGAGAAACCGTCCCCCTCGCGTGTGGCGAAGACATTGCCAGTTCCTGCTCCGGCTGCGAATGACGAGCCGCCTGCTCCTAGGGCTAGGCCTAGCGGGCGCGCGCTCAGTCCAGTGCGCCGTGCCTATGGCAAGAAGAATCCAGGCGGGTACCCGGATTCGACCGAAAGCGGCTGCATGACGGCGGTGATCGTCACTGGGCTCTTCGCCTTCGCATTCTTTGCCGGGCTGGCCATGCGTCACTCGAAGGAGATGGACGGCAACATCGTCTCGGACACGGTGGACAAAATCTTCGGCAGTATGCCAAAGATCAAGATCGAGAAGAAACAGGAGTGACTCCCACTTCACAGGGCACGCTTGTAGGCCTCACAACGATTATGCCAGCCGGAGAGCCAGCGTTTCTCGCCGCGCCCGGGTGGCGAGTTTGCCACGCGGCGGCTGAGGACGCGCTTCGCGGATTCGGCGAACTGGAACGGATACTGTCCCGATGTTTTTGAAGCGGGCATACCCTCTAGCACTTGGAGCAGTCCCCAGCCCTGGCCTTGATAGCGTTCCTTTGAGCTGGTGCCCTCCCCCTTGAAGTTCACATAATCGATCAGGCAAAACATTCCCTCGGGCGTTTGCCTCAGCAGGTCAAAGTGGGAACTGAGGCCACTGGGATCGCGGCTTTGCGCCAGCATCTTTGGCAGTGCCCGCTCCATCCTCTGCATGATAAATTCCGTCTGCTCCCGCACAGTACGGCCCAGCAATGCGCGGAGCTCCTGCTGCCGCACGCCGTTTTTGTCCGCATCGAAGGCAGCCTTCGTCGGCCATGGGCATGCCCCACGCATCCAGCCCGGTACCGTGTGGCCGCGTGCGTAGAGAAATGCCGCCAGCGGGGGAAAACTCTCCTCAAACGAGCTGCTTTCACCCTCGGGATACCAGATGAAATGCCCGATGCCGAGGGATGCGAAGCCTTCACCCGCGTTCCAGCTCGTCAGCCCGGCCACAGTGCCAGAGCATTCGTTTTGCCAGATGCGCCGACCCACACGATCGATCTGGGCGGGGGTCAGACCCGCTCTCGTTTCGGTCGCAATCAAGGGCACTGGAGGCTGGGCACAACCGGTCAGGCCGGTCAAAAACAAGCAAAGAACGCCAAGTTGCAGGGAGGCGGAGGTCGCATTCATGTTTTAATAATATTAAATGATGCTAAACAATCGAACTGGTTTTTGAAACCATAAGGCTGCCGTCATCTTCTGCCTCCTTCGGTTTCATTAAGTTTGATTCACTGATTATCCACCCTTATTCTTCGGGCTCTCCAGCTTTTGTGCGTCCGGCATGCCGTATCTGGCCTTCAATCTTAACGATGGTAATGAGTTCGTCTTCGACATCCTCGAAGAGCGGCTCTCAATCGGGCGTGATGCTGCCAACGACATCGTCATCGACAACACCTTCATCTCCGGCTTCCACGCCGAATTCCTCCGTCAGCAGGACGGGGGCTATGAGATCGCCGACTTGAAGTCCTCCAACGGCACCTTCGTCAACGGCAAACGGGTCGAACGGGCACGGGTCAAAGGCGGTGACCGCATCATGTTCGGGCAGTTGGAGAGCCGTTTTCGTGAGCGTGCGCCGAAAGGACTCGCCTCCGATGCTGGATCGAAGTCCGTATCCCCTCCCAAAGGCCAGCCTTCCCGTGAGGACGGCAAGAAAGGCGACACTGAGGGCATCCCCGCGCGCGAAAAAACCGAGGCGGCTAGGCCCGCGCCGGACACCGGCAAGATCGAAACCACGAAGCCCGTCGTTCAGCGTGCTCCGGCGGACGCCCCGAAGGCACCGGCCACGCCACCGCCCAGCGCGCTCATTCCCAAGTCACTACCTCCAGGCGTGGCTCCTGCGGCCGCAGTGGTTCCGGATCTCGCTGCGCAAAAGCAGGCGGCCGGATTACGTGAGGAGATAGACAGTCTGCGTCGTCAGCGTGACATCTTGCGAGCGGAGAATGATGTCGAGCAGAAACGTCGTGATGAAGTACGTTCCCTGGAGGCCACGATAGAGGCACGGAAGAAGGAGGCCGGGCAGATCCAGTCCGACATGACCGGTCTCAAGGCCGAGGCCGAAAAACTGCGCAACCAGGTGCAGAACTCCCGGGCCGAGATCGAGAACGCCAAAAGCGAGGCCGGCAAGCACGACGCCAAACGCCGCGACCTCGGTAACATCGAAAGCAAGCTCGAATCCACCCGGACTCTCGTCGCCAAGGCGGAGGCCGATCTCTCCACCGCACAGAAGAGTCTGCAGACACTGCATAATGAGGCCGCTGAGGCAGCGCAGAAACACAAGGAGCGCGAAACCTCGATCTCGAAGCTCGTTGCGGACGAGGCCGCCGTTCAGGCTAGGGTTGCCGCGATCAACCAGCGCCTCGCTACCGCGCAGCAGTCCGAGGCGGAGCTCAAATCCCAGCGCAGCGTCGAGCTGCAGACGTTGGAGGCGGATGTCGCCGCCAGACGCAATTCGTTGGACCAGGCCACCGCCTCGCTCAGCAAGATCACGGAAGACGCGAAAGCAAAGGAAGCCGCCGCTGCGAAGGCATCCACCGATCTCACCACCGCAAACGAGAAGCTCGCCGCGCTCCAAACCCAGCTCACCAACGCCGAGGCTGAGTTGGCAAAAGTCAACCAGGCACTCATCGACGCACAGAGTTCTGAGGCCGATCTCAAGACCAAACGTAGCGCTGATCTTCAGGCGCTCGAAGCACAGATCATTGGCAAGACCACGGATTTGGACAAAGCTAAGGCGGAATTCGCCAAGGTTTGCAGCGAACTTGCCTTACAGCAAACCGCCCTGAGCAAGGCCGACGAGGAAGTCAGATCGCGCACGGCTTCTCTGGAGAAACTCTCCACGGACGAGGCTGCAACCTCGAAGAAACTTGCCGGGCTGCAGAAGCAGTGTTCGGACGCCGACGCCGAGATCAAACGCCTCGCGACCTCACTGGCCGATACGCAGAAATCTGAGGCCGAGCAGCGCTCGCAGCGCAGTGCAGAACTCCAGGAGCTCGACCAACAGCTCGACGCACGCCGAGCTGGCCTCAAGCAACTCGACGCGCAAAAAAGCGCGAAGCAGGACGAGATCGAAGCCGTCAACGCCACGCTCGAGAAAGCGCAAGAGCAGGTGCGCGATGCCCAAGGACAGATCGCACAGCTCGGCGGCGAGGAGAAAGCCGTCGCAGCACGAGTGAGCGGCCTGCGTGGCAACGAAGAGCGACTCAACGCCGTTACACAGACACTTGGGCAGATGGAAAACCAGCGCGGGCTGCTGGATGCCGCCATCGCCGCGCTCGTGGGCAAACAGCAATATCACGAGACCGAAACGAGCTCCGCAGAGCAACGCAAGGAATCAGTCCGGGCACAGATGGTCGAGCTGGAGCGTCAGCGGCTTGCACTGGAGGAGCAGGTCGGAGTTCTCAACACGCGCAGGGCCGATGCCGAGTCTGCAAGCGCACAGCAGCAGAAGGACGCAGAGGCCAGACTTGCGGAGATCGACAGAAAAGCCCGCGAGGCACGCCTCCACGACGACGAAGACCGCCAGCAGGCCGAGAAGAAGCTCGCCGCCCTGCACGCGCAGATTTCACAGAGCGAGACACGCCTCGCTGAGGTGACTGCAACTGCCAAGTCGCAAGAGGAGAAGGTCGTCGACCTCAACAACAAGCTCGACGACCTAGCCTCGACGGATTCGCGGCTGCAGGACGCCACCGGAGCGCTCAAAGCCGTCGAATCACACAAGGCAGAAGTTGCCGCCGTCGTGGCCGCGCTTGAGAAAGACCGCGATGAGCGCACGCGCGAGCTGCTTGCTGCCACCGAGCACGGGCGCGCGCAAGTTTTGCTCACGCAGACACTCATGCAGCGCCGTGAGACGGTCGAAAAAGAAGTCCGTCAGATAGAAGAACAGCAGACGGAGATGTCCCAGGCTACAGGACGCGTGCGCGAACAGCTCCGCCTGCTCGAAGCGGATGTCAAAGACCGCGAGTCCAAGGCCGCCGCCGCCGAGCAACGTGCGAAAAATCTGGAGGACCTCGCCGCAAGCGCCGACACGCAGTTCAAAACCCTCCAGGAGAATTATACGAAGACCAGCGGGCTTCTCGACAAGGCCAGGACGGATCTCGAACAGGCCCTCACCGACGCCGCCGAGAGGAGGAAGGAGGCCGCGTCCGCCGCAGCGTCTGCGGAGAAGAGCTCGCAGCAGCAGCTCACACTGGCGGAGAAAATCAGCGGGTTGGAGGCCGTCATCGCCACGCTCACCACCACGCACGCCGCGACTCAGCAAAAGCTCTCCGCCGCCGAGTCAGACCACCAGAACGTGCAGGAGCGCTTGGCAGCGCGGCAGAAGGAGATAGCTGCCGCCGAGGCACGCGTGACCGAGCTGACACAGCAGACCAGCGGACTGGAGGACCGCATCAAGGAACTCGCCGCCGTCAATAAGCAGCACGCCGAGATCACCGGTGCCATCACCACGGCGACACATGAGCGTGACAGGCTCGGTGCTGAGACCCAGCGTCTCACGAGGGAGCGTAGCGAGCTTGACGGCCTGCTGCCGGATCTGCGTGCGACGGTCACACAGACGCGTGCTGAAGCAGACAACTTGAAGGCGGAGCTTGTCGGCCTAGTCAGAGATCGTGACGCGGCGACGGCAACGCTCAAGGAATCGCTCGCCGAGCGCCAGAAGCATGATGCGGCCACCGATGCGTTGCGAGTGGAGTCCGGCAACCTCGACAAGATTCTCAATGATAAGCGCGCCAACCTCGAAGCAGAGACGAAAGCGAAGCTCGCGGAGGCCAGCGCGACCGAGACGAGGCTCAGAGGCATCCAGGAGCGCGTCGCCGCTGCGGAAAAACGCCTCGCCGAGTTGGCGGATGTGGACGCACGCGTCGCCACGGCTGCGAAAGCGCTCAAAGATACCGAAACTAGCCGCCAAGCTGAGGAGAAGACCCTCGCCGAGCTGTCCCGCAACCAAGACAAGCTCAAGAAAGAGCTCGCTACCATGGAGGCATCGGTCAAGACCGCGAACACGCAACTCGCGGATCTTACCAAGTCCGTCAAAACCGCCGAGGTGAAAGCCGCCGAGGCCGAAAAACGTGCGGAGAAGGCGCTCGTGGCCCAGCAGGACTCTGACAAGAAGCGCGCCGAGGCCGAGGCGGCCACAGAGAGAGCGCGCACGGAGGAAAAGAACCTACGCAAACAAATCCCCGACCTCAACACCGAGGTCGCCGGACTCCGCGCCATGCTGGCAAGTATTTCCAAGGAGCGTGACGATGCCTCGCAGTTCGTCACTCGTCTCAATGTCACCACGGACACGCAGAACAAGAAGCTCTCCGATCTGCAACAGCAGATCGCCCAACTCGAAGACGCACAAAAGCTGCGAGAGGAGCGTGTGATGAAAGCGCAGTCCGATGTTGACAGGGAGGCTACGCGCCTCAAGGCCGCGCAGGATCAATCCCGCGTCGCAGTGGAGGAGCTCGCCGCGCTCGAAAAAGAGGTCAAAGACATTAAGGTGAAGACCGACGCGGCGAAGAAGGACTGCGCGGCAGTCGAAGGTGAGTTGCGGCAGCGGCTTGATCGCGTGCAGAATCTCAAGGCAGATGAGGAACGCCTGCTCAAGGTGCTGGAGGCACAGAAACAGGCATCCACGGAGGCTGACATGCAGCTCAAGGAGCTGAACACGAAGATCGGTGCACGCCAAGCGGAACTGAAGGATCACCTGAATATCGGTGGCCAGATTCTCGGCCTCGGCCAGGCGCTCACCGGCCTCGAATCGCGTCAGGCGGAGGTCAACAAGGCGCTGCGCAAAGCATCCGAAGAGGAGCTGGCGATCCAGGTGAAGCTCAACGCCGCACAGGAGGCGCTCAATCGCGAGAATGCCCGCGCCGAGCAGGCACGCAAAGACCGCGAGGCGGCAGACGCGGAGTTCAAGAAGTTCAGCGCCGACATCCAGAAGCAGGCCGCCACGTTGCAAAATTACGAACTGGAGCAGAGGAAGCGCATCGCCGAGTTGGAGAGGCGCATCGCCGACACGGGCACGGTGCATCAGCGTTCCCTAAGCCAGATCGACGAGACCAACGCGGAGCTCAAACGCCTCGAAGACCGCAAGCAGGAGTTCGCGCGGGCGGAAGCGCAGCTTAAGCACTGGCAGGACATCGAGAAACGCATCCGTGGTCAACTCTCCGAGCTGGAGGAGAAGCACGAGGTCATGCGCCGCGGCCTGCCGACAGAGGAGAGCACGGTGGTCATGTTTGCCAACGACATCATCAAGCGCATCGACCTCATCGACGCGCTGGTGGCTCGTTACGCGGGCGCGAACGGCTCGGCCGGGGACGTGCCGCAGCAGCTCGCGACGCTGCGTGCCTCATTCGAGGACATCCTGCACCAGCACGGCGTCGCTGAATTCAATGTCCCGCCGGGCACGGAGGTCGATCTGGAACTGCGCAAGCGCATCGCCGTGGTGGACTCGACGCCGGGCAAGTCCAAGCCGCGGGTGACTGAAAGCTGCCGCTCCGGTTTTATCTTGTCGCGTGGCGAGGGCCACGAGATTATCCTGCGTAAAGTGGAGGTGCGGACCTCGAGCCAGTGAAGCCGCCCAGAACCCATTTTTTTCCTTAACTCATCTCACTCCTGTTTATGGCTGAATACGTTGGAATCGACCTTGGCACCACCCTTTCCGGGCTGGCCTACCTCAAACCTGATGGCAATCCCGAAATCGTGCCCAACGCCGACGGTGAGCGCCTGACGCCCTCCGTGGTGTTCTTTGACTCGCATGAGGATGTGAAGCTGGTGGGCAGTGCAGCGCGTGACGGCGGCGAGCCTGACCGCACCATTTTCCAGATCAAGCGCCACATGGACGACCCAGAGCACTTGACCGAGATCGACGGCAAAAAATGGACGCCCGCCGAGATCTCGGCGCTCATCCTCGCCAAGCTGAGGCGCGACTGCTCGAAAATCTGCGGCGACATCACTGAGGTCGTCATCACCGTGCCTGCGAACTTCAACGAACTCGCACGCAAGAGCACCATCGCCGCCGCAGAGATGGCGGGGATGAAGGTGCGGCGCCTAGTGAACGAGCCGACCGCCGCAGCGGTGTATTATGCGCACTCACAAGGCGTGAAGGGCCGCATCCTCGTCTATGACCTCGGCGGCGGCACGCTGGACACGACCATCCTCGAAGTCGAGGGAGACAACATCAAGATCCTCACCTCCGAAGGTGCCAGGCACCTCGGCGGCAGCAACTTTGACGACCTTTTACTAGAAGCTTACGCGAATCAGTACAAGAAGCAGACCGGCGCTGCGCTCTATGCCGACGAACGCCACCGCCGCCGCGTGCTGCACGCCACCGAGGATGCGAAGAAGATGCTCTCGAAGCTCCAGCGCGTAAACGACACAGTCGCGAACGACCAGAACAGCGGCATCGCGCGCATCGACCTTACCCGAGGCGAGTTTGAGTCGATGATCCGCCACATGCTCACCCGCACGGTATTCCTCGTCGAGCAAGCGCTCGATTCCGCGAAGCTCAAAGCCTCCGACATCGACCACGTCGTGCTCGTCGGTGGCTCCACACGCATCCCAAAGGTGAAGCAGATCCTGGAGAAGATGTTCAGCAAGACACCGAAATCTTGCGGCAATGTGGACGAGTGCGTGGCGCTCGGCGCGGCGCTGTTCGCAAAGAAGTCCGCGCGCATCCAAGAAGTCTGCAACGCGAGCTACGGCACGCTGGCGATGGTTTACAATGCGAAGACGAAGGAGGAGAAGCTCATGAACTCCATCGTCATCCCGAAGAATTCGGTGATCCCGTGCTCCCGCACGCAGGTTTATCAGACATCCGAGGACAACGAGCGCGTCATCGAGGTGGACATCACACAGGGGGAGGACGACGACGCAAAATTCGTCGATGTCATCGGGCGCATCACGCTTGAAGTGCCACCAAACCGTCAGAAAGGCTGCGAGGTGGCTGTGACCTTTAGCTACGACGAAAACCAGCGTGTGCGCGCACTCGTCGTGGATAAGCAGTCCGGCCGTAGCAAGGAGGTGGCCGTGACCTACAAGGGCGCAGGCGTGCTCTCCGACGAGGAACTGAAACGCCGCAGCCAGCACCTTCGCGCCATGCGCATCGAGTAAATCCGCAACATCCACCCGGGGGCACACCACATGTTCAAAATTCTCAAAAACATCTCCAAGTCACTCACCGGTGCCAAGGCCGCCGGAGAGAAGCAGCCCGCCCCCAAAGCGGGAGGCAGCCTGCTCGACAAAATCAACAAAGGCGGATCACCCACAATAGTGGCCGGGCCGACGAAAAGTGCCGAGGAGCTCTGTGGCGTCTCCGGCAAGATGGCGAAGGACGAGATCCGCGCTCAGTTGAAGCTGCTTTTCCGCCGCTACAATCGCAGCGCCTCCAGCCTCGACGCCAAAACTCGCTCCGAGGCGGACACTATGCTAGATGCCATCGTACAGGTACGAGAAAAGCACTTCGGTGAAGTGTGATCCGTCACCGGCGCTCAAGAAAAGGCCGCAGGCATGAAACTCGACCGCCTTATCGCCCGCCACAATGCCATGGGCCGTCAGGCGGCGCATCTCGCCATCGCTGGAGGGCGTGTGCGTGTGGATGAACAGATCGTCACAGACACCCATCATCCGGTGGACCGCTTCACACAGGTGAGCTTCGGTGGCACAGACATCCAGCGGCCGGAACCAGCGCTCTACCTCATGCTGCACAAACCGGCGGGTATTCTCTGCGCCACGAAGGATGCCCGGCATCCCACCGTGATCGATTTGATCGACGATCCCGCCAGACACACGCTCCACATCGCAGGCCGACTCGACCGCTCCACCTCCGGCCTAGTCTTGCTCACCAATGACGGGCGCTGGTCAAAGCGACTCATGGCGTCGGAGCACAAGGTGCCGAAAGTCTATCTCGTGGAAACGGCGGAACCCATCGCACCAGAGGCAGTTGATGCCTTTGCCTGCGGCTTTTACTTTCACACCGAGGACATCACGACCCTGCCCGCTGAGTTGATCATCGTGGATGAGCGCCGCGCCCGGCTGACGCTGCATGAGGGGCGTTACCATCAGGTGAAGCGCATGTTTCACCGCATCAACAACCGCATCGTGAGTCTGCATCGGGAAAGCATCGGCGGGATCACCTTGCCGGTGGACCTGCCACCCGGAAGCTGGCGACCGGTCGATCCGGCCATGGCCTGACACGTCGCTTTTGTCTGGTGATTCTTCGCTTTTCAGAAATTCCGGCTTTCACAGATGAGTTTCTCCCATTACTCTCCACGCCCTGTGACCCCCCATCGCATGTACCTCAGCATATGGTTTGGCATCATGTTGGCAACCAACTCCGGCTGCACAACACAAAAGGCCGAGAAGCCGGAGAAAATAGCCATGGAAGAGTCCCGGAGGGCGCTGCCTGCGGATGTGGCGGAAAACCCGCTCGTGAAGCGGCTGAATGACCCCTCGTCCATGCCCACCGTCCCGCCCGCCGGTGCGCGCATCTCGTATTCCTCCGTCAAGATCGCGCAGCAGACGCTGGCGATGACTTTCGATGACGGCCCGCACCCGTCCTTGACCCCAAAGCTGCTCGACATCCTCAAGGAGCGGAACATCAAATGCACCTTCTTCCTCATCGGCCAGCAGGTGAGAATGTATCCCGACATCGTCCGCCGCATCATCGCGGAGGGCCATGAGATCGGTAATCACACCTGGACGCATTGCAGCCTCACCAGCCGCTCCGACGAGCAGATCCGCAATGAATTGAAAAAATCCGACGATGCCGTCTATGAGGTCGCCGGTGTGCGCCCGCATCTTGTGCGCCCGCCTTACGGTGCCATCAACACGCGCATTAAGAACCTCATGTTCACTGAGTTTGGTTACTCCACCATCATGTGGTCGGTCGATCCGCAGGACTGGCGTCGCCCCGGAGTCTCCGCAGTGACCAGCCGTCTCGTGAACGGTGCACACCCCGGTGCCATCATGCTGTCACACGACATCCATCCGCCTACCATCGCCGCTATGCCAGCGATGTTCGACCAGCTTCTCGCCAAGGGGTATCAATTCGTCACCGTCAGCCAGCTTCTGAACATGGAGAAGGCATCGATGCCTGTCGGCGTCATCATTCGTCCGGCGGGAAAAGCGGACGACAAAGATCCCCAGCCGCTGCCCCAGACAGCCCGCCCAGGTGCTTGATGGACGGTTTCGGGCAGCTCGGGCTTGGCCGATGCCGAAAGCTCAGTTGGAATGTCGCAGACGCACAAATGAAAAGTTGAGGCAAGCAACTTTCGCTATGCCCGCGTTCCATGAGATGGTGCTTATCGATGATATGTGCATCAAGGATGAGTAATCACTTCATCGAGGTTCTGCACCGCACGGCACACCGTCGTCCACAGCTCTTCACCATCGAGTTTGGCGGCGCGTTGTTTGGCGAGGAAGGTTTTGAGCATGGTCAGCTCATCGGAGGCGGGTGGGCGGGTGAGGCAGCGGCGGAAGGTGTTGGTGAGGCGGGAATCGTCGTCGGGGGATTCGGCGAGGACGGCTTTGGCCATGGCTTGCGCGGCTTCCATGAACATTTGGTCGTTGAGCAGCGTGAGGGCTTGCAGCGGGCTGTTGGAGACATCGCGACACGCGAGACATGCCTCGCCAGTTGGCGCGTCGAAGGTGGTGGCCATGGCGAAAGGCGCGGTGCGCTTGGTGAAGGTGTAAAGGCTGCGGCGGTAGCGATCCTCGCCCTCGCTGGTCTTCCACTCGACTTTGCCGTAAGTGCCCTCGGTGGTGACGCTGGCCGGCTGCGGCGGATACACGCCGGGGCCACCCATTTTGAGCGAGAGCACGCCAGCGGCTTTGAGCGCGGAATCGCGGATGATTTCGGCATCGAGGCGGAAGCGCGGAGCAATGACGTAGAGCGAGTTTTCCAACTCGCTGATTTCTGAACGAGTTGGAAAACTCGTTCTACGGCTCGCTTGTTTGTAGGTCTGCGACATCACGATGAGCTTGTGCAGCTTCTTCAGCCTCCAACCTTGTTTCACAAACTCCACGGCGAGCCAGTCGAGCAGTTCGGGATGGCTCGGGGCCTCGCTTTGATAGCCGAAGTCCTCCAGGCTCTTCACGAGGCCGCGACCAAAGAAAGCCTGCCACTGGCGGTTCACTGTGACGCGGGCGGTGAGTGGATTTTCGGGTGCGAAGAGCCACCTTGCGAAGGTGAGTCGGTTGGCGGGCGCGTTCTTCGGCAGCGAGGGCAGGAAGGCGGGCACGGCGGGCGGCACGGTTTCCTTTGGCTGGAGGTATTCGCCACGATGATAGCGATGCGTGGGGCGCGGATTCGACGCGGGGCGTTCCTGCATCGCCAGCGTGGGCTGTCCGCGTGGCATCTGACGACGTGCGGCGAGCAAGGGCGCGGCAACTTGCTTCATCTCCGGCGCAGTTTCGAGAAACTCCCGCATGAGAGCCTCACGCCTCGACGCGTCGTTGCTGGCTAGCGCGTTTTCGACTTCAAAGGGATGCCCGGTGGCCGTGGCGTGACCACTGGTGGTCACGGAGAGGCGGAAGTGGCCGAGCGGGCAGGCGAAGTGCTTTTCGAAGAGCATCTTCAAATCGAGGCCGTTGGTGAAATCGACCGGTTTCTCGAAATGAAACACCGCAGCATGATTTTGACCGTAGCCACCGAGCACTTGCCAGCCGCTGCTCATGTCTGCATCGAGCACGGCGGAGGCGTTGTTGATCTTTTTGCTAGGCCGCGTTTTTTTGGTGGGAGCTGCATCGTTGATACGATCTTCCTCGGCGTCGTTGGTGGCCTCGGCACGGGTGAATTTCACGCGCTTGCCGTTTTGCGTAGCTTGCAACTCGCTGAGGAAGAATCCGCCGATGGGGCCTTCGTAATAAGTGAGGCCGGGGCCGTCGTTCGGCAGGCTCGGATGACTGGCGACCTCGAGTTTGATGGCGGTGACGCCTTTGATCGGCGCTTTGAAGCTCAACTCATAGACATCGCTCTTCGAGATGTCGCCGCTGCCGAGGATGAAGCCGTCCGCCTGCTGCTCGAGATGCGGCATGGTGGTCTTCATGGCTGCGGGGCGGATGATCTGCCAGTTCGAGGCCCGTTTCGATTCACCTTCAATCCAGCCGGCAAAACGGCTCTGCATCGTCGCCTCGCCTCCGGGAAATTTTTTCGGCAAATCGGCCTCCAATTGCGCGATCTTGGCCGCGTGGGCCTTTTGCTGCCAGCCGATGTCCGCAGTGGGGATGTGGTAGGTGGGCTCGTCGGCGTTGTTGAGCAGCGCCATGAGGCTGTAGTAGTCGGTGTGCAGGATAGGATCGTATTTGTGCGTGTGGCACTGGCAGCAGTTCATCGTGAGGCCCATCCAAGTCGTGCCGGTGACGCCCACACGGTCCACCATCGCGTAAAAGCGGTATTCATTCGGGTCGATGCCGCCTTCCTCATTGAGCATCGTGTTTCGATGAAAACCGGTGGCGATGATGTCCTCCGGCGTGGCATTCGGAAGCATGTCGCCAGCGAGTTGCTTGATGCTGAACCGGTCAAAGGGCATGTCGTCATTGAGCGCCTTCACCACCCAGTCGCGATAGGGCCAGATGCTGCGCGGGCGGTCTTTTTCAAAGCCGTTGGTGTCCGCGTATCGTGCGAGATCAAGCCAGCGACGTGCCCATCGCTCGCCGTATTGCTTTGAGGTGAGCAATGAATCGACGAGCTTCTCATAAGCGTTCGGCGATTTGTCATTCACGAACGCATCCGCTTCCGCAGGTGTAGGCGGCAGGCCTGTGAGATCGAGATACACACGGCGCACAAGCGTGTATGGATCAGCTTCAGAGGATGGCTTCAATCCTTCCTTCGCGAGTCGCTCACGAATGAAATGATCGATGCTGGCCTGCGGGTCCTTCGAAGGCTGCGGCGGTGAGTAGGCCCAATGCGCCTCATACTTCGCGCCTTCGGCGATCCACTGCTTGAGGATGCTCTTCTCCTTGTCCGAGAGCACCTTCTTCGTGTGCGGCGGCGGCATGACCTCGTCTTCATCGGAGGAGAGGATGCGTTTCACGACCTCGCTGGCATCCGGCTTGCCGGGCACGATGGCGATTTCGCCAGATTTGCCCGCGCCATACGCGGAGGCCTGCAAATCGAGGCGCAGCTTGCCTTTGCGGCCGTGGTCGTCCATGCCGTGGCAGGTGAAGCACTGCTGCGCGAGCACGGGCCGCACATCGCGATTAAAATCGATAGCACTGACGGCAGTCCGCAGGCCGAGGGCAAAAAGGAGGGCAAAGCGGCACATGTTATTCAAGGCGGATTTCAGGACTCGACACGGTGAGTATGGAGCCGTTTTCCTGATGCGCATGGACAGTGATGACATTGAGCGTTTTCACCCCGCCTTCGGCGCTGATTTCGCCGCTGAAGGTCGCGGCACCTGTCTTCTGCATCGGCACCGAGTTCCATCGATCAAACTCCATCTGGATACTGTAATCAGGATGACGGTTCACGGCCCACCATAGCGTGTTGGTCTGCGGCTCGCTGTCATCAGGGAAGACAACCTTCACGGAAAGGCGATGTGTGGCCTTGTCCCACTGCGCCGTTACTTTCGGCGGCGCGACCATGCGACGTGCGCCGAAGAAGTGATGTGTGGCGAAGGCGTAGAGGTTTTCATCGACCTCCGGAAGTCCGCCGACTGATTTGACGAAACCAGCCTCCTTTGCGCCCCCATGCTGACCGCCGGGCACGATGTAAACCGGCAGTTGCGGGAACTGGCGGCCGAGTTCGACGAGCCCGGGGCTGACGTTGTCGTTCGAGCCTTGGTTATAGAAGACTTCGGTGCCGCGCCGCTTGAGCACGTCGAGGTAGTTGGTGGTGCGGCAGGCCTCCCACGCGGCGTTGCATGCGGTTCTCATCTCCTTATCGGTCCATCCGGCATCGCGGGCCATCTTCACGGTGATGCGTTCGTCCGAACGCGCCTTCTGGCGGATGATCATCTTCTCCTTGCCTACGGGGTCGGTCATCGCGGCGATGAATGCATCATTCATCTTTGTGATTTCCGGCTTCATCATGCCTTCGACATACGGGCCGCCGGGACTTTCGATCACCGGGGCGACGACCGGCATGATGGCGGTGAAACGTTCGTCAGCGATACCCGCACCTGCGGTGGCGACACCGCGCTTCGAGCCGCCGGTGGCGAGCACCTTCTTCGGCTGAAACACATCCTTCTCCGCAATGGCGGTCGTGAGCGCACGCATGTCGCTGATGCTCCATATCCACGCAGGCGTGTAGCGCGTGTCTTTGGTCTGGATAAAGTGCTCCTCCATCATGAGGTGCAGCTTTCCGACGGGTTCCATCGCGTCGATCGGCACCATACCGATGAAAATGAGGCCAACACCGTGCTCCTTCAGCAGGCGCAGTTTCGCGCCAGTGGCGACGGCAGGTTTGGACTGCAAACCAGTGTTTTCGATGAGCACGTTCGTGCAAACGCCAGTCGCAGGGGCGAGCAGCGTCACCGGCAGGCGCACCTTCATGCCGGGCCACCACTCGCAGACGGTAATCTCGACGAGCTTTTGGCGGATCAACGAGTCCTTCGGATTCGGATGCCAATCCATGAGCACCTTCGTTTCCAGCGTGGAGGTGTCACGGATCGACGCCATGTCGAATTTGCCGATGATGATGTCTGCGGGCGCAGAAACGACGAAAAGGACAATAGCGGTGAGAGCAACAATGAGCTTCATGCGTCTATGAAACGGTTGCATTGCTCTCATTCGCGCCAAAAAAAACATGGCCTTGCGGACATGTGTCACGCAAGGCCATGGGTAATGAACCACTGCCCAGGGTCTAATTCGCCAACACAGAAGCAACGTTGCCTACGATGTCTTTGCCGGGCTTGAGCGTTCTCGCGCCGGGCGTCCACTTCGCGGGGCAGGCCTCGGCGGGGTTTTGCATCAGATGGACGTTTGCTTCCATCTTGCGCACAAGTTCGGCAGCGTCGCGACCGACGTTGTAGAAGTTCACCTCGGAGGAGACGAGCTTGCCCTCGGGATTGATGATGAAAGTACCGCGCAGGGCAAGTCCCGTACCAGCGTCATACACGCCGAACAAACGGCTCACGGCGCCGGTCGGATCTGCGGCGAGGGTGTACTTCACGTTCTTGAGCAGGCCCTCGGTGTTGCGCCAGACCATGTGCGCGAATTTTGTGTCCGTGGACACGGCGATGATGTGCGCGCCGAGTGCGGCGAGTTTTTCCTGCTGGTCGGCGAGGTCAGCAAGCTCAGTCGGGCAGACAAAGGTGAAATCCGCCGGGTAGAACACGAGGATGGCCCACTTGCTTGCCTTCTTGATGTCGGCGAGCGAGACCTTGCCGAAATCACCCTGCGCGGGCTCGTAGGTTTCCATTTCGAAATCGGGCACGACGGCACCGACGGAGGCTGTGGGGGCGGATTGCATGGGTTTTGTGTAAGGAGGTGTGTTTTTGTTCCGACGCAGTTTGCGCGCCGAGGGGCGCGTTCTTTGCCGCTCAAACATCAACCGGTCAATGATTCACTTGCTCCTGAAAATATCGCTCTGCACGACGGCGTGAATCAGATCGCGCATGGCGTGGCCTTTTGCTTTGGAGGTGGTGAGAATTTTGTCGATCTCGCGCAGATTGAGCCAGCCGTCGGTGAAATCGGCCACGAAGCGCTCCAGCGTGGCCGCCTTGAGCAGCCGTCTGTTTGTGCGCGAAGCACGGCCGACTGCGAGAGCTGCGCGGCGAGCAATTCCACATCCGGTGTGCTGCGGGTGAGGAAGTAACCGAGGCGCGAGGCAATCTGCAGATCGTTCAATCTGCCTGCGGATTCCTTCAAATAGAGAAACTCAGGCGAGCAGAGCACCGCGATGGCGGCGGTGCGCATGGCGGCGAGAAAGTCACCACCTTCGGCTAACTCGGCGTCAAAGAGCTACACAAACTCTTTTCCCAGCCGCTGCGGCGCGTGTGACTTGTTTCGCGAAGCAAAGTAGTCCTCTCGCTACGCGGGAGAAACAACACGGCTATGATCACGGATGACGCTTCGATAACAGGCAATTTCATTCGTATCATCGAAAGCTCTCGGCTCATCTCGACGGAGCGAGGCGGCTACTCTACTGACGCATGTTCGATGATCCTCGTGACATCCTCATCGAGCAGAAAACCATCTGCCCTCAGCTTCTCCGCCGCTTCGGTGATGCGTGACAGATACTCTGCCCGCGTCGGATAGCGTTCTTCGAGGGAGGGACGCGGGTCGTGGGTCTTTTCGCGTTCGGCTTTCGTTTTGGCGAAGGGGATGAACATGCCGTCGAGCGGCGAGAGCATGGTTTCGGCACCTGCTTGAGGCCTACGGAGGTTCCAGCCGGTGTGGGTGCCGAGAGGGACGGCGACTTCGGGGAGCACGATGCCGCTGGTTTCATTGCCATCAGCATTCACGGCGAGTAGGAGGGTCTGAAAGGACTCCATGAGAGAGCGTGACGGCTCAGCGGCGGCCCGACGCAGAGATATTCAAGGTTTTCCGACCGGCACTTGTGGGTCGGCGGGGGGAGGGAAGATAATGTGCCGGATGCTGGCCTGTAGCTCCGGCGGGAAACGATTCACCCAGTCGTGAAGAGCTGCGCGCTGGCTTTCCGGCCAATTGTATAGCACCGAGTGGAGCATTTGCGTTTGCAGTGTCTCGTCCTGCAGGTCGGCGATGAAGGCGGCCGCGTCCAGGGGAGATGCCCGCGTCCATCCCGACATGACTTGCGAAAGGGTGGTGTGACGGATATCCACGTCCGCCAGCGCCATTGCCTGGCTCGCCGCATGGGCAGGGTCGGTCGAAGACTGACGCACGAGGAGCGAACTCATCAGCCTGTCCTTTGGCGTGGAAGGAGGAAGCCTGGACGCGTAATTCCAGAGCTGAGGCAGCTCGTCATCTGATAGTGAGAAGGAAATTTGCGCCAGCGCCACAGTCCGCGTGTCGCCGGCGGGCAGGGCGTTGATCCATTCAACGGCACCATCGGCATCCTTGCGCATCCAAGCTTCAAGCAACGGTCCAATGACGTCGGGGTGGCTGCGCAGGGCTTCGGGCATCTGCAAAAGTTCGGATGCCGCCTGGACGGGAGCCTTTTCCCCCCAGGAACTCATGATCGATTTCAAACCTTCAAGACGGCTATGGGAATCATTGAGTGAGAGCAGCCAGTGAGTGGCGGCAGCAGGGTCACTGGACCAAATATTGGCCAGTATGGTGGCCATGCGGGCGAGTTCTTCGCCGGATTTGATGCCCATCAACGCTTCCGCTACGGAAGGTGCGGTGCTGGCGGAGGCCATTGGAGTCACGCGCTGGAGAGCGCTCAACTGCCGACCTTCGTTCGAGAGTTTTTTGATCCAGTCTAGGGCGGCGGTCGGATCGGACTCAAACCAGCTACTGGATAGTTCCAGTATCCAGCCTTCGACGCGTGGATGACTGTCAGGGAGCGATTGGAGGAAGGCCGCAGCCTCCCTTGGATTTTGGGCGACTAGCTGCTGGAACAAATCGCTCAGTTGTTGATCCCGCTCCTGCTGATCTCGAATGGACTCCGCTGCGCGCAAGGCTTGCCATAGCTTTGACTTTTCGGTTGTTGATTGAATCGAGGTGCGTTGGCTGGATTCGTGATGATTGACAGTAGCGCCAACAGGATCACCCACCATCGGTGGCATCTGTGAACCGGTGTCCGTGAAAGACACCGGCTTACGAAAGGCCAGCCACACAGCTCCACCCAGCCCTCCGGCTAGGCAGAGGGCGACCACAACAAAAACAGATGTCTTGTGCTTCATGACAGGACCAAGGAACAACCCGTGCGACCGATGCTAATGGAAGCTGACAAGAATTACCTGCCTGGTCGCGCTGTCGCCCATCTGACTGGGATCAAGGCCGACATCCGTCGTGCTGATACGGACGGCCGGATGGGCGGCAGTGGCTTGGCCTGCGTTCAGGTGCTGATCCATGTTACAATAGTTCTGGGGGGATGAGCTAACGATGGTGTAGGAGAGTGGATCTGTAGCGCCACCGTCGGAATTTCTCTGGAGCTTTACTCCGTTGGAGAGAGAGTCGTAGTCAATTGTGGTCACGAACTTACCCCCTCCCATGCCTTGCGCAGCATTGCGTTGCATCCGCGACGAAAAACTGGTCATGTTTTGCCAGGCTTGCGAGTAACACCTCCGCCAACAAGTGCTTCCGTTTAACATGCCCTCTGCAAACCACGTCGGGTTAATACTGCTGCCCTGCAAATAAATCATTCCACAGTAAAAGTCGGTACCTGTGGTATCGTGAGTTCCACGGATGAGAGGACGCTGGGGGGCTCCATCACTGAAAACTCCATTGGCATATGTAAACGGAAGATTAGCATTCGAGACTGCATTATAGGTGGCATTTTGGAATACTCTTATGCCATTTGATCCCAGTCCGTTGGAGCTAGCCAGGAGACCGTATGTAGGATAGGTTTGATTAGGTGGGTTATGGTTGTCTCCAGTTTTGTACATCATGGTGGACACTATCAGCCGGTTCGTATTGTCGGTGGCCATTTGCATGGCGTATGGCTGGTAGCCATTCACCCCGGCGTTTCCTGGATATTCCACAGTGTGAAACAATACAGAAAGCTTGCCGCCAGGCGGCATCTCTCCGGCCGGCGGGGTGTAATCAGGGCCTCCAAGCATGGTCCAAGCCTTGCTCGTTGTATTATATTGAGCGACCGCTCCTGCCAAACAACCACCGCTCCAGTTTTGAGTCTTAATCACCCAAGTGCGGAATGCCAGATAAAGGTTGCCCCAGAAGTCTCGGGCGAAGGTTGGATAAGTAATAAAATGACCAGGCGGGCATCCCGTCGGGTTGGGTGAGTTCGTGTCCTTCAAGCCGGACACTCCCATGAACGTATAGGTGTTGTCTGATGCAAATGCATTCGTGGAGCGCCAGTATTGCCAGCGATCATGATGCATCCCGGCTGCCACATGAACGAAACCAGCGGCGTCCACCCCGACGGATGGTGCCATATGATACGGGTCGTTAGCAGCAACCCATGTCTGGCCCGATGAGTTCTTAAGCATCGTGTCAACATTAGTGTTAGCACTCTTATTCAGATGCCTAATGTGCAGTTGGCCAGCCGGGTCGAGATAGACCCAGAACACATGGTTGTCGTTGACGCTGCTGGCGATGGGTGTGTTTCTTCCACCGCTTTCGTCGAGTCCTCCAACAGTGGCCGACATTTCGGTGGTCACGCTCGGGGTTTCGCCCGGCGTGGTGGAGTGTGCAAGCGGCTGGCTGCAAGCGAGCGCTCCTAGAATGGTGATCGTGATGAACGGGTGGTGCTTTCCGACGGTATTATTCATTGTTTTGTTTGGTTCTGATTTCTAAGCGAAAGTTATGTTGAGTTACAGAGCGCGTCAGGAGAGTTATCGCTTGCGGCTGATGCACAGTTCGTCCAGCAAGATGGTGTCTCCATCCTGCGGCTGTGTGCCGTCCTTGTGCGAACACTGCATAACAATGGAAATGAAGCGGAGGTCTGCATAGCTTGGCAGCTTGAACTCAATGCGGAAGGGGACGAACTTATTGGTTCCAGAGGTGGCACCAGGCTTGACGTTCAGATGTCCGAAGCATTCTGGTGACTCATCGCAGAGATAGTATTGCAGCCAGAGCCGGGCACCTTGAAACCAGCGAGCCCGACCGGTGATGACAATCGTCTCATTCGGTGCCACCTCAACATAGGGGCTGACGGCTTTGTACCCGTAGTTTTTGGCGTCCTGGCCAGTGCCGGTCAGGCATAGGTGTCCTGAAACAGAGGGGGTGGGTGCCTGCCAGAAAGCGCCATTACAAAGGGTCCACTTGGGTTTCGTCTCGAAGTCGAACGTCACAAAGTCCCCCGTTGCCACTTTGATCAGCCCTTTGTCCTTGATCCATGGCTGCGGAATGCGTGGTCCGACGGACGGGTTGTTGCCAAGCCATGGCGTGGCGCAGACTGGCATGCCAGGTGCCACGAGCGCAGCCTCGCCAGCGTTCACCTTGCGCGCTAGACCATCCGACTGCGACAGGCGCACTGACCCATGATCCACACTCAGCAGCGTCTGCTCGTCCATGGCGACAAGGGTGAACACGGTGCCGAGCACCACGGCCTCCGCCGTCGGAGTCTGGATGAGCATGGGCTTGGGCTGTTTGGCGACCTCCGCCCGCAGGCTGCCTCTGTCGAGGGCGAAGTGTTTCTGCGGGACGAGGCACAACACTCGGAACTTCGCGCCTTGCTGAAGGCTCAGTTTTGTTTTTGCATCGTCGAGCTGGAGTTCTGCTCCGGGCGAGGCGGTGTCGAGTTCGATGGTGTCGCCAGCGCGGACGGTCTCCGACACCTGCGGACTCCATGAGCGTCCAGCGCGGGTGATGAGGATTGATTTCCTCGTCCCGTCATTCGCGGCGAAGCTCAAAATGGCACCAGTCTCACGCGATGCCTGCCATTGTTGCCAGCCGATGGTACCCAGGATCATGATGGCGGCTGCGGCGGTGGCCCAACGTGTCCAGCCTTGCCGGAACGGTGCGCACGCCCATGTCGTCACTTTGCTATGCAGCGTGTGTGGCTTGCTCTTTCGTGCCAGAGTCGCGAGTACCGGGGTCGCCCTAAAGGCGGAGTGCAGGGCGCTTTCCATCCACAAATGCTCGCGTGCTCTCGCCCGGCCTTCCGGCGTGGCTAGCCGTTGCTTCAGCTCGGCCAGTTCTTCGGGTGTCGCTGTCTGGTCGCGCAGGCGTTCGAGTAGCTCTTCGATGCGGTTCATGGAGTCTAGTCTTCGAGTTGGAGCCTGGACCGCACACACTCCATGAGCGTGCGACGCAGGCGGTAGAGCGACTTGGTGATGGCCGCGAGGCTTTGCCCGCAGCTTCGGGCGACTTCTTCGAGCGGCAGGCCGACCTCGTATTTCAATGCCAGGATCCGGCGAGACTTCTGCGGCAGTGTCACGAGGCATTGTGTGAGCGCCTGTTGGCGTACGACCCACACATCGTCGGGGGCGGAATCTTCCGCGAGCGCCACCTCCAAAGAGTCGAGCACATCGATCAGGTCGCTGTTCACCTCCACCTTGTCCCGGTGTTCGTGCCGCCAGTGGTGCAGCACGAGGTTTCGCGCCACGGACCGGCACCAGACTGCTTCATTCTGAATCAACGTGCCGGACTCGACCGCCGCAGCCAGCCGGATCCAGACCTCCTGAAAAATGTCCTCCGCCGTGTGCGGCTCATGCACGCTTGCAAGGATGTAGGCGAGGAGCCGGTGGCGCTCGGTGAGAAACCGCCCAGCGATGGTATTGAGTGAGTCTGGGAGAGGGGCTGGCATAAGTGAGGAATCCACGCTCAGCGAATTAGTTCCCGAGCCTTCCCAGATATGGACAAACTATCTTGGAGTTTTTTGAAGCACTACCGGAAACGGCGACTTTCAAAAGTTTATGATACGCAAAGGTGTGAATTCGGGATGTCGTAGATGTTCGTGACTCTTGTCGCCATCATCGAGCACGAGGAAGCAACATGTAGCTCATCATGCACATGCTACGCAATGGGGCGCGGCGCGAGTTTCTCACGATCTCCATACCAAGCGGCGGCGTGATGTTGCTAGTGGCCGCGCTCGCTTTGAATACGGGCCGACCCTGGGCGCTGGCGAACACAGGCAGGACGATGAGGGAGAAAAGCAGGAATTTCATGCGGGCGTGAGAAAACGCCGCGATGCGGCATCTTCATCACCTCAGCGCTTTTCGATGACCAAGCCGGCCTTTTCATCCACGCTGGCAATCACCACCTTCGCCTCGTTGCCTTTGCCTTTCACAGCCGTGTTTTGCGCGATGAGAAAACGCCCGCCGCCAATCGGCGCGATGCCGACGGAGGCGTTGAACTCCCATTTGCCGGTGAACTGGAATTTGTCATCGGCTCGTAGCAACATCTTCGGCTTCCCGTAGCAGCCGAACCACCAAGAACCATCCGCATACGCGACGGTCTGGATGCCCATGAGCGTGTAACCGCTGGCGAGGGCATGGCGCTTCTGAAACTTGAAGCTCTCGTCATACTCGTAGATGTAATTTTCGTTCACATCGGGCGGCAGGCCGCCGACAATGATAAATTTGCCATCGTGATACGCCATGCCGCCCGCGCCATGCACCAACTCTGGCACCGCATGCTTCTCCAGTTCGGCTAAAGTATCGCCGTCATAGACATAGACCCACGAATCCGCTTCGCCCGCAGGCCGGTTGAATTCGCCGAGGTTCGTGGCGACATAGACGCGGCCATCGTGGAAGCACAGATCACCGTGATGATCTGCCACTGGCACTTTTTTGACGATATGACCCTCCGTGTCGGTTTTGACGAGTACATCCGTCCAGCACCAGTAGATCGCATCGTGTCCATTCGTGCAGATGCCTTGGACGTGGCGTGGATAGATGCCTTCGCATGCAGTGGGGTGGAAGGTGTCTGCCGCCGGAGCAGTTTGACCCCAGGCAAGCAAACAAGCAGCAAAGATGTGTTTCATTGGGTTTTCTTTGTCCGCTCCTTGAGCAGCGGTTCAATTTTTTGGCAGGTTCATTCGCAGAAAAAATTTCGACTGCTTCGCTGTAAGCATTAAAGGAAAAAAGGGTGAGAGTCTAGCCGCCAGACACCACGACGACAACTCGGAAGCCATAGTAGTTGTTGCGCCCATGACGCTGCCTCGCCTGCACACAGTGGCTTGGCTTCATTTTAACCAGTTGCTCATTTCATGCGTAGGCTCTGCGCCATCGGGAGCAGTTGCAGCGCATCCAAAATCACGAATCCATCCGTTCCTATGTTCGTGATGGTGATGGCGGTTTCTCCAGAGCTGTCGAGTGTCACTGCTCCCACGCTGCGGAACGCATCGCCTTTCGGCAGTGGGTGGGTCTGATCGACGGTGAATTCGGTTTTACGTCTGCCGTTTTGGATCGTCACCTGTACATTCTTCGCACGCGTCTCATGCGCTGAATAAGCCATGCGCAGGTCGTATTTGCCGGCCTTGGGAGCCTTGAAGCGGAAGATGGCGCACGAAAGTCCGTCGCCGCGCGCATCGTCGTGCAAATAACCAGTGCCGATGTGTGGCTTGAAGTTCGACGAACGGCTCCACGGGCCTTTCAATTCCGCCTGCGCGTCGTCGAGCACGATGCCTGGCAGTGTTTTCGGATCGATGCTCATCGCGCCTTTCGGTTCTGGCGGCAGATCAGGCAGCACGGGCAGGTCGAGCACCTGCTTCTGCTCCAGCAATCGAGCGCGCAGCGCCGGATACGGCAGTTTTTGCACGGCGAGGTTTTGTTTCGCGCTCAAAGCAGCGGCGATGCCGGCGCTTTGACCGAGGATCATCCACGTCGGCTCCACGCGGATGGAGGAAATGCCCACATGCGTGCAGGACAGCGCCACGGGCACGAGCAGGTTGTCGCATTCGGACGCCTTCGGTGTGATGGCTCGATACGGGATGTGATACGGGTAGCCGTGCTTCCGGCCCGGCATGCGCACGGGCATGATCGTGCCCTCATCGACAACGAACTCGCTCGTGCCCACGCGCTGGCAGTCGTGCGAGTCGATGGGAAACGACGACACCACGATGGCGTCGTCCTTCTTCGGCTCATCGATGATGTCCTTCTGCGTAACGATGTATTCTCCGATCATGCGTCGCCCCTCGCGCACATAAAGCTGCGGTGACCAGTGCGCATATTCGGCGAATTCATCGCGGCACAGCCCCAGCTCGCTCATTTCCTTGCGGATGTGCTCCGGCACGGCAGCGTCGGTGGTGAGGAAGTGATAAAACTCCAGCGTGTATTGCTTGTGCGCCTCCCAGATCGCCGCGCGGCCAGTCTCATCTGCCTCACTCCAGCCATTGCAGGCACCGACGAGACCCATCGAGAACTGTTTTCCGATGCCGTTGTTCGCGTCGAGCTTGTTTCCCGGCAGCGGATACAGATCCCAGGGCAAAATCGGCCGCTTTTCCTGCGCAAAGTAGCGTCGCACCACTTCAAACCGAGCCGGATCGTAATTCGCCGGTTTCGGGAACGGCGCGCGATTGGCGGCATCCTTCGTCACGCACAGGCGGAAGCTATAGACCATCACATTCCTGTCACCTTCATCATCAGGCCCGGCATCCGTCGTGGTAACGAGCGGCAGCGGCCTGCCATCGGTGCCGAGGCCCGAGATGGACATCTTTGCCTTGGAGTAATGCTTTCCCGCGAGCGATTCACCGAACTCCTTTTTGCCCTCACGACCGATCGTCCAGCTCACACCGGCTGCAGCCATCAAGTCGCCTTCGTAAGTGGCATCAATGAATGTTTTGCCCGTGAACTCGCCGCCGCTGGTGACAAGTTTTGTGATACGCGTGCCGTCTTTCGTCACCGACTTCAACACCCGCTTTGCCAGCACCTTCACACCAGCTTCATCCAGCATCTCTCGCGTGATCTTCGCAGCAACATGCGGTTCGTAGGTCCACTTTTCGTTGTCCTTCACGCTGACTTTGTAAGGCAGCGTCACACCGCGCTGCTGGTAGTCCTTTGCCACGCGCGTATGCCATTCATCAAAGAGGCCCATCACCGTGCTGCGCACCGTTTGATTTGAATCTGAGAAGCACAGGCCGCCCGTGTTCACACCGCCGATATGCGCCGTCGGTTCCAACAGAATCACGGAGGCTCCTTCACGCGCAGCAGCGATGGCGGCGCAGAACCCGCCAGGCGTGGCTCCATACACGATCACATCCGCCTGTGTGGCGGCGTGCGCTGACAAACCAAGGGCAAGAAACAGGGTGGCGAATCGTGTCATGGCACCCAAGAGGACACAAAAACGCCATTTTAGACACTCAATTTGCCGATGCACTGGCGCACCGTTTATGGCACGCCGATCCGTTCCACCAGTTCACGCCACAAGTCACCTCCTGCTGCGCTGCTGACGCCTCTGCCTCGGCCTGGGCGAGCTGCTGGCGGAGTTCGGCGACTTGTCGTTGCAGCTCCGCGAGCTGGTCGGCGGTGGTTTCTCCGAGGGCTTCAGCGGCCACGTCTTCACGTTCCTCCTTGGCCGCCGTGTTGACATCATCCGCGATCTTCTGGGGGTCGCCGCCCAGCTTCAGTGTGGCATCCGCCTGCCGGCTGTCGTTGACCTTGCGCTCAAAGGTGCGCAGCACGCCTTCCGCGCTCATGCGCGTCCACATGCCAGCGGCTCTCACACCCTGCCCGAGCTTGGTCAGATACTGCTCCAGATACTCGCCGGTTTCATACATCAGATCATCGAGCAATTCGACCCGCGCTGTGTCACTGGCTCCCTCAGCGGCACGAATCTGGCCATCGATGGTCAGGGTCAGTTGCAATCCCAGCGCCACACGATCACTCGGAGACAGCCCGCTGTCTGAATCGACCATCAAGGCAAACGCACCTTCAATTCCGTTCTGCTCGATGAAGTCGTTCGCGCGCTGCTGCCATTCGGCCTCGCTCTCCACGCGGTATTGACCGCCGATGTGGCGCCGCCACGATTCGCGCAAACGGTCATCCGCCTTCAGCCGTTGACCGAACTTCGTCTCGCCCCACTCCTTCAGCGAACTCGCACCCGGGCCGCCGCTGCCTTCCTTCTCATCCATGTTGAATGCCGCTGATGTCTCGCTTTGCGGCGTCGTCTCCAGTCCGGCGGCACGCAGACGTTGCAAGGTCTGCTCCCATGGAATCACCGGACCCTTGGCATCCGGCAGTCGTGTCATCACGATGTCGATGGGACGGATGCCGTCCTTGGTCTTGATGAAATTGCCCTCGTGCTCATCATTCAAAACCACACCATCCTCCGCACGCACCCACGCCCCCGATTGGTATTCGAAACCCGCCGCTTCCAGCCAGCGGTTCACCTCACGTCCTTGCGGATGCGGCTGGTTTTTGTCAGCCGCCGGGACAAACGGCTGCTTCATCACCAGGCGCACACCTTCCGGCGTCTGCATCACGCCCACCAGTTTCGCCACGTTGCTAAACACCGTGTTCGAAAGCTTCCAACGTCGCAGGTAATCCGCCGTCGTCATGTTCAGGACGCGCGGGCCACGCCGCAGCCCGAGGTTCGCCAGCGTCACCTTCAGCACATGCCGCAGACCGCCTTCGGCGGGCAGCAGATAAACATCATGCTCATTGCCGCTCTGCATTTCCTCCAAGGAGGAAACATCCGCCTCTTGCATCAAAGGCACACCGGCGGCGGCAGCTATTTCTTCCGCTGCGGATGATGCACCACCTGTCCCAGTCCGGCTCGTTGTCTCGCGCTCGCGGCGAACTGTTCCCGCATCTCCTGTGAGGTGATCGATGGCTCTGTCGATGGTGTCGGCAGCACCACCCGCGCCAGCGACTGTGGCGGCGGAATTCGGTGCGGCGCGTTCTTCATAAGTCAAAGTTGCCTCAGTTTCAGCGGAGTCAACCGCTTCCGCTTCACGACGTGCCGCTGTCACCAGGTCACGGTTCTGCTGTTGGGCCACCTCACGGGCCGCCGCATTGGCAGCCTGGGCATTGCGGGCATGCGCGGCGGACTCCTCGGCGCTGTAACCCTGCGCCTCGTAGGTGGCCGCATCTTCCACGTAGGCATTCGGAATGCTGCCCGGCAGCACTCCGCCACCGGCTTCGAAGCCAGACAGCACCTGCGCGCGGAATTCCTCCACGTCCAGGTCATCGTCAAGCTGCGCGTGCAGCCGCGCGCCCATGAGCGCCGCCGCCTCAGCATCCACGCCCTGACTGGTGAGGATTTTCTCCGCCATCTTGGCCCGGCCTTTGTTGGTTGGAATGGCAAACGGCTGGATTGCCACGCTGTGCGCCACAGGCTGCTCAGCAGTGTTTGGAGCTGGCACCACTTCGACCTCCGGACGGTTGCGTTGCTCGGTAGTCGGCGGTGGCAGAGTTCCTTCGCGCTGCATGCGATCTTGTTCACTCTCCTCCACCATCAGATCGGTGGGTGGCAGATCATCGCTGGGTTTGCGCGGTTGTGTCACGGGCGGTTCCGCCTGCGGTGCCTGCCACCCGCTCACCCGCCCTTGCTCGTCGTAAGTCAGCTCCGCGCCCGGCGGCATGTCGGCCATGGTCTGGCCGCGCGGTGTCCAGCTCTGCGGCGGCAGGTCAGCGCTGGGTTTGCGCGGTTGTGTCACGGGCGGTTCCGGCGCCTGCGATGCTGCCTCCGGCTGTTCCGCCGTTTGCGGGCCGCGCATGTGATGCCCCACACCGGCGGATGAGGCGGCCAGTTGCAGGCCGCCAAAGACGGCGCCGCCTGCCGCGCCGCCCACGGCCTCATGCAGGCGGCGGTTGGTGAATTCGGCATCGAGAGAGGGCAGCTTGTAGCCCGTCTCCGTGTAGCCGGGACGTTTCGGATCTTCCACCGCCTGCCCGGCGGCGGTCGTCAGCGCGTCCTAGCCATTCATAGGACTTTATGGCGTCATTTTGGACATTTCTTTTCATCACCTCTCCCCCAGGTCGAGCTGGTGGATCTCCTGCGGGATCTCCGCCTCCAGATACTCCAGCAGGCTACGCACGCGCTCGGGCAGATGCTCGTGGCTGGCGTGGGTGAGGTGGAGATCGACCGGGGCGATGTGCCATGCGGGCAGCAGTTGAATGAGACGACCGGCGGCGATGTCGCGTGCTGCCATCCATTCCGGCAACGTGGTGAAGCCCGCGCCCTCGATCGCCGCCTCGCGCAGCGCGGTGACGGTGTCCAGCAGCATCACCGGAGCGAATTTGAGCTTCGCCACTTTCACGCCGCGCAGTAGATCCACGCGGTCACGGGCAAAAAAGTGTGGCTGCAAGATGCCCAGCCACGGCAGGCGGATCAAATCGTCCGGACGGTGCGGCGTGCCGTGCTCCGCCAACAATGAAGGGGCGGCGACGAGGCGGCGGTGCAGCTCCGCGATTTTTTTTGTCGTCACGCGGCGGTCCGTGAGGCCGCCGACCATGATGCCGCAGTCAAAGCCCTCCTTCACGAATTTCGTGGGCCGATTGATGAGATGCAGCTCCGTCGTGATCTGCGGATGCAGCTTCCTGAAGCGCGAGAGTACCCGCGAGACGATCCACTGGCCGACATCGACGACGGACACGATGCGCAAATGCCCGCGGATGGCGCGGCGTTCGCCGTGCAGGCGTTTGCCGAGCCTGTCGGCCAGCGTCAGCAACTCCCGCGCGTCATCCAGCAGGATGCGTCCGGCCTCGGTGAGGCTCATCGAATGTGTATCCCGCCGGATCAAAGGTGCGCCGATCTGCGCCTCCAGCGCGGCGAGGTGACGGCTGAGCGTCGGCTGCGCCAGACCCAGAATCTTCGCGGCGGCGGAAATGCTGCCTGAATCCGCGATCTGCGCGAATTCACGGATTTGCTGGAGATTGTTCAAGCCGGTCATGCGGTAATTGTATATGGCTTATGTCATTTCTGCACTGTCGAAGATGGCGGTGATCTGATATGAAAGGCCATCATGCACCCCGGATGCCGTTTTCCCCGATCCTCCAAACTCACCGCAGTGCCCTTGTTGGCCGTTTTTGCCATCATGGGCTGCAAGCCGACTGCGAAAGGCCCCGGCGGGCCGCCGCAGGCTGGTGTGCCAGCAGTCACCGTCGCCAAACCGATCTCGAAACGGCTCACGGACTGGGATGAGTTCACCGGTCGGCTCATCGCCCGTGACAAGGTGGAGGTGCGTGCCCGTGTGTCCGGTTACCTCACTGAGGTGCATTTCAAAGAAGGTGCGGAGGTGAAGGAGGGCGCGCTGCTTTTCAGGATCGACCCGCGCCCGTATCAGGCGGCGGTGGATCGCGCGGAGGCTGTGCTGGCGCAGGCGAAAACGACTGCCGAACTGGCCGCCATCGAGGCGAAGAACGCCTCCACGCTGAGCAAGGGGCAGGTCATTTCCCAGGAGGAGACACAGCGCCGCCTCAAAGGCGCGGCAGGAGAGCAGGCCGCCGTGCGCGCAGCGGAGGCCATGGTCAGTGCCGCGAAGCTCGATCTCGAATTCACCGAGATCAAAGCGCCGATCAGCGGCCGCATCAGCGATGCGCGTGCCACGGTGGGAAATCTCATCACCGGCGGCACAGGTGGCAGCGGGGGGGCCACGCTGCTGACCACCATCGTCGCCATCGACCCGATCTACTGCGAGATCGACGCGGATGAGCGCAGCGTTTTGAAATACCGCGAGATGCACAAGAGTGGCGAGCGCAAGAGCGCCATGTTCGTCCGCGTGCCGGTGGAGATGGGCCTCATCAATCAAGAAGGCTGGCCGATCAAAGGCGAGGTCGATTTCGTGGACAACCAGCTCAACCCAGCCACCGGCACCATTCGTGCCCGCGCGGTGTTTCCGAATCCAGACCGGTTAATGTCGCCTGGCTTTTTCGCCCGCATCCGCGTGCATGGCAGCGGCGAATACGACGGCCTGCTCATCCGCGACTCCGCCGTGGGTGATGACCAGGGCAACAGCTTCGTGTGGGTGATCGACGCGGAGGACAAGGCCGTTTACCGACCCATCAAACTCGGTCCGCTGCTCGATGGTCTGCGTGTTGTGCGTGAGGGGCTGAAAGCCGATGACCGCGTCGTCATCCTCGGCCTCATGAGCGTGCGCAATGGAGCGAAAGTAAAGCCCACACTGGCCGACATGGCACTCACCTCACCCACGAAGGACAAGCAGCCATGAACTTCGCACGCATCTTCGTGGACCGCCCCATCTTCGCGGCGGTGCTCAGCATCGTCATCACGATGCTCGGGGCCTTGTCCTACTTCTCACTGCCCGTGGCGCAGTATCCCGAGGTCATCCCGCCCACCGTCGTCGTCTCCGCCACCTATCCCGGCGCGGATGCCCGCACGCTGGCGGAAACTGTCTCCACACCGCTGGAGCAGGAGATCAATGGCGTCGAGGACATGCTTTATCTCTCCTCCTCATCCACGAGCGATGGCAGGGTGCAAATCACCGTCACCTTCCGTCTCGGCGCGGATTTGGACAAGGCGCAGGTGCTCGTGCAAAACCGCGTGAATGCCGCCGTCGCCCGCCTCCCCGAAGAAGTGCGCCGACTCGGCGTCGTGGTGAACAAACGCTCCCCGGACCTCACGCTCGCCGCGCAGTTCTTCAGTCCCGATGGCTCCCGCGAAGTCGGCTACCTCAGCAACTACGTCACGCTCCAGATTCAAAACGAGCTCGCCCGCCTGCCCGGTGTCGCGGAGGCATCCTCCCTCGGCGGCCTCGATTACTGCATGCGCATCTGGCTCGATCCGGAAAAAGTCGCCGGCCTCGGACTCACCGCCGGCGATGTCGTGCGCGCCATCCGCGAGCAGAACGTGCAGGTGGCCGCCGGATCACTCGGCCAGCCGCCTGCGGCGGAGGGGATGGAGTTTCAATACACTCTCACCGCGCCGGGTCGTTTGAAGACCGCCGATGAATTCGGCGACATCGTGCTCAAAACCGGCACGCAGGGCGATGTCGTGCGGCTGCAGGATGTCGCCCGCATCGAGATCGGCTCCCGCGACTACTCCAGCAAGACCTACATGGACGGCTACAACGCCGTCTCGCTTCGCATCTTCCAGCTCCCCGGCAGCAACGCCATCCAGACCGCCGACGCCGTGTATGCGCGCCTCGCGCAGCTCAAGGAACGCTTCCCGCCCGGCGTCGATTACCGCATCAACTACGACACCACGAAATTCGTCCGCGCCTCGATCAAATCCGTGCTCACCACGCTCGTCGAGGCCGTGCTGCTCGTCGTCTTCGTCGTCATTCTTTTCCTGCAAACCTGGCGCGCCTCCATCATCCCGCTGCTCGCCGTGCCCGTGTCCCTCATCGGCACGCTGGCCGTCATGCACGCCTTTGGCTTCTCGCTGAACAATTTGAGCCTCTTCGGCCTCGTGCTCGCCATCGGCATCGTCGTCGATGACGCCATCGTCGTCGTCGAAAACGTCGAGCGCAACATCGCCAGGGGCCTCGCGCCGCGTGAGGCCGCCATCCAGGCCATGAAGGAGGTCAGCGGGGCCGTCATCGCCGTCGCGCTCGTGCTGTGCGCCGTGTTTGTGCCCACCGCCTTCGTCAGCGGCATCACCGGGCAGTTTTACCGGCAGTTCGCCCTCACCATCGCCGTCTCCACGGTCATCTCCGCCTTCAATTCGCTCACGCTCAGCCCCGCTTTGTGCGCCATCCTGCTGCGGCCGCATGGTGCGAAGACCGACTGGCTCACAAAGCTCATCAATCTCCTCTTCGGCTGGTTCTTCCGACTCTTTAACAAGGTCTTCGACTTCAGCGCCAGCCTCTACGCCGGACTCGTGCGCAAACTCATCCGCCTCTCGCTGCTCGTGATCCTTGGTTACGGCGGCCTGCTCTTCCTCACGCAGAAAGTCTTCAACACCGTCCCAGGCGGCTACATCCCCGCGCAGGACATGGGCTACGCCATCGTGCTCGTGCAGCTCCCGGATGCCGCCTCCTTCGAGCGCACCGATGCTGTCGTGCGCAAGATGGACGCCATGGCGCGGGAGATCCCCGGCATCGCGAACACCTTCGCCATCTCCGGTTACTCCTCCATTTTGCAGGCGAACCAGCCCAACGTCGGCGCGGCCTTCCTCGTCTTCGACGACTTCGCCAAACGCACCACGCCCGAGCTGAAGGGTGACCGCCTCTTCGCCACCATCCGCGAAAAATTCTCCACCATCCAGGAAGGCCGTGTGCTCGTGCTGCCGCCGCCGCCGCTGCGTGGTCTCGGCAATGCCGGCGGCTTCAAAATCCAGGTGCAAGACCTCAACAACGCCGGACTCGACGCCCTCGAAGCCGCCGCACAAAAGCTCCTCACTGCCGCGCAGAACGAGCCGGGACTCATCTCTCTGGTCACCGGCTTCCGCGCCCGCACACCGCAGTTCAAACTGGAGATCAACCGCGCCCAGGCGAAGACGATGGGCGTGTCTTTGGCCGATTTGAATGAATCACTGCAAGTCTATCTCGGCTCCACCTATGTGAACGACTTCAATTTGTTCGGTCGCACCTATCAAGTCACCGCGCAGGCCGATCACGACTTCCGCAAAGACCCCGCCGACATCGCCCGCATCCAGATCCGCAATCAAAACGGTGACATGGTGCCGCTCGGCTCCCTCGTGAAAGTCGTCAAGACCGGCGGAGCTGACCGCGTGCAGCGCTACAACCTCTACTACTCCGCCGACATCAACGGCAACACGCTCCCCGGCATCAGCTCCAGCCAGATGATCGAAAAAATCGAGCGCCTCGCCAAGGAGAACCTGCCCGCCGGATTCGCCATCGAGTGGACGGACCTCACCTACCAGCAGATCCTCGCCGGGGACACGCTCATCTACATTTTCCCGCTCTGCGTCATCTTCGTCTTCCTCGTGCTCGCCGCGCAGTATGAGAGCTGGAGCATGCCGCTCGCCATCATCCTCATCGTCCCCATGTGCCTGCTCTCCGCCATCGGCGGCGTGTGGCTGCGCGGCATGGACAACAACATCTTCACGCAGATCGGGTTGGTGGTGCTCGTCGGCCTCGCCGCGAAAAACGCCATCCTCATTGTCGAATTCGCCAAACAGCTCCAGGACCAGGGCTTGGACCGCGTGAAAGCAGCCGTGGAGGCCTGCCGCCTGCGCCTGCGCCCTATTTTGATGACCAGCTTCGCCTTCATCCTCGGCGTGCTCCCGCTCGTGCTCGCCACCGGAGCCGGGGCGCAGATGCGCCAGGCGCTCGGCACCGCCGTCTTCTTCGGCATGATCGGCGTCACCATCTTCGGCCTGCTCTTCACCCCCGTCTTCTACGTCATCCTCCGCGCCATCGTCGAACGCCGCCAGGCCAAACACCTTCCTCCCACCGCGCATGCAGCTCATTAAATCACTCCCGCTGCTCCTCATCCTGCTCGCGAGCTGCACCGTCGGACCCAAATTCATCAAACCGCAGCCCAAGATGCCTGCGGACTACGCGTCAAAGGCAGCGAACTCCGTCCGCTCAGATACCGCGTGGTGGCGCAAGCTCCACGACAGCACGCTCGACGGACTCATCGTTCAAGCTGCCGGGCAGAACAAAGACCTCTCCGTCGCCAAATCGCGTCTGCTCGAAGCCCGCGCTCTCTGGCGTGAAGCGCAGTTCGATTTTGTGCCCACCATCACCTCTAGCGCCGCGTATGACACCACGCAATACGGCCAGTCCATGAATGCCTCCTTCCGCGGTCGCACGGTTGATACTTGGCGTGCGGGTTTCGATGCCAGCTACGAGCTCGATCTCTTCGGTCGCGTGCGCAACGGCGTCAAGGCTGCCAAGGCCACCAACGCTGCTGCCGAGGCCAGCGTACAGGACATCCTCATCACCCTCCAGGCCGAGGTTGCCATGAATTATCTCGAACTTCGCGGCGCTCAGGCCCAGCTCGCCGTCGCCAGGGAAAACGCTGGCAATCAAACCGAAGCCCTCCGCATCGCCGAAGCCTCTCTCAAAGGCGGACGCGGCACCCAGCTCGACGTCGCTCGTGCAAATTCCCTCCTGCACACCACCCGAGCGCAAATCCCCACCTACGAGGAAAACATCGCCAGAGCCATCCATCGAATCGCCGTGCTCTGCGGTCGCAATCCCTCTGAACTGCGCCCGCAACTCCAAAAGGCACTCAGACAGCCCGCAGTGCCCTCCAGCGTCGCCATCGCGAAACCCGCCGAGCTTTTACGTCTCCGTCCTGACATCCGCATGGCTGAAAATACCCTCGCCGCCGCCACCGCACGCGTCGGCGTCGTCACGGCCGATCTATTTCCACGCGTCACCTTCGGCGGGCGGCTCAACATCGAGGCGCAGTCCCTCGCGAACCTACAGAAGTCCGGGGCTGACGCCTATAACCTAGGTCCGCGCATCAGTTGGGCCTTTCTAAACATCGGTCGTGTGCGCCAGCAGATCAAAGCCGCCGGACATCGCGCAGACGCCGCCCTCTCCACCTACGAGCAGACGGTTTTGCTCGCCCTCGAAGAAACCGAAAACGCCCTCACCAGCTACGATCGCGAGCGCCAGCGCCTCGGTCACCTCGAAACCAGCGCCGCCAGCGCCCGGGAGGCCGCCACACTAGCGCGCAAGCGCTACCAAGACGGCGTCGCCGACTTCCTCACCGTCCTCGACGCCGAGCGCGTCGCCCTCGCTGCGCAGAACGACATCGTCCTCAGCCGCACCCGCGCCACCGCCGCCTGGGTTCGTATTTATAAAGCGATGGGCGGCGGAAACTAGAGTTTCACTTCCTCGCTGCCACCGCTTGGTGCGCCGTCTCTTGCAGAAAGTGCGCAAACTCCGCATCGAGACCTTTCGGGATGAAGGTGAGGCCCACGCTGCTTTCTCCAAACAAGACCTCATACCACACGCAAGCACCGAGATACTCGCCCGCCATGTTCGCGTGATGGCCGTCCATGACCAGCGTGGTTTTGCCGCTCTTCGTCGTCCAGCGCCAGCCGACGTGCAGCGAATGCGTCTGATCCGGCAGCTCGGACTTCTTCGCTTTTTTGGCATCGAACGGTTTTGGATCTTTGCGATAGCCCCACTTCGCATCCGAGTCGGCGCGGAAGAACGCATCTCCCACAGGAATGATCTTCGCGCCAAACTCCGCCGCCAGTTTGTCGTAGGCCGCAGTGAGGCCGCGATACATCTCCTCCTGCGTCTTCGGCTCGCCGGGTTTCGGTGCCTTCACGGCAAAACGTGGATCATCCACGCGATACGCCCACGTCTGATGAATCATGAGCTTCGCCGGTGGCGCATGCTTCGCGATCAAGTCGCGCAGGAGGCTCGCATACGGCTGAAAGGTGGCGAAGTCGTGGCTCTTGATGCTCGCCTGCTGGATCGTGACGTAGTCCCATTTGTCGGCGGTGAGGTTGCCGATGAGATCTTGGCCATTCGAGTAGAGCCGCGCCTTTCCTTCCGCCTTCGTCTTGTCCGCATGCACCTGGAATGACGATCCGCCGATGACGAGCGAATTGTGAATCAGCGTGTGTCCACCCGCGAGCGCGAGATCATCGAGATAGTTCGTCGCGTTGCGCGAGAAGCTGTTGCCGATGGTAAGGATGCGGACGGTTTTGGCCTTGCCCTGCGTTGACGAGACGCAAACCAGCAGCGAGACGAGCAGGGCGAACGCTTTCATGACGCAAATCAATGATGACAGCCGCAACCCTCGCCACAGCCGCCTTTTTTCACCATCTCCTCCGGCAACGGCACACGACCGCTTTCAAGACTCTTGCCGACAAACGCGTTCACGGCCTCAGCCACACCGCTCAGAATGTCCTGCGCACCGAGGAATCCCGAAATCACCGGATTCGACTCACAGCGATCCTGCAATCCGTTGAAGCGGCTGATCTCCTCATCAGTCGGTTCCTCATCATGATGCTGTTTCTGATGCAGCGTGCGGCCCAGCGAGGCCATCTCACGATACAAGGATACGGCGCTTTCATCGGCCAGAAAGGCCTCCGCCTGCTGGCGGGCGTTCTTCACATCGCCATCGGCCACGAGGGTTTCGCAGAGTTCGATGATCTTGGATTGGATGAGGGGGGATGCGGTCATGGGGCGGCGAGAGTAGTCCGGAAACGCCGCCTTGCAGGAAAAAGTAGCCCTATTTCTCCACGCACACGGCATCAACCAGCGCCGCGATCATCTGGCCGCCTCGACCGTCGATTGGATCGTCACCCAGCTCTTACAGCATGCGCACGGCGGGTGGGCCGGACCGAGCGTGCGACCGCCGCCGTGAAGCCCGTTCACTGCAAATGGTCTGCGAGCCAGCCGGCAAACAAATGCGCGTCCCAGATCATCGTGGGCCAGCCGTGTTTCTGACCGGCGCGGACCGTCAGTTCGACTTCACGACCGAGTTCAGCCGCGCGTTGCTTGAAATGCGTGGACTGCTCCAGCGGCACCAGCGTGTCCGCACCGCCGTGTGCGATGAAAACCGGCGGCAGTGCCTTCGTGATGTGAAAGATGGGCGAGATGTCGCGCGCGATGATCTTCCACTCGCCCAAATCGGCCGCCTTGGGGCCAAAGGAATTGCGAAAGCTCTTCGGCGGGCCGCCGTCGCCGAGATTTTGCGTGGAAGGCCCGAGATTCAGCAGGTCAGTCACCGGATAAAACACCGCCGCCGCCTGCACCGCGCTGCTTTCACGGTCCACGGGGTCAGCGGCGTTCGCATCGCCCGGCCCGCCACAGGTGGCCAGCATCAGACTCAGATGGCCGCCGGAACTGCCGCCTACCACGCCGATGCGATTTGGATCAATGCCGTATTCCTTCGCGTGGTGGCGCACAAACCGCGCCGCGCGCCCCACATCCTCCACAATTTCCTGAACCGTGGCCTCCGGCTGTGAGAGATGCGAAACAGCGAACAAAGTCAGGCCCTGACGCAAAAACGAGGACGCCAACCACGGCTGAAACTTCTTCGGGTCCGACTTCCACTTCCCACTGACCATCACCAGCGCCGCGGCACCACTGGAATGAACCGGACGCACCACATCGAGCGTCAGGTCATGCCCGTGACGCCTCGTATAAACAATGCCAGGCGTGGCGGTGAACGACGGATGGAAGAACCACCAGCCCGCGCCAAAGAGCAGAACGGCGAACAGGATGAGCGCGAAGACAACACGAAGCAGCAGACGAAAGAAGCGGCGCATGAGGGACATCAGACTTCAAGGAGCAGCACTTGCCAAGTGCAGGATCACGACGCGACGCATCATCTCACCAAAAAAATTTCGACCGCTTCGCGGTAAGAATTAAAGGGTAAAAGGGCCAAAGGGCAGAGGGTTATGGAGTCGCAGACTTGGGCGCGGACACCGGCACGACTACACAACGGAAGCCGCGGTCGTAGTAGCGATTGCCGGGTGTGAGTTGAAAGCGGTAGGACGACAGCAGATCGCTGCGTCCGACGATGTAGAGGCAGGAGCTGCCGCGCAGCACACGGCCTACCTTGTCATTGTCATACCAGTCCTCGCACCACTCCCACACGTTGCCGCCCAGGTCGTAAAGGCCGAGCTTGTTCGGTTTGAAGCTCATCACCGGCGCGGTGGTGGGGAAGTCGTCATCGTAGTTCTCCAGGTATTGCGCGGTGGCATTCGGGGCCTTGGCTTTGCGGCTCTCATCGCTGTAGTTGCCCACGGGTTCCTTGCCCTTCGGCGGGAAGTCATCTCCCCAGGGAAATTCGGTGTTCTCTTTCTGACTGAGCATGGCGGGCGTGATGTTCTTGCCACGTTTCTCCTTGCGCCCGAGGCCCACGGCGATGCTCCATTCCTCATCGGTGGGCAGGCGGTAGAGCTTGCCTTCTTTCTTGCTGAGCCAGGCGCAGAACTTCTGCGCGTCCTCCCAGCTCACCTGCACGACTGGGTGCTCCTCTTTGCGCTCCGTGAACGCGTAGCCGTCAAAGGTCTGGTTCTTCCATGCGCCGTTCACGCCGGGGGACTCGGCTGCATAGGCCGTGTAGTCCTTGTAGCGCGTCTCGTGGATGCAAAACAGCACGCCGGTGTCTTTCACGGGCACGAACTTCATGCCGAGGGTGTTCGTGTAGCCGTCTTTGAGAGCGAGCACGGCAGCGGGGGTCACCGTAGAGCGGACATTCTTGTCCGCTTCCCCCATCTTCGCGGCTTCGCCGCCTGGAGAAGGGGCACGAGTTGGAAAACTCGTGCTACTCTCCGCCAAGGCCTCCCGATACCCGCGCACCACCTTCGCATCCGCCAGGCGGTCCGCCTTGGTGAAGTCCGTTTCCATCTGCGCGAGGCGTTTGTCCAGCGGATCGGTGAGGGCTTGCAGATTTGCGGCGCGGGCGGCGGCGAGTTTGGTGAACTGCTCGCGGTAGATCGCACGCAGCGCCTTGAGGCTGGCGGGGGTCTTTTCGTCGTCGCTCTCGGGCACGGGTGACGTAGAACGAGTTTTCAACTCGTTCCCTGCCGTTGCGCCTCCGGCGCTCAACGAGTTGAAAACTCGTTCTACGTTCTTCTTCTCCGCCTCCAGCGCGAGGATGGCATCCAGATGACCCGCCGCCTTTTCTTCCGCGATCTTTTTGCCGATGCCGCCGAGGTAGCTGGTGTTCAGCTTTGCCACATCGGCTTCAAAGGGTGCGGTGACGCGCTCGGACTGGAGCTTGATGAACTGGGCGTCGAGTGCGGCGAGTTCCGGAGGAAGACTCGGAGACGAGGAGATGCGGAGACTGGGAGCAGGTGCGGGTGGAGACGGTTCGACTTTCGGTGCCGTTGGTGCTTGCGCCACGACGACAGGCTTCACCGGTGCTGCCATGGCTGGCGCGGCGGCGGGCTTGGGTTCCTCTTTCTTCGGCTCCACTTTTGGCGGCTCCGTTTTGACTGGCTCGGGTGCCTTGGCCACGACGACGGGCTTTGGCTCCGGCTTCGGCGACTCGATGACTTTGATCGGGGTGGGCGTTGGCGTAGTCCGAACTTCCAAGTTCGGAGCTGTGGCGGTTGGCGGCGCTGCGGACCCGACTTTGGAAAGTCGGGCTACGTCCTGCTTCCCGCCGCCGCTGAACATCACGAACGCGCCGATGCCGATCGCCGCCGCGACTCCGATGCCGATGAACAGCGGCGTTTTGGACGTAGAGCGGACACTCCTGTTGTATTCCATGATGTTGCACTGTGTTGCATTCATTTGCAAAGCCTTGCAGCACAAGGGTTCGGCGATGATTGCGCGTTGCGCCCAATTGCATCCAGTGGGGCTGAATTGCACGTTTTCAGGCCGTGACTGTATAAAATGGCTGTATAAAACCGGCGACTTGATCAGGCAAGGTAGCCGTGCTTTTTCAGCCATTCGGCCAGTGCCTCGGCAACAATGTCTCGCTGCGTGAACGGGTCAAGCCTCTGGATTTTCCGGTCCATGGATGCTCTGAGGAGTGCGGTGCTGATCTCGGGTTCGATGCGAACATTCAGGGAGACGGCACCCGCCATCGTGAACTGAGGCAGTGCGGAACTTGGTGGCACCTGGGCGGTTGGTCGTTGTGCGAAATTTTCTTTCAGTGCTGCTCTTGCCATAGGGGTATTCTCCTTCTTTGAGGTTGCTTCAGATTTCGGTTTCGGCTCTGCCTTGGCAGTCTTGCCGGTTTCAAGAAAACTCTGCTCATCAGGGGTAAGCGCGTCGTCGAGTGAGCGTCGGTTAACCACGGGTCATATCCTTCATGAGCTGCTGCATTTCGAGAGAGGCCAGCAAAGCCCCTGCGCCCATTTGCCAGACCACTTTGGCCTGCCCTGCGGAGTCCGCGAAGCTTTGACGAAGGCACACTCCAGCGGTGACATCCACGCCAAGTTTTTTGGCGGCGTTCATCATTTCACGGCTGAGGCGTCCGCGCTTTTGCAGCTTGTTGGGGATGAGAAGTCCTTCCGGTTTGCCTTTGCGTGTTTTCTGAGCTTCGCGAAGAAGCTGCACGGCTTTGGAGGCTGCTCGGAGATCAAGAATTGACGGTCCGCATGGAAAAAACACGCGGTCAGCACGGAGCATGATGGCCCTGGTCGTTGCTGAAAGTCCTGCGGGGCCGTCAATGACGATGTCATTCGCACCGCCCGCGAATTTGGCGAGCCGATGAATTATTTCCTCCGGCGAGTCGATCTGCTCAAGCTGGATCGGCAGTGCCAGTTCCTTGATCCATTGTGATGCCGAAGATTGCGGGTCGGCATCAATGAAGATCACGCTGCGCTTCTTTTTGACGAGCCATGCCGCCAAGTGAACTGCGATGGTTGTTTTGCCAACACCGCCTTTTGAATTTGTGAGTCCGTAAATCATGTCTGCCTCTTTTTGGCAGAATAGTGATTTGCTCCTGTCACCGATAGCCTCTCGAATGTTTGGCTGCTGCGTGCCTTCATTTTTCTTCGGAGGGTTGCAAACTTGCAACACAGCTTGCTAGCTAGTTTGCTAGCTTTCTAGTCCTTCCCTGCCAGGCACCCGGAGGCAGACGAGCTTTTCAAAAAGGCGAGTCGGCTGCCGACGGGGTTTAAAGGTTTTATTCTTTACTGTTTAAGTAAGGTTTAGAGAGGTGGGGAAGCGCAGCCAGCTTGGGCTTGAGGGCTGTTCAGGTCGCTGCTCTGACGATGGCGGGTCGTTGGTGTGACGATAGCAAAGTCGTTGGCTTGACGTGGGTTGGTCGGTGGTCTGACGGCACGGTCGCTGGCATGACGATTCAAAGGGTTGCCGGTCTGACGATGGTTGGAAAGTTCGGATAAATCCGGCTCAAAGGTCGCTGCTCTGACGATATTGTTTTTTCAAACCAATCATGGTATGCCGAAGGGCATGGGCAGGATGATTGAGGGTGGGATCAAAGAACATCAGAACTTGGAAAGGTTCATAGCGTCCTCGGCTGACATCGCTCCCAAAGACCAGATTGATCTGATGGCGCGTTGCTGGTTCAGCCTGACACCCGGAAGAACTGAGGCCATTCAGCACGAGTATGTGGACGCGAGGTCGGGCCAAACTGAAACAGTCCGCATCACCGGCAGCGGGGAACACGGCATTGCCACGATCCACGATCAGGATTTGCTCATCTATGCCATTTCGCAATGGATTGAAGCCAAGAGGAAGGGGCTTGAGCCTTCACGCCGAATTCACTTCACCCCGTATCAGTTCCTCGCGTGGATGAACCGTGAACCCGGCGGCGGGCAATATCAGCGGCTCAAAGATGCCCTGCACCGCCTCAAGATGACGAGTATTCAAACCACCATCCGATCCGAACAAGGCAAGCGTAGTCGCAAACGCATCAGGCAGTTCTCGTGGATTTCAGAGTGGGAGATCACGGAAGAAAAAGGCGAAATTCGCGGCGTTGAAGTCGTGCTGGCCGAATGGCTCTTTGAAAGCATTCAGGACTTCCATGTGCTGACTCTCGACAAACGGTATTTTGATATTTCCGGCAGCGTGGAGCGCTGGCTATATCTTTATGCGCGAAAAGCCACGGGAGGCCCGACAGGCGTCTGGAAAGAGACGTTCAAGAGCCTTTACCAGAAATCCGCATCGCAGCAGGCATACAAGCATTATGCGAGCACACTGCGAAAGCTGGTGAAGAAGAATGACCTGCCGGGTTTCCGTCTGGAGCATGTGAGTTCGGCGCAAGGCAAAGACATGCTTCTCATGGAGCGCACAGAAAAGCGGGGAGTGATTGAAGCCAAGAACCCTCCGGCTCAAGAGGCGCAGCTCGTGCTCATTGAGCGGTCACCTCTGGAAGAAGCCTGGGAGAACGTGCTGGAACTGTTGCGCAAACAAGTTGGCGCAGACCAAGTGAAAGCTTGGCTGGAAAGGTTGCAGCTTGGCGAACTGGTGGATGGCACCCTCACCTATCGCGCAAACCTCAAATTCGTGGCTGATTGGGTGGAAACCAATTTCAAACACAAGATGGAAGCAGCATGGCAGTCGATTGGTCATCCGGTGACTTCGGTTCGCATCGAAACGAAAGGCAGAAAATCAGCCGCCTAGTTTCACTGTTCCGTCGGCGACGGAGTGACAAGCCCAAGTATTTCGACGGAGCCATAGAAAAGCATGACAATGGCTGCTGCTTGTTTGGGAGGTGTTCCCTCGCGTCCAAAGCGGAAACGGAAAATGTCGGGATTGGGACACGCATACTCGGTCATGACCGAACTGTCGTTGAGCAGAGGCCCCAGGTTTTCAGCAAGGGTCTTGTAGTCCAGACCTGAATAGAATTGTGGCGATGCGGTGACGATCTGACCGCAAGCGGGCTCCCGAAACGCTAGGTAGTAGGCACCTCGCACAAGCTTCTCGAAGAATTGGTTTTGCTTTTCAGGTTCAACCGAGAAAATACGTCGGCGTTCGCCATCCACCATGATCCACTTGCTGTATTGGGCCAATGAAGCCGTGAATTTCTGCGCCGCCTCCTTTTGCAAGCCCCTGATTGTTTTGTCGGCAAACATCTGGAAGGCGTCTTCACTCATGGCCGATCCTTGGATGTAGAATCGAAACCTTTCGTCGAGTGTAGAGAACATTTCATTGTGGTTCGCACATGAAGGCACTTTGAAGAGATTCAGATTCTTCCCTTGAGGGAAAAAGCTTTTTGGAGGCACATGATCCTCAGAGGTGGCGACTTCGCCGCACCAATAGCAAGTGGGGACGGTTGTTGATGTCATACAAACATATTTAGTCAGCCGCCTAGAGTTCGGCGGAAATACTCGATGGCCTCATTCAAAGTCGCCGCTTTTTCGGTGGCCCCTTCGTCCGCGTTGTTCGGATCGGGATGGACGGTCTTGATGAGATGGCGGTAATTCAGCTCGGCCTGCTCCAGTGAATGGGGAGGCATCAGTCTCAACACTTCTGCGGAGCGGAATTCCAATGCCTTCACTGCCTGCTCATCCTCGGCTATTTGGGGAGGGCGCTTCGCCCTTGGTTTGCGGGTTCCTGCCGCTGGCAGTGGCACTTCAGCAGCGCCGCTCCCTGGCATCTTCTCCTTGGCGTCTTCAATGATGTCCTCGTGCTTTTTCTCCGAGCGGATGCCATACCAGAAATTGATGAACTCCTTCAGCCACATGGCGACGGCGACAAGGATCAGCCATGTTGAAAGGCGGTGTTCTGTGAAAAAAGCGCGAAGCATCGCCGCAGTGGTCAAGGCCAGAAAAGGCTCGACCCAGAGATGCACCATCAGCTCGGAGCGCGGGTTGCCGCGAAGCTGGCTGAAGCCGGGAAGCAGCAGCAGGTGCGATGTCCCTGAATAGAAGTCGTGCTTGCCCTGCCTGCCCACTTCCCGTGAAAAGGCCAGCATAAGGTGCAGCAGATACAACGCAGCCGCGCCAAGACCGAAGCTCGCCACGGCCCAATACTTGAACCAAACGCCCTGCTCTATCCACGCGTAGATCGAGAACAGGAGGTGCGCCCAAACGAAGGCGAAGAAAACACTTTTGGGACTGAGAAACGAAAAGCCGAATCGGGAGCGCAGGAACACGATGGCCGGCATCGCCAGCCAGTGCAGGATGGGACTGAGGATGGGGACGCTTGGCTGCGCTCCCGTGGATTGAATTTGCCGGTCCTTCATGTGTGGATTTGTTCACCGTTGCCCTGCCCTATGACTTTTGCGAGAAGACATGCCGGATGAAATTCTGAGCGACCGGCTCGCCCTTCTTGGTCGCGAGCCATCGCCGCCCGCCTTGAAAAATGATCGAGTCCACAAGATATTCAGATTCAGGGCCACCCGTGCGCAGCATGGTGAACTCTTGCGGCTGCACGACGTATTCCACCACCATGCTGCCGCCTGCGTTCTGGCTCATCGTGCCGCCTTTCGCCATCCCTTCATTTAATCCACCGTAAAACGTCGCTTGCCGCGTCTTGCCGATGGAATCCGCTGCCCAGTTGTTCGTGGTCGGGTCGCCGTTGGCGTGGAAAATCTTCGTTTGGAGGTTCCCAAGGAAGCTCTCGGCATCGGAGCGGGAGTTTTGTCCGCCGAAGGCCGAAAAGTAGCTGGGGAGGTTCTGGGTCAGGTAAACGGTGCAGGCGCGGGAGCTTCGCGCCGTGCTCTGAAAAAGGGCATCGTAGGAATTGACGAAAAACTGTGATTCGTCCGCCCAAAGGAAAACGGGGCGAGCTGCGGCCTGGGCTGCTTCGCGGCTCATGTCCGCAGAAATCCTCCGCTCAACGGCCCTCTGCCAGATGAACTTGAAAAGCACCTGGGCGAACTGGCCCAGCTCATTGAACTCCTTCACCGGCAGATTGAGGATGATGATCTTGCCGTTGAACGTGTCCTCGGGGGTGAAGGTGAGATCGGTGCAGAACAGGTCACGCAGCAGGCCGCGCAGAAAACAGTCGGCCATGCTGGTGAAGGTGGAGACGATCACGGAGCGGGTTTCAGGGGCGAGGCTTGGAAACTCCCGCAGCCAGAAGTCGCGAGTCAGTTCCAAATCGTTCGCCCTGCCCTTATCTTTAGTTTTTGCCGTCGCCACTTCCAGCAATGCAAAGCAGGCCGATTTCTTCTGCCAGTCGGGATTCTCGGCCTCCTCAGTGCTGCGGGGCGCGGACGTGATGATCCGGTAGAGGGATGGCAGGTCGATGTCATCCAGCGCGAGCACGGCAAGGTCAATCGCATTCCTGAGAAGCTGCTTCAATGTGCGCTGCCAATAAGCGTCCTGGCCCCCGCCCTGCCCTTGTTTTCGCTCGGCTGCTTCCAGCACGCTGCAAAACAGGTTCACGAGGTTTTCGGTGTGCCCTGCCCCGGTTCCTGGCCGCTTCAATTCGTAGCGCAGGAAGTTGAACCTGTGGGGTGAGTCGGGGCCGACAATGAGCAATTCTGACTCACGGCCTGCGGCCTTGGCGAAGCGCTTCCATGAGAGCACTTCGTCGTTCTTGGCAGTCAGAACCAGTCCGCCTAGATTGGACTCCATGAACGCCTTGGCGAGGGCTTGCCCACTCCCTGATGATTTGCCAGAACCGGTCGCTCCCAAAATCTGCACTCCCTCAAACGCATCCTTCAGGCACCAGTAGTTTTCAGCCCTGCTGGTCTTGCCGTCTGCACTCAATTCCAGCAACGCCTCGTCGTCATCAGGCCAGTTTCGTTTTGCGCCTGTAGGGGCAGATGGGGGACGTTTGGCGAGGCTGAATTCATCCATGAGGGGAGGGTGCTGGGGTCACTGCAAGCTAGCCGCGCAGCCGCTCTGCGGCGAGCAAAAACCACAGCCTTAGCACTGCTAAGGAGAGATGTCTGAAGATCATATTGCTATGTTGCTAGCTTGCTAGTTTCCTAGCTCGGTAGCCTCCTTGCTAGACGGCAAACTTGCTCGAAAACTGCCTTCCCAGCTTGCTAGCTCGCAACCTGACAAGGTGGCAAGTTCGCTGCCTTGCTGGCTCGCTCAATAGCTTGCTAGCAGGCAAATTTTGCCGAGTAAGCGGCGAAAATGGATTCACGGAATCAGATGTGGTAGAATGAACCGATGCTCAGAGTTGTGGCGCACACGAGCGCGGCAGCCGCCCGCAAATACTATGCGGAAGGTCTGAAACGCGAGGACTACTACTCCGAGAAACAGGAGGTGGTAGGCAAGTGGCATGGCCGCGCTGCGGGCCTGCTGGGGCTGTCCGGGGACGTGGATCGGGAGCAGTTCGCGGCGCTGGTGGAGAACCGCAATCCCCTCACTGGGGAGAAGCTGACACCCCGCACGAAGGAAGGTCGCCGCGTCGGGTATGACCTCAATTTTCACGCGCCAAAAAGTCTCTCCGTGCTTTATGCGCTAACGCAGGACAAAGAGGTTTTGAAAGCGTTTCGGCAGGCGGTTTCTGACACCATGACGGAACTTGAGGCGAGGGCAGAAACCCGAGTCAGAAGGAAGGGGGCGCGGGAAAACCGCGTCACTGGAAACCTGGCCTGGGCGGAGTTTGTTCACTTCACCTCACGCCCGGTCGGGGGCATTCCCGATCCGCATCTTCACGTCCACTGCTTCACCTTCAACGCGACTTTCGACCAAACAGAGGCGCGATGGAAAGCGGCGGAGTTCGGGGCCATCAAGCGCGAAGCGCATTACGCGGAAGCGGCGTTTCATGCCCGCCTGACGGCAAGTTTAGTGGCTCAAGGCTACGCCATCGAGCGCCGGAAAAGCGGCTGGGAAATCAAAGGGATGCCTGCCAGTGTCATTGCCAAGTTCTCGCGGCGCACCGCTCAAATTGAGCGGCTGGCCGATGAAATGGGCATCAAGGACGCCAAAGCCAAGGACGCGCTTGGGGCTGCAAGCCGGGAGGGAAAACGACACGGCATGACCTTTTCAGACCTGCTGGCGGCGTGGAGTGTCCGGCTCACCGATGACGAAAAGGTGCAAATCTCCAAGGTTTGCTATGAGCGTGGGCAGGGTGGAGCCGAAAGGGTGACTGCGGGGCAGGCCGTGGACTATGCCATTTCCAAACTGTTCGAGCGCCAGTCGGTGGTGGAACGCGGTCACATCCTGGCGGCTGCGCTTCGCTTTGGCGTCGGGCAAACGACGCCGGAGGCCATCAAAGCTGAGTTTGAGCGGCGGCAGTTGATCGGGCGCAAGATTGGGGATGAGCATCTTTGCACTTCCGTGGATGTTCTGGCGGAAGAAATCGCCCTCCTTGCCTTCGTTCGTTCTGGCCGGAATTCGGCCATGCCGCTGGGCGGCAAGGGCAGGCTTTCATATTCTGAAAAGCTCTCCGAGGAACAGCGGGCAGCGGTCAAACATCTGCTCACCAGCCGCGATCAGGTGATGGCGATTCGCGGCGGTGCCGGCGTGGGCAAGACCACGCTCATGAAAGACGCGGTGGCCGCGATTGAGGCGCAAGGATTGAAGGTGTTCGCCTTTGCTCCCTCCGCCGTCGCTTCCCGTGAAACCCTCCGTGAAGCGGGGTTCGCGGGTGCTGATACGGTCGCCCATCTGATGCTCAACACGAAGCTGCAAAAGCAGGCTCGTGGGCAGGTCATCTGGATCGACGAGGCGGGCCTGCTCGGCACGCGGGACTTGTGGCGCATCATGGAAATCGCCGGGCCTAAAACGCGCGTCATCCTCACTGGCGACACCGCGCAGCACGCGCCGGTGGCGCGGGGTGATGCGTTTCGCATCCTGCAAAAACATGCCGGTCTTCGCGTCGCGGAAGTGACGGAGATCCGGCGGCAGGAAGTCGAGGACTACAAGAAGGCCATCGAAGCCATCAGCAAAGGCGACCTCCGAACCGGTTTCCGTCGCCTGGACAGCCTGGGAGCGTTCGTGGAAATTGCAGACGAAGCGCAGCGTCACCGGGAACTGGCGGCTGATTACATCGCCCTCGGGCGACGGGGCGAGTTTCCGCTGGTCGTCTCTCCGACCCATGCGGAGAGCGCCAAGGTCACGAACGCCATTCGTGAGGCTCGCCGGGAGGCGGGACAGCTCGGCGCGGAAAAGAAGTTCCTTCAATACCAGAACTTGCAGTGGGAGGAAGCGGAGCGCCAACTTCCTGAGAACTACCGTGCCGGTCTGGTGGTGCAGTTCCATCAAAACGCCAAGGGCGTGAAACGCGGCGAGATTTTCAAGGTGCTGGGGCAGGGCGAAAACGGCGCGGTGCAAATTCAGAATAAGGCAGGCAAAACCCGCACGCTGCCCCTCAACGAGGCCACAAAGTTTCTGGTCTATGAGGAACGCGAGATCGCCCTGGCAAAGGGGGACCGCATTCGCATCACACGAAACGGAGAGAGCACGAACGGCAAACGCCTCAACAACGGCAACCTCTTAGCTGTGGAGAAGTTCGGCAGGAAGGGCGAGATCATCCTCAGCAACGGGGCCATTCTTCCGGCAAACCACGGCCATATCGCGCACGGCTATTGCCAGACCTCGCATTCTAGCCAGAGCCGGAGCGTCCGCGACGTGCTGGTGGCACAAAGCGCCGATTCGTTCCTTGCCAGTTCTCGTGAACAATTTTATGTGTCATGCAGCCGTGGCAAACAAACCCTCCGCATCTACACTGACAACCGCCGCGAATTGCAGCAGGCGGTCGGCAACACGTCCACGCGAATGTCCGGCGTGGAACTGGCGGAACTGACCTCGCAGGAACTCTCCAACTTCATGAACGGCGAACTGGGTGCAAAACAATGGCGGGAGGCTGTTCACAGCCGCAAAGGGCTGGACGGTGCCAAAACCTTCGTCAAGCAGCTCGCTGAGCGACGGAAGGTCGAACCACGCAAAACAGGCGAGGTCATCGACTGGAAGGGCTACGTCGAGATGCGCCGGAACCTGGTTGGCGCGGACGGCAAAAGCCGCTCCAAGGGCTATCCTTCAGAACCGAGAAAGGGCAGTCAAAGCAAAGGCATCGCACGGCCCAAGATAAGCCAGCACTCGGACGCGAGGATCGCTGAGCTGAAGGCGGCTCATGAAGCCAAGAAGACAGGAGCCGCTCAAGAAAAACCTCCAGCATCGAAAGCCCCTCAAGATCGCAAAGAGCGGCTCGTGAAAGCTTACGAGTCAGCGGCCAGCCATTTCAAGAAAGTGGCGGACAAGGTGCGTGGTAGGTCTGCGCAGGGAGACAAAGAGAAAGAGGTCAAGATGGGGAGGGCAAAAGTAAAACCGTTGCAGAACAGCAACGCGGACCGTGCGGCGGAGCACTCCAAAAAGGAAAAAGCAGCAAGTATTAGGAAGACCGGCGAGGGACAGGCTAAAAACAGAACTGAAACCAAGACGAAGCAGGCCGCGCCGCGTCCCGTCGTCATCAAAAAATGAGGCACTATGGCTGACAAAATTGACGAAATTCTCAAGGCAAGACAGGCGGCTGAAAAGCCTGCCGAACTGACGCCTGATGGCGATAAGTTTTTCTCCATTCTGATCGGTGAAGGGATGCAGGAGAACTTCCTGGAATTGCAGTTCCGCAACGGGCTGCAAACCTGTTTCAGCTATACGGATTTGCTATGGTTCAACCATGACCCGGAAAGCGGCTGCATCGACCTGGAATTTGGCGGCTTCCTTATCACCATCAAAGGCCGTGGCCTGCGCACGATCTTCAACGGCGTGAAGGGCAAGCGGGTCGCGTGGGTGAAGGAAGCGGACAGCAACCTTCAGGATCACAAAGACAACGAGTGTTTTGTTGAAGAGATCAGCATCACTCCGCCGAAAGGGTTCACTGAGGAAGCACCTGCCGCCGACTAAACTTCATGAACTGGCGCATACTGAAGGCGTTCCCGAAATACGCGATTGCCATCGGCGTGGTGCTGCTCAGCACGGGCTTGTTTGGTGCATGGTGGTTCTTCAAGCGCACGATGCCGCGCTGGGAGTTTGCGAAACCTGATCCCGCCGTGGTGGAAGAGATCAAAAAGAAAGCTGACGCGCTTCCCGACAAGCTGGGCTGGCTGGCCCTGGTTGGCGGCGACCTCTATGACATCAGCACAGGTGAAGTGATCTTCAAGAATTGGCTGCGGGGCATTCCGATGCGCGTGTTTTACTATCCTGAAAGCAGGCATCTTATGGTGCAGGCAGAGCGTGGCATCATGCGGTTCGGGCTGGATGGAAAACAAGACGGGGTGATGGGCGTTGAAACGCCTCCTGCGTTTACCAATGACGGCAGCCAAGCCATGTATGTCAAAGACGGTGACATCTGGATCGCGGGCATTGATTGGACCGCATTCAAGTTTATCAACGAGCGGCAGGCCACGAAATACGGCCAGTTCTACGCGCAATACTTTTCGGTCAACGTGGCGCTGGCCTCTGACAAAGCCTGCTTGGTCAATGTGCAGAGCAAGCAACTCCGGGTGGACTTGAGCACGGGCGACTTGCAGCAAACAAACATCACCCCGCATATCAAAGCCAAGCTTCGCTCACCCGACTGCAAGGTCTTGGTGGGCGACGATGGCGAGAAATTTTTTGTCTATGACATCGACAAGCCGGAGCCCACCTTGTTTCCCAAGAATGGCGGCAAGGTGTCAGATGTGCAGTGGCTCAACAACGACAGATGCGCTTTCATCATCGGTGGCAAAACCGTCAGCGTATTCGACCGCAAGAAGAACACAGTGGAGGAGGTGGCCACGCTGCCTTTTGATTGCCAGAAGATCACTGACCCTTCCATGGATGGCCGCTATGTGCTATGCAATAACGGGCAGGCGCTGGTGGTGGTCGATGTCGAAAAGAAGACCGCCGAGAATTTGGGCATTGAAGCCGATCATATCGGCTGGGTCAGCCACGACACGCTGATCTATTCACGGGAAATCCCGGACATGAAACTTCGCGGCACCTGGATCAAAACCATTGGCAGTGAACCGCAGCGAGTGTTGGCCGAACCTTATCTTGTCGGCTACGACAAGTCAGCTCCGCTGGCTTTGATGCGCGAGCTTGGCGTGGTAGTCTTCGCGACTCGCAATGGGATTTTCAGGATGAAGCCTGATGGCTCAGAGCTTCGCGAAGTTGCCAAGCTCAAACAGCCTGTGGGGAGAATTCAAGCGGTGGAGATGTGGGGCAAGGGGCCTCAGTAGTGAGCCAATTGCCGCCGCAGTAATCCTGTGGAGAAATCAAAACTCTGGTTTCCGAGTCAATAGGCGACGCTTTGAGGAGCCGCACCAAGGGATGGGCAGGGCGGGCACTTCCAAAAGTATTCGCAGAACAAGCGAACAGCGAGTGTCGCATCTGCTGCCCCTAACGGGGCAGTGCTTCCAGGTGAAGGTGCAATTTCCGGTCATGTGCCATATTGCAGGAAAGTGAAACGGCGCGGTGATAGCTGAGACAGTGATAAACCTTGCCCTGTGGCTTCCGGTTCTGTATTTCGATCACGGCAACGCGCCAAGCGGCGCGGGGCTTGCCTTCGATTCTGACGGCTCCGGCGTGGGGTCCGGTGACTTTGACAAGGGCATTCATGGTGTGCGCTTTAGTCGATGCGTTTGGAGATGATGCCGCGCACGATGGCGGCGACGGTTTCGAGCGGCTGGCGCATGGGGTCGCCAGTCCAGCCAAGGCACGCGGCGCGAAGTGCGAGCTGGTTTTCCAGCTCGTCAAACTCCGCATCGGTAAGGTCTGCCAATTCGATCAGCTCGGCATCTGAGAGGGCAAGCAAGGTGCTCATGGCAGAACCTCCGGCTGAATGTTCAAGATGTAGTTGGCTGCCTTCTGTGCCTGCGATGCAGCGCGGACAATCCAGCTTTTGGCGTCCTTGCTTTTGAGGACATCAATCCAGCTTTGCAGGTAGGCGGCGGAGTTGCTGATTTCGTCCTCCATGATGCCGGCGTGGGCGTTCAGGAATGAAGCGCCCATTTCTGCAACCAGTTCTTCCTCGGCATAGACTTTGCGGGCGGTGTCGCCTGCGGCATCAATACCCTTGTTCTCAAGCAGTGACTTACGGGCAAGGCGTGAGGCGTGGCCGGTGCTGTGACTCAGCTCGTGAAAGAGGGTGGAATAATACGCTTCTTCACTCCCGAAGAAACCACGCTCCGGCATGTGAACGCTGTCAGTCTTGGGCCGATAGCAGGGAATCGCGTTCCCGTCATGGATGGCGGGAGCGTTGGGCATCGCTGCGACGATCTCGCGGGCGCGGTCTGTCTTCTGTGTGATGGAAAGCTCGGGCAGATTATCGGGCTGCGGGAATTCGATGCCTTCGATCTGCGAAGCATGAAACACGGTGTAAGCCCTCAAAAAGCGGCGTGTCTCTGCCTCGTCCTCAATGGCGGGGGCTTGGTCCTCGTGCTTGGTGTAGGTGCCGTATTTCACGACAAGGGAACCGTGCTCACCTTTGCGGATGTGTCCGCCAAGCTCCTTGGCCTGAATGAAGGTCAGGAAGTGAGGCGAGGTGAAGCGCAGGCTTCCAAGCAGGAAGACGTTGATTCCCTGATAAGCTCTGCCGGTGGAGAAGTTGCGGGGAAAACCAACCTTCGAGAAGTATGGCGATTTCCAAGGGACAACCCCTGATTCAAGCTGTGTGATGATGCGGTCTGTGACCTGTTCGTAGATGTCTGGTTTCATGTTGTTTCCTCCTGTTGCGGGTTTGCGCAAAGCACTCGGGCGCGCGCAAAACATGATGACCAAACCGCCGTAGGACGGGCGGCAGTCACAGGGAGGCTCCGCCAGAGGGGCATCCCCAAAGTCCCGCAGCGAGGCACGAGAGAGGACAATTTGGGGAGACTGGTGGATGCCCTTGACGGCACGAACGTCCGGGAGGCATCAGAGCCGACAAGCGAGGCACAAGCGGTCGGCGTAGTTCACCGCCGCAAGGCGGGAAGATTCACACGGAAGAAGCCGGAAGCGCAGCGGACGGTCAGGCGGTAGCGAAGTGTCCGGCTTTCTTCGGTGTTCAGTATCGTGGCAGGTAGTGACGTGGTTCGGTTCGCCGCGCCTTGACCCTCAAGGCTGCTGAAGGCGAGCCGAACGGCGTCACGCGGCAGGCGAGGGCGTTACGGGAACCGTCCCGTTAGAATGGGTAGCCGCGCACGAAGTAGCGGCGAGGGAAAGACCTTTCCCGCCAGAAGCCCTTGTTCAAAAACAGGAACACGTTTACAACCAGAAGAGAAAAAACCGCCTCACGAGAAAAGACGGCCTAAACTTCAGGAGAAAGTCAGAATGAGCTACATCCCCAAGACCATCAGCGAAGTCGTATCGGAATTTTTGAACCGGACCACGTTCCTGCCAGCCATCCAGCGAGAATATGTGTGGGGCACCTACGCTATCGAAAAGCTCTTTGACTCGATCATGGGAGACTTTCCAATCAGCACCTTCCTGTTCTGGAAGATCAAGGAAGAGAACAAAAGCGAATGGGTCGCCTACGAATTCATCAGGGATTATGACGCCGAAGCGCCGCACAACAAGGAAGCCAGCGTCAAGGGCATCAACCAGGACATCTATTTTGTGCTCGACGGGCAGCAACGGCTGACCTCGTTGTTCATCGGACTGAAAGGCTCCTACCGATATTTCTACTACCGGTGGCACAAGACCCGGCTTTACCTGAACCTGTTGAAGGAACCCATCAAGGACGACAATCCCGAAGAACTGACCTATCAATTCAAATTCAGGGCTGACAGCCAGCCGGACCCTAGAGACACCACCCCGCAATACTGGTATCTAGTGGGCGACATTCTGAACTTCGATGACGCGGAAGATGCAAAGCGGAGCATCAAACAGCAGTTGGCCGGGTTCACGGAACATGAACGCGACATCGCCAATTCCCACATTGGACGCCTGCACTCCCGCATCAGCACGGCGCGGCTGCTGAACTACTACGAGGAGAAATCGCAGGACTATGACAAGGTCGTGGAAGCGTTCATCCGTGCGAACACGGGAGGCGTGAAGCTGGAGTATAGCGACATCCTGCTTTCCACCGCCACTGCCAAGTGGGCGAACCTCAATGCGCGTGAGGAGATCCATTCATTCACCGATGACCTCAACGCCATCGGGAACGGCTATTCCTTCGGCAAAGACTTTGTTCTGAAAGGCTGCCTGTATCTCACCGAGGGGCTGCCTATCCAATACAAGGTTAAGAACTTCAACCGGACGAATTTGGAGAAAATCGAAAACGCCTGGCCGAAGATCAAGGACAACCTCGAAGAGGCGATCCAGCTTGCGAGCCGGTTTGGCTTTAGTGACAAGAACATCGTGTCGAAGATCGCGCTGCTTCCTATTGCCTATTACCTCGGCAAGCTTGGGGCGAAGCACTTCGTCACGTCCTCCAACAAGGAGGATGTGAGAAACCAGCTCATCATGCAGAAGTGGCTGGCGCTGGTGCTGCTAAAAAATGCGTTCGGCGGGTCATCCGACACCACGCTGACCAATCTTCAGCAGGTCATTGATGAGCAGGCTGACTTCAAGAGCTTCCCTTACGAAGCCATGAACAAGCGGCTGAACATTGAGGCATCCTTCACCGACAGCGAGATTGAGAACCTGCTGGCGACGAACTACAGCACGAAATACAGCTATCTGATCCTGGCGCTTTTGTATCCTGACCGTGACTGGAAGGACAAAAACTACCATGAGGACCATGTGTTCCCGAAATCAGAGTTCACGAATGCCAAGCTGAAAGCGCGTGGCTATGATGACGCGAAGATCACGGAGTATCAGAAATGGTTCAACTGCATCCTCAACCTTGAGCTTCTGACTGACAGGGAGAATCTTGAGAAGAGCGCGGAAGATTTCGGCGACTGGTTCGCCAGCCGTGATGCAAACTTCAAAGACCGTCACGCGATCCCGACACTCGCGTCGTATGATTTCGACAGCTTTCTCGAATTCATCGAGAAGAGGCGGGCAATCTTGGTCGAGAAGCTAAAGGCGTTTAGCATCTAAACCGTGGCTGCCGGAGCGAACTACTGCCCATCACTTGTCGGGGAAGCCGTCTTTGTTTTCTTTCCACCATGATTTCCATTTGGCGACGCCCTCTGGCGTGGCGGCGGATTTCAGTTCTGTCTTGGTAAAGGGAGCAGAAGGGATGCCCATCTTGGCGATGGCAACGGCAAAATCTCCGGGCGGCACCTCCAAGTTGGATTCGTCCATGAGTTCGATGAGGAGACTGACGGCGAACTTGTTGTTCGCGGCGGTCAGGCTGTCCAGCGTGGTCTGCCGGTAGTTCATGAGCATTCCCGATTTGGGCCTTCCTTCCTCCTTCTTGAAGAGGCGCTTGATGTAGTCAGCGGCGGTCGGGCATTCGGTGATGTATTGCGCAGCTTTGGCGGCAATGGCCTTTTTCTGGGTCTCTTTGGAATAGACGTAGAAATTCTGTTTGAAGAACATCAGAAGTCCGGCAACCGAATCGTCGCCCGGCAGGGCTTTCACCTCGTCGAGAGCTGCGATGTCGCCGCGCATGAGGCGCTCGCTCGCGGCCTTCAGCACTGGCATCGTTTGTTTCTGCTGCTCTGTCTGCGCAGAAGATGGAATGAGGGGAAACAGACAAAGCGTGACGGCGAGAATGGTGTGGAATCTGCGGCTCATAGTGTGCGGGAATTGTAGATGAAACGGCCCGGTTGCCGAGAAGTGTTTTGTGAAAACTAAGGGCAAGCGGCGGTGCCACAAGGCCCGCCTGTGCAGGCATCATTTGAAAGTCTCCACAGAGACGCGCTTGCCCCGCCTGCGAGAGCAGGCGCTTCAGAGCGGACGGAACCGCAGATGTAGCAAGGACCGGCGACAAGAAGGGAGGGCGAAGGCGGGCAAAGTGGTCGCGGTCCGGCGCATCTGCGGATCGGTCCAAGAGGTTGAGGGGGAGCAAGCTGGCCTTTGTCAGCAGAGGGAGGGCTTGCCCCGACCCTGATGATGAAGGCGGGATTGCTCGCGGTGGGTTTGACTGGCACGGAAGCAGCCGGTAGCGAAGCGGAGGGTCAGGCAGAAGCGAAGCGTCCGGCTGCTTCGGTGTGCGACATGGGGCGGCAGTGACGTGGTTTGAAACGCCGCGCCTTGACTCTTCAAGGCTTGCTGAAGGCGGATCGAACGGCGTCACGCGGCGGGCGAGGGCGTTACGGGACACTTCCCGTTGGAATGGGTAGCCGCCCACGCAGTAGCGGCGAGGGAAAAGCTTTTCCCCCACACCTCACTCGATGTTGTATTCATCAGCTTCGTCATGAGCCACTTCGGTGACGTAGTATTCCAAACGGTTGATACGCCAGTAACCATTGACGATGACCGCTGTGTTGTAGTCAGGGCAGTCGATGAGAGTCCAGATTTTCGAGTTGGGTTGTGTGCGCAGAAAATCAATGTCGTCGTGGGTATCGAAAGCGATGTGGTCGGTTCCAGTTTTGGTGATGGGTTTGAACTGTTCAAACCAGGTGTCGTAGTCGAGTTGAATGAAAGTCATGATCGTTCTCCTTGGAGAGTTGGATGTGAAAAAAGAATGCCGCGCCCGAAGGCGCGGCATCAAGGTTTAAGCTGCTTGTGCCTCGGCGGCAGCGGGTTCGCGTTCCGCGATCCACTGCTCGGCTTGAGCAAGCGCTGTGCTCAGCTTCGACAGGTGGGATTTGAGGAAGCTGGTGGTTTGCTTCCATTCCTCGCCAGCTTTGTAGCTGCGGGACACGGTGGCGCTGTAGCGGGTTTTGCCCTGGTCTTCGTTTAGCCAGATGGTGACTTTGACTCCGCCGTTTCTGATTTCGTGGGCTGGTTTGTTATTCATAGGTTCTCCTTGTTTAGTGGTTTCTCCCCGAAGGGATTGGGAGCGTGCTGAGCAGCCGGTGAAGCAGGGCGTTGTCATGCCCAACACGGGAGCGCAGCGAATGGAGCGGGCCGGGCATTGACTGCCCTGCGCGGCTGCTACGTTTCCAAAATTCCAAGTGAGAAACCCAAGGAGCCATGAAGAACTGCCCACAAGAAACGGTGACGAGAACCTGATGGCCTGACTTCCAGCAAAACCACACTCAACGTGCGCAGCCTTCATGCGAGGAAGCAAACCATGCTTCGATTCCACCCTTCCGCATGGCGCGTCGTGCCGCGCCTTTCAGAGTATCAGAGCGGACGGAACCGAGCCGGGGCAAGGAAGGGTGATCCGCAGGAGGGCGAAGGCGGGCTGAGGAAATCACCGGATTGCCCGGCGGAGGTTTGGTCCAAGAGGAAGGTGGGGAGCAAGCTGGCCGTTTGGCGAAGCAGTGGAGGGCGTGTCCCGACCGCGCCGACGAATGGCGGGATTGCTCGTGGTGGCGGTGTTGCCTGGTGTGGATTCTTGAGGGCGTTACGGGACACCTCCCGTTGGAATGGGTAGCGCCGCACATCGTAGGCGCGAGGGAAAGGCTTTTCCCGACAGATGAAACTCCCCTCCAAGTATTCATGATGAAAAGAGATGTCCGCCCAAGTTGCCTTGGGCGGACAAGCTGCCGGGCTAGTATTCGCTCGGCAGCATGATGACGTGATCGGTGAAGTAGAAGGCCACTTCATCGAGAGGGAAGTCTGTGAACTCGATCCGCTTGGAGAAGCGGATGTTCGAGTTCCCATCCTCGCATTCGAGGGTGGCGGTGTGGTCAGGATTGACCTTCAGCCGCCAGACCTGGAAGGCTTCGGCTGCGACTTCGCGGATGGATTGGGCGAAGGCGATCTCATCGAGCAGCCAGTAGGCTCCGCCGCTTTCGGCGACGTATTGTGCGCCGTCGGTGTAGAGCACGTTGCGTGCGATGCCGTGGCGATGCCATTGCTCCGTGCCGGTGAACTGGCGGAGATCGGTTTTGGTGAGTGTGTTTTGATTCATGTTTTGCTCCTGGTTTGTGTTTTTACCCCGCTGCGGGGCGCTGGTGCAAAGGCGGAGGTCATGAGGCTGCCAGTCATGCCCCCAACACGGGAGCGGCAGCGAATGGAGCGGGCCGGGGGTTGATGGGCAGACGGCCTCTGCCAAAACCAAGCTGCCCTTGCAGCGGGAAAACATCAGGAGCCATGCACGAACACGAACCGCCGGGAGACAGTCAACGGCGTCACGCGGCAGGTGAGGGCGTTACGGGACACTTCCCGTTGGAATGGGTAGCCGCCCACGAAGTAGCGGCGAGGGAAAGGCCTTTCCCCCCTGAAAATCAGTGATGAACGGAAGGCTTGTAAATTGGAGATGAAATGGATATAATTGGATATTGAATGGATACGCAATGCTGCAAAAACTCGCCCCAGAACCGCCAATAACCGCAGAAATGCTCAAGCTCATCGCCTCGCTCGATGAGTTCAAAGGGCAGTGGCGTGCCTTCAAGCGCCTCTCACGGGATCAGCTCTCGCAGCTCAAGAAGATCGCCACCATTGAAAGCATTGGCTCGTCCACGCGCATTGAGGGTAGCAAGCTCACCGATCAGCAAATCGCCACGCTTTTGTCAGGACTCAGAATTCAGGAGTTCAAAAGCAGGGATGAAGAAGAAGTCGCGGGCTACGCGGCTGCGATGGACACGGTGTTCGAGTCCTTCGAGCACATCCCGGTCACGGAAAATCACATCCGCCAGCTTCATCGGACGCTGCTCCAGTTTTCGAGCAAAGACGAGCGGCATCGCGGCGACTACAAGACGCTCGACAATCATGTGGCCGCGTTCGACGCAAAAGGAAACCAGCTCGGCATCGTCTTTGAAACGGCATCGCCGTTTGAGACGCCCTTTGCCATGAAGCGGCTGGTCGAATGGATGATCGAGGCCGAAAGAGACGGCGACCTTCACCCGCTGCTCGTCACGGGCGTGTTTGTGGTCTGGTTTCTTGCCATCCATCCGTTCCAGGATGGAAATGGTCGGCTGTCGCGGGTCTTGACGACTCTGCTCCTGCTACGGCACGGCTACAGCTATGTGCCGTATGCCTCGCTGGAGTCGGTGATCGAGGAGAACAAAGAGTTCTACTACAAGGCGCTGAGAAAGACGCAGGCGACGATGCGGAAGAAGCGCGTGGAATGGGATGCCTGGCTGCTGTTCTTTCTGCGCTGTCTGGTGCGCCAGAAGGACAATCTGAATGTGAAGGTCCAGGTCGAGCAAAGGCGTGTCGAGGCCAGTTCACCGCTGGCCGCATCCCTCATGAGGCTGCTGGACGACGCGGAGAGCATAACGCTTGCTGAGGCGGTCAAAGCCACCGCCGCAAACCGTAATACGCTCAAGGCGAAGATGTCCGAGTTGGTAGATGCCGGATTACTGACGCGCCACGGGCGCGGCAGAGGCGTCCATTACACGAAGGGCAAACACGAGAATTGAAATTGGGTGCCGCCCCGTGCTGGCGGTGCGCGTCGGACGCGCAAGCCGCAATCGCAATGCCGTGGCTCAAGGCTTGGCTGTGCCGGGAGCGAGTATCTTGTCGAAGTCCATCTCCAGGAATTCCAACAGTTCCGGGGAGATGCCCGCCTTTTGCGCTGCGCCGGGTGGCAGCAGATTTTGCAGGCCGGTGGCCGTCTGCGTGTTGAAGGCATCCCGGCGTGCCTCCCAGGCGGCTTCGAGCTGCGCGTCCTGCGGCTCACGACCGGCGTTCAGACCCTGCTGATTCATCAACTGCGCGCGCTGACGCATATAGGCATCCACGGAGTCACCCTGCGGCTCGGTGAGGCCGGCGGACTGCTGGATCATGTTACGGAAAAACTTTCCATATTCCTCGGGGCGGTCTTGAAATCCGGCGATCTCGGGCAGCATGCCCAGCACTTCGGCGTGCTGGCGTTGCAGGTCGAGCAGGCGGCGTTTCTCGTCCGCGCTCAGCGTGGCCCTGGGTGAGCGTTTTTGCAGCGCCATCGCGAACCATGCTGCTACGCTCATGCCCGCCCTTCGCGACATGCCGCCGCACATCATCCCCTCGACCCTTGGCGATGACGCTGGTGCGCTCGGAGCAGCCAGTCACGCGATGGAGGCATGGCAGCCTGAATGACCAGTTGCCAATTGGTGCATATAGCCCACGCCACTTGGTAGATGACCCGCTTGTCTCCACCCGCAGGGTATTCTCATCTCACACGTTGACAAGAGTCTGCGCATGGTTAATGGAACGTCCGTTTATAAACAGCCATTTAACTCCAATGCCCATGACCCTCACGCGCCCCACTCGAGAACGTAACCCGAAGGCGCGCAAGATGCGTATCCTGGTGGCGGCGGGGGTGGTGTTTGCGAAGGCGGGGTTTGCGGCGGGAAGCGTGCGGGAGATCAGCCTGAAGGCGCGGGTGAATGTGGCGTCGATCAATTATTACTTCAGCAGCAAGGAGGGGCTTTACCGCGAGGTGCTGCTGGCGGCGCACCGGAAGTTGCTGGAGCAGGAGCCGCCGCCGAAGCCGACGGAGGAACCTGAGCAGTCGTTGCGGGAATGGATTCAGTTTTGCCTGCGCTTTGTGCTGCTGAGACGCACGGCGCATCCGGTGCTGGGACGGCTGATGGCGCATGAGATGCGGCAGCCGACGGCAGCCTTGGGCGAGCTGGTGAAGCTGATCATCAAGCCGAATTTCGCGAACCTCGTCAAAATTGTGAATGCCTTGGCGGGAGACTCGCTGGACAAGGATGGGCGGGAGATGGCGGCGCATCAAATTGTTGCGATGTGCGTCCACTTTGACCACAGCCGTGAGGTGATCGGGCGGCTTGGATTTGCCGTGCCGGAGGCGGAGGCGGGTATCGCTCGGCTGGCGGACAGCATCGCGGACATGGCGCTCCGGGGACTCGGGACGCCAAAGACAACCCTTTCCAAGAAACGCACTTCAGCATGAAAACGACCTTACTCTGCATCTTAACCGCTGCCGCGCTTGCGCTGGTGGCTTGCAACAAAGCTCCGGCACCGGCTCCGCAGGCGGAAAAGCCGAAAGTAGCGCCGGTGATCGTGAAAGGGGCCACCGTGCAGGCCGCTGAACGTGCCTTTCCGCGTTTCCTGCGTGTGACGGGGCAGCTCGCCGCACAGAATGACGCCGTGGTGGCGGCGGATTCGATGGGGCGAGTGGTCTCGGCTTCGATTGAACGTGGTTCCGTGGTGAAGACGGGCGATGTGCTGGCGAAGCTCGACGAGCGCCAGCCCAAGCTCTCTCTGGCGGAGGCTGCGGCCTCCGTGGGTCTGGCGAAGGCGCGGCTGGCGCTGGCGAAGAACGAGCAGGAGCGCAACAAGCCGCTGGCGGAGAAAAAGGCGGTGGCGGATGCGGATTACCAAAAGCTGCTCACGGAAGTCGCCGCGCGCGAGGCGGAACTGGCGGCCTCGGAGGCACGTCAGGCCTTGGCGCAGAAGACGCTCGATGACTGCGTGATCCGCGCGTTGTTTGGCGGTGTGGTGGCGGAGCGCATGGTGGAGCCAGGCGAGTATGTGAAGGCGGATTCCCCTGTCGCCCGCGTGGTGGATCTGTCCACGCTACGGCTCGTGCTGAGTGTGCCGGAGACGGAAGTTGGCGCTCTGGTCATCGGTCAGGTGGTGGAGTTCACCACGGCGGCGTTCCCGGCGCAGCGCTTCACGGGCAAGTTGAAATTCCTTGGCGCGACGATGCGCGAGGCCTCGCGTGATCTGGTGATTGAGGCGACGGTGGACAACGCGGAAAGCAAATTGCGGCCCGGCTTCTTTTGCGATGCGCGCATCCTGCTTCGTGAGGAAAAAGCCGTCGCGGTGCCGGAGGGGGCGCTGCGCATCGAAGGCTCGCGCCGCAAGGTCTTCGTCATCACCAAAGACAACACGATCTCCGAACGCCTCGTGGAGGTGGGAGAGACGCGCGAGGGCTTCACAGAAATCCGGCGTGGAGTCGCCGCCGGTGAGCCGTTGCTGGCTAAACCCAGCGCAGAGGCCGCCGATGGGCTTCGCTTTGAACCCGCCGCTTAATTTTCACTTCACACGCTCATGCAATGGCTCGCCGCTATCTCCGTCCGCCGCCCGGTCTTCGCCAGCGTCATCATCCTCGTTTTCGTGGTCGTGGGGGTGCTGGGCTACACGAAGCTGCCGGTGGATCGGTTTCCAAAGATTGACTTCCCCACGGTCAGCATCGTCACACGGCAGGACGGCGCGACGCCGAAGGAGATCGAGACCGAGATCACGGACAAGATCGAGGAGGCGGTGAACACCGTCGCAGGCATTGATGAACTGCGCTCCATTTCAAGCGAGGGCATCTCGCAGGTGCTGGTGACTTTTGTGCTGGAGAAAAACATCGACGTGGCCTCACAGGAAGTGCGGGACCGCATCGCCCGTATCATCCCCGATCTGCCGGAGGAGGTGGACGCGCCGATCATCGAGAAGCTCGATCCCGATGCCGCGCCTATTTTGAACATCGCCCTCGTGGCCGACAAGCCGGTGCGCGAGATCACCGAGTTTGCCGACAAGGTGTTGCGGCGGCAGCTTGAAAGCGTGGGTGGTGTGGGGCAGATCACGCTGCTGGGCGGAAGACTGCGGCAGATCAATGTGTGGCTCGATCCGATGCGGCTGCGCTCCTACAATCTGACCGCTGCGGACGTGCAGCGCGGCCTCCGCGCACAGAACGTGCAAATCCCTGCCGGCACGGTGAAGAATGCGGCCAGCGAGGCGGGCTTCCGCGTGCTGGGCAAGGCACGGAGCGTGGAGGAGATCGGCATGCTCGTCTTGCGCGAGGCGGACGGCGGTCTGGTCCGCGTGCGTGACGTGGCGCGGGTGGAAGACGGGGCCGAGGAGCAAAAAACCGTGGCCCGTAACAATGGCGTGCCCTCTGTGGTGCTCTCCATCCGTAAACAAAGCGGCACAAACACGGTGGCCGTGGTGGATGCGGTGAATGAGAAGCTCGGCGATGTTAAAAAACTGCTGCCCGCAGGCTACGATGTCGAAATGGTGCGCGACACGTCGCAAGTCATCCGCACCAGCGTTCACGCGGTGAAGGAGCACTTGGTGCTGGGGGCCATTTTCGCCGCCGTGATCGTTTTGATTTTCCTTGGCAACTCACGCGCCACCATCATCTCCGCGCTCGCGATTCCCACCTCCATCATCGCCGCGTTCGGCGTTATGTGGGCGCAGGGAGTGACATTAAACGTCATCAGCCTCGTCGCCCTCGCGTTGGCGGTCGGCATCGTCATTGATGATGCCATCATCGTGGTGGAAAACATTTTCCGCCACATGGAAGAGAAGGGCGAGGACTCCTTCACCGCGTCCGTGGAAGGACCGAAGGAGATCGGCATGGCCGTCCTGGCCACCACGCTATCGCTGCTCGCGGTGTTCGTGCCCGTGGCCTTCCTCAGCGGCATTGTGGGCATGTTCCTGAAGAGTTTCGGCCTCACCATGGCTTTCGCCATCGCGGTTTCGCTGCTGGTCAGCTTCACGCTCACGCCCACGCTCTCCGCCCGCATGTTCCGCAAAGGCCACGCCACGCGGTTTGACGCCTGGCTGGAGCATCTGGTAAACATCTTCTACCGCCCGGTGGAGGCGTTTTACATGGTGCTGCTGCGCTTTTCCATGCGGCATCGCTGGATCATCGTGCTGGGCTGCTTCGGCATTCTCGCCGCCGTGCCCACGCTGATGAAGATCGTGCAAAAGAGCTTCCTGCCGCCGGTGGAGGAGGCGGAGTTCGTGGTGAACATCCGCACGCCGGAGGGCACCAGCCTCGCCGCCACCGATCTCATGGCCGAGCGCTTCGCCCGTGCGATCCGCGAGCTGCCCGGCGTGGACGGCACACTTCTCACCATCGGGGACAATGACCAGCGCACGCCGAATCTCGCAGGCATCTTCGTGCGCCTGAATGATCCCGCTTTGCGCGAAGACCAGCAGACCCTCATGGACCGCGTGCGCAAAGAGATCGTACCGCGTTTCCCCACGGAATGGCGCATCACCGTGCTCTCTGTCCCGCCTTTCAACACGGGCCAGTCCAGCGCCAACGTGCAGTATTTCATCGCCGGGCCTGACCTCGACACGCTTACCCGCGCCACGGCATCAGTGATCAAAGACGTCAAAGACCTCCCCGGCATCCGCGACCTCGACAGCACTCTCATTCCCGGCAAGCCTGAAATCTCCGGCAGCGTGGACCGCAACAAAGCAGGCGAGATGGGAGCCAGCATCCAGGACATCTCCGGCACGCTGCGCCTGCTCGTCGGCGGTCTCGACGTCTCCACCTTCGACGACAGCGGCGAGCAATACGACATCCATCTCCAGGCTGAGGAGAGCTACCGCAACACCCGCGAAATCCTCAATCTCCTCACCGTGCCCTCCACCAAGGCCGGACCCGTCGCCATCACCAATCTGCTCACGCTGGAAAACACGGACAGCCCCTCGCAGATCAACCGTCTCAACCGCCGCCGCCAGGTCACCATCACCGCCAACAACGCCCCTGGAGTGGGTGAAACCGAAATCCTTGATGGCATCGCCACCGCCGTGAAGATGCTCAACCTGCCGGCCGACTACGCCAGTGGCAGCGCCGGACGCTCGAAGGAAATGGCCAAGGCGGGAAAGGCCTTCATGGTCGCGTTTTTGATGGCCTTCATCTTCATGTATCTCATCCTCGCCGCGCAGTTTGAGAGCTGGGTGCATCCGCTCACCATTCTGCTCGCCTTGCCGCTCACGCTGCCCTTTGCCATCCTCTCGCTCATCCTCTTCCAGCAGTCGGTGAACATCTTCTCCATGCTCGGCATCCTCGTGCTCTTCGGCATGGTGAAAAAGAACGGCATCCTGCAAATCGACCACACCAACCAGCTTCGTGCCAAAGGCATGGACCGGCTCGATGCCATCCTGCTCGCCAACAAAGAGCGTCTGCGCCCCATCCTCATGACCACGCTGGCTTTCGTCGCGGGCATGATCCCCATGATGACTGCGAAGGGCGTCGGTGCCGCCTATAACAATGCCACGGCGGGCGTCATTCTCGGCGGCCAGAGCCTATCCTTGCTGCTCACGCTGCTCGCCACGCCCGTCATCTATTCCATCTTCGACGACCTCATTCAGTTCCCAGATCGCATCAGAAAGAGGCGCATCGCGAAAGCCCTCGCCAAGGGAACGAAGACCCGCGAACGCGAACAAGGCCAGCCAACCCACTAGCACCTCATGACCAAGACCCTTCTTGCAGCCCTTGCGCTTGGCCTCGCCTCCTGCGCCGTCGGCCCGAATTACAAGCAGCCCGACACCGCCGACATCACCCCCGCGAAATGGCGCTGGCAGACCGCTGCCCCGCGCGATGACACCGCGCGTGGCGAATGGTGGAAAGTCTTCCGCGACAGCGAACTCAACCGCCTCGAAGCCCTCGCGCTTCAAGCCAGCCCATCCTTGAAGTCCGCTGCCGCCCGCGTCGATCAGGCTCGCGCCTCCGCCCGCATCAGCGCCTCCGAGTGGGCGCCCGACATCCGCCTCAAAGGCGACACCAAGCGCGAGCAGTTCTCCGGCAATCTGCCCACCCCCGTGCCCGTTGCCATCCCGCGTGGGCGCGTCAACAGCTTCAGCACCATCATCGACCTCAGCTACGAGATAGACTTCTGGGGCAAGGTGCGGCGCGAAGTCGAGAGCGCCCGCGCCACCGCCGATTCCACCTCCGCCAGCTACCACAGCGCCATCCTCACCCTCACTGGCGATGTCGCCGCACAATACTTCCTGCTCCGCGCCGCCGATGCCGAACTCGACGCCCTGCGCCGCACCATCGCCCTGCGGGAAAAATTTGTGAACCTTCTCAACGACAAGTTCAAAGCCGGAGCCATCCCTGAGACCGATCTCGCCCGAGCCCAGACCGAAGTGGCCACTGCCAAGGCTGAACTCGCCGACGTAAAGCGCCAGCGTCAGGAAGCCAGCGACACTCTCGCCCTCCTGTGCGGCCAGCCCGCCAGCAGCTTCACCCTTCGCGAGCATCCCATCGGCTCCAAAGCCCCGCCCGTCATCCCCGCAGGCATCCCCGCCAGCATGTTGGAGCGCCGTCCGGACATCGCCGCCGCCGAGCGCATCGTCGCAGCCCGCAATGCCGACATCGGCGTCGCAACCGCCGACTATTTCCCCGCCGTCCGTCTCACCGGCACCGGCGGCTACTTGAGCAAAGAAGTGGACACCCTGCTCACCGGCAACAGCAAAGTATGGAGCATCGGCCCCAGCGTCAGCCTCCCGCTCACCGGCTGGGCCGTCATCCACTTCAACGTCAAGCGTCACAAAGCCGCCCGCGAAGAAGCCATCGCGAATTACCGCCAGACCGTCCTCACCGGCATCCGCGATGTGGAGACCAGTCTCGCCCAAACCCGCTACCTGCGCGAGCAGGCCAGCGCCATCGGCGATGCCCTCACCGCCTCCACCAAAGCCACTGACCTCATTCGCGAGTCCTATGAGCGTGGCACCCTCAGTTATCTCGAACTCCTCGACGCCGAGCGCACCCGCCTCCTTACGGAACGTCAGACCGCCCAAATCTCCGCGCAGCGCCACATCGCCACCGTCCGCCTGATCAAGGCGCTGGGAGGTGAGTGGTGATCGCGCGATTTTTTGACCCACCACCAAATACTCACCACACTTGGACATGCACACACTCGGAATCATCAATCAACGAATCTCGGCCAACAAGTTTGCCCCAGACACATCGCTCTCGCACACCGTAATCGAAGAATTGGTCGCTTGCGCCACACAGGCACCATCCTCGTTTAACCAGCAACACTGGCGCTTTGTTGCCATCACCGAGCCGCAGGACAAAGAACGACTCAAAGCGGTCGCCTACGGCCAGCAAAAGGTGATAGATGCGGCCGTCACCTTCATCGTATTGGGCGACCTGCTGGCCCACACGAAGCTAGCCGAAACTTTAGGTCGGTCCGTCAAGGCTGGCATAATCGACCAAGCTGTGGTGGACGGGATGGTCGGCATGGCTGGCCAGATGTATGCAAACCCAGCGGCCCAGCGTGACGAAGCCATCCGGTCGGCTTCGCTGGCAGCCATGACTCTGATGCTCGCCGCCGAAGCGAAAGGGCTGGTTTCCGGCCCGATGATCGGGTTTGACCCGGAAGGGGTGAAGCGGGAGTTCCAAATTTCCGAGCGCTACCTGCCGGTGATGCTCCTGGCGGTGGGTTATCCAGCTCCGGGCAACTGGCCCCGCAAAGTCCGCCTCTCCGTTTCCGAAGTCCTCACCTATGGCACCGGCGAATCTCTGGCATAGATCAAGGGTCCAAAGTGGAAGGGGGGCACCTCATGAACGCGCTTCTGCGCTGATTTATTTAACACGATGAATATGCTGAAATCCCGAATCTTGGCGGTAGCCGTCGTGCTCGCCTTAGTCTTAGCCGTGGCGGCTGTCCTTTTCTGGCGGCATGGCCTGAAGGGCGATCTTGCTCCAGGGGTCGTATCTGGCAACGGACGCATTGAGGCCACCGAGATCAATCTCGCAGCCCGAGTGCCTGGGCGTTTGGCGGAGGTTCTGGTGGGTGAAGGCGATTTCGTGAAGGAAGGCCAGGTGCTCGCCCGGATTCAGACCGACATTCTGGATGCCCAGTTTCTGGAGGCCCAGGCAAAGCTTCGGCAGGCGAAAAATGCGATCATCACCGCCCAGGCGCAGGTGACGGCGCGGGAGAGCGAAAAACTGGCAGCCGAGGCTGTGGTTCTCCAGCGCGAGAGCGAGGAGCAGGCGGCGCAGCAACGGCTGGTGCGCACCGAATCGCTTGCGACAAAGAATGCGGTGTCCGAACAAAACCTCGACGATGATCGTGCCCGCGCGAAAAGCGCAGAGGCGGCGATCAAGGCGGCAAAGGCGCAGGTGGCGGCAGCCGGGGGTGCTGTGGCCGCAGCCAGCGCACAGGTGCAGGATGCAGAGGTGATGGTGGAGGCAGTGCAGGCGACTGTGGGCCGCGTGCAGGCCGAACTCGATGACTGCACGCTGAAAGCGCCCCGCGATGGACGGGTGCAGTATCTGATCACGCAACCAGGAGAGGTGCTGGGCGCTGGGGGGAAGGTTTTGAACCTCGTGGATCTAGGTGACGTGTATCTGACCTTCTTTCTACCCGAGACAGTGGCGGGCAGGGTGGCGCTCGGCAGCGAGGTGAGGCTCATCCTGGATGCAGCACCGCAGTTTGTGATCCCGGCGCGTGTCTCGTATGTGGCGAGCGTCGCGCAGTTCACGCCCAAGACGGTGGAGACCGCGAGCGAACGCCAGAAGTTGATGTTTCGCGTCAAAGCGCAGATTGACCGTGGCTTGCTGAAAGAACATCTGGAGCGTGTGAAGACGGGGCTGCCGGGAGTCGCGTGGGTGAAGATCGACGCGCAGGCGGAGTGGCCCTCCCATCTGGCATTAAAGCTGCCCCAATGAACACCGCCGCCGTCGTTGCCAGTCTGCGCGGAGTGCGTCTCCGCCATCGACGCACGCTTGCGTTGGATGGCATTGATCTTGATTTGCCCGGCGGCAGCCTGGTGGGTTTGATCGGCCCGGACGGCGTTGGCAAATCGAGCCTCCTTTCCCTGATCGCAGGCGCACACAAGGTGCAGGCGGGCAAGGTGGAAACGCTGGGTGGCGACATGGCCAGCGCCCGACATCGCCGTGCGGTGTGCTCACGCATCGCCTACATGCCGCAGGGATTGGGCAAGAACTTGTATCTCACCCTTTCCATTGAAGAGAACCTGCAGTTCTTCGGGCGTCTCTTCGGGCATGACCGCGCCGAGTGCCGCCGCCGGATCGACGAACTGACGACGCGCACCGGTCTGCGGCCTTTCCTTGACCGCCCGGTGGGTAAGCTATCCGGCGGCATGAAACAGAAGCTGGGCATCTGCTGCGCGCTCATCCACGACCCGGACCTGCTCATTCTCGACGAACCGACCACAGGGGTTGATCCACTCTCTCGCAGCCAGTTCTGGAGCCTCGTGGACGGCATCCGCCGGGAACGGCCTGGGATGAGCGTGATTGTGGCGACGGCTTACATGGAGGAGGCAGATCGCTTCGACTGGCTGGTGGCCATGGATGCGGGCAAGGTGTTGGCCACCGGCACTCCCTCCGAACTGCGCACACGCACCGCGACGGATTCCCTGGATGCCACCTTCATCGCCCTGCTGCCGGAGGAAAAACGGCGTCTCCACCAGCCGGTGGTGGTTTCCCGCTTCGCCCCCTCCGAGAAGGATGTGACCGCCATCGAAGCACGGGGGCTGACCATGCGTTTCGGCGACTTCACTGCCGTGGAGCGGGTGGATCTGCGCATCCGGCGCGGCGAGATCTTCGGGTTCCTTGGCTCCAACGGCTGCGGCAAAACCACGACCATGAAAATGCTCACCGGCCTGCTGCCGCCCACGGAGGGCAAGGCATGGCTGCTGGGCCATGAAGTCGATCCGCGTGATGTCGGTACGCGTCGGCGCGTCGGCTACATGTCGCAGTCCTTCTCCCTCTACACGGAACTGACGGTGGAGCAAAACCTCGTTCTTCACGCCCGCCTGTTCCAGGTCCCTGCGGAAGAAATCCCGGCCCGGGTGGATGAGATGGCGAAGCGCTTCGGGCTTGAAGGCGTGCTCTCATCCATGCCTGAGGCGCTGCCGCTCGGCGTGCGGCAACGCTTGTCCCTGGCCGTGGCCATGGTTCACAAACCAACCTTGCTGATCCTCGACGAGCCGACTTCCGGCGTCGATCCCATCGCCCGTGATCAGTTTTGGCAACTCATGCTCGATCTGGCCCGGCAGGACAAAGTCACCATTTTCATTTCCACCCATTTCATGAACGAGGCGGAGCGGTGTGACCGCGTCTCGCTGATGCACTCCGGGCGGGTGCTCGTCAGCGGTCCCCCTGAAGAGTTGGTGAGGGACAGCAGTGCCCACTCGCTGGAGGAGGTGTTCATCAAACATCTTCAAGAGGCGTCGGCCAGCGACAATCTGCCCGCCGCATCCTCCCTGGCAGTGTCCCCGATGCCTGACGCCGGCCGTGTCTCCGCACCACCCGTACAGCGGGTCTTCGCCTTTGGCCGGACATTCAGCTACATGCGGAAAGAAGCGCTGGAGTTGCGCCGCGATCCGGTGCTTGCCGGCATGTCACTCTTCGGCACGGCTCTGCTCATGTTCGTCATGGGCTACGGCATCAGCCTGGACGTGGAAAACCTTAGCTTCGCCGTGCTGGACCACGACCAGACCACCCTGAGCCAAAACTATGTCCTTAACCTCAACGGCTCGCGCTATTTTGTGCAGCAGGCTCCCATCCTTGACGAAGCCGATCTCGACCGCCGGATGCGTTCCGGCGAACTGGCGCTCGCCATCGAAATCCCGCCCGGTTTCGCCCGCGATGCGCAGCGTGGAGCCCCCGTGCAAATCGGCGCGTGGGTGGACGGTTCCATGCCGCAGCGTGCCGAGACCGCGCAGGGGTATGTGTCGGGAATGCATCAGGGCTGGCTGGCACAAATGGCCGCGCGGAGCTCCGGGCTTGAGTCCGCTTCGGGTGCTCTGAACATCGAGACACGCTTCCGCTACAACCCGGATGTGCGCAGTCGGCCCGCCATGGTTCCGGCTGTCATTCCCATGCTGCTGCTCATGATTCCGGCCATGCTCACAGCACTCTCCGTGGTGCGTGAGAAAGAGCTGGGCTCCATCGTCAACCTCCATGTGACACCGGTGACGCGCAGCGAGTTTCTGATCGGCAAACAAGCGCCCTATATCTTTCTTGGGATGCTGAATTTCCTGCTGATGACACTGCTGGCTGTCACCGTCTTTGACGTGCCCGTCAAAGGCAGTTTCACCACACTTGCTGCCGCCGCGCTCATCTTCGTCGTGTTCGCCACGGGCTTTGGTCTGCTGGCCTCGGCATTCACCCGCAGCCAGATCGCAGCCATGTTTGTCACCATGATTGGCACCATGATTCCCACTGCCCAGTTCGCGGGCCTGATCAATCCTGTCTCCTCACTGGAAGGTGCCGGAGCAGTTATCGGAAGGCTCTACCCGGCCACGCACTTCCTGACGATCAGTCGCGGCGTCTTCAGCAAGGCGCTTGGTTTTTCCGATCTCCACGCCTCATTCATTCCTTTGATCCTGGCTGTCCCTGTGATCATGGGAGTCGCGATTGCCCTGATCCGCAAGCAAGACACCTGATCATGAGCCGTCTCGCCAACATCTATCGCCTGGGGGTGAAGGAACTCTGGAGCCTGGCCCGTGACCCGATGATGATGGGGCTCATCGTCTATGCCTTCACGGCCATGGTTTACATATCTGCCACGGCGATGCCGGAAGCACTGCATCATGCCCCAATCGCCATCGCTGATGAGGACACTTCGCCGCTCTCAGCCCGAATCGCGTCCAGTTTTCAGCGACCCAGCTTCATGTCACCCGCCATGATCTCCGCAGCCGACGTGGATGCGGGGCTGGATGCCGGAGACTATACCTTTGCCATCATCATCCCGCCTGATTTCCAGCGCGATGTTCTTGCCGGAATGCGTCCCACGCTTCAGTTGAATGTGGACGCCACGCGGATGAGCCAGGCATTCACGGGCAGTGGTTACGTCCAGCAGATCATCAATGGCGAGGTCACCGAGTTTCTCCAGCGCTATCGCGGCGTCCCTGCAGCCCCCGTGACTCTGACATTACGCGCCCGCTTCAATCCCAACCTCACCCCGGCCTGGTTCGGAGCTTTGATGGAAATCATCAACCTCGTCACCATGCTCTCCATTGTCCTGACCGGCGCGGCGCTGATCCGCGAGCGCGAACACGGCACTATCGAGCACCTGCTCGTCATGCCCGTGAAACCCGCCGAGATCATGCTTTCCAAAGTGTGGTCCATGGCCCTCGTCGTCCTCGTCGCGACCACACTCTCCCTGCTGTTCGTCGTTCAAGGCCTGCTGCATGTGCCCATCGAGGGTTCCATCCTGCTGTTCCTGACCGGCGCGGTGCTGCATTTGTTTGCCACCACTTCAATGGGAATCTTCATGGCCACGCTGGCGCGCACCATGCCGCAGTTCGGCCTGCTGCTCATCCTAGTCCTGCTGCCCTTGCAAATGCTCTCCGGAGGCATGACCCCGCGCGAAAGCATGCCGGAATTCGTCCAAAACATCATGCAGGCTGCACCTACGACCCATTTCATCTCAGCATCCCGCGCCATCCTCTATCGCGGCGCGGGCCTCAAAGTGGTGTGGCAGCCGTTTGTCCTGCTGCTTGCCATCGGCACGGTCTTTTACTCCGTGGCCCTGGCCCGCTTCCGCAAGACCATAAGCCTGATGGCGTGAACCATCAGGTGTCCAAAGGATTAGAAACGGACTTCTGCCAATTGTATTGGCGAGTCAGTCAGTGGTAGCAACGCGGGTTACAATTACCGGTTTGTTCCGATTTACGACAAAAAATTCTGTTGCTAAAAGAGCACAGATTCGAATCGCTTGGAGCACAATTGGAGCGAATATTTCAAATGATCCACATGGTATTGATAATGTATTTTATCACTACTATAATGCGTTCAGGGTGAGGGGGTTGGAATGGTTAATGGTTCTTCAGGGTTGGTCGTCGAAACGAGCAAGCGTTTGCTGACGGCATCAGAGTTTCAAAATTTGGCGAACGTGCCGCCAGAGGTCGAGTGGTTCGCGAACATCGAAAACGCGAACACGCGGCGAGCATACAAGAACGACGTTCAGGAGTTCATGCGGTTCGCAGGCATTCACCAAGCGGAAGAATTTCGCCTGGTGAAACGGTCGCATCTCATTGCATGGCGCAAGCAGCTTGAGACGCGCACTTTGGAAGCGTCCACGGTGCGCCGCAAACTTTCTGCCGTGGCTTCATTGTTTGATTACCTGTGCGAGTGCAATGCCGTTCCGTTCAATCCGGCTGATGGCGTGAAGCGTCCCAATCAAGGCACGAACGAAGGCAAATCCCCTGCGTTGGGGGATGCTGAGGCGAAAGCTCTGCTCGAAGCACCCGCACCTGACACTCTCAAAGGGCTGCGTGATCGCGCCATTCTTTCCATTCTGCTGTTTCATGGTTTGCGTCGAGCTGAACTGTGTTCGCTCGCGGTCGGTGATTTGCAATCGAGGCGCGGCGTGTTGCACTTCCGCGTTCACGGCAAAGGTGGCAAGATTCGCTTCCTGCCCGTGCATCCGCACAGCTTGCAGCGTATCAGCGAATACCTGGAGCACGCGGGGCATGGAGACAAACCTGGCAGCGCCCTTTTTCGTCCGATCAAGAACTCATCCGGCAGTCTCGATGAAGCGCTGACCGGACACGGAGTTTACAAGGATGTGGTGAGAAAGTATGCGCGTGTGCTTGGCCTCGATCCAAGCGCCGTCTGTGTGCATGGGTTACGGGCGACAGCGGCAACGAATGCACTGGATCATGAAGCTGACATTGCGAAGGTGCAGGAGTGGTTGGGTCATGCGAGCATCGCGACCACGCGGCTCTATGACAGGCGCAAAACCAAACCGGAAGACTCACCAACTTTCAAAGTGAGCTATTAGCGGAACCACCAGCGCAGCTTTCGACGACGCTTCTTGGGCTTTGGTTTGAGCAGAGACTCAATGTATGCGATGACATCAGGTTCTCGGAAGCGTTTGGAGTCCTTCCAAACCTTGTTGGGAATGGGCAAACTGAAGAACTCGCGCAAATCCTCATCCTGTCCTGCTGGTTGCTCGTGAACCCGTCCCCTGATGGCAGCCATGACGGCTGTCAGATGCAGAATGATGAGGTTCACAAAGATGCGCTCCTCAAGTGTGATGGGCTTGATGTCGAGTTTTGCTTCTGCGTTCAGAACTCGCAGAAGGTTTGGCTTGTCGATCACCTGCTGCCAGATGGAGCGATGATGCTCGGTGATGTTGAGCAAGTTGGAAATCCGGCGGATTCTGGTATCCACGAGAAAGGATCGTCCGGTAAAGAACAACCCGGCAACGATAGCGACGGTCTGCAACAGGTTGAACCAGTTGGCCCCGAACCACTCCACAAAAATCCCCACACCCTGCCTTGTAACAGAATGTGGGGACGAAGGCAAGAGGGGTGGGATCTCATGCAAGGCGAGCGATGTCGCCTTTTGCGCGAAGCAGAATTTCGCGTGGAATGCGGATGACCCGCTCCTCCGCTGCGCAGCCTGCGGAAGAAGGGAGCGCGGGGATGGCTGCTGCGGTGATGTCCTGGCCGATGATGGCGAAATCGCCACTGTCGAGTTCCAGGATGTCAGGGCAGCCTGATGAACTCGAAGATTGTCTCCCGCCCTCGTGAGGATCGGGACCGATGCGACGCTTAACGATGATGTTCATAATAGTGGATGTTGTTCTGAAATCGGAACTTTTGTTCCGAATACCGAACATTGTTCCGAAATCAGAACCGCCGCAAACGGAATCTGATCTATTTTCTGAGATTGAAATGTCCCGCACTGCCAAGAACCTCATCGGTCCACAACTCGCCAAGCACCGCACGCACTTGGCGATGTCGCAGTCAGAGTTTGCGGGCCTGTGTCAACGAAGCGGCTGGGATGTTTCGAGGGAAACCTTGGCAAAGATCGAGTCAGGAATCCGATGCGTGACCGACCTTGAGCTGGTCGAGATTTCGAGCGCTCTGAAACTACCTTTGCCAGTGCTTTTCCCGCCAGATGAACAGCATCGTTTTGGTCGGAAGGTGACTCAGTGAAGACCTTCTTCTGAAGATGACAGACAAAGCCACATACACTCCAGCGGAGTTCGCCGCCCTATTCGGCAAGGAACGAACATGGGGCTATCGGCAGCTTTACGCGGGAAAAGTGAAGGCCATCACGAAGCTCGGCCAAACACTCATCCCACAGTCAGAGGTCGATAAACTGCTCAATGGCGCGGAGCGCTATCTCGGCGCTCCATCGCACACAAAAAGGGTCGCGAAGCGCAAGGCAAAGAAAAAAACTCCTTCATCTAAAGGCGCGAAGAAATGGACTGCTGCGCTCAAGCAGCGAAGGAAACACGGGTCGCCGCCGCCAGAGAATGCTCGTTCCGAAGATGTCCATAAACCTTCATTGCCAAAATCCCTCCATCCCGATGACCCAGCCAGCGCGAGACAGTCGGTATATCAACGCCTGACTCGATACAAATCGTCGCAAAAAGATGGCGCAAGTCATGATGACTGAGCGGTGCGATGCCAATTTTGTTGGCCGCCCGCCCCATGGCGGCATAAGCGCTTTTCACACGAATCACCGGCTCATCGACCGAAGCGGGTTTGCTACGCGCCTTCATCTTCTCCAGCAACTCTCTGGCGGCTGCAATCATCGGAATGCGCCGAAACAAGCCGTTCTTGGTGCCGTCTGTGGGATCACCAAGCACAAGGAATTCGCCTTTTGAAAAATCACAGTGCTTCCAAAGCACGAACTTTGATTCACCGAGACGCATTCCCGTGTAAGCCAGAAACTCGACGAAATCGGCTCGGTCCTGAGAGGTCCGGCCACGAGCGGCGCGAAGTGCCGCCACCCACTCCTTGAAGTGGCTTTTGCTGGGCAGCTTACCGGAGAGGTCTTTTGGACGAACCTTTGCCCGCTTGACCTCAAGAGCCGGATTGGTGCGGCGCACCCCTTGTTTGATGGCGATCTTGAACAGGGATTTCAAAATGAGGAGGCAATTGTTGAAACGAGTAGCTGACATCACCTTGACCGCCTCACCTGCCCATTGCTCACAGTGCTGAACAGAGATTCGACGCATTTCCAAGACGGCGAAATCGGGCCAAGTTTTCTTGATGAGTCCGACAATTTCCTTCCAGTAGCGCTTGGTGCTTTTCTTGGTGGATGGGTCGTTTTGAAGCTGGCTTTCACGGATGGCTAGCGCCTCCGCTCCAGTCATTTTTTCAGTGATGACAGTATCCTTGCCCAGCTCATCACGATGGGCGTTGTCTTGAAGGATCTCGTTGAGTTGGGGTTTCGCCACACTCAAAACCTTGGTCTTGAGACTGCGAAAAGTCGGTTTGCCGCCGATGGAGAGACGGGCGTAATACGTGCCCTTCTGGTGGCGGTAGAGATGAGGGATGCCGGAGAAAGTCCAAGTCTTTGAAGCGCTCATAAGAAGCCGCTGTTACCCACGGAGAGGGGCGGCGGAGCGAGTATAAAACAAGTGTATAAAACCGCAAGGAGAACCGGCGCAACTCTCAAATATACAGGTAAAAAAGGGCTTAAAAGCTAATTTGTAATAGGACATTCCTGTCCGCTTCATTCTTCTTCACGGCTGCGCCGCCTGGAGAAGGAGAACGAGTTGGAAAACTCGTTTGACGTTCCGGCATCGGCACCGCCTGCTTCGGCATCCCTGCGCTGCTATACCGCTGCAAGTCCGGCGCGGGCACGGCGGGCATCAAGAGCGTGTCCAAGTGCTGCCGCAACTCCGTGGCGCTGTGGTGACGCTCCTCGCGATCCACCTGCATCGCCTTGAGCACGATGTCATCAAAACGGCGGTCGATCCCGGGCACCACCACGCTCGCAGGCTTGAACGCCCCGCGCGGGACCTGCCCGGTGAGCATCTGGTAGAGCATCACACCCACCGCATACAAATCCGCCCGGCCATCCACCGGCATCCCCGGAATCAACGCCTCCGGTGCCACGAAGTCCGGCGTGCCCACGGCCATGTTGCTCTGCGTGAAGCCCGTCTGCGCATCCACCGCCTTCGCGAGGCCGAAATCCGCCACCTTCACCCGGCCCTGCGTATCGACCATGATGTTCGCCGGCTTGATGTCGCGGTGGATGAGGCCGTTTTTGTGCGCGTAGGCCAGCGCATCACAAACATGTGCGGCGATGGCATGCACATGCTCCGGCGGCAGGCGACCGCTGCTGGCGATCATCCGTGACACGTCCGTGCCCTGCACCATCTCCATGACAAAATACAGCAGCCCACCCGGTGTCTCGCCCGCGTCATATACCGCCACGATGCCGGGATGGTTCAGCCGCGCCATGGCCTGCGCCTCCGCTTTGAAGCGCTCCGCGAAGTGCATGGAGCCATCATCCTCCGCCGCCATCGGCGGCAGCACCTTGATGGCGACTTCCCGGTTCAGCGACTTCTGCCGCGCCTTATAGACCGCGCCCATGCCGCCGCGTCCCAGCAAGTGGATGATTTCATACGCAGGCAGCTCCGGTGCCAAATCTTCCGCCGTCGGCGGCTGCCAGATTTTTCCAGGGGTGCTTGCAGGAATCGAGGAGGACATACGCGGCGGAGTTTGGAGAACAGCGCGTGCTTTGGCAAGCATGTATCGTGTTTCAACTCCTCTCACGTAGAGAGACGGCTATTGCCCACCGACCTTCTCATACGCCAGCAGCGACGGCTCCATCGCCTTCAGCGCGGTGGCCCAGAATTCGGGCTTCGTGAGGTCTTCACCGAGAGTTTGCTTCACGACTTCCTCGCACGTCGCGCTGCCGGTCATGGCGAGGAATGCCTCGTAACGCGGCAGGAAGGACGCGCCCTCAGCTTTGAACCGTGCGAACAGCGCCTGGCTGAGCAGGTAGCCGAAGACGTAGGGGAAATTGTAGAAGCTGATGCCGCTGATGAAGAAATGCATCTTGTAGCCCCAGAACATCGGGTCGGTGCCATCGGGCAGCAACGTGTCGCCATAGAGCTTGCGCTGTGCCTCGGTCATGAGTTCGCTCAAACGCGAGACGCTGACCTCGCCCGACGCGCGCTCGGTGTAGAACGCCTTCTCGAACTCGTAGCGCATGGGGATGTTGATCAGGTAGGCGTGCGCGCGCAGCATCTCCTGGTCGAGCAGGTAGGCCTTTGTGGCCTCGGTGATGCCGGGATCGTTCATCAGGCCGGAGAGCAGGATCATCTCGCCGAAATTCGACGCCGTTTCGGCAAGCGTCATCGGATAATTCGCCGCGAACGAGCGTGCGGGCCGCAACACGCACGAATGCCATGCGTGGCCGACCTCGTGCGCCAGCGTGACCATGTCATGCACGGTGCTGTGGAAGGTCATATAGACGCGCTCCTCGTGCCGGAGCTGCGAGCCGGTGCAGAACGCGCCGGGACGCTTCCCCGCACGCGGCTGCGCCTCGATCCAGCGCTGCGCGAGCATTTCGCGGAAATACGCGCCGAGTTTCGGATACGCGGCGCTGAAGGCCTGATCCACCGTTTTGCACGCCTCGTCCCAATCGAGCGGCTTTTCGTCGGGCGCGGCGATTTGAGGTGCCTCGAGGTCGAAGTAGTGCAGCGCGGGCGTGCCTTGCAGCTTCGCGGCTTTGCGCAACGAACGGCGCGGCAGCTCGATGTTCACATGAATGGCCTCCAGCATCGCATCGAGCGACTTGCGGCTCATCGCACCATCAAAGAGCGGCGTGTCGAGGAAATGCGGCAGGTTACGGCGGCCATACAGGCTCAAGCGCGTGCCCGCGATGCCGTTCAGCGCCGCCGCCAGCGTCGTGGCATGCTCGTTCCACGGCTTCTGCCCGTCGTGGAACGCCGCCTCGCGCAATTTGCGGTCCGGCTCGGACATCAAAGCGCGACGGCGCGACATCGGCACGATTTCCTTGTGGCCGTCCGGGAAGGTCATCTCAAACTCCATCTTGCCCGTCAGCGTGTCATAAAGCCTTCCCCACGCATGCAGGCCGTTCACATTGAGATCAGCGGCCAGCGCCTCCATCTCCGCGCTCATCTGCTTCTGCCCTTCCGTGCGCATGCGCCTCACCGTGTGCTCCGCGTTCTTCAATGAGGCGTCCTTGAGCAACGCATCGAACGCCGCGTCACTCAAAGCAGCGAGCGCGGAGCGCAACGAGGCCATGAGCTTCGTGCTCTCCGCCTCCAGCGTCGAAATCCACGCCTCATCCGCCTTCACCGCCTCGTCATTGGCATCATCGGCGGACAGACAGCCGAGATAGGCGGAGAGGTGGCCGAGGCGGTCGCTCAAGGACTCGATGGCGTTGATCGTCCTCGCGATCTCCGTCGTGTCGGAGCACAAGGAGGCGGCGCGGGCTTTCATCGCCTCGATGTCACTGACAAGCGCGGCTTTGAATTCAGTGTAATCAGGTTTGCCAAAGCCGGAGAACCACGATTCGAGGGACCAGCGGTCTGGAGTGGTTGGGGAGGGATGGGACATGGGAATTGATCAACGACTGACGCGTCCGCCGCCGTCGCCTTGCATGACGGCTTCGATCTCAGTGCGTGTGCTGTAGTTGTAGTCACCTTCAATCGAATGAGCGAGGCATCCGGCGGCGGCGGCGAATGAGATACTGGATGAAGTAGAGGACTTTTGAAGGAATGAAAAGATCAAGCCTGCGGTGAAAGCATCTCCTGCGCCGAGACGGTCGATAATCTGCGTGATCGTGTAGGTTGGCGCGCCGTGCAGCGTGTCGTTGGCGGCTTCATAAAGTGCGCCGCTAAAGCATTGCGCGGCGGAGGTGCTGCCATCGCGCAGGGTGAAGGCGGCGTGGGTGAGATTTGGGAATTCGGTAGTGATTCGTCTCGCCAACGCTTTCAAGTCACCGCCGAACTCGATGCCGAGCATCGCTGTGGCGTCACTGATGCCACCGACGAAGACAGTGACGTGCGGCAGGAGCCTCCGCATCGTGCGCGTGGCGAGTTCGCGTGCCGAGAGGGGCGGTTCCCAGCGCCAGAGTTTTGTGCGGTAGTTCATGTCACACACGACTTTAATTCCACGTTTTTGCGCTTCTTGAACGGCAAACAACGCGACCTCACTCGCATTGCGTGAGACGGCGGGCGTGATGCCAGAGATGACGAACCACTCGCACCCGTCGAAAATAGCGTCCCAATCATACGCGGACGGAGGGGTGACGGCCACGGAGGAGCCGTCGCGGTCGTAGATGACATTACCGCCGCGCTGATTCACGCCGTGCTCGAGAAAATAGATGCCGAGGCGGCCCTCCGGCGTTCGCAAGATGTGTTTTGTCTCCACACCGAGGCCGCGCAAATCAACGACGCACGCATCTGCGATGGCGTGATCTGGTAAAGCGGTCACAAAGGCCGAGTCGATGCCAAGGCAGGCCAACGAGACAGAGATGCTGGCCTCCGCGCCAGCGAAGGTGACATTCACACCGCCGGGCATGGCCTGCTGAAAGCGCGCATGGCCCGGCGTTGCGATGCGGACCATGATTTCACCAAAGGTAACGACGCGACTCATGAGCGGACCTGCTTCACGATGCCGGTGATCTCCATGGCGAGCTTGGTGATCGCCGCCCAGTCGCCTTTCGCGATCAAGTCCTTCGGCGCGAGCCATGATCCGCCGAGTGCGAGTACGGAGGGTTCCTTCAAATAGACGGCCGCGTTCACTGCATTCACACCACCTAGCGGGATAAACTGCACGCCGAGGTGCATGAAGGGCGCGGCGATGGTTTTCAGATAAGACAGACCGCCGCAGGGTTCGCACGGAAAGAATTTGAGCGCCTTGCATCCCGCTTCGAGTGCAAGCTCGATGTCCGTCGGCGTGCAAACGCCTGGCGCGAAGGGTAGGCCGACACGACGCGCCTCGGCGACAACACGCGGGTTCATGCCCGGAGCCACGCCGAAGGCCGCGCTGTGTTCCTGAGCGGCATTCACCTGCTCAGGGGTCAAAATGGTGCCCACACCGGCAATTATCTCCGGCACCTCGGCGCGGATGCGGCGCAGTGATTCGAGTGCCGCATTCGTGCGCAGCGTCAACTCGATGCAATTGACACCGCCAGCAAGCAAAGCACGCGCTAGCGGCACGGCATCGTCAGCACGGTCGATCATGAGCACGGCGATGACGCCGGCATGCTGGAGTTCTTGGCGGAGTTCGTCGGGAAAAGCGCTGTTCATCGCCGCAAGCAGGACGGGACGCCCGTCTTTGCAACCAGCAAGTCACGCTTCTGATAGGGCACACTACTTCTGCGGTGGTAGCTTCGCGGAGTAATGCACGGCGCGGTGGCGGTTGTCGTCGAAGGCGAAGTGGAGCCACTGCTTGTCGGCGCTGACGAAGCCGTCGGGGTAGTTCATGCGGCCTTTGGGGCCATCGACTGATTCCTGCTGGATAATCCGCTGGTAGGGCCACGTTTTCATGCCGTCAAAGCTGATCCACAGCGCCAGCGGGCTGCGGTGTTTTGAATTGGGATTGTGCAGGATTGCGACGCGATCTCCGCCGAGGTTGTAGAGCGTGGTCTTGCTGCCGGGATTTGGAATTTGTGTGATGCTGGCGAATTCGGGCCACGTCATGCCGCCGTCGGGACTTACGGCTTTGTAAAGCATGCCGCCGAGGCCGTCGGCGCGGATGACCATGGTGATGCGTCCGTCGGGATGCTCGAAGAGATCGTTCTCCGCCCAGCCGAAGTAGCGGCTGTTCGGCGTGAGGCGGATGTTGCCGTGCTCGCTCCATGTTTTGCCGCCATCGCTGCTGATGAGGACGCCGTTGCGTGGATTGGTGAAGTCGCGGTCGAGCGGATCGCGCTTCTGCTGGTCATCCGGGCCGATGTAATGCTGAAACGGGATCATGATGCGGCCGTCTTTGCAGACGATGTGCTTGCGGATGAAGGTGCGGTTCTTCAGGCGGCCCGGCACTTCAATTGGCTTGCTCCACGTCTTGAATGAGTCGTCGCTGGTGAGGAACCACGAGCGCCAGTCATTCGCCCAGTGCTTTGAATGCGTGCCAAAGAACAGCGTGCTGCGCTGACCGAGAATCATCAATTCCGTCGGTCCCTGGCCGATGGTTTTGCCTGAGCGAGGGAATCCGACATCGAACGGCTCCAACGGTGTCCATGTCTTGCCCATGTCTTTGCTGCGTGTGACGCCGATGTAGTTCAGCGGACTCGGCTCGGTGTCGCCACCGGCGAGGATGAAGAGAATCCACGACTTGTCCGGCAGCTCGCGCAGCGTGGTGTCGCAGACCATTTTGTTCGGTGTGACGCCTTCATACGGGATGCTTTTGAAGTCCTGCCTGGCGTCCTCAATCGCCTGCGCGGTCCATTTCGGATCGGGACGGATCGCGCCGGGCAGATGCGGCGCGTACGCCTTGTTCACGACGGTTTTGTGGACGGTCGAGAGACGGCGATATTCCTGCAAATCCTTCGCCACCTTGGCGAGATCGGCCTGACGGAGGATGTCGGCCTCGGTGAATTTGCAGTGCAGGATTTCCGCGTCGCTGTGGCGGTTCCAATCATAGAGGATGTGGATGTCGCCATTCGGGGCTTGGAAGCCGTCGGGATAGGAGACCTCGCTGCGGTCATCGATGAGCAGCCCCTTGCCCCACGTTTTGCCATCATCGTCTGAAAGGTAGGCCTTCATGTTCGAACGACGTGGCAGGCGCACATTGATGGGGCCGTTTTTCACAAGAAGAAGTTTCCCGCTGGCGAGGCGACGGATGAAGAAGCGTGCGCTGACATTCTGAATCGTGCTTGGCTTCGGCTCGCTCCAGGTCGCACCTTTGTCAGTGGAGACGCTCTCGCTGATGCCGTTTTTCGTGCGGGCCAGCATCCACAGGCTGCCGTCCTTGCGCTCGACAATCATGTGCTCGTCAAAGTCCGTGCGCGGAAATGCCACGCCGCCGCGCCGCGCCCACGTTTTGCCCTGATCGGTGCTGGCGAAGACATTCGCCATGCGGATCACGTCGAGATTCTTGTGCGCCTCCTTGTCCACACCGGGGCCGTGCATGCGATCGCGCGTCCAAAGCGACACGGGGATGAGCCAGTCACCGTTGGAGAGCACGGTGGGCTTGTTCAGCGTGCATCCATCCGCAAAACGCACCGGCGCGGTCCACTTCGGCTCCACGGCGTCGGGATCGTCGCAGCGGATAAACCAGTCACCACCGCGCCCGTCGAAGTAGCCGAGGCTTTGATCGAAGAAACACCACAGACGACCCAGTGGATCGGTCCACAGGTTGCCGACGAGCGCACGGCGCTCGTAGCGCACTCCATTGAGCCCCCCGTCTTGCGGATCGATGACCACGCGCGGCTTTGACCACGTTTTACCATCATCGTCACTGGTGGCGAGCATGAAGAAGCCATTCGCCGAGTCACCGTTGCCCACCCACGCGGCCCAGAGACGGCCCTTCGGCGTGCGATCCATGCCGATGATCATGTTTCCGGGGCGTTTGTCCGCGTCGTATTCTGGGCCGGGCGTAGTATTGATGAAAGGCGGCTCCAGTGATAGGTCGGAGAGCGCCTTATCCTGTGCGCATGCGAGGCCGGTGAAGAATATGGAGGCGAGGGTGAAGAATTTCATGACTGCTGTGAAGGATGGTGTTGCGTGCCGCATTTCACATGAGGGCAGGGTTGTTGTCCGGCCTGCTGACTCGACACTTTCAGCGCGGTGCACGAGCCTGAGTGTCGAGCACTTTGCCCGCGAGGTTCTTGATCTCGACACGCATGGGCGACTTCGGCTTGAAGGTGAGCAGCACATAGTTGTGCTCGCTGGCGAAGAAAGCGGACTTGGGATCAGGGTAGCGGTCGCCATCACCTTTGAGTGCCGTGTTGTAATAGGGGAAGCCGTCCGCCATGGCACGCTCGGCAAAATAGCCGAATCCGGTGATCACAGTTGATCCCATCTGAAACAGACGGCCCCATTCTCCCTTCACCTGAGCACGCATGGTGGCGCTACGCTCGTTATGGATGGTGACCGTGTGACCGGGGCGCTGTGGGAGCATTTGACCGCGATACCAACCGAGCTGGTCAGACTCCGCATCGAAAGGATGCCCGGTCTGCCAAGTCGTGCACATGTCCTGGATGTGCTGGAGGTCGAGCGCGACGAAACGCGCATCGAAATCCGGAAACGCAAACGACCAGCGCCACTCATCGCCCGGCAGCGCGAAGAATGTGCGATACGCCTGTGCATCCACGTCGTAAACCGCCTCCGGCGGCGGCTTCGGGCCACGGGGATGTATTTCGCGGTCATGGTTGCCGAGCACTGGCATGAATGGCGTGCTGCAAAAGAGCTCCGGCTGTGAGTCGATCAATGCACTGAACGCCTTCGCGCCTTCCCTGCCCTTTTGATGTAGATCGCTGACATTGTCACCCGCAGTCATGAGCACATGCACATCGTCTTTGCGCAATGCTGAGAGATCCGGCGTCGCATAGCCCCAGTCTGCGACCACGGCCACGCGGAGTTCGTCCGTCGGCACGGCTTTGAAATGGTGGGCGGCGGATTTCAGGGCACCGGAACGCACCTGATAGTGATACGTTATGTCTTTTTGCGGAATCGGAATCTCGACGTGATGCAGCGTGACCTGCTCCTGTCTGGAGACCTTCTCCCCGAGTTGCGCCGTGGTGCCGAAAGAAACCTCCGAGTCGCTCGGCTGCTCAGTCTCCCAGCTCACTGTGACGTGCGTAGGAGTCTCGCGCTGAAAACCCAACCAAAGGCGGCGGATGGCCGGTTCGGCGGCTGGGGCGCTGGAAATGACAAACAGGAGACAAGTGGCGAGGCGTTTCATGAGCAGGAGTGTGAACAAACGTGACAAAGCGGTGCTTTTTCTAGCTCAAGTCACGACAGCCTTGATCGGAGCGTCGCTAGGCGATAGAGTCATGTAAATTTAGCTCTTTGAGATCTCCTTCGCCGCGTCATGCGGCAGAAACCTTTCCTGCGGTGCTCGTTATCGTGCCTTGTGGCCCGGCCCGTTTCTACAAATGCGGGGGCTGCGCGCTGGGGTGACATGTCATGCCTTCACTGGAAGACAGCGCTCCTTCAACGCGGGCTCCCACCTGGTCTCATGGGATTCGTGAGCCTTTGGCGTCGGACGGCACAGGTGGGTTTGAAAGCGTCCCGGCTCCGCCCGGGGCGCTTTCGCTTTTTTAGCGTGATCTCTCTCCAGAGCACACGGCGACAGATATGACCTAGGCACTGCGGACCGAAGGCAGAGATGGCCGAAACGTCATTTGTCCTGCGCCCGCTTCAGTTCACCTTACCCGCCGAGACTGATAAGCCTTATGCCCTTCCCTGGCCCACCTGCACCAACACGCCTGCACCGTGTGCTGAATCCTGTGCTGCGTGCAGTAGCGGATTTGATTTATCCAAGGCTTTGCTGTGTGTGCAAAATACCGCTGGCCCAAGACGCGCCAGCCGAGGGTAACTGCGCCTGGTTCTGCAAGATGTGTGAGGATGGCCTGCCGTTTGTCCAGCCGCCTTGCTGCATGGTATGCGGGGAGGCTTATGACGGGGCGTTCACCAATGAGTTCCGCTGCATGAACTGTGACGGGCGCCCCCTGCAATTTGAGTTCGCCACCGCCGCATGCAGGGCGGAGGGCGTGGTACGCGAGCTGATCCATCAGTTCAAATACGAGCGTCGTCTCCAGCTACGCGGTCCACTCGCAACGCTCATGCTGCGCACGCTCGCAGAGCCACGCCTTGCAGGCGAAAACTTCGCTGACTGGCTGCTGGTGCCCGTACCGCTGCATCGCAGTCGGGAGCAGGAACGCGAGTTCAACCAGAGCTGGGAGCTGTGCCAGCGCCTGGGTGAGCTGACTGGCATCCCTGCCGCGCAGGCGCTCGTCCGTGTGCGTGAAACAGAGTCACAGGCCAGCCTAGACCGAGATGAGCGCCTGAAAAATTTACGCGGTGCCTTTGCCATGAGCAAAGCACTGCCGTGGAACGAAAAGCACGGACTCGAAGGTCGCCGTGTCCTGTTGGTGGACGATGTTTTCACTACCGGGGCCACCACCAGCGAGTGCGCCGGGGTGCTGCGGAAAGAGGGCGGGGCTGAAAAAGTGGTGGTCATCACCACCGCACGCGGCTAGGATCGCCCCCGCGTCCGGCCTTGGCCGGGCCTGACCGAGCGCCGCCGGGTCGTCCTCCTGCCCCGGCAACTCCTGCGGCTTGCCACCCGGGGAGAGCTCGCCCAGGCCCGCCTCCGCAGGAAGCCGAACCGACTGCACCTACCATGGGATTTTTCAAAAAACGCTCCGTTGACGAACTTGGCGAAAAGAAGCGCGACATGCCGGAAGGCCTCTGGACAAAATGCCCTTCGTGCAATGAAAGCCTCTTCGAGGACGCGCTGACCAAGAACCTCCGTGTCTGTACCCATTGCAGCTACCACTTCACCATCGGCTCGGACGAGCGCATCACCAGCCTTGTGGATGAGGGAAGCTTCGCAGAGACAGACAAAGAGCTGGACTCCGTCAACGCGCTCGGCTTCAAAGGCTACCTCGACAAAGTGAAGGCCTACCAAGCTAGGACCGGACTCACCGAAGCCGTCGTCACGGGCCGCGCCTCCATCGAGACCATTCCCGTGCTCCTCGCGGTCATGGACTTCCGCTTCCTCGGTGCCAGCATGGGCAGCGTCGTCGGTGAAAAAATCACCCGCGCCATCGAAACGGCCACTGCGGAGAGAAAGGCCGTCCTCGTCTTCTCCGCCTCCGGCGGTGCCCGCATGCACGAGGGCATCCTCAGCCTCATGCAAATGGCGAAGACCAGCGGAGCCCTCGCCCGCCACGCCGAGGCACGCCTGCCCTTCATCTCCATCCTCACCCATCCGACCACCGGCGGCGTCACCGCCAGCTTCGCCACCCTCGGTGACCTCATCATCGCCGAGCCGAAGTGCATGATCGGCTTCGCCGGCCCACGCGTGGTAAAAGAAACCACCCATGCCGACCTCCCACCCGGCTTCCAGACCGCCGAGTTCATGATGCAGCACGGCCTCGTGGACATGATCGTCGAGCGCAAGGACATGCGCACCACCCTGGCCCGCGTACTGCGCTACATGACAGCAGCAAAGTAGCTCACGGTTCCCGCGTTTCTCCCCGCGCCTACCAAAAGTGGCCTGCGCGGCAAGGAAGGCCGCCATACGTCCGATAACACGTCGTATGAAACATCCCGCTCTCCTTGCAGCCATTCTCGGCCTCGCAGCAGTACCAGCCCTTGGCCAATCCTTTACCCTCCGCGTCACCATCGACCGCGGGCAGGATATCGGGCAAGCATTTGGTTCTCTTTTCGAGGCACAGAGCGCGGACGGAGCGCTGACGATTGGGGCCGGCTTCCAAAACGCCTACAACACCCGCTACCGTGCCGACCGGCACGAGCTGCAGTTCTATCTGCGCCCGAACGGACGCGTGCGCCCCCTCTCGGTGGAAAAACTGCCACGTCCGGATGACACCCTCACTGGGACTTACCTCTTCAGCCGTGACAGCATCATCCACACAACCTACGGCGGGCTCAAGCACTGGGACGACAAATCGCACTCCTGGCAGAAGACTCCCACAGCCGAAGGCGGCACTTTTGAGACCATGCGCATCGGCACCGGTGTGCTGCGCTTCGCTGACAGCGCTGTCTTTTATCAGGACCAGCGCATCCTGCCACCACCCACCGTGGGCAGCTACCAACTGTTTTTCTATGCCAACGGTCGCCTGTGCTTCTATCACATCCATCCCGGAGAAGGCGGCTACCGCCCATGGACCAGCGACGTGGACGGCTTCAGCAAGCTCTACGCCTGTCCGTGGCAGCCTAGTGATGGAGCAGTCGATCTTGGCAAAGCCGCCGTGCTCAGACTGCCAGTGGTCGGTGAAAAAACCTTCGCCTGGGGTGTACTCGGAGAGAGCGTCGTCACCAGCTCAAACGTCGGCGGTTTTTATGTCTTCCACGGCGATGCCTGGCGCATGATCGCCAAGCCTTCCTTGAAGGCCAGCTATCAACTCTACTCCAGCCTAGCTGTCGGAAACCGCCTGCTCATGGGCCAGTACCCGACCGGCCACGTTTTCGAGTTCGACGGCGAAACCATCCACGACCTACCCGGCTCCCCCCCGGTTCCAGCAGACGTATCCGGCACCTCGCGCGAGGCGCAGACAACCGTGCTTTACGGCGGCGAGGTATTTGTCGGCGTCTGGCCTTGGGGCGAGTTGTGGCGTCATCACCCGGACGAATCGAAATGGACGCTGCAACAGCGTATGTTCGATCATCCAGCCCCCTCAAAACAAATCGTGCATCCTTACGACGCGGAAAACGCAGGCCATATCCCCCCCAATCAATGGGGACAGCGAGTGAGTAGCCTTGTCCCCCACGGCACAGACCTCTTCGTAGCCACAAGCGCCAAATCACCCGCCCAATGGGATCCGCAAAATGCCCCGTGGCTCACCCCAGACTTGTGGAAATCCTACGGCAGCATCCACCGCCTCTTCATGCCTGGGCACCTCGGCGTGATCGCCGCCTGGACCGACGGCCCCACCACCTTCGAGTTCGTCTTCTCCGGCGACCTCCTGACCATTCGGCAAGATGGCAGCACGCTCGGCGAAGCCCGGATCCCTCACCTGCCAAAACCCGACACCACCACCTTCCCCGAAATCACCTCCGGCAAAGGCATCTACGGCACGTTCTGCGGTCGCTCCATCAAATTGACACGCTGAGCAAGCTCGGCGAAACGCATCAGCCACCACTTATAGCCGCCTTACGGCTATACCTCGCGTTATGAGGCTTGGGGGTGCGTAGCAGGAATGATGTGGCATGAAAGTCGTAGGCCGGATGTGTTCGTCGCGCAGGACTCCACCAGCATGAGAAGTGGTCTTCGACGAACTATCCGGCTGGATTTGGGAGGTACGAGGAGTCCAAGGTCATCATGCCCCCCAAACCGCCGGATCGTTTGGCGAAGGAGATCGAGGACCTTGCGCTGCGCTTTCCGCCAAACACATCCGGCCTACATCATTCCGACGACGCACCCAAGCTTGGAAAAGGGAAGAACTGGAAATTGCGAGTGAGCAGGTTTTTGAGTTCGGGGAGATATTCGTGAGGCATCTTGTGCAGGCTGTCGTCAATGGCCGTGCGGAACTGGGCAAAGGCCGAGTAGTGTCGGTTGGTCAGGCACTTTTTCGGGTCAGCTTCCACAGAAAACGGGGTCATTGCGCCAAGATAAACACAGATAAGGAGGAAATGAGACAATCAG
>CAYQWE010000022.1:0-88877 GCA_964421275.1 uncultured Prosthecobacter sp.
CCACCCAAATCACCCGCTTGCCCCTCATTTTTCACGGGCTATGGGATGCCTGTGAATCAGGAGTTAATATTCACCCAAACAAACTCATCTGCCCCGCGTCATCATCGTTGCGCGGCTTCTTCCGGGTCTTCGCGGGCACGCTCGTCGCCACGGGGACTTCTTTGACGCTTTCGGCGGGTTGGTGGCCGGATTCGAGTTGTTGGAGGACTTCCTTGGCGCGGTCGATGACGTTTTCGGGGAGGCCGGGCTCACCACTTGCGGGGCATGGCTGAGTAGAAGCGGCCTTTTTTGTCTGTGACGCCAAACTCGATGAGTTTTTGCCGAAACTCCTCAGCAGTCATGGTCCGAATCGCATGCTCGACTTTCTCGAACACTTCGTCGGGCATGCGCCCCGGGATGTTGAAGCGCACAGGAGCGGCTTTGGCACGGGGCTTTGCTGGCTGCCGGGAACGAGCTTTTTTTGTTCTGGGCTGAGTGGCAGACATAGTGTTAATGGGGTGAAGGAGGACGAAAGTAACCCAAAATGCAGTCGGAGTCACGGACGGCAACCTGGATGTGTGATTTCTGCCGGATCTCGGAGCCAGGAAACGCAGGAGGACCTTCCTGAAACACGCCTCTCGCTGTCTGAACTGCCCGCCCTTCCACTGCCTCCATCATGGGGATGACGAAGTTCAGCACGTCACAATCAAGATGATGCAGAGGCCCCTTGTTTCTTCGCAGGACTGGCTCCTGCCTTTTCTGATAACGATCATAGGCGGAGTTCAAAACGGCGGTGTAGCGCGTGTCGAGCAAATCGAAGCAATTGCCCAACTGGATGACAGCACCGATCACCGCAGGCTTCTTGATGCGCTTCGGGTGACGCTTTTTCTGCTCAATGGCCCACTCCAAAGCACGCTCCGGCCCAAACTCCCAGAAGTAAATGCCGTAGCCCAGCCAGTCGTAGTCGTTCTCACTGGCGGACAGGTGCTCGCCCGTGAGCAACACCCGCTGAACCACGGCTTCATCGCAGCCGTGGTAGGCGATGATGGTGCGCTGGTAGTCGAAGTGACGCATGGCATGGATGTTAGCCAGCCTGCAGGTTTTCTGGCAAGCGTGAACTCACCCAAACAAACTCATCTGCCCCGCGTCCTCATCACTCCTCACCTTCTTCCGCGTTTTCGCGGGCACGCTGGTGGCCACGGGGACTTCTTTGACGCTTTCGGCGGGCTGGTGGCCGGATTCGAGTTGGTGGAGGACTTCCTTGGCGCGGTCGATGACGTTTTCGGGGAGGCCGGCGAGTCTCGCGACCTGGATGCCGTAGCTTTTTTCGGCGGAGCCGGGGAGGATCTTGTGGAGGAAGATGATCTGATGGTTCCACTCCTTCACGGCGACGTTGTAGTTCTTCACGGCCGTGCGGCTTTGCGCGAGCGCGGTGATCTCGTGGTAGTGCGTGGCGAACAAGGTGCGCGCGCCGACCTTGTCATGCAGATGCTCGGCGACGCTCCACGCGATGCTGAGGCCGTCGAAGGTGCTCGTGCCGCGGCCGATCTCGTCGAGGATGACGAGGGAGCGCTCGGTGGCGTTGTTGAGGATGAGCGCGGTCTCGTTCATCTCGACCATGAAGGTGCTCTGGCCGCGCGCGATGTCGTCGCTGGCGCCGATGCGGGTGAAGATGCGGTCTGCGAGGCCGATCTCCGCGCTGGCGACGGGCAGGAAGCTGCCAATCTGCGCCATGAGCGTGAGCAGCGCGGTCATGCGCAAATACGTGCTCTTGCCGGCCATGTTCGGGCCGGTGATGAGAATGAGACGGCTCTCCTCGGGCTCCAAGGTGATGTCATTCGGCACGAAGCGCTCGCCGCTCGTGAGATTCTGATCGAGCACGGGATGGCGGCCGTCGCGGATGAAGAGATTCCGCGTCTCATTGAGCACGGGGCGGGTGTAATTGAAAAGCCGCGCGGTCTCGGCGAGCGAACCGAGTGAATCGAGCACGGCGATGGTCTCCGCGGTCTCCTGGATGTGCGCGAGGTGCTGCAGGACACGGCCGCGCAGCTCGATGAACTGCTCGTATTCGAGCGCCTTGCTGCGCTCCTCGCTGCCAAGGATCTTGTCCTCCATGCGCTTCAACTCGTCGGTGATGTAGCGCTCGCCGTTGACCGTGGTCTGCTTGCGATGGTAGTCGGCGGGCACGCTGCCGACGTTCGCCTTGGTGATCTCGATGAAGTAGCCGAAGACCGCGTTGTATTTGATCTTGAGGCTCTTGATGCCCGTGCGCTCGATCTCCCGCGCCTGCAAATCCGCGATCCACTGCCGGCCGAGCGTGGAAGCATTGCGGAGTTCGTCGAGCTCCGGCAGCCAGCCCTCGCGGAAGACGCCGCCTTCTTTGATCTGCATCGGCGGTTCATCGACGATGGCGCGCTGGATCTCGGAAGAGAGCGCGGTGAGGTCGTGGAGACGGGAAAGTAGAACGGGTTTTAAACCCGCTTTCCCACTCGCTGACACGGGTTGAAAACCCGTGCTACTTTCAAGCAGCGTCTTCAAAGCAGGCACCACGTCCAAAGACACGGCGAGCGCCTGCAAATCACGGCCATTGCCGCTGCCCTGGCTGAGGCGGGAGCTGGTGCGTTCCAGATCGCGCACTTCTTTGAGAAGGGTGCGGAGCTGGCTCAGCAGCATGGGCTCGTCGAGGAAGGCGGCGATCATGTCCTGGCGTTGCGTGAGCGTGTCGAGATCGCGCAGCGGGTGGAGGACCCAATGGCGGAGCTTGCGGCCGCCCATGGGCGTGCAGGTGCGGTCGAGAGCGCTCAAAAGCGTGTGCGCATTGCCGCCGCGGGCGCTGACGAGCTCGAGGTGGCTCTGGCTGGCGGCGTCGATGAGCACCACGTCGCTCGTTTGCGCGACACGCAGGCGCTGGATGTGCTCGACGCTGCGGCGGAGCTGGAATTGCAGGTATTGCAGGATGCAGCCCGCCGCACAAAGCGCGGCGCTGAGCCCCTGGCAGCCGAAGCCATCGAGCGACTGCACTTTGAAATGCTGCGTGAGGCTGTGCTGGGCCTGATCGAGCAAAAACAGGTAACTCTCCACCGCGAGGGCGCTGGCGGGACTGCCGAGTTGCTCGATCAAATCGCGCTGATCATCGCTATGGAGGATCTCGCTGGCCTGGAGGCGCTCCAGCTCATCGGCCAGCTCCGTGTCGTCCCTGAACTCCGCCACCTCAAACTCGCCCGTGGTGTGATCGACATAGGCGAGGCCAAGTTTGTTGCCTTTTCCATCGCGGAAGACGGCAGCGAGGTAATTCGGACGGTTGGAGTCGAGGAGATTGAGATCGTTGATCGTGCCTGCGCTCAAGATTTGTGAGATGGCACGCTCGACGATTTTTCCGGGCACGGGATCGCTCGTCTGCTCGCCGATAGCGACGCGTTTGCCGGCCTTGATGAGCTTCGCGATGTAACCCTGCGAGGAATGATGCGGCACACCGCACATGGGCACGCCATTCCGCTTCGTGAGGGCCACATTGAGGATGGGCGAGGCGGTTTTCGCGTCCTCAAAGAACAGCTCATAAAAGTCCCCCAGCCGGAAAAACAGCAGCACATCCTCCGGAAGCTCCCGCCGCATGGCGAGGTACTGCTTCATCATCGGGGTCGTGGCTGCGTCGGCGGACATGGAGGGCGTCAAGAGGTCAAGAGCGGCGGGGAATGGTCAAGATGGGAGTCGCTGGAAGTAAGTCTTGATCACGGGCCGCGTTCTTTGACAAACTGATGCCATGACCCAGAAACAACGCGAGGCCCTGTTCGACCTACTGACGCTTTCCCTGTATGCGGACGCACATATTTCTTTGCGGGAGGAGCATTTGAAGGAGTCGGCATTCATCGCGGAGGGTTGGGAGTCGAAATATCCGAAAAATTTGTTCATCGACGAATCCTTTGCTCGTGCGCGGGAGATGTCGGAGGACGAGGACACGATGATCGACTACATGAACGAACGTGCGCAGGCTTTCACGACCAAGGCCGCGCAGAAGGAGCTGCTCAACGTGATCAAATCCATCCTCAAGAGCGACGGCGAGAAGCCGATAGAGAACGAGTTTTACAGCCTGCTAGTGCAGGGGCTGCCTAAGGCGGTTAAGTGATTCGTTCGTTCGCTGTTCTCTTTTCTCCGTTCACGGTTTTTTCCCGCCGAGGTGCTTCTTGAAGAAGGCGGCGGCGATTTCGACGGTTTCGGCGCACCAGGGGTCACTCATCCAGAACGGATGCGGTGCGCCCTTGAGCGTGTGAACGGCAGTCTCGACGCCGAGTGCCTTCAGCTTCTCCATCATCTCGGCGCGACCGACTTTGAGAGTGTCCTTTTCGCCTTCGATAAAGATCGTCGGCGGAACGCCCGCGCGGACGTGGGTGATGGGTGAGGCGGCCTTGTAAATCCCTGGATTTTCGTCACAGGAGGCACCGAAGAATAGCAGCGCGCCCTCATTCTTTTTCCCAGTGTTAGCGGCAACGAGATCCTGCGTGGCGGCCATGACGATGCAGGCTTGCACGGCGCTGGACTGATCTTTGAAAGGTCCGTCGCCTTCAAACTCCGGCAGCCCACTCGTCATGCCGGTCAAACCGGAGAGGTGGCCACCGGCGGAGCCGCCCATGCAGCCGATACGCGCGGGGTCGAGCTTCAGTTCCTTCGCATGGGTGCGCAGGCAACGCAGCGCGGCCTTGCAGTCGTCGAGGGCAGCCGGGTATTTCGCTTCAGTGGAGAGACGATAGCTGACTAGGGCGGTGACGAAGCCACGCTGCGCGAGGCGCTCCATCATCGGCTTGTCAGACTCGATTTGCCGCGCTTTCCAGCCGCCGCCGTGGATGTCTAGGATGCAGGGCCACGTCCCTTCCGCGTCCGGCACATAAACGTAGAGTTCGACGGTGTGCTCGGGGTATTTCGCGACTTCGAGCGTCTTCAGTGTGAAGCCCGAGGGTGTTTGCGGGTAGAGCTTCTTCCACTTCGGCACGTCGGCAGCGTGGGAGATGGCGGGGAGGCAAAGAATGGACGAGAGCAGGAGGATTCGACGGAGCATGGGAGGACTAAACGCATACGGTGCCGGATTCTGACGCGGACGATCGGGTCAGCGCTCGATGAGAAAGTGCAGCAGCAGGGCCATCAGGATGGTGAATGTGATAGCGGAGATGGCCGCGACCACGAGCTGCCCTTCGGGAGGCAGACCCTGCCGGAGCCCGAAGAGTCCGCCCCAGCCAAAGCCGGTGAGGAAGGATGCGGAGAAGCGCAGCAGAGGACTCTTCACCCAGCCCCGCGTGTTCTCCACGGGAGCGGTGCCCTGAGTCATGAACGCGCCGATGATCAACGTCACCTGCACGGCGGAGGCGATGACCGAGATGAACCAGAGGAACTGTGGATGGCAGAGAAAATGCATCATTTGTCCGAAAGGCAGTGCTTCAAAGTCCGGGCGGACGCTCGGATGCCTTGCGCATTTTCTTTTTCTTTTCGGTGGGTTTGGCGGCGGGATCGAAGGGCACGCCGCCTGAGACGACACCACCTTGAGGCCCCATGACGAGGGAGGGGCGGCTGCCTTCCATGTCCTTATAGTAACTGCGGCGGGAAATTTTGCCGTCTGGATTCACGATGGCGTGGCAGTAAATGTGTGGCTGGGCTAGGAAAAACACGTTGAGCTTGTTGTGCGAGTCGATGCTGATTTGCGGCTCCGATACCATGATGACCGGGCCGAGCAGGAAGGTGGCGAGGTAGGCCCCACTGCGGTCATCGGTAAGGCGGCAGTAGAGTTGCAGGTTGTCGAGCTCGCGGAAAAGGATGACCTGATAACGTCGTGCCCGACCCGCATTGGGGAAGCCTTGGGGAATGCCGAAGGGCTGGTCAAAGAGGTTGGCCTTCGCGTCGGTGATGGTCAGGCGCACTCTGTTGGACATGTAGAACTGCCCGGTGATCGGGTGCAGCACGTTGGCGATCATGTTGAAAGTGCCGAGGTCGGCAGTGGAGTAGCCACCGGAGATTTCCACGGTGTGTCTGGAGGTGCCGCCGGCCTTGAGTTTCATAGCCTCCTCCGAGCCGATGCTGACAGGGGCCAGCCGCTTGCCGGAGGCCTCAGTGATCTCAAACTGCAGCCATGGACGAGAGCCATGACCGCCGACGACGACATCCGCTCCGGAGCGGTTCGTGACGGTGACGACCGCCACGACGGGCTCGCCGGTGAGGAACTGGTCCTTCAGCAGGCGGAGATTGGTCACATACTGCGCATTCGCAGCATGTGCGAAGAGGCAGAGGATGAGCGGCAGGAGGGCGCGGTTCATGGCTTCACAATGGGGGTGTTTGCGGGGGCGGTGCTGGAGGCGGTGCGGAAGCCGCGTGCGAGTGTAGCCTCGTTTGGAGAGTCTGGAAAGCGCCGGTCGGTGAGCAGATGGTCGCTGCTCGGGAGGCCGAAGTGGCCACCCCGCACGACGGGCACTTTGATGTCGATGAAATCAGGGTGCGTCGGCCATTCGCCGTCCTTGGTTTCGCCGGAAGTCCATTCGCTCGCATTGCCCGCCATGTCACACACGCCATAAGGGCTGACGTCCTCACTGATACGGGTGATAGGTGCCAGGAGGTTATTGCCGTCGATGCCGCCGCCCTTGGCCTTGGGGGAGGGATCATAGTCATCCCCTAGATTGGCGGCACCGGGCCTGGGCTGGTTTCCCCATGGATAATGAAACCCACCTGGCCCGCGCGCGGCCTTCTCCCATTCCTGCTCAGTTGGCAGCCGTTGATGCTTCCATTTCGCAAATGCCCAAGCGTCCCACCAGTCCACTTGAGACATGGGGGTGTTCAGCGTGATGCTTTCGCCATTGAAGGTGGAGCCCGCCTTCGCCGCCGAGTGGTACTGACCCCAGTTCGCGGGGACGTGGCCGGTTTTTGTCTTCGGTTGGAGCGGATGGTTGAACTCACCCGGCTTTGCAAGCTTCAGCGCATGCAGAAATTCTGCGTACTGCCCGATGGTGACCTCGTGTTTGCTGATCCAGAATTCGGGGAGGTTCACCCGCTTGTTCTTTTGGTAAATAAACTCCCCGGCGGGGATGCGCACCATCTGCATCGGCAGCGCGGTGGCATTCACCCCGGAGGCTGTCTGTGCCCCGTTCATCAAGGCACCCAGCGCGGCCACGATGATGAGCACTGCGGCCACCGCCGGCCACGTCCACCAAGGCTGTTTCCCGCCCACATTTACCGGCAGACTCTCTGCCTCGATTTTGCGGACGATGCTGCGCTCGCGCAGATCATCACGCAGATCATCTAGTGCCGCCAGCAAGCCTCCCCAATCGTGGTTCGAACTCCCAAGCGACTGTAGAAGCCCGCGCGCTTTGCCCTCTGCGGCGATGGGGCGCACCAATTCGAGAAAGTCGCGCACGTCCGCTTTGGCGTCACGTTTGTCCGCCACAGGCGGGCGGAAGAAGTTCACAATGCTCGCCTGATGCTCTGCGTCGATATAAACATCCCGTGCGCCCATCGTGCGGTAATGCATGCCGCGTTCCGTGGCGAACTGCATGGCCTCCGCCACGCCATGCAGCACCTCAGTGAGGCGGCGCTCACCCAGCAACTCGTGCGTCTGTTGGATTTCATACAAGCTGCGCCCTCGTGGCAGCTCCCGTGTGTAAAACAACCAGCCGTCCGCCTCGCCTGCCTCATACAACGGCGCGATGCGCGGATGCCCCAGCGAGGCTTTCAAACGGATGCGATCCTTGAACTTGGTCACGATTTCCGGTCGCTTGAGGTGCTCCGGCCTCAGCAGCACGAGCGCCACCGGGCGTTGCACGGCTACCTGTAACGCACGGTAAGTCTCAGCCTCCTTTTCGACGTAAAGGCGCTCCAGCACCTGGTAGTTCCCCAGCACGGTGCCGGGTGCCATCACTGGCGGCGTCTCATCCGAGTCCGGTTGCTGAGTCAGCAGCGCACGCACACGGCTCAGCAGTTTCTCAGGCGTGTAGGGTGCGTCTTTGAGGATGAGATCGTCCCCGACCTGGGCCTCGAAGCCAGTGAGGTCGTACCGCGTAGTGAAAAGCACGCGCACCTGAGGGAAACGAGCACGCGCCGCGTCACGCACGGCGAACCCCATTTCCTGGTTGGGGAAAATGGCCTCTGTGACGAGGATATCGAGCGCGTCAGCCCGGGTGATCCAGGCGCGGGCGGCTGCGGCCGAGGTGAAATCGACAATGGTGAAGCCCGGGAGCTGGTCTCGCAGCCAGATAAGGCGCGTATCGTGCTGAGTGGCACTGGAATCAACAAACAGGAGAGTCATGCGTGTGGCGTGTGGCGATCATCTCCCCGCAGGCGGGAGGAGAGGATTCACACCGGCAGGAGCGCCCGGAGTGGATCCGAACCCCAGGAGATCGCGGGGCTCGGCGGCCACATCCTGGAGCTTGTTGTTGTAGTAGAGGCGCAGCATGTAGCCGTAATACGAGCGGCGGCCATGCTGCTGGACTTCAGCGGCAGTGAGTACGGGCAGATGATAAGTGACGTCCAGCGTCTCCTCCCCAGTGCCGCCATTCCAGTCCACCGGGGCGGTCTGCCAGGCCTCGATAGGCTCCGGCGCGATGGTCTGAGCGATCTTCGTGCCGTTCACACGGTCAAAAAAGAACACCTGGAGGTTCACCGCATTGTTGTCCACCGGCTGACTGCCCGCACGAACGAGCGGGACACGCACGGTATAACGCTCCCCGCTGCCAGTTGAAAAATCACGCTTCGCGAGGCAGGCCCCCAGGCGCAGTACCTTGTCGCCTTCGATGCTGGGAACACTGGCCGCCGCCGCAGGCCCGGCACCCAAGCGCCGTGAGGCGAGCTCGAAGTAATTGCCCGCCTTCGTCTCACCGAGAAGCTGGATACGCCGCCAGTTGTCCGTGGCCTTCGCGGTCACGCCCATCTGCTCATACGTCTGCGCCGTCTCGGCGATGATCGCTGGATGATCGGGCGTCAGCTCATCTGCGCGGCGCAACATCTCGAGCGCCCCATTCATATCACCTAGCCCGCGGATTTCTTTGACGGTGGTGATGACATAATTCACATCACGCAGAAGCTCTGTCGCGGCATCTGGTTTGACCGGCGCAGATTTTGGCAAGGGAGGGAGGGTGGGTGGTGCGGCGTTCACTGGGAGTGGCGGCACCGCTGGGGGGGAGGGCCGCACGCCACCTGGTTGCTGGAACGACCCGATCGCTGGAGGGGCCGTTGAAATGACCGCGCTGTTTGCCGGAGCCAGCGAGCCAGGAACTGGTGGAGCGATTGAAGTCGTGATCGCGTTGGCTGACGGTGCGCCGAGCAACTGACCAATCTCCGGCACTGCACCTGGTTGAACGACCGGCACTGGGGTATGGGCCGCATGATCGAGCGGGTTGCGGGAGATCGAGAGCTTCGCGACGACCACGATCTGGGCTACTGCGAGCACGCACAGCGTCCCCCAGGCCGCAGCAGAGGCACGCTCACGGTCTGGAGCAAGAATGGTGGAAGGGAGACTCACAGGTTGCTGGAAAAAGAGCGCATGGTACGATTCGGGCCTCCCAGTGTCAATGCCTCAGGGTTCTGTGTTCAAAATGACGGAAGGTCGCACCCTGCCGCTGTTCGTTCATGCCTTGGAAACGTCGCCGCACCATCACCGGTGTGATTTTTCTCTCACGCCAGCCGAAGTGGCGGCACAACTGCGCCAGCGCGAGGGCTTCATCTGGATGGATTCCGCCCTGCCCACCCCAGGGGGCATCTCCGTGCTCACAGCGGATCCCGTAGAAGTGCTGCGGGGTCACATCGACCGCGACTGGGAAAAAGTGCGGGCCGCGTTGCGTGCGCCACGCGCCGCAGCAGGCGGTTTGTATGGCTGGGTCGGTTATGACGGTCAGTTCGTCCTTGGCGTCTATCCGCACGGCCTCATTTACGACCACGACACCTCTCACTGGTATCAATTCGGCAGTTTCAGATTTCAGATTTCAGATTTCAGGCATGTCGCTTCACCCACGCTTCATTTTGAACCCGAAGTTCCTCGTGATGATTTCATCCGCATGGTCCGGCAGGCGCAAGAGTATATCTCCGCTGGAGACATCTACCAAGTGAACCTCGCCTATCCGTGGAAGGCCGCATGGCCGCAGAACGCGGACGCGCTGGCATTCTATTTGAGGCTGCGCTCCGTCTCGCCCGCGCCGCATGCCGCGTTCATGCGCCTAGCCGGGACGACTGTGCTCTCGGCCTCACCGGAGTTGTTTCTGAACATGCAGGGTTCACATATCACCACGCGCCCGATCAAAGGTACGCGTCCTCGTTTTGCTGAGGATCCCCGTCGCGATGTGTGGGCGGCGCGTGAATTGACCGATTCTGCGAAGGAACGCGCCGAGCTGCTCATGATCACCGACCTCGAGCGCAATGACCTCGGCCAGGTATGTGAGTTCGGCAGCGTTTGCGTACCGGAATTGTGGCGCGTAGAAAGCTTCGCGCAGGTCTTTCACCTCGTCTCGACCATCACCGGCACACTGCGGCCGCATGTCGATCACGTCGATGCCTTCCGCGCCTGCTTTCCTGGCGGCAGCATCACCGGCGCGCCGAAAAAGCGTGCAGGGGAGATCATCGCCGAACTCGAACCGCAGCCACGCGGCCTTTACACCGGCGCGATCGGCTGGTTCGGTTTTGACGACCGCAGTCAGTGGAATATCGCCATCCGCACGGCGGTGCAGCGTGAAGATGAAATCACCTTCCATGTCGGCGCCGGTATCGTCGCCGATTCGGTGCCGGAACTTGAGTTCGAGGAGACGCTGCACAAGGCGGCGGGCGTTCTGGCTGCTGCGGCATGAAAAGCCACCGAGCGCGTGGCGTTGTTTGTAACCACCATGCTGCGCCTCACCTTCCTCCTCCTCGTCCTCTCCGGCCTGTTCGCACCCGGCATCTACGCTGCTGAGGCACCGGTTTATGAGCTGCGCATCTACACCTGCAACGAAGGGAAGCTCGACACGCTGCTGAAACGCTTCCGTGACCATACCTGCCAGCTCTTTGCAAAGCACGGCATCAAGAACGTCGGCTACTGGCTGCCACTGGATGAGGCGGACGGCTCTAAAAACAAACTGATCTACATCATCGAACACCAGAGCCGCGACGCCGCGAAGACGAATTGGAAGGCATTCGGCGCGGACCCCGAATGGCAGGCCGTGCGCCAAGCAAGCGAAGCAGGCGGCAAGATTCTCGCCAAAGCTCCCGAGTCCATCTTCATGACACCGACGGATTACTCGCCACCGCTGACTATTGAGAAGAGCAGCAAACCGCGCGTGTTCGAATTACGCACCTACACCACGCCGGAAGGGAAACTCGACGCGCTCCACGCCCGCTTCCGCGATCATACGATGAAGCTCTTCACCAAGCACGGCATGACCAACCTCGCCTACTGGGTGCCGACGGACGCGGACAAAGGCGCGGGCGGCAAGCTCATCTACATCCTCGCCCACGACAGCAAGGAGGCCGGCCGCGCCTCCTTCACCGCCTTCCGGGCTGATCCAGACTGGATCAAGGCGAAGGCGGCGAGCGAAAAAGACGGCCCGCTGACTCTCAACCCCGGCGGTGTGAAGAGCGTTTACATGAAGGCGGCAGACTTCTCGCCGATCCAGTGAGGTGCAACATCATCTCATCTCCGCCCGTATGCTGCGCCGCATGATTCCCATCCGCCCCCTCTGTCTCCTCGCCTTTTCCGCCGCCACGCTCCACGCCGCCACACCTGAATTTGAATGGGTCGCCGCCGGCGGCGGGGCGAAGAGTGACAAGACGCGGGCCGTCGCCTTCGACCATGAGGGGAATGTCTTCCTCGCCGGCGAGACGACCGACGACGGCACGTTCGGCGACCAGAAACGCACCGGACTCGGCGGGACGGACTTCTTTCTCACAAAGGTGTCAAAGGACGGGCGCTTCCTCTGGGTGCGCAGTTTAGGCGGCAGCCTGGTGGACCGTGGTTACGGCGTGGCGACGGATGCGGCGGGCAATGCCTACGTCACCGGGCATCACCAAAGCACCGACGCTCAAGCGAACGGTCAGACGCTGCCGAATGCGGGTGACTACGATGTCTTTGTGGCGAAATACGATCCTGCCGGGACGCTGCTGTGGATCCGCACTGCGGGGGGTAAAGGCTACGACTACGGCCACGGCATCGTGGTCGATTCAAAGGGCGACATCATCGTCACGGGCGCGGTGGTAGGGGAGGCAAAGTTCGGCGGCGTGACCGTGAATGCGGGCGGTGCCGCCCGTCCGATCTTCTGCGCCAAATACGACGCCGCGGGCATGCTGAAATGGGTGAAGACCACCGGTGGCAAGTTCTACGGCAGCGGGCATGGCCTCGGCGTCGATGCAAAGGACGCCATCTTCATTGGAGGCAGCGGCAGCGGCGTCGGTTCCATCGGCTCCGTGCCCATTGCCATCACGAAAGGCCAGGCGGGCGTCGTGCTAAAACTCACGTCTGAAGGAGAGGGCGTCTGGGCCGCCACGCTGCCGGGTACACCGAGTGTCGGCTTCCACGAGATCACCGTCGATTCTGCCGGACGCACCTGGTGCGCAGGCATGTTTAAAGGCGAGCTCAACGGCGGCCCGGTCAAAACCACGGGAGACAAGGACAATGATGGTGTCCTTGCTCACTTCAGCCCAGAAGGGAAACTCGTCTGGAGTCACGTCATCCAAGGTCCGGCCGTCGATTACTGCCTAGGCGTCGCCACCGACAACACCGGTCGCTGCTTTGTCACGGGTGAGTTTTCAGAGACTGCCACCTTCGCCGGGCGGACACTCATGTCCCAAGGAGCGACCGACATCTACACCGCCGCTTTTGACTCGAAGGGCGACCTCGAATGGCTGGTGCAAAGCGGCGGAATCAAGGGTGATAATGCCTATTGCATGGCCTGGCACCCCTCCGGGAAGATTATTTTTTCCGGTGCTTGTGTCGCACCTGCGACATTCGGCGGGCAGACCATGACCTCTCCCGGTGGGGCAGAGGCTTACGGGGCGGTCATGCGGCTGAAGTGACTCCATGGCACAAAAAATAGCCCTGGATCGCCTAAAGTTGCATTTTGAGGCCCAGGCCGCCTACAAATCCCCGGTTTGACAGGGGGGGCGAAGTGGACACCATGCGCGCCCCTTCGCCGGGACCCCCATCCCGGCAGGCGTGACCCAACAACCCACCCCATCGATTGAACCTGACCAAGACCGTACTGTGCATCGCTGCCTTGTGCGCCAACATCTCCTGTGCGGAGCAACCCCTCACCAAAGCCACAACGACAGCCGGCACTTCGGGCCAGGTGATCCGTGGCGTCCGCACCACCGCCTACACTCACAACGAGAGTGACCACATCGCCTACGGTGCCCGCACCGCCGTCGGCACCCAGTTGAAGCACGGCCAACTCCGCAGCGCCGCCGCCGACTGGTCCATCTACCCGGTTGGCACCGTGTTCCAAATCCAGGGCGACTCCTCCCTCTACATCGTGGACGACTACGGCTCCGCCCTCGTCGGTACCAAGACGATCGACCTCTACAAGCCCTCATTCAGCGCCATGAACCGCTGGGGCACCCGCCATGTGACCATCAACGTCATCAAATGGGGCTCGTTCGAGAAAAGCCTCGTCATCCTCAAGCCCCGCGCCGCCAAGGCCTCCCACGTTCGCAAAATGGTAGCCAGCATCGAAGACCGCGAAGCCTGATCCTTCCCCCCAAACCTGACTCCAGGTCCAGCCACGGAGCCGCCGCGTCGGTTCCGTGGCTTTTTTATAACGGGCATGAAGTCCAAAACGGCTGATGTGCCGTGAACTCTCCGGGCACCAAAACCATCGCACTCCACGCGGCGCGCATCCTCACTTGATCCTCACTTTGGCGTAATAGATGGAGGTCGTGCCTTCATGACTGGAATAGTAGGTGACGTGCAGCAGATCGTCGTGCCACTGGAGGCCGGGGTAACTGCAATCTCCACTGCTAGGGAGCTCGAGAATGGGAGTGAGGCTGGTCGGCGTCATGGCGAAGAGCACCATGTGCGCACCCGGCGTCGCCCCAAAACCGCGTGAGCCGGCGATGAGCTTGCCATCCGGCAACTCGATGAAATTCGGGCCGCCGAGCGGAACACCCGCAGAAACCCAACTCCAGTCACGATAAGGAGCCTGTGCCGTGCCGATGGCACCCTTGCGGTCGCCGCCCTGGCGCGCCACCAAAGCGAGGGCGCTACCGTTTTTGAGGAATCGCAGCGTGGCTTCGCCGGCTTGGTCCGGCACCTTCAGAATCGAAGAGAGCTGCCACACGGAACCGTCGTCGCTGGCATAACCCTTCAGCGACCACTCTTTTTCCGGTGCAGGCCCGCCAGAGTTCGGGTGGATATTGTAACTGATGCCATAGAAGCGCTTGTCAGCGGGATTGATAGACACGCGCCAGAGCGTATCGCCCTTGGCGAGGAGTTTCTGCAGCGGCGTCCACACCTTCCCATCCATCGTGGTGGCATAACGCGACTGGCGGCCACCAGTGGATTGCCCGCTGCAGAGCAAGTAGAGGCGCTTTTCATCAGGCGTAACGATGATTTTGGGATCGCTCAAATCGGTTCCGGCCTCGGCGATGGCCCCCTGATCCACCCACGTCTTGCCTGTGGATGAAATGAGGATGCGAATCACGCCCTCGCCTTTGCCGTCGCCAGACGGAGCCTCACGAAAGCAGCAGTAGAAGAGATTCTGGAAACGCGTGAGATCGGTGAAGGCATTGTGCCGCGCCTTGTCCCAGATTTTTTCCACGGAGACCAGCTCTGCCTGCGCGCGGAGCAGGGCAGTAGAGAGTAGGGCGGTGGCTACGAAGAGAAGCGAGCGGATCATGATGATGGGTGTAACGTAACGAGCCGCCGCCGCAGAAACAAGGCGGGATTCCCGCTTTCAAGCGCAGTATTCCCAAAACAAGCCGCCCATCATGCAGCCGAGCTGGTTGCCGGGGGCGAAGTGGCTGCGGGTGTAGAGCACGATCGCGTAGGGCGTGCCGCGATGGTAGAAGAACAACGATTCGTGATCCCATTCGCCGTAGTTGCCGGTCTTGCCGCCGATGTAGGTAATGCTAGCGGGCATGACCCAACGGCCGAGGCCGTATTGATCCCGCCGCATGGCTTCAAGCAGCAGTTCACAGCCGTAATCGAGCCGGTAGTTCACGCAGCGCTCGTAAAACTCGGCGTAGAATCGCGGTGACTGGAAATTGTTGATGATCTCAACATTCGGGAGGTTGTATTTCCACTCGAAGCTCCGCTCATCCTCCGGAGTGATGCGAGAGAGGAGGTAAAACCAAGCTGCGTTGATGCTCTGGTCACAGGCATAAACAATGTTCTGGAATTCTTCGCGGGTGAGATTGCCACGGCGTTTTTCCAGCAGCACTGCTGCGACGGCAGGCTTCGGCATGGAGCAGCCGAAGAACATCTGGTCCGCCTGGAATTCGGCGAGGTAGCGACCGGTGGCGAGGTTTTTCACCGCGTAGGCAACGCGCGGATCGCGTTTGTGCGTGCGATAGACCTGCTCCATGCCAGCGGTGAACGGCCTGCCATGTGCGCTGTGCGAACGGAAACGCAAACGCGCACCCGAGGCGAGGAAACGGTTGTGATACTCCCATTGCGCACGGTTTTTGCGCGCGGCGTAGCCGAGCATGGAGCTGGGTGATGCAGCGCAACCGGCAAGCAGCGCGGGCAGCGCAACCGCAGCACGCCGCAACCAGGCGCGACGGATTTCTGTGTGCGATGATGGAACATGCCCGGACATCAGCAAAAAAAATGTCCGTCCTCCCTCCATGCCGCCAGAGGAAAAGTGTCAGAAGATTGTGCAAATGGCGCATCCAGCACCGGGGGGCGGCGGCTCATCTTCCGCCTTCTACTCATACTCCTCCTCCCTTGTTCAGGGCTTGGTGCGGCCACCGGGCATCCAAACGAGGGAGTAAGAGGAGGAGTAGGAAGCAAGAGGAGGATTGAGCCAAAAAAGAAGGGACGCCATGCGGCGTCCCTTCGTGGTTGATCGTGATGTGAGGCTGTTCGCGGATCACTGGCCGCCGGGGCGCCATTCTTCGGTGGCGAACTTGAAGGCCTGCTCCAGGCCGACGAGGTCGGTGCTGGGGCGCAGGGCTTCGAACGCGGCGCTTTCCTTCTGGATGTCGGCCTCGCTGTAGTTCATGGCCTTGATGGAGAGGCCGATGCGGCGCTCCACCTTGTCCACCTTGATGACGCGGGCTTCGACTTCGTCACCCACATTGAGCTTGTCCTTGACCTTCTCGATGCGCTCCTCGCTGATCTGCGAGATATGCACGAGGCCGTCGATGTCGTCCTCGAGTTCGACGAAGGCGCCGAAGCTGGCGATCTTCGCCACACGGCCCTTGACGACGTCGCCCACCTTGAAGCGGGTGTCGATGATGGACCACGGGTCGGTGTCGAGCTGCTTCATGCCCAGGCTGATGCGCTGGTTGGCCTTGTCGATGCCGAGCACCACGGCGTCCACTTCCTGGCCTTTTTTGAGCATTTCGGACGGGTGGTTGATCTTGCGTGTCCAGGAGAGGTCGGAGACGTGGATCATGCCGTCGATGCCTTCTTCCAGCTCCACAAACGCACCGTAAGCGGTGAGGTTGCGCACCGGACGCTTCATCTGCGTGCCGATCGGATAACGGGTGTCGATGTCGTCCCACGGATTGGCTTCGAGCTGGCGGACGCCGAGACTGATCTTGCGCTCCTCCTTGTTGATGCCGAGAACGACGGCGCTGATCTCCTGGCCGACGGTGAGAACATCCGAAGGACGGGCGATGCGCTTCGTCCAGGAGAGTTCGGAGACGTGGATGAGACCTTCGACGCCTTCCTCCACTTCCACGAACGCGCCGTAGGCGACGAGCTTGGTGACCTTGCCGCGGACATTCTGGCCCACGGGGTAGCGGCCTTCGATGTTTTCCCACGGGTTGTTCTGAAGCTGCTTGAGGCCGAGGGAGACACGCTCCTTTTCGCGGTTGACCTCGAGGATCTGGACTTCGATCTTCTGACCGATGCCGAGCATCTCGGAAGGATGGTTAAGGCGGCCCCAGGACATGTCGGTGATGTGGAGCAGACCGTCCATGCCGTTGAGATCGACGAACGCACCGAAGTCGGTGATGTTCTTGACGATGCCGATGACCTTGTCGCCGGGGGTGACACCGTCGAGGAACTTCTGGCGCTGCTCGGCACGCTCGGCCTCGATGACCTCGCGGCGGGAGAGCACGATGTTTTTGCGCTCGTCGTTGATCTTGACGATCTTGAACTCGAACACCTTGCCGACGTATTCGTTGAGATCCTTCGGCGGGATGATGTCGATCTGGCTGCCGGGCAGGAAGGCTTCGACGCCGACATTGACCATGAGGCCGCCTTTGACGACGCTCTTGACCTTGCCCTTGACGAGGCCGCCGTCCTTGAACACGGCGTAGATTTTTTCCCAGTTCTGGCGATGGGCGGCCTTCTCCTTGGAGAGCACGACCATGCCTTCGTCGTTTTCGAGACGTTCGAGGAGGACTTCGACCTCATCGCCGACCTGGATGTCTTCGTCTTCGAACTCGTTGGAGGGGATGGCTCCTTCGGACTTGTAGCCGATGTCCACGAGGACGACTTGCGGTTTGATTTCGAGGATCTTGCCTTTGACAATGGATCCTTCGGAGAGCTCGCGGAAAGAACCTGCGATCAGGTCAGCGAGCGTAGCGGATGCGTTCATTTAACTTTAACGGGTTGGGAGCGTTGGGGTAGAAACCGCACGCGCACTTCCGCTCCGGAGGCGCACGACGGGCTTTCGTCCTGCAGCACCAAGGGGCACCCGGACAAGAGGGCCGGGATAGTCGGGGGGAACGGCGGTTTGGCAAGAAGGAATTTACGCGGAGTACCACCGCGTTTCGTCCGCCCACAACTCCCGTTTTTCCGGCACTGGAAACCGCCCGTTTACGGTCTAAAACTCCACCATTCATGGAACCCTCGACTCTTACCCTGGTCCGCGCCGCCATCACCGAAGATGTGGGTACGGGAGACGTAACCTCCCTCTATTTCACCCCCCAACAAGCCAGCTCCCGCGCCGAAATCGTCGCCCGCGAGCCTGGCATCGTCTCCGGGATCGAGATTGCCGCCGAAGTCTTCAGGGAGATCGACCCCGCCCTCGAAGTCGAAATCTGCATCCCCGACGGTCACCCCTTTGAGCGTGGCAGCATCCTGATGAAAGCCGCAGGCAGCACGCGCTCCCTGCTGACTGCCGAACGCACCGCGCTGAACTTCCTCCAACGTCTCTGCGGCATCGCTACGCAGGCCCGGAAATACGTCGATGCCGTCAAACCGCACCCAGTACAGGTCTGGGATACCCGCAAAACCACTCCAGGCTGGCGTTTGATCGAAAAAGCAGCCGTCAAGCACGGCGGCGGCACGAACCACCGCATGGGCCTCTACGACCACGCGATGGTCAAAGACAACCACCTCGCCGCCAGCAGCGATCTAAGTACCCTCCAGGCTGCGATCCACAAACTCCGCGCCGAACGTCCCGGCGTGCGCGTCCAGCTCGAAGCCGCCACACTGAAACAGGTCGCCGATTTCCTCACGCTCGATGGTGTGGATATGCTCCTGCTCGACAACATGACAACCGACGAGCAACGCGAGGCCGTGAAGCTAGCGAACGGCAAACTCTGGCTCGAAGCCAGCGGCGGCATCACGCTCGACACCATCAAAAACGTCGCCGCCACCGGTGTGAACGCGATTTCCGTCGGTGCGCTCACGCATTCAGCACGCGCGCTCGATCTGGCGCTCGATCTGTTCTGATCACTCCCTTCGACGCATGATGCGCGTTTTTGCCCGCTTAAAAAATGCGCCTTCATGCTTCTCCCTTCTTGGGTGGCCAAATTTACTCTTGTAATCCCCGCCTATGACAGCATCCTCAAACCCTATTTTTCTAACGCATGCCTCCTCCTCCCAATCGCGGCCCGTCACGCAGCGGCCCTCCTGGCCGTAGTGGCCCACCCAATCGCAGTGGCCCACCCAATCGCAGTGGCCCACCCAATCGCAGTGGCCCACCCAATCGCAGTGGCCCACCTAACCGTGGCGGTCCTCCCAACCGTGGTAGCGCCCCGCAACAGCGTTTTTCCCCACCACCTCAGCGTGAGCCGGAACCCGAGGAGAGCGGCAAGGCCAAGGAAGAGGCCATCGAACTCGAAGGCACCATTGCCGCCGTGCTAGCAGGCACCATGTTCCGCGTGAAACTGCGCAATGGCCACGAAGTACTCGCCCACATCTCCGGCAAGATGCGCAAAAGATTCATCCGCCTCGTCATCGGTGACGCCGTGAAGATCGAGATGTCGCCCTACGACATGGACAAGGCGCGCATCGTTTACCGCATCGGCTGATTTTTCGCTTCGCATCGCGATCATGCCCGGCGACATCGTTTACTTTGACCTCGAAACGCGCCGCACCGCGAACGACGTGGGCGGCTGGGGCAACAAGCACAAGATGGGCATCTCCGTGGCGGTCACGTTCAGCACGAAGCTGAACGAATACACGATCTACACCGAGGACGAGGCCGGGGCGCTCATCGACCAGCTCCGCCGTGCGGACCTCGTCGTCGGCTTCAACCACATCGGCTTCGACTACGAGGTGCTCATGGGCCACAGCATCTTCGATTTTCGCGATCAGTTGCGCAGCCTCGACATACTCATCGACCTCGAAAAGGCCCTTGGCCATCGCATCAAGCTCGACGCCGTCGCTGCGGCCACACTCGGCATGGGCAAGACTGCGGACGGCCTAGATGCACTCAAATGGTGGCAGCAGGCGGAGCAGGCCCGGGAACAGAAAAATTTCGCCAAACAACAGGAGGAGATAGCCAGGATCGCCGAATACTGCTGCTACGACGTCAAGGTGACCAAATGCGTGCATGAATATGGTGCACAGAACGGCCATGTGAAATATCATGACCGCAACGGCCGCGAGCAGCAGGTAAAGGTGAACTGGACGCTATGACCCCGTTCCTGCGCCTGATGCTCCGCGCCGCGTGGGCTCCGCTGCTTGTTCTTGTCTTCCACCGGGTTATTTTCAACACACCGTGGCGGCAGCCGCTCGACTTCGTCATGCACTACAGCGGCGGCGTGGCCATCTCGTTCTTCTTCTGGCACATGCTCGACTGCTTCACGCACTGGTTCGGCCAGCTCACACCTTCCGCCCGCTACCTGTTTACTTTCACGCTCGCCTGCACCACCGGCCTGTTCTGGGAGTTCATGGAACTGGCCTCCGATGTGTTCCGCCACACCCACATCCAGCACAGCATCCATGAGACCATGCGCGATCTGATTGCAGACGCGACCGGCGCACTGACCACCCTGACGCTGGTGTTCGTGGTGCGTTGCTTTCGCAAACCGACCTAAGCCTCAAATCAGGAAACTTGCAGGCTGGCCGCCGCGTTTCAGACGCATCATGACCACCGCGCCGGATTTCCTGCATGTCTCGCGCCGCCAGTTCTTCCGGCAATCCGGGCTGGGACTCGGCGCGTCGGCGCTGGGATCGTTGCTAGCGCGTGATCTGCCCACTGCGTCGGTTGCTGCGACTCCACGCCCGCATTTCGCGCCGAAGGCGAAGCATGTGATCTACCTGCACATGATCGGCGCGCCTTCACAACTCGACCTCTTTGACCACAAACCACTGCTGCAAAAGATGGACGGCCAGAAGTGCCCAGAAGAGTTGACGAAGGGCAAGCGCTTCGCCTTCATTGGCGGCGAATTGACGCTGGCAGGCACCGAATTCAAATTCCAGCGTCACGGGCAGAGCGGACTCGAATTGAGCGATTTGCTACCGCATCTCGGCACGATGGCGGATGACATCTGCGTGGTGAAATCCCTTCACACAAACGAGATCAATCACGCGCCAGCGCAAATGTTCCTACACACTGGTTTCGGCCAGGGCGGGCGGCCCAGCATGGGCGCGTGGGTCACTTACGGCCTCGGTTCTGAAAATCGCGACCTGCCGACTTATGTCGTGCTGCTTTCCGGCCCGCCGGGCGGCGCAGGCACCTCGCTGTGGAGCACGGGCTTTCTGCCCAGCGTGTATCAGGGCATTCAATTCCGCAGCAGCGGCGAACCAGTGCTCTTTCTCGGCAATCCGGCCGGTCACAGCACGAAGGATCGCCGCCGTGTGCTCGACGCGGTGAAGGCGCTCAATGAGCAGCAGCTCGGCATCGTTGGCGATCCTGAGATCGCCACGCGCATCAGCCAATATGAAATGGCCTACCGCATGCAGGCCAGCGTGCCGGAGCTGATGGACATCACGCGGGAAAAGAAAACCACGCTCGACATGTATGGCGCGCAGCCAGGCAAAGCATCCTTCGCGAACAACTGCCTGCTCGCTCGCCGCCTGATCGAACGCGGCGTACGCATGGTGCAGCTCTTCGATTCCGACTGGGACCATCACGGCAACCTCAAAAAACGCATCACCGCCAAAGCGAAAGACGTGGACCGCCCGATGGCCGCGCTCGTGTGCGATTTGAAGCAGCGCGGCCTGCTGGATGAAACGCTCGTCGTCTGGGGCGGTGAATTTGGCCGCACGCCACTGCGTCAGGGCATCAATGGCGACGGTACCAAGACCGCGCCCGGCCGCGATCACCACAAGGACGCTTACACGATGTGGATGGCCGGTGGCGGCATCAAGCCAGGTGCGGTTTACGGCAAGACCGACGACTTCGGCTTCAACATCGCCGAAAACCCCGTCCACACGCATGACCTGAACGCCACTGTGCTGCACCTCCTCGGCCTCGATCACGAACGCCTCACCTTCCGCTACCAGGGCCGCGACTTCCGTCTCACGGATGTGCATGGAGAGCTGGTGCGAGGAATCATCGCCTAAGGGCCTTTGTTTCAACAAAGATCAAAGAAGCAGGCATGAACTGCTGGCGCGAAACCTGCTGGAGTCGTAGTTTCGGCCCTTTCCCCCCTTCATTTTCTCATGTGCGGCATCGTTGGTTACATCGGCAATCGTCAGGCAAGCTCCATCCTGCTGGATGGTCTTCGTCGTTTGGAATATCGCGGCTATGACTCCGCCGGCGTAGCGCTGTGCGGCACCAGCGGTTTGCACATCGTAAAAAAAGCCGGACGCATCGACAATCTGCGCCTAGCCGTCGATGCGGCGAAGCCAGAGGGCACGATGGGTATCTCTCACACACGTTGGGCCACCCACGGCCCGGCCACGGATGAAAATGCGCACCCCCATTCCGATCAGGGCGGCAAGCTGGTGCTCGTCCACAACGGCGTGATCGAAAACTACCAGACGCTGCGCGACCAGTTCACGGCCAAAGGCCACAAGTTTGTTTCTCAAACCGATACCGAGGTGCTTTCGCATCTGGTCGGCACCTGCTTTGATGAATCGACTGAGAAGGACGGCACGCAGCGGCTCGTGAACGCCGTCAAAGCGGCCCTCAGCCGCGTGAAGGGCACTTACGGTATCGCGGTCATGCACGCGGACCTCCCTGGTGTGCTCGTCGGCGCGCGACTCGGCAGCCCGTTGATCGTCGGTTTGGGCAAAAACGAACATTTTCTCGCCAGCGATGTGGCGGCAGTGGTGAGTCACACTCGCGATGTCGTCTATCTCAATGATTACGACATCGTCACCATCACACGCGAGGGTTACGACGTGCAGTCGCAAGGAGGCCCAGCGGAGGTGAAAGTCAGTCGCGTCGAATTCAGCGCCGATGATGCAGAGAAGGGCGACTTCCCGCATTACATGCTCAAGGAAATCTACGAGCAGCCCAATTCACTACGCAACGCGATGCGCGGTCGTCTTTCCCGCGACGAATGCACCGCCGTGCTCGGCGGACTCAACATGACGCCGCGGGAGCTGGCGCAGATCGACCGCATCATCCTCGCCGGCTGCGGCACTGCCTATCACGCAGCGATGGTAGGCGAGTACTTGATCGAAACGCTCGCCCGTGTGCCCACAGAAGTCGAAATCGCCAGCGAGTTCCGCTACCGCAACGTCCCCGCGAACAAGAACACGCTGCAATTCGTGATGAGCCAGAGCGGCGAGACGATCGATACGCTCGCCGCCATGCGCGAAGGCCAGCGCAAAGGCATCCGCTGCCTCGGCATCGTGAACACCGTCGGCAGCACGATTGCCCGCGAGAGCGACGGCGGTGTTTACATCCACGCCGGGCCTGAAATCGGCGTCGCTGCGACAAAGACCTTCACCTCACAAGTCACGATCCTCACATTGATCAGCCTACTGCTCGGTCGCATCCATCATCTTTCCAGCGTGGACGGTTTGGAGATGATCGATGAGCTGGAGGCCATCCCGGACAAGATCGTCACCATTTTGAAGCAGGCGGACAAGATCAAGGCGATCGCCGAAAAGCACTGCCACGCTGAGGGCATGCTGTTCATGGGCCGTCAGGCGAATTATCCCGTCGCGCTCGAAGGTGCGCTGAAGATGAAGGAGATCAGCTACATCTACGCCAGCGGCCATCCCAGCGCCGAACTCAAGCACGGCGTGATCGCATTGGTGAAGCCGGACATGCCCAGCGTGTTCATCGCGCCTGACGACGCTGTGTTCGACAAGAACGTCAGCAACATCGAGGAGGTACTCGCACGCAAAGGCCCCGTCATCGCCGTCACCACCGAGGGGCGCACCGAGCTGGAGCGCCTCACGCAGGATGTCATCTACGTGCCGGACTGCCCCAGCTACCTCACGCCGATCCTGAATGTCATTCCGCTGCAATTGCTCAGCTACTACACCGCCGTCGCCCGCGGCTGCGATGTCGATAAGCCGAGAAATCTGGCGAAAAGCGTCACCGTTGAGTAATACTGTGCCATCCCGCATGCCACCCCCACTCCTCCGATTCACCCGCATGATCAGCCTCATCGTGCTGGGGATGATCGCGTGCTTGATGTCGGACGTGCGCCTCGCGGCTGATGACACGCCTGACGAAAAAGCGCCGGCGGATCTGACTGCGGCAGATTTTCTCGACGCCGTCAGCCAACACACCAAAGCACGCTGGCGTCTGCTCTTCCGCCCGCCGCCGCCCACACCGCCCGCAGACCGCAACCGCACGGCGCTGATCCTCGGAACATTGCTGGGTGACTGTTTCCTCGTGCTCCAGGCAGGCGACTCACAACAATTCCGCAACAACAACCAGGACGTGCTCAGCTACTGCCGCACACTGGGTCTCGGTGAGAAACTCCAGCCTCGCCTCATGACGCAGGGCAACCTCGCAGAGCAAAACGCGTGGAAGGAGTTGCGCCAGGAAATCGTCGATGGTCATCAAGAGGCCCTGCGCCTCTTGCGGGAGCAAAAGGATGAGGATCTCGCCTTGCTCATCGACATCGGTGTTGGTTTGCGCCTGATGGAGATCGTCTCCGCTGTCATCATCGCCGCGCCGGAGAATGAAGCCGTGTCGATCAGCAGCGGCTCCCCGGCTTTGCTTCAGGAAATGCGCACCGACTTCAGCCAGATCAGCGGTGAGAAGCGCGAGCTGCCCCTTCTCATCCGCGTGCGTGCCACGATTGAGGAAACCATCACAGACTGGCAGAACCTCAGCAAAGAGCCCATGACAGCGGCGAAGGCGGTGGCGACAGGCGAGAAGCTCAAGGCATTGATGCAGGAGCTGGTCGGCAAGTAATCCGGGCCAGACGTGCCAATGCCTCCCCGTATCCTCATCATCGGCCAGGGACTCGCGGGCACCGCGCTGGCGTGGCGCTTGTGGGAGCGCGGCCTGCCGTTTGTCATTGTGGATCGCGACGAGCCGGTCACTTGCTCGAAAGTGGCGGCGGGTTTAATCACTCCCATCACAGGCATGCGTCTGACTGTGAGCTGGCGCTACGAGATGTTTTATCGCGACGCGCTGCGCTTCTATCGCGGCTGCGGCAAACGATTGCAGCAGCGCTTCTTCTTCCCACGCAGCTATGTCCGCCTCCTCAAGAACGAACAAGAAATCGCCAAGTGGCACAAACGTCGCCGCGACCCCGATATGCCGCGTTTTCTTCATCCGCGTGAGCCCGAATTGAGCGCTGACGTGTTTAACGATCCGCAGAGCGGCTTCCAACAACGCCACGCCGCTTGGCTCGACACCAGCATGTTTCTTCAAGCCAGCCGCCGCTTCTTCGACTCACTCGGTTCGTGGATCAAAGCCGACGTGCAGCCTGCAGATGTGCAAGACGATGCCGATGGCGTCACCTGGAACGGCGGGTGTTTCTCCCATGTCATCTGGGCGCAAGGCTGGAGCGCCGCGAAGCATCCGTTCTTCGACTGGCTGCCGTTTCAATCGGCCCTTGGCACGATCCTCACCGCGAAGGCCGACCTGCGTGGCGAAAAACGCATCGTGAATCGCGCCTGCTGGCTCGTGCCACGCAACGATGGCACTTTGCGTGCTGGCTCGACCTATGAATGGAACTTCAACGATCCGCACACTCCTGCGCCCGGCCAGGTTCAGAAACTCGGAGCCACGTTGCGCACCCTGCTGCGCGCCCCGGCAGAAATCATCGACGCACAGACCGCCGTGCGCCCCATCATCAAAGGTCGGCAGGCATTGATGGGCACGCATCCCGCGCATCCACGCGTCGCCTTCCTCAACGGCCTCGGCTCCAAAGGCTCTCTGCGTTCACCTTGGCTAGCCCGCCATCTCATCGAACATCTGCTTGATGGTGCCGCCATCGACGCGGAGATGGATTTGCAGCAAAATTCAATATGAACAGCGATCCCAAGCCCCATCTCGCCAGTCCAAACGGTGGTTTGCCGTCATCGGTGCTGTGGGCGCAATTGATTTTGAAAGATCGACTGCAACCCGGTGATATCGCTGTCGATGCGACGATGGGAAACGGCCACGACACGCTGTTTTTGACTCAGTGCGTGAGTCCGGGCGGTCATGTGTTTGCCTTCGATGTGCAGGAGGCGGCATTGATCGAAACTCGGAAACGTGTGCCGCCTGAAATGACGACGCTGATTCACTCCGGGCACGAGACGATGCGCACGCATTTGCCGGCGGAGCTGCATGGGAAGATCAGCGCGGTGATGTTCAATCTCGGCTACCTGCCAGGCACGGACAAAACGCTTATCACACACACGGAGACTACAATGACCGCCGTGCATGAAGCGCGGGAACTGCTCAAGCCTTCCGGACTGCTGACCGTCACTGTTTATCCAGGCCACGAAGGTGGTGCCGACGAAGGTCGTCACATCGCCGAATGGGCTGCGACGCTCGATTCCCGCCGCTTCGAGGTGCAGCATCTGCGCCCGGTGAACCGTGCGGCCGCGCCGCCGGAACTGTGGGTGGTGTGGAAGCGTGGATGAGTCGTGGTAGGCCGGACGGCCGCGGCCAGAGCCGGATAGTTTGGCGAAGACGACCGTGATGACAGCGCTGCTGCGGTCGCCAAACACATCCGGCCTACGACTTGCACTCGGTCGCATCACCGCCTAGCTGAAAGTGCGCATGTCGAACATCGACTTCCTCAGCATTCTCTCCGTGGCCGTGCCGGTCTATCTCACGATGGCGGCGGGTGCAATGGCACGACGCACCGGTCTGCTGAAACCGGAAGCGGACGCGAGCCTCATGAAGCTGGTCGTAATGCTGCTGACGCCGGCGCTGATCGTCGAGCGGGTCGCGGGCAACGCATCGGTGATGAATGTCACCCCGGTCGCCATCGCCGCCGGTTTGGGTTTCACCCTCGTCGCTCTCAGCATAGGCTTCACTTATATCGTGGCGCCGCTGATCGGCTTGAGGCGTGGCGAGGGCCGCCGCACGTTCAGCGTGGCTTGTGGATTGCAGAACTACGGCTTTGTGGCCATCCCGATCGTCTCCGCGTTGTTTCCAGACGAGGGCACACTTGGCGTGTTGTTTACCTTCACGCTCGGCGTGGAGATCGCCTGCTGGACGGCGGGCGTCGGCATGCTGACGGGCTTCGACAAAGCTCCCTGGCGTCATGTGCTGAACGCGCCGGTCATCACGATTCTCGTTTCATTGGCGCTGAACTTCTCAGGCATGCATGTCTGGATTCCACGCGTGGCGCACAACACCTTCGGCATGCTCGGCGCGTGTGCGGTGCCGCTGGCGGTGCTGCTCATCGGCGCGTCGATCGCGGATCTGGTCGGTCAGGAGAAAATGCAGTGGAAGGTAGCCGTCCTCAGCCCGGTGCTGCGGCTCGGCGTGCTGCCGCTCGCGTTCGTAGCGGCGGCGCATTACCTGCCGCTGACGACGGAGCTGAAGCGCATCCTCATCGTGCAGGCGGCGATGCCTTCCGCAGTGTTCAACATCATGATCGCGCGCATGTATGGCGGTCATGCGCCAACGGCGGTCCAGGTGGTGATCGCAACGACGGTGGTGAGTTGCGTCACTACACCGGTTGTTATCGCGTGGGGATTGAAATTGGTGAATGGTTGATCAAATCCAGGCCTACCGCAGTCCAACGCCCGTATCTCCGCCGCCATGCACACACCCTCACGCTTTCTGCTGGTACTGCTGTCCGTAATTTCGTCCGCACATGCGGAAGTGGGCAAACAATCGACGCCTGCGCCGAAGGACGAAATCGGGAAACCAACTCCAGCCGCCGTCTCCACGATCAGCATCGAGGATCTCCGCGACTTCGACCAATATCCGAAGCAAGTCCAAAGCCTCGTGCAGAGCGCACTGGCGCTCACACGTCTCGAACTCGGCTATCTCTACGGTTCGCACGATCCCGCGAAGGGCGGCATGGACTGCTCCGGCAGCGTGTATCATATGCTGCACTTCCAGGGCTTGAAAGACGTGCCACGTCAGTCCGACGAAATGTGCCAGTGGGTGGAAAAGAAAACACAACTCCACCTCACGCCCACTGCCACGGGCTTCGACAGCTCCGAATTCGCCGATCTGAGGCCCGGCGATCTATTGTTCTGGACCAACACCACCGAGACAATGCGCAAGCTGCCCGTCACGCATGTCATGATCTACCTTGGCAAACTCAGGAAGAGCGGCCAACGCGTCGTCTTCGGTGCCAGCGACGGCCGTAGCTTCCATGGCGAGCGCCGCAGTGGCGTAAGCGTATTCGACTTCAATCTCCCCAAAGCCGGAAGCCCGTCGCACTTCCACGGCTACGGCCGCGCACCCGGCCTCGTGCGGGAGGAATCCACGCCCGTCATCGCCGCCACCTCCAAACCGGCTGATGAAACAAAACCTGTTCCTACGGTCGTAAAACCCACGCCAAAGCCCGAAACAAAACCAGCGACACCCAAAGAAGAAGTGCGCAAGGCCGTCGCCATCGTCACCGAGGCAAAACCCGGCTCAAAGAACGATGCGGCGGTGAAAATCACTAGCGCTGGGCCTGCGGGCAAAGTTGAGCTCAAAAAAGCCGCCGCACCCCACCAATCCAAGACAACAACCGCCAAGAAGAAAGCCACCACAGCGGCAGGTACGACGCCCAAGCACCGCACGTCCGCGCCACCACCGAAGAGCGTCATCGAGCAAAAGGTCGATCGAGCAGTGAATTCGATCCGGCGGTTTTTCCGAAACTGATGTTTCGGGACTAGATTGCGCGGCAAGTGTCCCGATGATTTCTCCGAGCCGGGGGGCATCACCCCCACTCTACCACGAGCACCTTGTGCTCGAAATCCAATGTCACGCGGTAATCTTCCAGCAAGTAGGTGCCCAGGCGTGAGGGGCCGGGCATCACATCGACCTCGGCGAAGGGATATTGAGAGCCAAAGAGGCCGAGCGCCTTGAATTCAAGCACGCGCACATTAGCCTCTTTGGGCGTCTGCGCTCCGCCCACGCCCGTCATCAGGTAATTGGCGTTCACATGCCACCCTCCGTTCTTGTAGCCCAGCAGGGAGGCGATGCTTTGATTGAGCTGCACGCCGTACACCGAACCGGAGTCCACCACAGCCTCCCATGTGACCCGCCCGAACTTCAGTGTCGTCGTCGGCACACCATGGCTCATATTTAGATTTGCTTGATGCATATACCTGCGCGTCTTCCCTGGGAAGCTGCGGGTGAAACCGAACTCGACCTTCTCCTTCAGGAAATCGAGGGTCAGATATTTGCAGTGCCGGGCGGCGAGATGCACACCGATCACCGAGATGCCGATGTGTTCCTTCAGAATGCCCGAGCCCCACGCGGTGCGCTGCATGCGGATGATGCACGGCAGGTTCTCCACCTTCCAAGATCCAATTTGCAGTGTGGGAATGACCGCCGCCATGCCGGGCTCGTTTCCATGCACGCCCGCCATAGTGGGGCGCACCTGTGGCACGGTGCGCATGCCGTATTCGATGGCCTGCTCCGCATCGAACACGCTGAAAGCCGCGCCAGTGTCCAGCAGGAACTTCCGTGGCTTCTGACCATTGAGGCTGATCTTGATGAACGGGGCCCCGTTCTCATAATACATCGGCACTTTGAGCACGCCTTCTGGCGGCGGGATGCTGCGGGATCTCACGTTCAAACCCGCTTTTACAGCGCCGATCTCCGACAAAGGCACCGCCTGCGAGAGTAGCTTTTTTTTCAAATCCTCAGGCACTGCCTCGTTCCTGACGGCGAATGAATCTGCGCAGCCCTGAAGCCCGAGCACGCCCGCAGAAAGCCATGACAGGCGGAATGCTGCGCTCAAAATCACGCGTTTCATGCGCCGTAAGCCATCCACGCGGCCTCTGTTTCTGTCAACTTCCCGCGAATCACACACAAATCCTTGTCTCCGCGCTCGTAATGTCGGAGATTTTTCGCCTGACCGCCGCCAACCCGCTGAATGACCGCCTATTTCATCCGCCGCCTGCTGCTCATCCCGCCGACATTGGTCGGCATGACGCTGGTGGTGTTTTTCATCATCCGCTTCACACCGGGCGGGCCGATGGAGCAGGCACTGCTGGAGGCACGCATGAAAAACGACGGCCAGCGCGGCGGCAGCTCGCGCCAGCAATCCAGCGGACTCACCCCCGGGCAGCTCTTGAAGCTCCAGGAACAGTACGGTCACGACAAGCCCTTCCCCATCGCCTACATGGCCTGGCTCGGTGTGTGGCCGAAGGAGATCAACCGCTCCCGCGCTGATTTCCCCGAAGGCAAAATGGAAGCCGAGGTGAAACTGCCCGGCACGGCGCTGGTGCTGGTGGTGAAGCGCGATGCCGGAGACCATGCCATCATCGTGCCACCGGAAGATGTGGACGTTTCATCCTGGCGCGCGCGCATCATCACGCCGGAGAAGCAGAAGGCCGAATGGGAAAAGGCGAATCCTGGCCAGAAGCTCGACAAGGCGCAGCCATATGTCGCGCTCATCTACCAGCCGAAATTCTCCGGCGTGCTCCAGGGCAACTTGGGCGACTCCACCCGCTACTCGGAACCCGTGTGGACGATGATGAAGCGGCGCTTTCCCATCTCGCTCTTCTTTGGCCTGACCTCGATCATCCTCACCTATCTCGTCTGCGTCCCGCTGGGCGTGCTGAAAGCCATCAAGCACCGCACCCCGACTGACACTGTGACCTCAGTGATCATTTTCTTCGGCTACGCGATCCCCGGTTTCGTGCTCGGCGTGTTCCTAATGGTGATTTTTGCCGCACGGCTGCGCTGGTTTCCGCTGGAGGGCTTTGTGAGTCCGGACTTCGCCGAACTCGGCTTCTTCGGCAAGATCGGCGACTTGCTGCATCACGCGATTCTTCCTCTGTGCTGCTACCTCGTGGGCAGTTTCGCCAGCCTGACGATGCTGGTGAAGAACAACTTGCTCGACCAGCTCGCCAGCGACTATGTGCGCACAGCGGTGGCGAAGGGTGTGGAATACAAAAACGCGGTGATCGGCCACGCGCTGCGCAATTCCTTCATCCCGGCCGCCGCGACGATGGGCCAGGCGCTCACCGTGCTCGTCGCAGGCAGCTTTTTGATCGAGCGCATCTTCGACATCGACGGCTTCGGCCTCATGGGCTTCAACGCGCTGCTGGAAAAGGATTACCCCATCGTCATGGGCACCGTCACGGTCGGCGGGCTGCTGCTCATGCTGGGCAACGTGCTCTCTGACATGATCACCGCACGTCTCGATCCACGCATCCGATTTGAGTGATGAACCGCAAGCTCTCCATCACCGCAACCACCCTCGGCACGTTGGCCATCATCGGTCACTTGGCGGGCCTTGTGCTACCGACAGCATCGTGGTTTTTCAGCAGCGGTGCGATGTTTGGCTGGCTTTCATCGCTGCTGCTCATCGCGGGTGGAGTGCTGGGGCTGCTGTTTCTGCCGCCGGAAATTCGCTGGACGCCGGTGACATTGCAGCGCTTCCGCCGCTTCCGCAGCATCCAGCGCGGCTGGTGGTCCTTCCGCATCCTGCTGGCACTGGTTGCCATCGCCATGCTCGACCAAGTGATCGTGGGCAAACGGGCGCTGATGGTGCGCTGCGACGGAAAGACGTATTTTCCGGCTTTCACCGCCAAACGTCATCAAGCGAAGGAATTCGGCCTCGAAGGCGAGCAGGAGGTCAATTACCGCGAACTGAAACAGAAACTCGCCGCAGGCAAACGTGGCTTTGTGCTCATGCCGCTCGTGCCGTGGGATCCGGTGCTCGACTCCGACACCGCGCAGTCGATGACGCTGGAGCAGCGGGAAGGGAAATGGTTCCAACCAGGCGGGAGCGAACCTTTCTCCGGCCGTGCAAAGACCTATTACGCCGACATGCCCGCGCTGAAGCACACGGATACACGTTTCCGGCGCGGTGTACCGGACGGTGAGTCACTCGGTTACGCGAAAAACGGCGGCCTCGCGTTTTCTGCCTTCTACAAAGCGGGAACGATGGAGCGTGAGAAATGGACCGGTGAAATGTCGCAGGAAGAATTCAAGAAGACGGCAGTGACCCATTATCAGGTGGCACTTTATCCGCCAATCCCGCCGCTGTGGAAGGCCCGGCACTATCTCGGCACAGACAGTCGTGGCTGGGACGTGGCGGCGCAGATTTTCGGCGGCTGGCAGCTCAATCTGAAGGCCATCGTGCTCTATCTGCTTTTCACCTACAGCCTCGGCATCACCATCGGCGCGTTGATGGGCTTCTTCGGCGGTCTTTTTGACTTGGGCATGCAGCGCATCATCGAAATCGTCGAGGAACTGCCCTTTCTCTACATCGTGATGATCGTGGTGAGCATCGTCAGCGTGGCGGAGATGAATCTCGTCATCCTGCTGGGCGTGATCTGCCTTTTCTCGTGGACCGGGCTGACCTACGCGCTGCGTGCGATGGCCTACAAGGAGAAGGAGCGCGACTACATCTCCGCCGCACGCCTGCAAGGCGCGGGCACCTGGCGCATCCTCACGCGCTATCTGCTGCCGAACATGCTCGCCACGCTGGTGACCTACATTCCGTTCAGTGTTGCAGGCATCATCGCATCCCTCACCGCGCTGGCCTTCCTCGGCTTCGGCCTGCCGGAGACCTATCCGCAGTGGGGCTGGCTGTTCGACGACGGCACGAACCACCTCGGCGCGCTGTGGATCTCCGTCTCCATGTTCGCCGCGATGGTCTTCATCCTCCTGCTCGTCACCTTCGTCGGCGAGGCGTTGCGCGAGGCCTTCGATCCGAAAAAGTTCACGACTTACCAGTGACGAGACGTTAAACTGCCGCCATGACCGTCGCCATTCCAGACCCCATCGCCCGACAAGCCGGCCTCGATGAGCGCGGGGCACTGATCGAGCTGGCTTTCGCCCTCTATTCGCAAAACCGCCTTTCTCCAAGTCAGGTACGGCGCATGTGCGGACTTGGATTCTTTGAGTTCGAGGCGATGGCAAAAGAACGCGGCCTGCCGGTGCTTGAGTTCACCCTGGAGGAGTTCGAGAAGGACATGCACACCCTCAAGCAACTGGGCAGGCTGTGATCATTGTCTCGGACACCTCCAGCCTCTGCTATCTTGCGTTGATCGGACGCGAGTCCCTGCTGGCAGAGCTTTATGGCGAGGTGGTCATCCCACCTGCCGTCGCCGGAGAACTCGCACATGGGGCGGTTTCGCTGCCGGTGCTCCGGCATGTGCTGGACGCCCCCTGGCTGGTGGTGTGTTCGTTGAATCATCAAGAACGTGCCGACATGCTCGCGGCCGAGGTGGATCGTGGAGAAGCGGAAGCCATTGCTTTGTTCGAGGAATTGAAGGCTGATCTGCTGTTGCTGGATGACAAAGAAGGCCGCCAGCTTGCCGAGCGACTCGGCGTGAAGCTGGTGGGACTCCTCGGCGTGCTTGTTGAGGCCCATCACGCCGGGCTTCTCCCGGACACCATGAAATCCGTTCTGGATGAACTCGCGCAGCATGGTTTCAGAGCCAGCCGCACATTGATCGAGCACATTCTGAAAAAAGTCGGTGAAGAACCATGACGCCCGCCATTCCCAACACGCCAGGCCACCGGCCCACTTTTCCGATCTTGCGGGTGATCCTTGCGGGTGCCGTGTGTTTCACCACCCTACGTTCTCCGGCACATGCGGCTGATTTCCCGCCTTATGACGGCACGAAGGAGCGGGAGGCGTTCTGGGGCTTCTACAACAAAAAGGTGCTCACCGGCCTGCAAGACCAGGAGAAGGATCTGGGCGTGCAAATTGCCAAAGAAGCCGACGCGGTCAAAAAAACGGAGCTGGCGGCCGAACTCCTCAAAGTGCGCGAGCGGTTGAAGAAGCCGGAATACTTCACTTTCGCGACGCTGGCTGACATTCCTGCGGATTTGAAATGGGAGAATGGCATGGACGAGCCGGAGATCGGCGATGCGAACGCGAAGAAAGGCGGCACGCTGCGGGATTACATCCTCTCCTTTCCACCGACGCTCCGCGTGCTCGGTGAGAACAGCAACAGCTCCTTCCGCGGCTATCAATACGACGATGTGGAGATGGCGCTCATCAACCTGCATCCCGAAACAGGCCGCGTCATCCCCTGCGTGGCGAAGGAGTGGGCTGTGTCTCCCGACAGCCGCACGGTCTATTTCCGCATCGACCCGGACGCGACCTTCTCCGACGGCACGCCGGTCGAGGCGGACGATTTTTTCAACCAGTTCTACATGCAGCTCAGCGAGTATCCGAAGAACCCCTTCGGCAACGAGTGGTACGGCACGAACTACGCGAACATCACCCGCTACGATGCACGCACGCTGTCCATCTCCCTCACGGAGCCGAAGCCGCTCGCTCCATATTATGTGAGCACCTCTCCCATGTCGGCGAAGTTTTACAGCGAGTTCGGCCCCGACTTTGAGCAGCGCTATCAGTGGCGCTGCCGCCCGACGGCAGGTCCGTATGTGATCCGTGAGGAGGACATCCAGTTTGGCCGCAGCGTCACCCTCACCCGCGTGAAGAACTGGTGGGCGCGGGACAAAAAATTCTACAAAAACCGGTTCAATGTCGATCGCATCGTCTATCGCGTCATCCGCCTGCAGGACAAAGTGCTGGAGCTCTTCCGCCAAGGCGAGCTCGATGTGGAACAGCTCATGATGGGCATCCCCGAGTACTGGTATGAAAAACTCGAAGTGCCAGAGGTTCACAAAGGCTACATCCACAAGGCCAAGTTCTACAACGTATGGCCTGGCAGCCACGCCGGTCTGTGGCTGAACTGCGCTATCCCACCGCTGAACAACAAAGAGGTGCGTCTCGGCCTCTGCTATTCGACGAACTACCAAAAAGTCATCGACTTCGACCTACGCGGAGACTTTGAGCGTATGCGCTGTTTCAGTCAGGGCTTTCCACTCATCGGTGACCCGCCGGGAATTCAGTCGCGGCCGTTCGACGTGCAAAAGGCACGCGAGCACTTCGCAAAGGCGGGTTACACCAAGGCGGGCAATGACGGCATCCTCGTAAATGACAAGGGCCAACGCCTCTCGCTGACGATCCTGCACCGCAAGACCGACACGATCCAGAAGGTCATGCAGCGTCTCAAAGAGGAGGCCGTCAAAGCCGGTGTCGAATACAAGCTCGAAGGTCTCGACGGCACCGCCTACTTCCAAAAAGCCACGCAAAAGAAGCATCAGATCGCTTCCGTGGCCTTCAGCGTCACGCCGCCGATTCCTGATCACTACCAAGCGTGGCATTCGAAGGACGCCTTCATGGAGGACGGCAAAACGCCGCGCCCGAACACGAACAATCTCTGCTCCTTCGCCGATCCGCGCATGGACAAATTTTGCGAGGATGAGCGCCGCGCCACGACCATCGAGGAGATTCGCAAGGCATCCTGGGGCGCGGACCAGATCATCCACGACGAGGCACCGTGGATACCAGCGTATGACCAGAACTATTACCGCGCGGCCTACTGGCGCTGGGTGAAATGGCCGGATAAAACCTTCAACGTCGCCGTCAGCGAACTGCCACTCTCCAATCACGTCCACTGGATCGACGAAAGCGTGAAGCAGGAGACGCTCGATGCCATGCGCGAAGGAAAAACCTTCCCCGAAACAGACCTCGTTTTCGATCACAACCTCAAAACAGGAGGAACTAGGTGATGCCCGCCCCGCTTCTCGAAGTGCGCGATCTCCGCGTCGGATTCCAGACCGAGCAAGGTCTCCTCACCGCAGTAGATGATGTCGATTTCACCTTGGAGCCGGGCAGGACGCTCGGCCTCGTGGGCGAAAGCGGCTGCGGCAAGAGCGTGACGGCTTTGAGCCTCATGCGTCTGCTCCCACAGCCCGCCGGTCGCATCCTTGGCGGCGAAGTGCGGCTTGAAAGCCACGACCTCACGAAGCTGCCCATCGAGGAAATGCGCCAGATTCGCGGCAACGACATCGCGATGATTTTCCAGGAGCCGATGACCGCGCTGAACCCCGTTCATCGTGTCGGCAGGCAGATCATCGAGGCCATCCAGCTCCATGAGCCGATGCCGCCAGATAAAGCATTGCGGCGCGCGGTCGAACTCATGGAATGGGTCGGCATTCCAGCACCGGAACAGCGCGTGAACGAATATCCGCACCAACTCAGCGGCGGCATGCGTCAGCGTGTGATGATTGCCATCGCGCTTTCCTGCCATCCGAAGGTGCTCATCGCCGACGAGCCCACCACCGCGCTCGACGTCACCGTGCAGGCGCAGATTCTCGACCTCATCAAGCGCCTCCAACAAGAGACCGGCATGGCCGTGATCCTCATCACACATGATCTCGGCGTCGTCGCGGAGACCTGCGATGATGTGGCCGTCATGTATGCCGGCCGCATCGTCGAGCGCGGTCCAGTGCATGAGATTTTCACGAGGCCGCTGCATCCTTACACGCAGGGTCTCATCAACTGCCTGCCAAAGCTCGATCATCCACCGAAGACGCCACTGCCCGTCATCCCTGGCATGGTCCCCGGCCTCAAAGACATGCCTGCTGGCTGCCGCTTCGCCTCCCGCTGCCCGAATAAACACAGCGCCGATGTTTTGACGCAACGCCAGCCATGGAAAGACTGTGGTAACGGTCACGGCGTCGAAGCCTGCACATGTTTCGCCCATCAACTGTCTGCCTCATGAGTCTCCTCACCGTCCAGAATCTCAAAATGCACTTTCCGGTGCGCGGCGGCGTGTTTTACACGACGAAGGCGACTTGCAAGGCGGTGGACGGCGTGAGCTTTGATCTCAAAGCTGGCGAGACACTGGGCCTCGTCGGCGAAAGCGGCTGCGGGAAGTCCACGGTGGCAAAATCCGTCGTGCGCCTGCTCAAACCGACGGCTGGCAGCATTCAATTCAACGGACACGACATCTCCACGCAGCCGCAGGGTTCCTTACGCACGGTCCGTCGCGACATGCAGATGGTTTTTCAGGATCCCGCTGAGTCGCTGAATCCAAGGCACACCATCGGCCAGATTTTGGAGGAGCCGTTCATCATCCAGAAGATGGGCACGCGGGCAGAACGCGGTGAATGGGCCACCGAGTTGCTCAAGCGTGTCGGTTTACCCGCCGACGCAGCACATCGTTATCCTTTCGAGTTCAGCGGCGGCCAGCGGCAGCGCATCGGCATCGCGCGTGCGCTCGCTTTGAAGCCGAAGCTCATCGTGTGCGACGAGCCGGTCTCCGCGCTCGACGTGAGCGTGCAGGCGCAGGTCTTGAATCTGCTGCTGGAGCTGCAGCGCGACTTCGGACTCGCCTACCTTTTCATCGCGCATGACCTCAGTGTCGTGCAGCACATGAGTGACCGCGTGGCGGTGATGTATCTCGGCAAAATTGTCGAAATTGCCCCTGCAGCCGAACTTTATCAAAATCCACGCCACGCCTACACCAAGGCGCTGCTTGAAGCGATCCCCGTCGCCGATCCCACGAAGCGTCGTGAACGCAAATTGCTCAAAGGTGATGTGCCTTCACCGATCAATCCGCCACCGGGCTGCGCCTTCGGCCATCGCATGAAGCACCTGAAGTGGGAGCAAAGCGTGAACATGGATCTCACGCTCAAGGAAATCGCGCCAGGTCATTTCGTGCAGCCATGTCCGTGCTGCACATGAAATGAGGAAACAGCCCACAAAAAAAATCGCGTGAGATGCCTCTCACGCGATTTTGAGTCAAAGATGGAAGGCGAATTTATTGTGGAGGCACGCGGAAGAGTTTGCCGGTGTAGGGGCATTTCACTTCCATTCCAACAGGAAGTCCGGTGACATCAACCAACTGGTGCTTGGCTGCGTAAGGGCTATTCACGAAGCCCGGACGACCGGCAATAGGGGTGCCGTAAGGCAGTTCAACGGCGGGAGAAGGGCTTGGGGTGGATGTGGACGGAGCACTGGGAGCCGACCTGTTCATCGCCGCTACATTGCTGTTCTTCTCGACCGGCTTCGTGCGCGGGCGCTCGGGAGGGGTGGTCTTGGGGCGGCTTGGAGTAGAAGCCACGTTAGACGTGGAACTCACACCACCAGGCACAAGAAATGGGCGCTGGGTGTAGGGGCAAACGACTTTGGAGCCGGGAGCCATTCCACGCACATCCACCAAACGTGGAGGATTGGTGAATGGAGTGCGGACGTAACCCGGAAGATCAGAAACTGCTTGAGCGACAGGCATGTTGGCGGCATTCAACATGGAAGGCGGAGGAGTAGAGGGGCGCTCCGGCCCCACGACAGCAGCGGTGTTGGCGGGGGTTTGGAGGACAGGGGTGTTCTGGACTAGCGCCTGAGGTTTCGTGTTGGTGCTTAGAGGGCGATTTTCATGTACCAAATAGGGAATCAGGCCTCGCGTTTGAATTTGCTGCCAAGCCTGACGTGGCGGAACAGCGCAAGATGCGATCATGAATGTGGCAAGGCTGACCGCAGAGAGACGAACCATTTTCGGAGGTGCTTGGAACATAGGTGAGCGGGAACGGTTAATTTTTGAATTAGCACTCTCATTTTATCGAACTTTTTAAATTATGCAACAACAACGACGGCAAGGATATGTAACAATTACAACCAATTTTCTAATATTCATAATATCAGGTTACCCTTGTGCTTTCGCCCGCTCTGCTTTCCTCCTTCTCATGCAATGGTGCCTTATCACAGTCGGCAAGCCAGCCAGCCCATGGGTAAAAGCAGCGGTTGAGATGTATTGGAAGCGGCTGGGGCGATACAGTCGCTTTGAACATCGCGTGATCAAAGAAGCCGCCAGAGAGCAGGTTGAGGGACAGATTGAGGCTATATGTGCGGATTCGCTGCGGGTGCTGCTCGACGAGCGTGGTACGCAGATGCGCAGTATTGAGCTGGCACGATGGATCGGTCAGGAGGAACTATCAGCAAGAAAGCGCATTTGCCTCGTGATTGGTGGCGCAGACGGGCATTCTCAAAGCTTTCGCCAGTCAGCGCATACATGCTGGTCCTTATCGTCGCTCACTTTGCAGCATGACATCGCCTTGGTCGTGCTAGTAGAGCAAATCTATCGCGCCTACAGTATCCTGCGGGGCGAACCGTATCACCGTGAGTGAATTCGCGAAGGCTTGGTTGAAGGAACTGGACACTCGGCGCAGTAATTGTCTAATCTGCGACGCAATTCTCTGTATTTTCGCCTTGTTGATAACTTGAGAAAGGCTAATTTTTAAATTTCTCGAAACAATCTTCCCATGCCTTCGTCCGTACTCAAGAACGTGATTCAGCCCAAGGCGCAGACCGCGCCATTGGTACAATCACGGAATGAAGACTGCGAGGCCGGTCCCGCATCATTTGAAGTAGGCCGCTCCGATCCGGAGGACATGGAATTGGTGCTGGGAGTCCTTGTTGAAAACGCTCCCGTCGCCATGGCCATGTTTGACCGTGCTATGCGCTACATGCTGGCCAACCGGCAATGGATTCAGGAATTTGGCCTACAACAAGTGCAGCCGCTGGTGGGGCGCAGCCAGTATGAAATCTTTCCGGGCCTGCATCCTGGTTGGCGGCAAGTTTACGAGCGTGCCCTGCAAGGCCATATTGTGCGCAGTGAGCACGACTCGCTCAGCGGACCTGATGGCAGCCCTTTGATCTACCGCTGGGAAGTGAGACCGTGGCGAAAAAAACGCGATGCTTCGGTCGGCGGCCTGATGGTTACTTGCGAGAAATTCGGCCCGGCGCGCCCCTCAACTTCAGACGAGACAGCAGCTCCCATAACATCCCCAGGCCAGGAAACGGTAGAAACTCCGATGAAACACCCGGAGCCTGTGGATTGCGGGCTCCCCATGCTCGTGGTGAATGAGAACGCAGTCATTCTCAGCGCCAACACTGCGGCCTTTCATCTGGCGCTGGACAAAGGCATCAACGAAGGCGTTACCTGTTTTTGGGAAATATTTAGTGCAGGTCGTGATTTCAGCACATTGCGCCAGCAAACGCTCGAAGTCTTGTCGCGGCTCACAGAAGGCGACGGACAGGCACCTGTCATCACAGTGCGCCCCGGCTCTGCTGACGAATCGCCAGCCCCCGCACGCTGGCTGGCATCCATGCTGCCGCAGAAATCGACTTCTCCCGCGCACCGGCAGTTCATGCTGCTGGGCCTGCCCCCCCAAGTAGCCTCGGAAGCAGTGACGCGTGTCACCTTTCAGATGCCGGTGTCGCCCCCTCCTGCCGCCGCACCCCCAACGGAAAACACGGCTGAGCTTCAACGCATGGAGAGCGAACTCTCACGAGTGCGGCAGGAGCTGCGCACCCTCACGGAGGCGCAGCACACCTTCGGTCGGCGTGAGGCGCGGCTGCGTGGTTATCTGGAAAGCGTCCCTTGTGGCGTGTTCGTTCTTGATGACCGCGGTGTACCGGTGTTCCAAAACGAGCGTCTGGCCCGGCTGTTGGGGCGTCCGCTTGAAAAGGAGCAAACCGTCGAAGACTGGCTGGCGCACGCCTGCCCCACAGATGAACACCGCGAGCAAGTCACGCTCATCTGGCGTGAAAGCATCTGGCGTCGCCAACTTACGCGCACGGTTTCGCTCGCCACGGCAGACGGGCTTCTCAAGGAGCTTGAGTTCCATCCAGTCGCCCTGCCCGGCGGCGGGCTGCTGGTCAGCATTCAGGATGTTACCGAGCACACGCGGCATGAAGAGCAGTTGCGCGGCATGGAGGCCAAGTTGCGCGCACTGCTTCTTGGCAGCCCGGTGGCGGTCGTACTAACCGACAAGACCGGTGTCATCTTCGAGGTCAACCAGCACGCCGAAAAACTGCTGGGCCAACCCAAGTCGGAACTCCGGCGTTATCCTCTCGACGCGTGGCTTGAACCCGACAGCGCGACAGCGCGGCGGGACACGTTGCGCGCCTTGCAAAAAAGCGGCAGGCAAGCCGAGGCGCTGGGTGTTCGCATCAAACAGACGAACGGCACCCACACGCAAGCCATTCTCCATCTAGCTTCCGTGCCTGATGCCCACGGGGACGCCCACTGCACCATCCACTATCTGCAGGAAGTGCTCGCGCCCGCTCCCCAGGCTCCGCCGACATGTGTGGAGCCCACACCCGCGCCATGCTCAAGCGTAGAGAAACCCGCCGGGCCTCAATTGCTCCTCACGACCGATGCTAACGGTCGCGTGCGCACTTGGTCCTCTCTCGCCCGTCATGTCTTCGCTGTCGAAGAGGCCGCAGGACGTCCTCTGCATCCATTCTTCCGCCCTTCTGACGCCACAGGCTTCTACGCGGATCTCATGCAGATGACGGCAGATCCGCAGAGCATCGTCGAACTTCCACTCTTCGGTAGCAATGGTCGGCGCGGCACTTTGAAAACCAGCGCACGCCAGCTTGAGGACGGTGGCTTTGAGATCATCGCCCATGAATCGCCGCTAGAAGAAGCAGCCGAAGCCGTCACTCAAGCCGCCACGGCCCCAGCACAGTCTTTGCAGGCCGCCGTGCCTTTTGCCTACCAGGTCGTCTCCCCTTCCAGCCAGCGCTGGCCTGTCGTCGATCTTGAACGCGAAAAACTGCTACTTACCGAGACGCATCATCGCATCAAAAATCACCTGCAGATCATCTCTAGCCTGCTGAACATGCAGATCAATGGTGTGAGTGATCAGGACGCCCGCAACGCGCTGCACTCCAGCCAAAACCGTGTGCGCGCCATCGCCGCGCTGCACCAGCACCTGTACCAGATCGCACTCGGCAAAGGCGACACATTTGGGGACTTCACCCGTGACCTCATCTCGCATCTGCGCCATTGCCATGAATCGCCGGAAGAGCAGATCGGAGTGTGTTTGGACATCCAGGAGGGCCCCATCCAGCCTGAGTGGCTCATGCCGCTCGCGCTCACATTGAACGAAGCTCTCTCCAACAGCTTCGAGCACGCCTTCCCGCATGGACGCCAAGGCCGGATCACCACGATCTTGCGTTATGCCCAGGCCAGCGGCGAGCTCGTCATCAGCGACGACGGCGTGGGCCTGCCCCCCGCCTTCAATCCGGGCGAGGGCAATGGCCTTGGCCTCAAAATCCTCGCGGTGTTCGCCGAACAGATGCGCGGCCAGCTATTTGTGCAGGGCAGGCCCGATCTCGGCACAGAGATCAAGCTCCGCTTCCCGCTCGCCACATCAGAAGGTTGATCGAACTGAGGGGCGATCACATTCCTTTTGCGAAGCGCATTGGCCGCCGTGAGAATGCCATGTGTCGCACACCCTCACGACCACAGGGCGCTTCCTCGCGTTTCTCACGCTAGGCGCAGGCATCGTCCTTGCGGAGCCAGTCACTACGCGCACGGACGAAATTGGCCGCCAGCTCAACGAATGGTTCGCTAACGGCACCGCCGCAGGACTCAAAGCCATCACCTATGAGAATCGCGACGGCCAGCACTCGCCGTTGAACACCAGCCAGTATCCGCTGCTGCAAGTCTTCAAAAGTACGGACAACGACAAAGGTGCCGCGACCCAAATCCGCTCCACCCCCACGCTCGGCAACTGCTCCATGGCATCCGCCGCCACCCAGCTCGGCTGCCTGCCGCGGCTCTACATGATGGATCCCGGCGGCAACCGCTTCCTCGCTCAGCAGTACTTTTCAAACAACCTCTTCGTTTATCCCGAGCATCAGGACTACGACATCGGTGCCAACGGCGTCGGTGGCTACGGCGATCTTCTGCCGCTAAACACGCCTGCGCTGCTCATCTCACAGGGCTCATCCTACACCGACCAACCGTTCCTTCAGGCGCTGCTCGCCGCCACGGCCGCGCTGCCGCCTGACACGCAAGAGCAGGTCATCAGACAGCGCATCCTCGCGCCCACGCTGCAATCCATCTTCCGCCGCTCTAACAAGATGGTGCAGGCCCCCGAGGACTACTTCACAGGCAAGGCCCATCCGCCCGTCTTTGATGGCTCGCAGATCGACGAGGTGAAGATGATCCGCATCGCACACGAAATGACGCCGGACAAAATCCCGCCGGTTGTCATCATGCAGATCGTCGAGGAGACACAGATCGAACCAGGCAAAAATTACTTCGAGATCAACGGCAACTGGCCGTGGAAACTCTCTGACACACCCGTCTCCATCGGACGCATTCTGCGTGGCAACGAAGCCGAGCACGACATGCTTATCAGCTTTGGCAAAACCATCAACCCAGCCAAAAGCCCGGTCTCCATGCGGGCGCAGATCCTCCAAGGCGACGCGCGCTTCGTCCGCATCGAAAGCAATGAGGGCAAACCTGGGATGCGCATCCGCGTGCGCTGGGCACCTCCCGTCATCACCCCCACAGGCATTCGCAGCCATCGCATCGACATCGGCATCTTTGCTGACAATGGCAGCATCAGCGCCCCAGCCATCATCAGCTTCTACATGCTCCCCAACGAGATGCATTTCTATGACGAAAAGGGCCGCATCTCCGAGATCCATTATCAAACGCACAATCCCGACTTCGGCCTGCCCACCACCGACACCGACCCGCGCTGGCTGAGAATCCTCCTCGCCTTCAGCATGAAGGACACCAACCTCCGCGGTCGGCTGCTCGACCAGATCCTCCCTCCCATCGAGCGGGCTGCCTTGCAGGAACAATACCTCGCCCTCAAACCACAGGCCGACGCACTCGCTGCCTTGGAAGGCAGTGACAGCAGCAAAGAGACCGCCGAAAAACTCAGGGCACAACTCGGCGAAGCAATCAGCGCCGCCTTGAAGCACCGCGTCGGCGACGCGTCCGACCTCACCACACGCAACGTCATCCACAAGGTGCTCAACACCATCGCAGGCGTCCACACGCTCTACATCGGCCTTCAGCGCGAGTTCGGCAAGCTCGCCGCCCAATCGCCCAAATCATCCGCCTTCGCCGACGTCCGTGCCGAGTTGCACCGTCTCATCATGCAAGGCGTCCTCATTGAGAACGCCACCGGCCAAGTGGACACCATGTCACCCCCGGACCAACTTTCCCTCGGCGAACGCCACATGCTCCGCGGCCTCAATCTCACCCTCCTTAGCCAAGTACTCTTCCCCGACGTCCTCGAGCGCTCCACCGCTCCTGCCTACGTCAGTCCGCGCCTCACCACGCCAAAGCAATGGCGCGACGTTTATCGCTACGATCCCGGCAGCGGAAAGCTCGCTGGCTGGATCCGCCACACCAAAGCACGCATCTTCAACTTCGACGCCGAAGGGCGCTTCCAGCCCGACGGACCCGGCGGCAAATCCATCCCTGTCATTTACCTCATCGACGACAACGGCACCCTCACTTGGCAGCCACAGGCTGAACCCGCGCCCGTGTCGCCCAAGTGATCTCATCACCACTCTCCCCTCTCCGCCATCCCGGATGAGAAAAACCGGAAGATCAGCTCACCCGTCAGTCATATCCCTTCACATCGTGCATCTCCCACGACATCGTGCCGCGCCCCACGCCACCCTCTCCCCACATCCGCCACTCCATCACCTCAAACGGCTCCAGCCATCTCACCACCGCCTTCAAAGCCGACCCGTCGCCCCCTCCCTGGCTGCGGACCTTCGCAAACATCTTCAAGAACTCACGCAGCTTCGTGCAGTTCACCTTCATCCGCTTCCCCGGCCATAAAAGAGCGCCCTGTTGGCCTGCATTCTCGAACATCTGATCCTGTTGTGAGCGTGACGTGCCGAGCATGAGCAACCGGTCGGTCAGCGACACACACGGCGTCAGATCCTCCGACCCAAACGGTAGGGCGAACACATAGCTCGTCACATCTCCACGCCGCCTCGTGATCACTTGTGGCAGCTCCACCGGCTGTAACGCGGGCACGCTCTTGAGCAGTTTTCGCAGCGCGACCTCCATGTTCTGCCACGCCACACCCGCCAGCTCGCGGTTCTTCAGCTCCTGCGCCAGGACGAAACGCGGCAGCGGCAATGCCTCGCCGCCCGGCGGCAGTCCCGGCAGCGTCGGCATCTTTCCGCCCATATCGACCAGCCACGCACCCTCACTCCCCAATCCTTTCTGCCAGATCGTCTTCGCCCCCTCATAAACATCCATCACGCCTGGGACAATCCCCGCCTCCGCCTCCTTCAAAATCTGCTCCGCTTGCTCACCTCCCACTCCTGCTTTGATCAGCTCCACTGCCACCGCGTGAGCCGTTTTCATCCACGTCTCAAAGTAAACACGTCCGCTCCCTGTGGAGGTACCCGCGCCCGCCACACCCAGCACGACCGGCTCAGCGTCCAGCAACCGCGTGAACATGGACGGTTTTGACCACGCATCCGCAGAGGTCGCCGACATGCCACCGATCCAGTCCAACTGCAATCCGCCATCCCACCACGCCACCGCAGCCCCACTCGTGTACTCCCCACGGTAACAAGCACGCTCCGCCGTCGCCAACTCGGTCACAACCGGCTGCAACGACTGCGCCGCCCGTGCAAACATCCTCTCGCTCCTCAATCCCGCCAGCAAACCACGCACCATCGGCTGGAACGGCTCGTCCGACTGCAACGCGTCCAAAAACACGCCATCCCAACACGCGACCAATCCCAGGCTCTTCACCGCATCTGCATCCAACGCACGCATTTCCGGCCTCGACAGCATCGAATCCTCCACCCCGTTCGCCAGACGCACTTGATCCGTCGAACTCGCCAGCCCCGCATACGCCCGCTCCTTGCCTAGACCCATCGCTAGCACCCATTTCTTCCTTGAAAGCACATCCATTCCTTGTGCCACGCGATCCCGCATCTCGGCCGTCATCGGCACCGCTTTCGCCAGTGTCTCCATCCACTCACGCCGCCGCTCCACTGTCAGAATCTGCTCCATCGCGATCTCATGCACCGTGATCTGCTCGCCCTGCGTCGTGACGATGCGTGACTGCGGCGCATCCCCCAGCCATTCTGACAGGCGCATCTCATTGCTGAACTTCTGCAGCACCTTCTCCGGCTCCGGCGACGCCACGCCGACCATCACCGGCGGCATTTCAAAACGCTCCAGCCACACGATCAGCGCCTCCAGCACCTGCGCGTCATTCAGCGCCGCCTCGATCATCTTCCCCGCGTCAAACTGCGTCCCCAATCCCTTCAAAACACCACCGCTCATCATCCCGCGATACGCCGTCTCGTTGTAAAGATCATTCAACTGCCGCAGCAACGTGATTCCTTTCGTGCCTCCCTTGCCGAAGGCCACGAACACCTCCTCCACCGACGGCCAGGCCGCCATGTCAGCCACCTGCATCTTGTCCTCCACCAGCGCCGCCATCTCCTGCCACCAGCGCGATGCTTTCAGCGCCTCCGCATGCTTCTTCAACCCCGCGCTGCTCACGCAAAACTCCACGTCAGCCGGCACACGCCCCGCCAGACCAAAGCGTGCCGCCTCGGTGATCAACGTCGGCTTCACCACCACCGGCACATCCGCCTTTGCCTTCACAGCCGCCCTCTTCTTGCAGCCACATAGCGACACCACCGCGAAGATCAGGAATAATGGCAAAGCCCGAATGATGAATGACGGATCAAATCCCAATGACCAACGACGCAGGCCTCTTTCGTCATTTGAGCTTCGGCATTCGTTCGTCATTCGGACTTACTCATTCGTCATTATTTCATCGCCGCATACACCCGGTGCACATCATCATGTCCATCGAGCGCTTGCAGAAAATTCGTCACCTCGTCACGCTGCGCATCCGTCAGTTCCGGATACTCCTTCGCCACATAGCTCAGCTCCGAGGTCGTGATCACCCAGCCCGCAGCTCTCAGCGCCTTCGTCACCGCATCCAGCGTCGTCGTCTGCGTGAAAAACCGCGCGCCGATGTGCCCTGCCGCTTCTTCATCTTCGATGTCCATCGGTTCCACGTTCTCCGCCTCGGCTTCGAGCGCGGCGACTTCGATGTCGAGCGACTTGTCCGCGTGATGCGCCTCGACCAGGCCGATGTGATCGAACATCCACATCACCTTTCCCACGCTGCCGGCACGGAACAGAACCTTGATCTCCGAGGACGTGCGGTTGTTGTTGTCCGTGAGACATTCCACGACCACCGGTACGCGGTGTGGTGTGAAGCCCTCATAGATCGTCGTCTCATACTGCACCGCATCAGGTCCCGTGCCCGATCCTTTCGCAATCGCACGCTCGATCGTGTCGCGTGTCACGCTTTGCTTCTTTGCATTCGCCACTGCTGCCGCCAGTCGTGCGTTGAACTCCGGATGCGGTCCGCCCAGACGCGCCGCCACCTGGATTTCGCGCACCAGCTTGCCCGTGATCTTCCCCTTCTGGTCAGCCGCCAGCTCCCGCCATTTCTGTTTCCATTGTGCGCCCATGATGTGTCTTTCAGTTCAAAGTTAGGCGCGCATCAAAGGTGGGATGACAGCGAACGCAAGGATTGCGAACGAGGGATGGGACCTAGCAGAACATGATGCCCAGAGAGAAATGAACTCGACCCCTGGGAGCAAGCATGACAAAAGATCGCCATGCGTTCGATTGAACTGTTCTCAGGTGCGGGCGGTTTAGCTCTAGGCCTCGAAGCCGCTGGCTTCGAGCATCTGGCTCTTGTTGAACGCAACAAGGATGTCTGTGCCACACCCAGCTTTTGCCAAGATATGAAACACTGTCTCCCGATTCTGCGGAATGAGACTTCCAGTAATCAAAAGACAGACTTCGACTCTACTTTGGAAAGCCGAACGACGTTCAAATCGCCAGCGCGTTTTCCGCGTCGCCGAAGTGGCCGGTGTGGACGCCCATGCGGTCCATGAGGGCGATGTGGAGGCGGCAGAGTTTGCGGTTTTCGTCTTTGCTGAGGTCGTGGAAGCGGCCGCCCTGGATGGTGCCGCCGCCACCGCCGGCGAGGACGACAGGGAGCTGCCGCGAATCGTGCGCGTTGCCGTCCATGAGGCTGCTGGTGAGCAGGATCATGCTGTTTTCGAGCAGGGTGCGCTCGCCTTCGTTCGTGGCCTGCATCTTGGCGAGGAACTCGGCCCAGAGTTTGACCTGATGCTCGTTCACACGCTGGTACATGCTGAGGCGGTGCTCATCGCCGGCGTGATGCGACAGCTCGTGGATGCCGCCGCTGATGCCGTCGAGGCTGGGGAAGCGCATGTTCGAGAGGTCGTTGTTCATCATGAAGGTGGCGACGCGGGTGCGGTCCATCTGGAAGGCGAGGAGCATGATGTCGAACATGAGGCGCAGGTGGTCCTCGCTGCTGGCGGGGATGCCGGCGACGGGACGGCCGAGGGTGACCGTTTTGACCGTGGGCTGCCAGCCTTGACCATTCGTCTCGGCCTGGCTGATTTTTTCGGCGAGCTCGACGCGTTGCTCGATCTCGCGCACGGATGTCAGGTATTCGTCGAGCTTTTGTTTGTCGCGGCTGCTGAGCTTGGGTTTGAGGCTGCTGGCGTCTTCGAGCACGAGGTCGAGGATGCTTTTGTCACGCTTGCGCTTGCTGCCGTCGTCGAAGAGCTGGTCAAAGGCCTGCTGGGGGAAAATTTCCTTCGGCGAGGGCGTCGTCGGCGTGCTCCAGGAGATGTAGGCGGAATAAATCGACGTGAAGCCGCTGTCGGTGCTGTAGCTCGGACGCTCGGTGCCGAGCACGACGCTGGGCACGGGCGTGAATTTGCCGGTGTGCGCGGCGATGAGCTGGTCCATCGTGGTGCCGACCTCGACATCCGTGGTGGTCTTTTTCACCTTGAGGCCGCAGAGCACGTTCATCTTCGGATAGTGGCCGCCTTCGCCTTCGACGGTCGTCGGATTCCACAGGCCTTTGAAGACGTTCACATGCTTCTTGAGCCCTTCGAGCGGCGAAAGCGTCTTCATGAGCTCCATGCCGTTCGCGCCCATGGCCGCACCCCAGTGATGCGGATTCACGCCATTGCCGGTGAAGCACACGGCAAGACGACGCGGCGCGGTGTTGTTTTTAACCGATTCGGCTCCGAAAGCGCAGAACGACTCCAGCCACGGCAGGCCGAGTGCCACGCCAGTGCCACGGAGGAAGTGACGACGGGAAGATTTCATGTCAGTAGTATGGAGGACACGAGGCTGGGGCACGGTTTTTTGCAGATTTCTCGGGGAGGCATGGCAGGACCTACGCATGAAATGAGCAAATAAGACCTGCACCTCCTGCGCGCCTGGGTCAGCGATGGGCGCCATCCTCACGCTGCTGCGCGAGCTATCGACCCAAGTGCTCAAGAGCAGCGGGGTAAAAGTCAGCGTCCGCTTCTTGCGCAAACGCTGCGCCCTCGACCCCGCTCTACAGACTCAAGCTGCCCACCGCATTTTCCACCGTTTTGGTGCGTAGCTCTGAAATCCATGCACTCATTGTAAAGCCGCGCCTTGCATTCATCCACTTACGCGGTACCCTCCGGCGAGCTGACGCAAAGGAGAGGTGGCTGAGTGGTTGAAGGCACCTGACTCGAAATCAGACGTTGTCGAAAGGCAACCGAGGGTTCGAATCCCTCCCTCTCCGCCATATTTAACGCGTCACCGCCGGAAACGCCTCTGGCGTGTCCATCGTGAAAAACTCGCTCGACTCAGCGTCCGGCATGCCGTGGCTGCGGATGCCTTCCAGACGGCGGCGACTGCCGCGCTCGCTGCCCGGACGATAGGCGGTGCGCTGCACGATCTCCGTGAGCACCGGCGCGGCCACCACGGCACTGGCCGCCAGGAGCGCCAGCGCGATCACATTCGACGAACCACGGTGCATGCCACGTCCAAAAAGAATGCCCAGTGCACAGCCCGCAGCGGCGGGGGCGATGATGGACGCATAGGACTCGTGGCTCGCTACGGGGGTGGTGTCTTGCATGCGGTCATCATAGCCTTGGGAAGCGATTGACCAAAGAGGAATTTGCCGCGCCCGCCTTTCCAGCTAAGAAATCGCTCGTCATGAGCAAGTCCGCCCCCCCCAAACGTTATGCCCTCATCTTGGCCGGAGGTAGCGGCCAGCGTTTCTGGCCCATCAGCCGTGATGCGCAGCCAAAGCAGTTGTTGAAGCTCTTCGGCGAGAAGACGCTCCTTGAGCTCACCATCGAGCGGCTCGACGGCCTCGTGCCGAAGGAGAACATCCTCATTCTCACCAACAAGCAACAGGAGGCCAGCATTCGCGCCATCGCGAAGGATCTCCCGAAGGAGAACATCGTCGCCGAGCCGGAGAAGCGCGACACCGCGCCCGCAGTGGCACTCGCCGTCGGCTGGGTTGTCGCGCGTGACCCGATGGCCACAATGCTCGTGCTTCCAGCGGACCATTTGATTCAAAACAAGGCAGAGTTCCAGCGCGTGCTCTCGAACGCCGCCACCGCTGCAGAGAACAGCGGCAACCTCGTCACCGTCGGCATCAAGCCCACCTGGCCATGCCCCAGCTACGGTTATGTCGAGCGTGGCCGTAAGGCCGGCATCGGCGGCATGAATGATCTCTCTGCTTGGGAGGTCATCCGCTTCCGTGAGAAGCCCAATCCCGATCTCGCCGAGCACTTCATCTCCCAAGGGAATTTCCTCTGGAACGCCGGCATGTTCATCTGGACGATCCCCGCGATCTTCAGCGAACTCAGCCGTCACTGCCCCGTGCTGGCAGATTTCGTCTCTGAACTGCGCGGCTCGAAGGATTTCAACGCCACGGTAGCGAAGCAGTTCAGCAAGCTACCAAAGCTCTCCATCGACTACGCGCTCATGGAAAAAGCCTCCCGCGTGCTCAACATCGAGGCCACCTTCGACTGGGACGACGTGGGCAACTGGACCAGCGTGGGCCGCCACCTGAAGTCCGACGCCGACGGCAACCAGTACAACGGTGCTTTCTCGCAGCTCGATGCCGCCAGTAACATCATCTTCTCGCAGACCGGGCAGCACATCGCGCTCATCGGCGTGCAGGATCTCATCGTCGTCGCCGCGAAGGACGGCCTGCTCGTCGCCAGCCGGAGTAAGGCGGAGAGCATCAAGAAGATTGTAGATGGCCTACCGCAGGAGCTGCGCTGACCCATCCCCACGCTCATGCCGCGCATCCTCGCCATCGACCACGGCACCGTGCGCATCGGCCTCGCCATCAGCGACGAAATGGAGATCGTCGCCAGCCCGCTCAAGACGATCGACGCGAACCACGAGCCCGAGCGCGCCATCGGCCGCATCGTGAAGGACAGGCACATCGGCAAAATCGTTATCGGTATGCCCTATCACATGAGTGGGGGGAAAGGCGGAGCCGCCGAGCGCGTGGAAAAATTCACCACCAACCTCAGCAAAGAGCTACGGCATGCAGTTCCCGTCGAATTCGTCGATGAACGTCTCTCTTCCGTTGAAGCCGAGGCATCCCTCTCGCGGGCCGGTGTCACCAACAAGAGGGAGCGTGATGCCGTGGTAGATCAGCTCGCCGCCGTCGTCATCTTGCAAACTTATCTGAATCAGCAGCGTGGGCCGGAGGGCTTCCTGCTGCCTGACGAAGCCCATGAACTCGATTGGACCGATGAGCCGAAGCGACGCCGAAACTAAGGCGGGCCTGCGCCACACTCCCGCTCCGGGCCACAAACGCCTGCGCCTCACCATCGCCTACAACGGCACGCCGTGGAAAGGTTGGCAGAGCCAAGGCGGCGGCGGTGGCGTGCAGGATGAGATCAACGCCGCGATCCTCAAAGCCACCGACATGACCACGCATGTGCAAGGCAGCGGCCGCACCGACGCTGGCGTGCATGCGCTCGCTCAAATCGCGCATTGCGACGTGCCCGAAACCGTGCGCATGAACGGTGACGCATGGGTGAACGCACTCAACGCCTGCCTGCCGCTCACCATTCGTGTCTTGCACGTTGAGGATGCTGATCCGCAGTTCCATTCGCGCTTCGATGCCGTCGGCAAAGTCTATCGCTATCGTATCTGGCGTCCGCGTATGCTCTCGCCCTTCGAGGCGGATCGTGCGTGGCATGTCTATGGGCCGCTCGATGTGGAAGCGATGCGCTGGTGCTGCGAAAAACTCACCGGCACGCACAACTTCATCCGCCTCTCCGCCAATCGCGGCGACATGCCCGAAACCGAACGCCGCCAGCGCACCGAAAAAACCACCCGCACCATCCACCGCGCCGAATTGCGCGAAGACGGTGACGTTTTGGAGTTCGAGTTCGAAGGCGACGGCTTCCTCTACAAAATGGTCCGCCTCATCGTCGGCAGCCTGATCCACGTCGCCCGAGGTCGCGAACCGAAGGAGTGGTTCGCCCGCCTCCTCACCGATTCCACCGGCAAGCAGAGCAATCAAACCGCCCCCGCCTGCGGTTTGTATCTCGTGCATGTGAAGTATAAATGCGGACAAAAATACGCCCGCAGTGGTTATTGCTGGTGAAGTGCTCTCCAGCCCGGCCACGGCTAGTATCAACCCACCCACGACAAACATATCATTCTAGGTCGGCCAAAATGTATCCTCCATGTCTGACGGACCGGCACAACCCAACCTTTGGAGAGTTTCGCGCCGCCATCGACGACTGTCTGCGCAAGATGGCCTGCCGGAACTCAAAAGTCTGCTCACCCTCAACTTCCAGATTTTCCCTTTTCACAAATCCTCATGACGCGTGGCATATCAAGCCACCGTGCAAATCTGCACGCCTTGCTTCAGTGACGCGAGTTTGTCGGGGCGCTTGGGGATGAATTCCTGGCCGAGGAAGCCGGTGTAGCCGGTTTCCTGGATGGCTTTGATGATGGCGGGGTAGTTTAACTCCTGCGTGTCGTCGATCTCGGCGCGGCCGGGGACGCCGCCGGTGTGGTAGTGGGCGAAGAATGCGTGATCGCGGCGGATGGTGGCGATGACATCGCCCTCCATGATCTGCATGTGGTAGATGTCGTAGAGCAGTTTGAAGTGCGGAGAGGCGAGCCTCTTCACCAAGGACACGCCCCAGGCGCTGTGATCGCACATGTAGTCGGGGTGGTTCACCTTGCTGTTGAGCAGCTCCATCACGAGCGTGACGCCGAGCTTCTCGGCGAGCGGAAGAAGGCGTTGCAAGCCTTTGGCGCAGTTTTCGAGGCCCTGTTCGTCGCTCATGCCGTCGCGATTGCCGCTGAAGCAGATGACTTGTTTGAATCCGGCCTCGGCAGACTCCTTCAACAGCGGTTCGTAGGCCTGCACGAGCAGGTCATGATGTTCGACGCGATTGAAGCCCTTCGGGATCGGGCCGATCTTCACACCGCTAGGGCCTTCGATGGTGGGAAAACTGACCATGGCGCAGTGCAGGCCGTGTTTTTTCACCGTGGCGAAGTCTTTTGGATCGAGCAGTTCGATGGATTCGAGACCAATCTCCTTCGCAGCGAGGCAGAAATCCTCCAGCGGGATGTCCTTGTAGCACCATTTGCAAACGGAGTGACGCACCTTGCCACCGGCAGCCTTGTCGGCGGCTTCGATCTGCGTTTGCAGCATCGCGGCGATGGCACTGATACTGAGGGTGCCGAACTGACGGCGGGAGAAGTTAGAAGGAGCCATGCGTGGAGCCTACACAGAAGGCGCGGAGGATTCCAAGCCGAGAATCGACAGAAATGCCGCATATTCTGCTGGCAGCCAAGTGCCTGCCCTCGATCGAACTTGAAGCTGGGTGCGTCATTTCACGATCATGCCTTCTCCCCGGATAAAATTCCTTCCTGCCTCCCGATATGATCACACCGCAACTCTACATGAAGATTTCACTGACGCCCCTCTTGCACCTCACGCTGGCGGCCATGACCGCCACACTTTGTGCCGCATTGCCCGCTGGCGCTGCTGACATCCATTTGGAAAAAGTCGAAACATGGTCTCCGCACCAACTCGCCACACCAAAGACCAGCAAGCAGGCGGATGGCAAGGTGCGCATCGGCGGCAATGGCACCGGCACCTGCGCGGGCGGTTGGCAGTTCGTTTTCTCAGGTGTGAAGGGCGGGCAGACGTATCGGCTGAGCACGCACGCCGCACACCGCGATATGGCGAACGCACGGGACTCACTGCTCGCCGTCGCGCTATGGGGCCAGTGGGACACGGCGAGCGAGCGCACACAGACGGTGCCATACAACTACTTGCTGCCGAAGCAGACATCTGTGAGCGATACCGACTTCGAGTGCATCGTGCGTGCGCCGGAAGGAGCCACGGAGCTGACTGTTCGTTACATCTTCCGCTGGTCGGCCCATGGCAACTCCACCTGGACCGCGCCACGCATTGAAGCCGCCACCGCCACTGAGCCGAAGCCGGTGAAAGTCTGCGTGGTGAGCAACGGCTCGAAATCACGCACACAGACGAAGCATTCCATGGCCATCCAGGGGCTCGGCCTCGCGGAAGAGGTGGAGAAGAGTGTGAATCTGTGGGCGGGATTGATCCTCGATGCCTGTGATCGTAAGCCACAGCTCATCGTCACGCCAGAGACCATCATCGGAGGGCCGAATCCTTTGCAGAACGCCATCACAGTGCCGGGACCTGCGACGCAGCCTTTTGAAAAAATCGCGCGTGAACATCAGGTGCATCTCATGCTCGGCGTGTATGAGCGCGCGGGTGATGCGCGACACAACAGCACCGTCTTGATCTCGCCAGAGGGCAGGGTGATCGGCGTGTATCGCAAGGTACACCTTGCCACCAGCGAGGGCTGGTCCGGACTCACTCCGGGCAGCAGTTTCCCGGTGTTTCAGACTGGGATCGGCCGCATCGGCTCAGTGATTTGCATGGACACGATGCTGCCGGAGAGCTCCCGGATGTTGGCGTTGAATGGGGCGGACATCATCTGCCTACCGATCATGGGCGACCTGCGCGCAGATCGCCTCTCGCCAGGCTCTCCGCACTTCAATGAAGACCGCTGGAAAGCGGTGATGCGCACGCGTGCGCTGGACAACCAGACCACGATGGTCATCGCCCGTAATGAAGGCCACGGCAGTTGCGTCATCAGCGCTCGCGGCGACATCCTTGCCTGGAACGAAGGGGACAAAAGCATCATCGAGGCGACGATCCCTCCAGACCCCATCCGCTACTGGGATGGAGGCGATGTGGGCGAGACGACCTATTTGCTGCGTCGCCCGCACTTGTATGAAACATTCACCCAGGATGCTGTTCTCGGCCCTCTCACCAAGACACCGAGGACTCCAGACTCCAATCCCCCTTCGTTGTAAACGCAGGAGACTGCGGCCCATGAGTCTGCAAGGCAAGTACCGGTCGCTGGCGAAATGCATCCGATGAAGTGACCTGCTGCGTGGGATGCCGCCGAGGTGCAATATCCGTTTAGCTCAACATGCCGCCGCGGGAGGAAATCTCCGTGAATGCACGCGATAGCGCGTCATTCAGCTCGCGCAACGTGGCCTGCTCCAGTTCAGGATCGAGCGCGGTGATGTGAGACGGCGGCAGCACGATCGCCTCGTGCTGATGTTTGACGTCATAAGTCGTCGGGACCACGACGGGGTTGGGCTCGGCGGGAGTCGTCGCCAGGGGCGTCGCGAACAACGTCACCATCGAGGCGTTGCACACCGACTCATCCCCCTGCATCGAGGCCCGAAGCTGGCTCAGTCGGCTGAGCTGGCTTTCGATCTGGGCATTGAACCATTCCCGCGTACGCTGGATTTCATCCACCAAAGTGGTCAGTTCCTGCGCAAACTGTTCGCCTGTGCGAGCAGCAGAACTGAGGGGAGAAATATTGGCGGTGAGAGGTGGAAAATTCATATGGAGCCAAATCTATTGAAAATTCCATAAATTATCAAGCCATCTTCACTCTCAATGCCGTGTAATTTCAAAATTTCTGGAATAAGCCAGCCCCGCTACCGCTATTTTTTCTTCTTACCTTTTCCGGCCCCTTTTTGCACCAGCGGCCAATCTAGATGCTCGGTGTGGGAAGATTTCATGAGCGCCTCGGCTTTGGCGGCGAGATCGGGCTTTTCAGTGGCGAGGTTGCGGGACTCCCCTGGATCGGTTCTGAGGTCGTAAAGCTCAATGGGAGTCTCCGGGCCGTTGCGGACGGCTTTCCAGTCGCCAAAGCGCACGGCTTGGAGGGAGGCGGCTTCATGAAGCTCCCAATAGAAATGATCGCGTTTCGGTGCCGGACCGCCTTTGAGGAAGGAAACCAGCGAAAGGCCGTCAGGATGGCATTCGGCGGGAATGTTCGCTCCGGCCAGTTCGGCGGCGGTGGACAAGAAGTCCCAAAAGGCCCACGGTTCATCCGTCACACGACCTGCGGGCACCTGGCCGGGCCAGCGGGCGAGCGCGGCCTGGCGCAGTGCGCCTTCATAAAGGCCGCGTTTGAAGCCGCGCAGTCCATTGGAGGCTTGTTCGAAGAGCTTCCCCATTTCGGATTTTGGGTCGAAGGATGAGCCGTTGTCGCCCGAGAACATGACGAGTGTTTTGTTGTCGAGTTGGAGCTCTTTGAGCAGCGCGAGCAGTCGGCCGATATCGCTGTCGAGCCGCGTGACCATGGCGGCGTAGTTTTTCTGCGTCTCACTCCACGGCTTGCCTTTGTAGATGCCCTGGTCGTCGATCTCAAAGTTACCGTGCGGCAGCGTGATCGCGTAGTAGAGGAAGAAAGGCCGGTCTTGGTTCGCGCGCACGAATTTCAACGCCTCATCGGCGATGAGATTCTGCGCATACGTCTTGCTGACGCCTTTGCCGGTGTTGCCGGGGAGATCGAAGCGCCGGTCGTCGTTGTAGAGATAAGCCGGGAAGTAGCTGTGAGCGTGGCGCTGGCAGTTGTAGCCGAAGAAGTGGTCGAAGCCGAGCTTCAGCGGGCTGCCGGGCGTGTCGAACATGCCCATGCCCCATTTCCCGCAGCACGCGGTGGCGTAACCCGCGTCTTTCAAGATGCGGGCCACGGTGATCGTGCCTGCGGGCAGCGGTTTCTGTCCCTCAATGCCGATCTCGCGGTTCGCACGTATCGGGCAGTGGCCGGAATGCAGGCCAGTCATCAGCACCGAGCGCGACGGAGCACACACGCTCGTGCCGCAGTAGCCTTGGAGATAGCGTGTGCCCTCGCTCGCCATGCGGTCAAGGTTCGGTGTCTGGATGAGCTTCTGGCCGTAGCATCCGAGATCCCCCTGCGCGATGTCGTCGCTGAGGATGAAGATGAGATTGGGCCTTTCCGCAGCAAAAGCAGCACAGGCGCAGGCGAGGACGAGAAAAACAACGCGTCGAATCATGAGCCGGGTGAACGTCGGAAATGAGGCAATCTTGACCTCAATCCACCACGCCTGCTGTTTTCAACACAGCGGCAGTCACTTCTTCCGGCGTGACCTTGGTCATGCACTCATAATGACCGAAAGGGCACTCTCGCTCGAAGCATGGGCTGCACGAAGTCGGCTGCTGAATCACAGAGTGACGCTCGCCGAGCGGGCCGGTTTCAACCGGGCAGGTGGACCCAAAGACGCTCACCGTCGGCACCCCGAGCGCAGCGGCGAGATGCATCGTGCCGGTGTCATTGGTGAGCAAGAGCTGGCACTGACGTAGCTTTGTGATGAGCTCCGAAAGCCGTGTTTTGCCGACGAAATTCTCGTGCGGTGCTTTCAACATCAGAGAGAGTTTTTCGCCCATTTCTTTCTCTCCTAGCGCACCGAACAACTCCCAGCGGAACTGTGGATGTTGAGCGGAGATTTGATTCATGACCGCCGCAAAACGTTCCAGCGGCCAGCGTTTCGCCGGGCCGTATTCCGCACCAGCGCAGACACCGACACGGATCGTCCCATCGGTCGAAACAGGCGGAGAGCCAGCATCCCACAAGTCAGGCTGATCGATGTCAGCGCCGATGCCGCTCGCGATGCGCATGTAGCGATGTGCGTGGTGCTCTTTTGCCGGAAGATTTTTCGGCTCCTGGATGATTTGATTGAGCAGCTTTGCACGGAACGAACCTTTGTAGCCGACACGGCGGGGAATGCCCGCAAGCCATATCTCCATGGTGCTGCGCGTAGAGTTGGTGCAAAGCACGGCGGCGTCAAAAGCAACACCGGTGGCCTTGATGCGCCGTGCCACCGCGAAGACGCCTTCCTTGGCGGGTTTGGCGATGTAGCGGGAAACCTCCGGCATCGAGAGCCACAGCTCCTCCAGCTTGTCAGGCCCCAGCACAGTGATCTTCATATCGGGGCGCCCGCGTTTGATCGCACGCACCATGGGGAAGGCCATGCAGGCATCACCGAGCCAGTTGGGACTGCGGATGAGCATTTCAAAAGGCTGCAGTCGGCTCATGTCATAATCCGCAGGAAAGGCGACCCCTCGGCGGTAGCTGGAATGGGCGAGCAGGAAGTAGGGCTTCGGCAGCTTCCAACGGTTGTGTACCCAGAACCAGCTCTCGGGCTGCGCCCGGATGAGGCGTTCGAGGGCTAGATTGATGTCTGCCGTGACGCCACTGATGGTCGGCTTGGCCTCGCTGGTGTGGAGCGGCCCTTCACATACATAGCGCCAGCGCGCCGGGCCGTCGTCATAGACCATCATGGGAGGGATCACGGAGTTGGTGCGCAGGCCGCACAGAGCGACGATGTTCGTGGTGGAGGCTAGGCGGTCGAAGAAAGGACTCCACTGGCCGTGATCACCGGCGTGTTGGTCCACCAAAATGCCGAGGATGCCCATGTCCCGCACATGGCTGATGGGCCCGTTGAAACCGTCCTGCCGATCGAAGAGCTTGTAGCCGAGCTTTTCGCGACGGCGCAGAACGAGGGCGTTGAGGTATGGGTTGCGCAACGGCTGGTAGATGCTGGCGGGCTTGTGTCCGAAGATGAACAAGGACGGCACTTGCGTCATGATCTCCCAGCAACTGGCGTGCAAGATGGGGACTGTCAGCGGGCGGCCCGCGTCAAAGGCATCCTTGGTATGATGCATGTTCTCAACGGTGACACGCTCCGCCACCTCCTTCTCGCTCATCAGCGGCAACTTGAACCCGCAGAGGATATTGGCGAACAGGCTCTTGAAATGAGCGCGGGCGATGCGTCGGCGCTCGGCTGCGCTTTTCTCACGGCCAAAGGCGATGCGCAGGTTGTGCAGCGCGAGCCTACGGTATTTGCCGGCTGCAAAATAAGCCAGCGTGCCGAGCCCGCGCCCCAGCCACCACACGATGGTCAGAGGCAGCATCTTCAGGACGGACTCGACGCACCGGAACAGCGCGTAAACAAGCCACTGTCCGGCCATTTTGAGAAATTTGGTTGATTCCGGCACTCCGCCCATGCGTTTTCTATGCCGCATGCGGGCAGGCGTGCAACCGTTCGTGCGAGATCGCTCTCGGCTGCTTCGTTTCGCCAGCCATGAGAGTGTTCCCGTGTCTTTTGGCCCTTCTCACCTGCCTCCAAGCTCAAGCAGCGAAGCCGAACATCGTGTTCATCATGGCCGACGATCTTGGCTGGGCCGATGTGGCCTTCCATGGCGGCAACGCGCCGACGCCCCACCTCGACAAACTCGCTGCTGGAGGGCTGGAGCTTACCCACCACTATGTGGCACCTGTGTGCAGCCCGACACGTGCGGGATTGATGACCGGGCGCTGCTGGAGCCGGTTCGGCGTCACCCAGCCGCAGAACACACGCGCTCTGCCTTGGGACACCGTGACATTGCCGCAAGCGCTGAAATCCGCAGGCTACGGAACATGCCTCGTCGGCAAATGGCATCTCGGGTCGAAATCCGAATGGGGACCGAACCATTTCGGCTTCGATCACAGTTACGGCTCACTCGCTGGCGGCGTGGGGCCGTGGGATCATCGCTACAAGACAGGTCCGTTCTCCGAAACCTGGCATCGCAATGAGAAGCTGATGCAGGAGACTGGCCATGTGACCGACTTGATCACCCGCGAAGCCTGCGCGTGGCTGGAGCAGCACAAGGGCGCGCCGTTTTTCCTCTATGTGCCGTTCACCGCCGTGCATCTGCCACTCAAAGAGCCGGAGGAGTGGCTGGCGAAAGTCCCCACGGACATCACGGGTGATGTTCCCCGCCAGTACGCGGCGTCCATCATGCACCTCGATGACTCAGTCGGCAGAATCATCACCACGTTGGAAAAAACCGGCCACCGCTCCAGCACACTGCTCATTTTCACCAGCGACAACGGCGGCAGCACTGCCGAAAACAACGGCCAGGCCTATCCGCCGGACGATTATCCCAGCGGCCAGCTCACAGGCAATAACAAACCCCTGCGCGGCCAGAAGGGCGGCATTTATGAAGGTGGGGTACGCTCCCCTTGCATCGTGAGCTGGCCCGCCGTGCTGAAACCCGGCAGACATGACGCGCCGGTGCAGATCACTGACTGGATGCCCACCTTTTGCGCCCTCGCCGGATTCAAGCCCGCCAAAGATCTCAAATGGGATGGCGTGAATCTCTGGCCCCAACTCGCGGAAGGCACCGTGCCGCGCACACGGGCGCTTTACAACGTGGCACCGGGATTCCGCTCGCGCTCCCTTCATTTTTCCCCGTGGAAACTCGTGACGCATGGAAAGGGTGCCGGGGCCACATACGAGTTGTACAATCTCCCTGCCGATCCCAGTGAGACCAGTGATCTCGCAGCCCGGAATCCGGGCGTGTTGGTGGTGATGAAAGAGAAGCTCGCCGCCGCCGCGCAAGCAGACCGCGACGCGGTGGCAAACGACTGAGCCGACACTCGGCGCAAACAAAACGGGCAGCATTTCCGCTGCCCGCTCGTGACTTGGGTGGTTTGGTGCTTGGCCCCGCCTTATTTCTCGACCCAGCGGACGGCTTCCATGAGAAGTTCGCGGGCGGAGGCGAGGCCGAGCTTCTGGCGGATGTTTGCCTTGTGGGCATCCACGGTTTTCGCGCTCAATGCCAGCTTCTCAGCGATGCTGTGGGAGTCAAAACCACGGCCAACCATCTCAAAGATTTCAAGCTGACGGTCGCTGAGCATGCGGGAGGGTTCGCCGCGGGAGCCGCCACGCGGCCCACCGCCGGAGACGATGCTACCGAGCAGGGAGGCGCTGAAGAAGAAGGAACCGGCGGCCACTTGGCGCAGCCCCTGAAGCACGCGGGCGCTGGGCTCGCCCTTCATCACATAGCCCATCGCTCCGGCACGCAGACAGCGCTCGGCATAGACATTCTCGTCATGCATCGAATACACGATGATTTGCGTTTCAGGATGGCTGGCTTTGAGTTTCTTAATGAGATCGACACCGCTGCGATCTTTGAGCGTGATGTCGAGCACCACGACATCAGGCTTCACTTTGGTGAGCTGCTGCAGCGCAGAGTTGGCATCCTCAGCGCTGCCGATGATTTGCATGTCCTCCTGCGGTTCGATCAGCTTCTTAAGCCCCTCGATAACAATGGGGTGGTCATCAAGAATGTAAATTTTGCTTTTCATGGTAGCGTTAGGTGGCGTGGTTTGAAAATGATGTCAAGAGACTGTTCTTAAGAATCAGCGGCGTCTCGGGTTCATCGCATTTGCTTCCCAAGATTCGAGAGCTAAAAACTTCCCCAAGATCGTTTCAGCCTGCCCGTGATGCTGGCATCCTCATGAAGCATCTCATTCACTCCGACACACCCGCCCCATGCTTTCAAATTGCCCCGATGATTGATATCGTCTTCGTCATCATGCTGTTCTTCATGGTGCTGGTCGGTACTGTGAAGGTAGAGCGTGAGCTTGCCACCCGACTCCCTTCGCCCGGCGGCGCGCTGACTAGCGTCCCGGTTGATGAGATCACCATCGCCATTCTCGAGGACGGCACAGTGACTTTGAATGACGAAGCCTTTGACTCGCCCAAGGACAAGGCGCTGCCCCGACTCACGAAAACACTGCGCCGTCTCGCCTCCGTCTCTGCGCAGCAAAGACAAAACGTCCTCGCAACCATCGAGGCCGAGGAGCTCGCCAGCTACGAGCGTGTCATGGATGTCCTCAACGCCCTGCATAAAGCGCAGATCCAAAACGTGACCTTCACCGTCGGCACGCGGTCTTGATAATCCAGCACAGTCATTTCAAAGCCGCGCTGTCGCGACATCAGGGCGCGCCCGTCACATTGATCCTGGACAATGCTCGTTACCAGCGTTGCAAAGCAGTCGCCGCACACGCCGCGAGGGCGGAGATTGAGCTGCTCTACCTGCCCTCCTACAGCCCGAATTTGAATCTGATCGAAAGGCTGTGGAAGCTCACCAAGAAGAAGTGCCTGACCAACCGGCACCACCCAACCTTTGGAGAGTTTCGCGCCGCCATCGACGACTGTCTGCGCAAGATGGCCTGCCGGAACTCAAAAGTCTGCTCACCCTCAACTTCCAGATTTTCCCTTTTCACAAATCCTCATGACGCGTGGTATATCTTATTTTGAAGGAGTGGTTCGTCAGCCTACTCGCCGACCCCACCGGCAAGCAGAGCAATCAAACCGCCCCCGCCTGCGGCTTGTATCTCGTCCGCGTGAGCCACCCGTGACAAAGCCACGTCAAGGAGGTCAGGCGGGCCAAGGACGGCGCGTCGTGAAAGTGATCACGAACGTGAAAGGCGTGCTGACGCCCCTTCCACGCACCCCTCACCTTGATCCGACGACATGTGCTGACATGGTTCATGCGGCAGACTTCTTCCTGTGGGCCTTGGCTGCGAACAGCCCGCCGCCCAACTTTCGGGGTCCACCTCAAGCCGCATGAATCAGCCCCCCTTTTGCGGGGCACAGTCCTTGCAAAGTCATCCGTGCAACTCTAATCAACCTCTGCTCCAAGCCCTCAACACCATAGCTTAATTCCAAACTCCGCTGGCCGAACGATGGAGTCAACCTCAATGTTTGGTGCGGCGAGGATGCTGATCAAAGCGGAAAAATGAGGGCAGAACTGGTCAGCCAATAACCTTCGCGCCAGATGCCTTCGGCCAGGAGGTGGCTTCGTTTCCGCCAGATTTGGCATGCCATGAGCAGCAGAAAACAGCCATACACGAGTGCTGCCGAAGTCGATACCGTAAAGTCAAACCGAAACCAGAAGGCGACAGCCAGCAGCAGCATCACGATGCCGGATACTCCGATGATGATGGCCCCCACCGTCAGGAAGCGCTTTTTTCGAGGAATGCGGTCTTCATGGCTAAGAATCATGATTTGCGGCTTCGCCAAATCCGCTCACGGTGTGCTTAAACCTCTTCCAAGTCATTCGCCTGCCAAATCTGTTCATAGGGATGATGGCAAACGAATGACGAAAGTGTTGCGATCAACACTTCAAGGTTGGATTTTGGGCGTCTGTTCTTCTTTTTCTTTTTTTCCCATACCAATGCTTTTCAAGATATAGGCGATTCCCGCAATCCACCAAAACCACGCAATGATCCAATCTTGAGTGGAGTTACTGCGCTCATCAAGAAAATCTACGATCAGACGAGTTGCTCCGACGATCGCAAAGACAATTCCCAAAAACAGATAAGTCTTGCTTTTCATAAGAGGCTTATAACAGAGTTATCGTGGTTGAAAGGCATCCATCTACTCACGGCAATGGGTTTGGATCACTGTAATCCGGGGGCTGTGGATAGTCAGGGGGATTATCAGGAACGATGGGCTTGTCACCGATGTCCGGACCGCTGCCGTATGTATCATATAGCCAGATGCCAAAGCCGATGAGACAAAAGAATAATGCGCCGGTAGCCGGCGCAGGTGCGGCACAAACATAAGTAGCAACGGTTAATATGGCACCACCCCAGCCAAACACTTCATTCCAAGTCGGCCAGCGTGTATCCTCCATGTTAGCATCAGAGTCTTCTGCTGAATCATCTTGATTTGCTTGGTTGTCTGCCACACCCTCGTCGGTTGGTGTGGAGGGGCTTGAAGGCATGTCATCGGCGGGATTGAGCGGATCAGTAGCCCGCCAGTCCTCGTCATGAGTTTCCTCAAAGTCGCTGAGACCACCTCCATCTGTATCTGCAATCAGTGGATCGGTGCCAAGGGTAGCCTCTTCATCATCTGTCAAACCATCACCGTCAGAGTCGGGTGCTGGCGGCTCAATCTCTACTGTTGTGGTGTCGTCCCCTGCGATCGTTGACACAAAAGCGATGGAAGCCTCCCAAGCCTGTTGATTGGGCCACAGGTTACCCTCGTCATCGAGGTAGTCGATCTGGCCGTCTCCGTCCGCGTCGTAGCCAATCAGATCGCCTGCATGACTGATTCCGAGACTTGCGATGATGATCCCAACGATGACGCTGAGTTCACGATTATGTTTGGTGAGTAATTTCATTTCTATGTTGTATATGCCTTTAACAAAATACACCGTGATTTAATCCTCCCCCCCCCCCCTCTGATGGCAATGTAAAAATGCTAAATGAACATTTTTTCCAGGCCTGACCCTGGATGAACTTCCGGAATTCGAAGGCGACGGCTTCCTCTACAAAATGGTGTGTCTCATCGTTGGCAGCCTCATCCATGTCGCCAGCTGACGTGAGCTGTAAGGATGGCCTTGCCGCCGAGCTCAAAAACAGGCGAGCTTCACTGCCCGCCCTTCTTCCGTGCCTCGACGTACCAGGCCATGGCATTGAGGTTCTTGGTGAACTCGGCACCGTCAATCTGGTCGTCTTTTAGCCAGCGGCCTTCACTGTCGAGGGATTCGGCAGCTTTCCGGGCCTTGGCGGCGGTGCCTTTGGCACGACTGGCCCATTCTTTTGTCGTCTGAGGCCCGGCGAGCTTCTTCTGCAATTCCTCACGGCTTTGGCCCAATTTTTTCTTGAAGGCATCCACATCGCTCTGGCGGTCGTCCTTGAAGGAGTAATGCGTGGGCAAGTTGCTGTCGTCGTAGGTCAGCTCGTAGGTGTCTTTGACGAAGAACAGAGGCTTGTTGGTCTTCAGCTCGTAAAAGCGGGCATGGGTGCCGTCAGGCAGCTTCGAGCGCTCAAACCAGGCGAGCGCGGGCTGGATCGGGGTGAGGTATTTTTCATCGCCGGTGAGAACCCACAACTGATGCAGAGTTTCCATCGCTTCGAGGCTTTCGTAGGCAGTGACGGAAGGCGGCTCGAACTTGCGTGCCCAGGCCGGGTGCATGTCGTGATCGTATTGCATGGCCCAGACGGGTTGCGGTTCGGGCATCTGCGCGAGGATGAAAAAGTCGCCGAGCTTTTTCAGCGCGGTGAGGCAGCGCTCGTCCTTTTCGAGTTCGTAGGCGCGGAACAGCACCTTCGCGATCTCGCTGAGATTGCCGTCGTTGAGCGTGTGGTAGCTTTTGTAGTCTAGCTTTGGGAAGGTGCGGCTCCAAGTCTCCGGATAGCTGGCTTTCACCACAGGTTCGGACGCATTGGCCGGACCGTTGAACTGCTGCGGCCAGGCTCCGCAGGAGGCCTGCGCGGCGAGAAGAGTATCAAAAGCCACTTTCTTCGCGTTTTGCAGCGCGGCATCGTCTTTGAAGGCCGACATGTGTGAAATCTCCAGCAGCAGGAGCATCGCTGACTGGGTCTTGTTGTCGTCCAAGGTCGAGTAGTTGCGCCGCTTGCCGGTTTCCTTGTCACCGGCGTCGAACTGGCTGCGCAGGTGGTATTTCTTCGCCTTTTCGGGGTCAAAATCGAAGTCGCTGTCCCAACCGCCTGAAGCGAGCTGGCACTTGATCAACGCTCCGGCGGCATCGCGGGCGGCTTTGCGGAAAACCTCGTCGCCCGTGGCCTGATACGCCTTCAGCATCGCCAGTCCCATCGTCGTGGTGCCGTGCGGCTGGATGGAAATGATCGTGGGCGACTTGCCGTGCTCCACCTCGCCGATCTTGCCCTCTTTGTCATACGAGGAGGCATAGCCGCCTTCGCGTGCGAGATGCGTGTGCGCGTAGGAAACCGCCTTTTTCATCGCGGTAGTGATGACCGCTGCATCCGGCAGGTCTGCGGAGAAAACGAATGACGAAGACAACGTTAGGACGAGAAGCTGACGCATGGCAGCGGCCAGAACGGCAGACACAGCCCCGCTCCTTCAACATCCTTCGCCATCTGGAGTGGCAACGATCCGTCGGCTCTCCATAAAGCCATCATCCCCATTCCTTCAATCTTTCCGGGAACGGGCAGTTCGCGCAGGCGGAGTCGTCCTCCAGACAGAAGTCCTCGTAGATTTGCAACAAGCCCTGCTGGTGATGCAGTTTCCTTGTGAAGTCCTTGCCGCTACCGTCATCGCCGAACAGGCGCAGCACGGCGCGGCGGAGCTTTTGATTGTCGAGCAATGCGGGGAGTTCGAGGTATTCGGCCCACAAACGCGTGCGCTCCGGCACAAGCAGCGGATACGCGACGTTCGCCAGCATCTCATGCACGCGTGTCTCGCCGATGAGCGCGATGGGTTTGATCGCTGGCGCTGCGAGCAGCGTGTAATGCGTGCTCCAGAACTCATGCGTGAGTGCCGACAGCGACTCGCGCCATGCGGCCTGACTCCAGCGTGTGGCGTCTGCCAGCGGGGCGACGATTTGCGGCCACGCATTCAACATCGCCGCGAGCGCACCGAGACGACGCTGCGGATGATTGCCAGGGCGCGTGGCGGCGAGTTTCCAGCGTGGGAGTTGGCGGTCATCAAGCCAGCGCAGGCAGTCGTTGCGCAGCTTCCACCACTCGCTCCAGAGTTGGCGCAGATACGCGTGCGTCTCCGGCTCAGTGTCCTCCACGCGGATGCTTTCGAGAAGACCAGAGACGCCGAAGAGTAACGCCTCGCGCTTCGCGGCATCTAGCCTCAGCAGTTGCTTCAAGGGCAGGCGCTGGCTGAGCAGGGTGAATGGCTGCTGGTTGTTGCGATAGCCCAGTGTGCGTGCCAGCGCCTGATAAATCGCCTCGTCGCGGCCATGCACATCCACGCAGCGATGCAGGCGTTTCGACTTCAACTCCAGCCGGTATTGCGCGGCGGATTCCAGCATCGACTGCACACGGGACACCTCCATCTCACGCAGTGGCGTCGCGCAACGTCCCAGGCGTGCGGCGGCGAGGTTGCGATTCGGCCTCGCATCGTTGGCGAGCATCGTCGGGTTCAACACGACCTGCGCGATCTCGCGATGCTGGCTGGTTCGCGTATAAAAGCGCTCCTGCGGCGCATCAAAGAAGAGATGCAGCACCACGCGGTCGTAGTCCGCATTCGCTCCGTGCTGGTGGCGCTCCCAGTCACGCGCATCGGGATCGAGCTCGATGTCGCCGTGCAGCGTTTCACCATCAACGGTGATCGCGCAGCCTGTGAAGTCTGGCCCAGCGCCGGAATTCCATGTCCCGAAGTCGGTGATGCACACCGTTTTGCCGTTCGTGCTGGTGAATTCGCCGCCGAACGCGCCCGCGAACCACAGGCTCTGCAGATCCAGCTCCGTCATCGGCTCGGTGAAGCCGTGCAGCAAGGGTTCCTCGACGCCGGAGAATACCGCGTCGCGAAAGCGGGCGTAACGGTCAGCGAGCGGGAGCGGCGTCATGATATTTAACGAGCGAATTCGAGAATTCCGATCTTCCACGGGATGCTACCGTATTTCGGAGCTTTGTAGCCTTGTTCATCGACGCCTTGGAAGACGAAGCGGAGGTCGGCGGGGTTGATTTCGAGAGCTTCGTCGTTGGAGGAACGGATGAGTTCGCCGTGGCTGATGCTGGTGGTCCAATTGACGGGCGGTGTGATCTGCTCGGTGGCGGCGAAGGGCTTTTCTCTCGTGGCAGCGAGCGGCAGCCACGGGCCTTCGATCTTGTCGGCGAGCCAGGCTTTGTAGTAGCGGTGACCTTGGCCGAGCGCCTCGATGAGGGTGAGGTATTGGTCGCGGCCTTTGAGCTTGTAGGTGCAGGAGGCCTCGAAAAGAGCCTCCCTTGTGTCTTTGAGGAGGAGTTCGGGCTTGGACCAGCCGAGTGGGAAGTTTTGCTTCGCGGTTTCGCGTCGCCAGAAGTGGCCGTTGTCGCTGGTGTAGAGCAAGTGAGCCTTCGCGGCATCGCAGATGACCCAGAAGTCGATCCATTTTGTCTTCGTGCCGCCTTCGGGCAACGTTTCGATCATGGGCTGCGGTTTGGACCACGATTTCGGATCGGCGATGTCGGTGGTGATGGAGAAGCAGGGGGCGAATTTGAGCGCCTTCTTTTCATCGGCGAGCTGGTAGATGAGATACCACCGCTGATGCGGCGTGAAGTAGAAGACCTGCGGGGCGCAGTGGTATTGATCGTGGAAGTCGAGGGTGTGGCGCGTGGCCTTGTCGGCGTCCCTCCAATCGGCGAAGCTCAGGTATTGCATGTCCACCTTGCCCGAGGCGCGGCGATGCGTGGCGAAGAGGTGCCATTTCCCCTCGTGAAACACCATCGTGGGATCTTTGAGCGCCACGTCCGGGTCCGTGGCGTTTTCGGCGGGCGTGATGAGCGGCGGCGTGCTTTTCCAATGAAACTCTCCCGTCGTGAGCCAGGCGGGATCTGCCGCGTGGAGCGTGGCGGCGGCAAACACGAGCAGCACGAGCGTTTTCATGACATCAGTTCCTTGAGGGTGACGTGCGCGAGGGACTCGACGTGCTTCCACGCGCCTTCAAAGTCGAGATGGCGTGTCATCGGGCCGGGGGCGACGACGCAGCGGATGCCGGCAGCGATGGCGGCGCGGAGGCCGTTGAGCGAATCCTCGAAGATGACGGCTTCCTCCGGCTGCACGCCGAGTTTTTCAGCCGCGTGGAGGAAGATGCTTGGATCGGGCTTCACCTTGCCGGTGTCATCGACGGTGGAGATGTGGTCGAAATGATCGTGCAGGCCGAGCTGGCCCATCCACGAGTCGATCCACGAGCGAGGGCTGCTGGAAGCGATGGCGATGCGCAGGCCGAGCGAGTCGGCTTCCTGGAGTCGATCCGCCACGCCGGGCAGGAGCTTCAAATGCTTCCGCAGATCACGCTCGCGGTTCTTGCGCAGAATTTCGACAGCTTCCCAGTCAAACGCGCGGCCGGTGCGCTCTTCGAGATCACGGCGTGGATCGTAGCTGGTGTTGAAATCAGTGCCGACGACCTGGGCGTAGAGCTCGACGGGCAGCTCATGGCCGTGCTCGGCGAAGATTTCCCTCCAGGTGTGGTAACCGGTGCTTTCAGTGTCAACGATGAGGCCGTCGAAGTCGAAGATGACGGCGCGGAGGGGGGCGGGCATGTGCTATGGAGTGCCGACGAATCGTCGGCTCGCCAAGTTCTTTTTGCCGACGAATCGTCGGCTCTCCATGTTCAAACATGCCTTCTCTGCAAAAGCCATCGACTGAACGATTACTCGCGTTGCTGGAATCGTGGAAGGATGCGCCGCTGAGCTATCAGGCTCGCCTTTTGGAAAAAGGCGGCCACGGGTTCATCTCCGACGAGCATGCGGTGCGGCTGGGAAGCGGCGAGGAAGTGTGGCTGGCGGCCTGCGAGGCGCTGGATATGTGGGTGATGTTTCCAGAGTGGGCGGAAGTGGCGCGTCAGAAGGTCAAAGGCCAAGAGCCGGGGCAGATCGTGGCAATGGTGACGCGCATTTGCGGCCTGTGGTGGGTGAATCCGTGCCGCATCCTGCGGCGCTGTGACTCGGCGACGACGCATGGGTTTGTCTATGGCACGCTGCCGGAGCATGCGGAGTGCGGTGAGGAGATGTTTTGTGTCGAAAAGCGGCCGGATGACAGCGTGTGGTATGTAATCCGGGCGTTTTCTCATCCGAGGCACTGGATGGCGTGGCTTGGCTTTCCGCTGGCGCGGTGGTGGCAATGCCGGTTTGTGCGGGATTCGCAAACAAGAATGAAACAAATAACCGCCGCATGAGCTCGTTTGATTTGAAGACATGGATAAAGCCCTTGGTCTGGATCGCAGCGTCCGCTCTTCTGATCAGCCGTAATGTCGAATCTGCGTGGGTGGTGATCCTGCTGCTGTTTTCGCCGTTGGTGTTGATGCCGCTGTGGTTCGGTGAGCCGACACATTTGTGGCACCGCAAGTTTGCCGAGGCGTCCGCCATCGTGCTCGCCGGGGCGTTTTTGCGAGCTCCTGGTATCGATACTGCGTTGTTCGCAGCTCCGTGGTTGATCGCCCGGCTGCTGCATCTGTGGGAAACAGCCACGCGTTGGAAGAAAGAAGGGCTGCCGCTGCTTCCACAGGCGTGCATGGATGCCGCTGTCGCATTCCCAGCCATCGGAGCCGCATGGCTCGTGGCGCATCGGGCAAACTGGACGCCATGGAACTTTGATCCGCTGATCGTACTGCTCACGGCGGCGCATTTTCATCATGCGGGGTTGAATGCGAAGACGAGGCCGGGATGGCTGACACAATCATCGTGTGTCGCGATTCTGGCAGGCGTGCCGCTCGTGGCGGCGGGGATCACCTGCACGCATTTTGGCGTGCTGCCGTTCGTGGAACCGGTCGGAGTGCTCGTTTTGGTGCTGGGAGCGCTTGGTGTGGCTGTTTCGCAGATTCATCGAGGCTTGGGGTTTGGGAACAGTGTGCTCATCCGGCTCGGCTTTGTGATCTCTGGCGCATCGTTGTTCATCGCGATGCTTCTGGCGCTCGGATTCGGCCTTCGCCATGTTTTCCCGAATCTCACACTGACGATGCCGCAGATGTGGACGATCCACGGTACGCTGAACGCGTTCGGCTTCGGCCTGTGTGGGATTCTGGCGTGGCGTGGTGCGTCGAGTCCGCATTAGCCGACGAAACCCTGCTGCGCGTAGCGGCGCAGCGTCTCCGGCGCGATGTCATAGCCGTTCGGCCAGGACAGGATGCCATAGGAGAGAAAAGCTTCGGCAAAGAGCGCCGGATCGGACAAGGCGCGGCGCAGTGGGCCGCCTTCGTTGCCGTATGCGGCGAAATCGAGTTCCGTGACATAGCCATCACGAAACCGCAGGCTGACCCGATGCGGGCCGGTCACCTGCAAGGCGGCGACCTCGCATGCTTCGAGGGAGACGGTGGAGTCAGCGGTGATCATGGGGTCAATCAAGGGGTGGGATACGTTTCAGCGGAAGATGCTGTTCTGCCAAGCTCCAGTTTTCGCTGAGTTCAGCGGGATGGATGGCGGCCCATTCGCGGATGAGCCGCTGCGCCTGGCCTGTCATGGCACCCTCCAGAAGGCCGCCTTCGAGGGTGAATGCCGCCCGCTCACCCTCGTAGCGGGCGTGGAAATGCGGCGGCAGATGGTCGTCATAGAACATCTCCACGCGAATCCCGAAAAACCGGCTGATCTCAGGCATGTGCTGATCATGGCCTGCCGGCGTGGATAGATCAACCCTGGTGAAATGGCTGGATGCCGTCGCGCGTTTGATCCACCCTCACATCATCATGAAGCGTCTCTTTGCTTTCCTCATCGCGTTTTCCATCATCGGCTCCACCTTTGCCGCGGACAAGAAACTCATCGTCATGATCGCAGGCAAGCCCTCGCACGGTCCGGGACAGCATGAGCACAACGCGGGCATCCAGCTTCTCAAAAAGTGCCTGGAGCAAGGCGCGGGCGACCAGGTGGACATCAAGTTTCACCTGAATGGCGAATGGCCGACGCAGGAGGAGCTGTCGAAGGCGGACACGGTGGTGATCTACTCGGATGGCGGCGGCGGGCATCCAGCGCTGAAGGACGACCGCCTGGCGCAGCTCGACAAGGAGATGAAACGCGGCTGCGGCTTCCTGACGCTGCATTACGCAGTCGAACCGACGATCGAGAAGGGCAACAAGGAGTTCATCGACTGGATGGGCGGCTGCTTTGAGATCAACTGGAGTGTGAACCCGCACTGGGACGCGAACTTCAAAGAGCTGCCCTCACATCCCATCAGCAGCGGCGTGAAGCCCTTCGGCACGAACGACGAATGGTACTTCCACATGCGCTTCCGCAAAAACATGGAAGGTGTGACGCCGATCCTCAGCGATGTGGCACCTGATTCGACGATGAGCCGTTCGGATGGCACACACAGCGGCAATCCAGCCGTGCGTGAGTCGGTGAAGAACAAGGAAAAGCAGCACGTCGCCTGGGCCTGTGAGCGTGCGGACGGCGGACGTGGCTTCGGCTTCACCGGTGGCCACTTTCACCAAGGTTGGGCCAACGACGACCAGCGCAAACTCGTGCTCAATGCGATCCTGTGGACCGCGAAGGGTAAGATCCCCGCTGACGGTGTGGCTTCGACCGTCACCGAAGAAGACATGAAGGCCAATCTCGACCTCAAGCCCGGCCAGGGCCTGCCTGAGAAGCGGAAGAAGAAGTAAGCGTGGATGGCTGAAAGAGAGAAAAAGAACAAAAAGGTCTGACCTCCTTCTTTTCTCATTTTCGGCCCATTTCATTTCACAACTATGAAACGCCGCCGCTTCATCCAGCAGACCACGGCGGGATTCTGCGTCGCGCGTCTTGCGTCTGCACAGTCTGCGGGTGGTTTGATCGCCTCCATCGAAAAGATCACGCTCAAGCATGGCCGTGATGGCAGCGGGCCGACGTGGTTTCATCCGCGGCCATGTGTGATTCCATCGAAGGACGGGCCGGTGGTGTTCATGACGATGCAGGAGATTCGTGGCTCGGATTACTTCCTGCCGGTGCACTGGATGGAGTCGCGTGATCTCGGCAAAACGTGGACTGAACCGCAGCCGGTGCCGCCGCTGGGCCGTGTGGCGACTACTGACGGTCGTGGAGATGAAGGCGTGTGCGATGTCGTGCCGCAGTGGCATGCGAAGACAGGCACGGTATTGGCGATGGGACACAATGTGTTCTACAAAGGCAAAGGTTTCGACCGCAAACAGCCGCCACGCTGCCCGGTCTATGCCGTTTTCAAAGACGGAAAGTGGTCAGAGCGCAAACCTCTGCTCTGGGATGATCCACGCGGCGCGTTCATCTACACGAGCAACTGTGGCCAGCGCGAGGTGCTGGAGGACGGCAGCATCGCGTTCGTGATGTCGTTCGGCGCGAAGGAAACCAGCCGCTCCGCTGTCGGGGTGCGCTGCTCGTTCGATGGCGAAACGCTCGCGATTCAAAAAGTCGGCAAGGAGATCAAACACGCTGCCGGGCGCGGCCTGCTGGAGCCGTCGATGGTACGTTATCGCGGCAAATTCTACGCCACGTTGCGTGCCGAGGACAAATGCGGCTACGTCGCCGCGAGCGATGACGGCCTCGACTTCGCGGAGAAGCAGCCGTGGTGCTGGGACGACGGCACACCGCTGGAGATGAGCAGCACGCAGCAGCACTGGCTGCCGCACAGCGACGCGCTGCACCTCGTCTATACGCGCAAGGACGCCAGCAACGTGAACGTCCCCCGCTGGCGCTCTCCGCTTTTTATCGCACAGGTTGATCTGAAAAACTTACGCCTCATCCTCGCCACCGAGCGCGTCGTCCTTCCTCTGGACGGAGACGGTGTAAGCAAGCCCGACGACGTGCCGATGATGGGCAATTTCCAAACCACGAACATCACGCCCGCCGAGTCCTGGGTCACTGACGGCGAGATGCTGCCAAAGCACCGCTTCAGGGGCGATTTACAGCTTGGGAAAATCCGCTGGAGCAGGCCAAACTCGCTCGTCTGACCCCGCAGGCTAAGCACGACCACCCGCTGGGAAGCGGGCGCACCCCGGTTGACTGGCATTCCCTGCGCGGCATTCTTCCGCCTCCCTCCTGCATGAAATTCGCCCCGCCACTCTCAGTCCTCTTTCTGCTCGCCACGCCTGTGCTTTCACAGCTGATGCCGGATTCAGTGAGAAGCTTCGGCGATCTTGAGAAGGCGGCTGCACAGCTCGCGCTACGGCCATATCAAGCACCAGCACAGCAGCTCGACCCGTTTTTTGAAGGACTGAAATACGACGGGCACCGCCAGATCCGCTTCTTGCGTGACAAGGCGCTCTTCGCTGATTTGGGCGACACTTACCGCATCGAGTTTTTCCATCCAGGCTGGATGTTCAAGAAACCCGTCGTCTTCTCAAACATCCAAGGGACGAAGACAGTGGATGTGCCGTTCGACCGCACGCATTTTGAATACGGCGACCTGAAGGTGCCTGCGGATGCGAAGAACCCGCTCGGCTACGCGGGCTTCCGCGTGCTCGCGCCGGACTCACTGGTCGGGAAGCCGTTCGAGTTCATGGTGTTCATGGGTGCGAGTTATTACCGTGCGGTGACGACGCAGCTCGGATACGGCATCTCCGCACGCGGCGTGGCGGTGAACACGATCGGCGGCGAGCCGGAGGAGTTCCCCGACTTCACGCATTTCTGGTTCTTGCAGCCGAAGCCGGGTGACAAGTCGTTCAAACTGCTCGCGCTGCTCAACGGGCCGAGCATCACCGGCGCGTATGAGTTTGAATCCATGCCCGGTGTGACCACGGAGATGAAAATCAAGGCCACTCTGCATCTGCGCAAGCCGGTGAAGATGCTCGGCATCGCTCCGTTCTCGAGCATGTTCTGGTTCGGCGAGAACTCGAGTCCGAAGCCTTACGACTTCCGGCCTGAGGTGCATGACTCGGACGGTTTGCAGGTCGAGATCGAAGGTGGGCCGTCGATCTGGCGTCCGCTGGATGTCAGCCGCGACCTGCGCCTGAGCATTTTCGAAACCGACAAACTGAAGGGCTTCGGGCTTGCGGAACGCGACCGTGACTTCAACAACTTTCAGGACCTCGAAGCCAACTACCACCGCCGTCCCGCCGTGTGGGTGGAGCCAGTGAGTGGATTTGGCAAAGGCGCGGTCACGCTGGTCGAGCTTTCCACCGGCGAGGAGACCTGGGACAACATCGTGGCGATGTGGCGGCCGGATCACCTCCCCGCCACGCCGACGGAGCCGCTGAAGGTCGAGTACAAGCTCAACTGGCTCGACCAGCACGAGCCTGCCGGCCTTTGCAAAGTCATCAGCTCACGCCGCGGCTTCGTGATGGACTCGGACGATCATCTTTATGTCATCGACTTCGCGCCGGAGAAGGTCGCGGCAAAGGCCCATGGCAAGGACTGGACGCCGGATATCGACGTGGTGCTCAGCGGCGGCCAGGGCAAGGTGCTGGACAAGCGCGTGATGCGAAACAGCGAGACCGGCGGCTGGCGTGCGTTTTTCAAACTCGACGTTCCGGAGAAAACCAACCTGCTGGAGATCATGATGGAGATGAAGGAAGGCAAGAAGGTGATCTCCGAGCGCTGGATGTATCAATGGCGTCGATGAAATTTTCTCTCATCGACCTCGGCTGGAATGAGTTCTTTGAACGTCAGTTCGCGCCGTTTCGCGAGCAGGGCTGGAAGCCGGCGCGATTGATCCGCGATAACAAGATCAGCTACGGGGCGCTGCTGGAGGACGGCGCGAACGGCTTCGATGAATTCGAGGTCGTGTTGAGCGGCAAGGTGTATCACGATGCGCAAACCGATGCCGAGCTGCCTGCCGTGGGTGACTGGGTGGCGCTCGAACTTGGCAGCGAGAATGTGATTCGTGCGCGTTTGCAACGGCAGACGTGTTTCTCACGCAAAGCGGCTGGGGAAAGCGCGGAGGAGCAGGTGATCGCGGCGAATGTGAACACGGTGATCGTCGTGACTGATGCCGGGTCGGATTTCAGCCCGCGACGCATGGAGCGCTACTTCGCGCTCATCGCCCGTAGCGGTGCGAAAGCCGTCGTGCTGGTCAACAAGGCTGACTTGTATCCCGATGCGCAGAATCAGGAGGCTGCAGACACCATTCGCGCGCTGAGCGCGGATGCGGAAGTGCATGTGACCAGCGTGAAGAAGCGCAAGGGGCTCAAGGTGCTGAAGGACTGTCTCAAGCGCGGTCAGACCGTGGCCGTGATCGGCTCCAGCGGCGTGGGCAAGTCCGCGCTGGTCAATCTGCTGCTCGGTGACGACTGGCAGTGGGTGGATGAAGTGAACGAAGTCACCGGCAAAGGCCGCCACACCACCACCGCACGCGAATTGCTCGTGTTGGAGAAGGGCGGCATCCTCATCGACAATCCCGGCATCAAGGAAGTGCAGATGTGGACGGATGAGACCACGCTGCGCGAACGTTTCGCCGACATCGACGCGATCGCTTTGCAGTGTCGCTTCCACAACTGCAAGCATGTGAAAGACGCCGGTTGTGCGATTCGTGCTGCGGTGGAGGCCGGAGCACTCGATACAGCGCGCTACGAAGGTTATTTGAAACTGGAGGATGAGATCGCAAAACTGCGCAAACAGCGCAAGAAGCGTCAGATGACCGTGGAACGCCGCAACAAGCGCGATCACAAGATCAAGGCACGCAACCGCGTCGATCGTGAGGACATCGAGCGTGATCTGAAACCAAGAGCCTGACGATCATGCCACCGCCGCCCGCCGCACGCACCGGTCTCGCCCGCGCCATGTCAAAGCTCGGCTTTTGCTCGCGCAGCAAGGCCACGGAGCTGATCCGCATGGGGAAGGTGTCGGTAAACCGCACGGTGCGGAAGAATCCCGAGTTTCCGGTCATCCTGGGGCAGGACGTCATCATCATGGACGACGTCAGCATCAACCAGGCGAAGCAAGTTTACGTCATGCTGAACAAACCGCGTGGCCTGGTGACCAGTGCGTCGGATGAGCTGGGGCGCGAGACGGTTTACTCGTGCTTCGAGCACTCCAGGCTGCCGCATCTCTCGCCTGTCGGCCGGCTCGACAAGGCGAGCGAAGGGCTGCTGCTCTTCACGAATGACAACGCATGGGCCGAGGCGGTCACCAACCCCGCCACGCATCTTGACAAGACTTACCATGTGCAGATAGGCGGCCTAGTGGATGATTTGCTGCTCACACGGCTCAAAAACGGCGTCCATGACCAAGACGAGCATCTCGCAGCGAAAAACGTCACGGTCCTGCGCGTCGGCGAAAAGAACACCTGGCTCGAATTCACCCTCGACGAAGGCCGCAACCGCCACATCCGCCGTCTGCTCGACGCATTCGACATCGATGTGCTGCGCCTCGTTCGTGTGGAGGTCGGCAGGCTGGCGCTGGGTGATCTGCCGAAGGGAAAGTGGCGCGAGCTGTCGCGCAAGGAGGCGTTCGGGATGCGCTGAGTGCAGCGCAAAGCCGACCAAGGTACGCGGTATCACCGCCGCCGCACTGCGCGATCCACCAGCCCCTCGTAGATTTTGCGGCGTTCATCGAGGCCGAGGCCCTGGTTGCGCAGGCCGAACATCTGCCTGTTGATGTCCTCGCGCTGCGAGGTGCTGAGGTGTGAGAGCTTTTCCACCATCTCACGCGGTGGCTGCTTCGGATAACCGTCCGCGTTGAAGCCTTCCTTGTAGTTCACGGCGGCTTTTTTCGCCTCATCGAGCTGGGAGCTGCTCAAAGGAGGCGCATTCCCTCCAGAGCTGCCGCCGGAGCCGTTGCTTCTGCCAGCAACCTTGGGCGTGGGCTTCGGTGGCTTTTGATAACGAATGGAGACGATCTCGCCGCCAGGCACTTGAATCCTCGCACGCCAGGTTTGAATCACGTCTGGGTCGCCATCGACAGACACCAACTGCCAGCCCTGATGATTCGCGGTCCTGGAGACCACATGGGACTCCATCGTTTTCGTGTCGAGCAGCGTAGCGAAAGTGTCGCGCTCGAACCGCGCGACTCCTGTGAGGATGAGTGAGTCGGAGATGCCTAGCGTGCGTGTGAAGGGGGAATTCGCCACGAGCGTGTCGTAATCCTCCATCTTTACCATCTGCGGGATCGCGCCGCCATCATCCGCCGCGAGGGCTACGGACAGCGTCTCGTCTCCCCACGCCATTCCAACACCGCACATCGCCATGAACATGGCGCCACGCGCCAAATCCACGGTAGTTTTCCAAATGCGCTGGGTCTGGGATGTCACGAAGTGGAGTACGTTCCTCCACTGGACTGTCCATTCATGCGTCAGTGAAAAAAATCCGGTGTTCCCGTTTCGCGGCAAAGACAAGAATGACCTGCGGCGGCACGTTCGTGTGCAATCCCCTCGCAATTACCGCATCCCATGACACGCAGTACCTTTCTCAAATCCACCGTCGCGGCCACTGGCATCGCCACAGGCGTCTCCCATGCGCAGGCCCCGGCTGACAACGTGGGCGAATACTTCGAAATCCGCAGATACACTCTCAGAAGCTCGGAGAAGCAGGCGGTGCTGGAAGCCTACCTGAAGGATGCGGCGATCCCCGCGCTGAACCGCCTAGGCGTGCGCAATGTTGGCGTATTTCTCCCAGAAAAGCCGGAAGCGAATCCAGTCGTCCATGTCGTGCTGCGCCACGCCTCGCTCGATTCCTTCGCGAAGAGCTCCGATCTGCTTTCGGACCCTTCCTTGGAAAGCGCGGGTACGGCCTATCTCAATGCTCCGGCTTCAGACGTCGTTTATGAACGCGTCGAAAGTTGGCTGACAAAGGGCATCAGTGGTCTATCGGCTATGTCAGTTCCTGAAAAAGGCCGCCTGGTGTACCAACTCCGTATCTACGAGAGTCCCAGCGAAAAAACCGCGAAAAAAAAGATCGAAATGTTCAACATTGGCGAGCTGGCGATCTTCAAGCGTTGTGGATTGAGCGCCGTGTTCTTCGGCGAGACCATTGTCGGTCCGCGAATGCCGAACCTCACCTATATGCTCGCATTTCACGACACCGCCGCAAAGGACGCTGCATGGAACACCTTCCGCAGCGATCCCGAGTGGGCAAAGCTCAAGGCTACCCCAGGCCTCACCGACAAAGAGATCGTCTCTCACATCACCAACATCGTGCTCGTGCCAGCGGAGTACTCGCAGATCTAGGCGAGAGGGGACACGATCAACGCATGCCGTGATGGCCACCTGCGTGGTGGCTGCTGGCAGTAGTGAATGTTCCCCCCGAGGGTGGGCCACTGTGTGAGCCGCCAGGCGCAGCTCCACCATGTGATCCACCATGAGAACCGCGGCCGTTAAAGCTGCCGCCGGGAGCCCCTCCGCCAAATCCGTGTGATGAGCTGCCGCCATGTGAGCCGCCGTTAAAGCTGCCGCCCCATCCACCGCTGCCACCACCGAAGTTGCCAGGTGCGCTGTGGGAACCACGCCAGCCGCTAGACGAGCCATGGTGCGAGGGGATGCTCACCGGTGCCGACGTAAAACCATGTGTGGAATGACGAGATGGCGCGCCGAGCCAACCGCGATTGTATCCAAAGCCACCCCAGGAGATCGAGGACGGTGCGCGATAATAGGGACGGGTGGAGTATCCCCAGGAGGACCGGGGCGTGTAGGAGTTGAAGCTGTTGTAGGTCACCAGCGGGCGAACGCCATAACTGCCGCCATAATTGACCGGGCGGGTCGAATAGGACGACCCGTAGCCATATCCGCCGCCGTAGCCATATCCGTAGTCCACGCAGGACGAAAGGAGGGTGACTGCCGTCAGGGAACCGAGAAGGAGGAACGTGTTGATTTTCATGATCGCTCTTTCGGACGCGGCTTCATGAATGTTATTCAATCGGAGTTCGCGTCTTCGGAACGGATCGCGCCTTTCACCTAGTGCAATGAATCAGCGCATCACACACGACTCCTCCTTCATCGAAACATAAATGGCTCGCATCAGAACAGCTAGGTCAACAATGGAGCCTATGCGCTATCACTTTCCGGCCTTCGCGAGCACACTCTTGAGTTTCTTCGCGAAAGCTTGGGGGGAGTCGCCTCCAACCTGCTTGTCAATTGCCTTGCCTTCAGCGTTGAGAAACTGGATGTGGGGAATGCTGCTCACCCCATATTTCTCCGCCGCAGCCTCATTGCTGGGATCATCGACATCCAGATAGGCCCAGACAAACTTGTCATGATACGCCTTCACGGCCGCGCTGGGGTAAACATCGTGCTTCATGGCCTGACATGGAGCGCACCAGGCTGCGGAAAAGACCAAAATGATAGGCTTGTGTCCCTCCTTGGCGGCACTCTGCGCGGAAGCACTGCTGGTTTTGAAGTCTGGGCTACCTTTGGGAAATTCACCTGCAAGGGCGAGACTCGTGACTGTGATAAGGGCGAGGAGAAGGGTGTTTTTCATGATGAGCGTGGTTCGATAACGCCTCAACAAGATGCGGAGGACGCGGTTTTTATTCCTGGGAAATGTGAATGGCCGTTTTCGGCAAGGCTTTACAGCATCTGCCGCGTCAAAGCATCTGCGCGAGGTCGGCGGCGAGCTGTTTCGCCTCCGTCACGGGGCGGCTGGCTTCGCGTTCCACGGGTGGGGCAGAGAGATCGGCCTCATTAAAGACACGCACGGCCATGTGGAGCCGACCATTCGTGATCCATGTGTTCGCGCCGACCGGTGTCTGGCAACCAGCGCCGAGGATTTTCAAGAATTCGCGTTCAGCAATGACGCGCTCCTCTGTCTCGGTGTGATTGAGAGTGCGCACAGCCTGAATCGTCGCTTCATCGTCCGCACGGCATTCGATGGCGATGGCCCCCTGTCCTGCGGCGGGGAGGAATTTCACCGGATCGAGCGTCAAAGCACTCAGCGTCGTGCCTTCGATGCTGATTTGAGCACCGCTCATCAAGCCGAGGCGCAGCAAACCGGCGGCGGCGAGCAGGACAGCATCGAGCGCGTCCTCACCGAGTACTTTTTTCACGCGCGTGGGTACGTTGCCGCGAATCTCGACGATCTGGATGTCAGGGCGCAGAAACTTGAGCTGTGCGGCGCGGCGCACGCTGCTAGTGCCGACACGTGCGCCCTGCGGCAGACTGTCGAGCGTGTGCGGATCGCGCGTGATGAGCACGTCCTCGATCGCGGCACGCGGCAGCACGGCGGCGATGGTGAATTCGGCGGCGAGATCGCTCGGCACATCCTTCAAACTGTGCACTGCGGCGTCGATCTGCCCGTTCTCGAGGGCGATTTCGAGCTCCTTGATGAAGATGCCCTTGTCCACCTGCGCCACGTCGCTGAATTCGGAGAAACGCAGGTCCTGGCGCTTGTCACCGCTCGTTTGAATGATCTGGCGCTCGACGCGCAACTGCGGATGGGCGGCCTGCAACGCCGCTGTAACCATGGTGGTCTGCGTGAGGGCCAGTTCGCTGCCACGAGTGCCGAGGGTGATTTTTCCGATGCTCATGAGGGGGTATTTTTGATGAAGCCGAATTTTTCGAGCTGCTCCTCGATGATACGCTCGCAGGCGGCGAGCTGACGCTCGCGTTCGCGGCGGCCTTCGTCGGCTATGGCCTGCAGGGCGTCGATGTCGTAGAGATAAACGCCCTCGATGTTGTTCACGGCGGGATCCACGTCGCGTGGCACGGCGATGTCGATGATGAGAAGCGGCTGCCAGCGGCGCTTACGCATGACTTGCTCTACCTGCTCAGGCTTGATGACAAAGTGCGGTGCGCTGGTGCTGGAGATGATGACATCGACCTCATGCAACGCGTTTTCCCACTCGTCGAACTTCATCGCGATGCCCTTCATCTCAGCAGCGAGCTCGACGGCTTTGTCGTAGCTGCGGTTGGAGACGATGATGCTCTTCGCGCCGCGTGAGAGCAAGCTCTGCGCGCAGGTGCGGCTCATTTCACCCGCGCCAACGAGCATGACGCGACATTCTTTGAGATCGTGGACCTTTTCGGCGAGATCGACGGCCACGCTGCCGACGCTGGTCGATCCGCGTTGAATCGTGGTCTCATTGCGCACTTTTTTGCCGACGTTGAATGCCTGTTGGAAGAGCTTGTTGAGCGTGCGGCCCGTCGTGCCTGTACCGAACGCGATTTTGTACGCGGCTTTGACCTGGCCGAAGATTTCTGTCTCACCGAGAACCATCGAATCTAGGCCGCTGACTACACGGAAGAGATGCCGCGCAGCCTCGGCGGCGTCGAGATTGTAGAGTACGAGCGCCTCAGCGTGAGGCGCGTCGAGTTTGAAATGTGAAACGAGGTAATCACGCAACGCAGCGTGGCTCTCGGTGCCTGCGATCAGTGAATGTGCGGCGTAGAGCTCGACACGGTTACAGGTGCTGATGACGACGCTTTCTTCAAAGCCGGGCAGGCAGCGCACTTGCTGCACGGCCTGCGGCACCTGCGCCTCGGGAAAGGCGAGCCGCTCACGCACTTCGACAGGCGTGGTTTTGTAGTTCAGGCCCACACAGACGAGGCCGCTGCGGTTGACGGTCGGCTCAGGCATGCGTGACGATCCAGAGCGAGATGAACGGCAGGAGGAAGCCGATGACCGCCAGCCACGCGGTGCGCCGCAGCGAGGTGAAATGCCGCCACATCAGGAATGCGATCACCGCATACAGCCCCCACACGATCCAGGCGAAGACAACGTGGCCGGTCTTCGCCATCGGCAGATGCAGGGCGAAGGCAATACCCAGCGCGATGCTCAGCAGCAGCAGCCCGAGGCGCACGAGACGTTGGATCGCCTGCGCGAGACCCTGGATCGGAGGGAGTTGATAAAACAGGCCGCCGATCTGGTGCCGCTTCAGCATGCGCTCCTGGATCAAATACATCACGCCAGTGATGCAGGCCAGGCCGAAGGCCGCATACGAGAAGAGCGCCAGCGCGATGTGCAGCTCTACCAGCGCATTGATCGGTCCCTTCGGCGGATACGGCGCGAACCCATTCATGAACGCCATCACCTGCATAATGGTGACCAGCGGCGCGGTGAAAAGGCCGAGCAACGACAGCCGAAATGCGGGGCCGACGAGAAAGTACAGCAACAAGATGCTCCACGCGATGAAAACGAGAATATCCGCTAGGCTACGGATCGGACACTGCCGCACCTCCTGCCCGCGCAGATAGATAAAGCCAGTCTGCAACGCGAAACCGAGCGCCACGAGTATGAACTGCCCGCGCCCTTGCTTCCAAGCGCCTGATTTGAGCGCAAGCAATGCCTGCACGACCGCGCTCAAAAAAATGAGCGTGGCGGCGGCCAGCAGTTGTTCGGAGGGATTCATAAAAGGGGGCGGATACTCGCGGGCATGGTGTGTTTCCGCAAGGGTGAAGGCGTTTGGGATGCTTGTGAGTCAGGGCAAACGCACCATTAACCCGGCAATACGATAGGGGAGTACTCTGGAAACTTGAGTCATCGAGTTTGCATGTCTCTCAAAGCCTTCATATTCAGGCATGATTTTGGTGGCTTGTGGCTTTCAGCGATACTTTTTTAGACAAAGACAGTTTGTAAGTCTTTGATTTACAATAAATAAACTAATCGTTAACGCAATATTTATAGGCGTGAGGCTTCGCCTCATCGTCATGAAGCGTTTAGATGATCAACCGCTTTAGATTTAGGACTCTACCTGTTGAGGTATATGGTAGTGAGACTATCCCGCGCCACGTCGGATAAAGTTGGACGGTGTTTGCGCTGAGCACTACGACGCCGTCTCGCGCCCACCACTTCTGCCTTCTGTGATTCCAGCGGTGCTTGCGAGTCGATGACGAGTTTGATTAGGAGGAGGCGGTTTTCTTGTTCTTATGCCTCCTGAACTTCATCGGCTGAGCTTGCTGGCTCGATGCTGCCCCGTTTGAGCATAATGCCCAGCAGGGCGATATCGGCGGGGGTGACGCCTTGGAGGCGGGCGGCTTGACCGAGGGTGGTGGGGCGGGCGGCGGTGAGGCGGTGGCGGGCCTCGGTTTTGAGGGCGGTGATGGCGGCGTAATCGAAGCCGGGCGGAATCATTTTCTCCTCCATTCGGGCGGTTTTGGCGACGAGGTCTTCCTGCCGGGTGATGTAGCCGGCGTATTTGATGTCGTTTTCGACCAAGGACCAGACTTCGGGCGTGAACTTGGCGCGGAGGTCGGCGGGGAGGCCGTCCGGGGTGTTTTCGGGCCGTTTGAGCCATTTTTCGGCGGGGAGGCCGTCGAGGCGGGTTTCGACCAGAAGGGTTTTGGCGGCGGAAACGGCCTCGAGCTTGGCCTGGGTGTGTTTTTGGCGGAAATCGGAGACGAGGCCGATTTGGGCGGCGAGGGGGGTCAGGCGGAGATCGCAGTTGTCCTGGCGGAGGAGGAGGCGGTATTCGGCGCGGGAGGTGAAGAGGCGGTAGGGCTCGGTGGTGCCTTTCGTGACGAGGTCGTCGATCATGACGGCGAGGTAGGCCTGGCTGCGCTGGAGGAGGAAGGGGGGGCGGCCCTGGACCTTGAGGGCGGCATTGGCCCCGGCGATGAGGCCCTGGCCGGCGGCTTCTTCATAGCCGGAGGTGCCATTGATCTGCCCGGCGAAGTAGAGGCCGGAGACGCGCTTCGTCTCCAAGGTGGGGTGGAGCTGGGTGGGTGGGCAGTAGTCGTACTCGACGGCGTAGCCGGGGCGGATGATCTCGGCCTGCTCCAGGCCGGGGATGGAGCGGATGAAATCATACTGGACCTCGAAGGGCAGGGAGGTGGAGACGCCGTTGACGTAGAATTCACGGGTGTGGCGACCTTCGGGTTCGAGGAAGATCTGGTGGCGCTCTTTTTCGGCAAAGCGGACGACTTTGTCCTCCACGGAGGGGCAGTAGCGCGGCCCCACGCCCTCGATTTTGCCGGAATACATGGCCGATTTGTGGATATTGGCCCGGATGATATCGTGCGTCTGGGGGGTGGTGTAAGTGATCCAGCAGGGAATTTGTTCCACGTGGAACGTTACAGGCTGCCAGCGGTTGAGGGTGAACTGGTTTGGACCAGCAGATGGGAGATCGAAGATGGGAGATGGGGTCTCCGGTTCGTCCTCGGCCAGGGTGCCGGAGAGGTAGCTGAAGCGCGGTGCGGGTTCGTCGCCGGGCTGGAGGTCGCACTTGGAGAAGTCAATGCTGCGGCTGTTGAGGCGGCAGGGGGTGCCGGTTTTGAAGCGCTGCACATCGAAACCGAGCTGGCGCAGGCTGTCGGACAGGGTGGAGATGCTGTCGCCCATGCGGCCGCCGGCCTGGTTTTGCTGGCCGACGTGGAGGAGGCCGCGCATGAAGGTGCCGGAGGAGATGATGACTGCTCGTGCGCGGTAGATCATGCCGAGGGAGGTGCGGACGCCGGTGATGGCATCGTTTTCGACCAGAATCTCGGCGGCGTTGCCCTGGTGAAGGTCGAGGTTGGGCTGGTTTTCGATGAGCCACTTCATGCGGAACTGGTAGGCCTTCTTGTCGCACTGGGCGCGGGGGGCCTGGACGCTGGGGCCCTTGCGGGCGTTCAACATGCGGAACTGGATGCCGGTGGCGTCGGTGTTGCGACCCATGACGCCGCCGAGTGCGTCGATCTCCCGCACGACATGGCCTTTGGCGAGACCGCCGATGGCGGGGTTGCAGGACATCTGGGAGATGGTGTCGAGGTTCTGGGTGAGGATGGCCGTCTGGCAGCCCATGCGCGCGGCGGCCATCGCGGCCTCGACCCCGGCGTGACCGGCTCCGCAGACGATGACGTCGTAGTGCTTGGGGAAGGTGTGGAGGCTGGCGGGCATGGGTTGAGAATGGAGTTTGCAACCTAGCACGGTGCAGGAAATTGTTCCATGTGGAACAGAGCCTACGGAGCAGGTCTGAACTATCCTTTGCGTCTCCCGCTGGGTTGGCTAGTATGAACTTCCCCATTTCGCAGTCCATGCCTCAAGTCAAATCTTCCCTCGCTGCACACGCTTCGGCTCCTATCAATCAGAAGCTGACAGGTGCTGACAAAGTGAATCTCTACCGCCAAATGGTACGCATCCGCCGCTTTGAGCAGGTGTCGCTCCAGCACTACCAGGCGGGTCGCATGGGCGGCTTTCTGCATCTTTACATCGGTCAGGAATCGGTGGCGGTGGGCACGGTTTCCGTGATGGGGCCGAACGACCATGTCATCACCGCTTACCGTGACCATGGCCATGCTTTGGCGGTTGGCATGGGCATGAACGAGTGCATGGCGGAGCTCTTTGGCAAGGCCACCGGCTGCTCGCGTGGCAAGGGCGGTTCGATGCACTACTTCGCTCCAGAGAGGAATTACTGGGGGGGGCACGGTATCGTCGCCGGACAGACGCCGCTCGGCCTCGGCCTCGCGTATGGACTGAAGTATCGTAGAGTCAAAGGTGCAGCGCTTTGTTTCCTAGGTGATGGCGCGGTGAATCAGGGCTCTTTCCACGAGTCTCTCAATCTCGCCGAGTTGTGGGATCTGCCGGTCATTTATGTGATCGAAAACAACGGCTACTCAATGGGTACCAGTCAGAATCGCTCCTCCGCCTATGTGGACTTCCTCGCCAAGCGTGCCGAAGGCTACGGTATGGCCTGGGAGCAGTTCAACGGCGAAGATATCTATGAAGTCCGCGCCGGTGTGGGTAAGGCCATCGAGAGAGCGCACAACGAATCGAAGCCAAGCATTCTCGAAATCGCCACCTACCGATGGGAAGGTCATTCCGTCGCCGATGCGAATAAGTTCAAATACCGCACCAAGGAAGAGGTCGAGAAGTTCCAAAACGACCACGATCCAATCCAAGTCTGGAAGCGCAATCTCCTCGCCGAAAGCGTCGCCACCGAGGAGGAACTGAAGAAGATAGACAAGGAGGCTCAGAAGGAAGCCGAGGAGTCGGCTGAGTTTGCCAAATCCAGTCCCTATCCAGAGCCAGAAACCATCTTTGAAGATGTCTATTGGGAAGTGGACAACAAAACCGAAGCCGGGCAGACCGGGCGGCATTTCTTCAATGATTAAATCGAACTCAAATAGCCATAAATTATTGATTTACAGTGATTTAGAGCTATCGCCTGGCTCCCGTCGCAGATGTGGCAGTGCCTGTGCGAGTGCTCACGATCACCGCATGCTTGTCGTAGGTAGCTTTGGCTCCGACTAATTCAGTCATGTAGTTCAGCACTTCTGACAGCGGAACGTTTGAGAGCGATAGACTGAGCTTGCGCTGCCCCAGCTCTGCTCCCTTCACGAGCACATTCGGCGAGACCTTGCCAGCCGTGGCATTTTTCGACAATGCACGCAGAGCATCCAGCGCTTCCATCAAAGTCACATCCGTCACTTCCACCTTTGGCAGCACCACGGCGGCGTATTGATGCTTCAGCGTATTGTCCGCAGCCTTGTGATTGGCACGGATAAAACCCAGCATGTTCGCTGTCTCTTGGTGCTTCGGATTCGCGGCGGACACCCGGCTCAGCAGCCTTTGTGCCGTTTCCATGTCGCCTTTGTAAAAAGCCGCACGTCCTTGTTGGAAGACCGCGTTCAGATCTTCCGCATTCACAGGAGTCACTCCCAAAAAGAAGACTGCGGAAGAGGCGGTGGCGAGAACAGAGGCCTTCTTCCTAAACAAGGGTGTTTTCATGGCAAGGCTTGGATTGTCTTTCATTTCATCAAACGGGCCTCCGCAAGTCAAGATCGCTTGCGTTGCCAAACTTGATGCCCCGCCCATCATGCTCCATCGGTGAGGAATGCCTCCGCCGAAAAAAACTGCTGCTAGCCAGGTGAATGTCCTTCTCGGCAGTGACGAGGCGCGTGTGAAGGAGGCTGCGCTCAGGCTCGTGCGCAGTCTCACACCGCCAGATGCGGGTGATTTCGGCAACGACATCATCGACGGCACTGCCGACAACGCCGATCACGCAGGAACGATCTGCTCGAACGTGTGCATGGCATTGCAAACACTGCCCTTCTTCGGCGGTACCAAAGTCGTGTGGCTCAAGAGCGCCAACTTCCTCGGCGACTCCGGGCCAGGCCGTGGCCAGGATGCGGTGAATGGTTTCGAGCGCATTCTCGATGTTGTCGAAAGCGGACTCGGCAGCGACGTGCGTTTCGTCATCAGCGCCACCACGATCGACAAACGTCGCAGCGCCTACAAGCGCATCTCTAAGATCGCCAACATCGAGGTCTTCGACAAACCTGATACCTCGCGTGCGGGATGGGAGATCGCCGTGCTCGCCGACGCCTCGCGCAAAGTGAAAACGATGGGCATTACATTTGAAAGCGGCGCACTTGAGCTCCTCGTGCAGATGGCTGGCGATGACACGCGGCAGATGGACAACGAACTCGAAAAGATCGACCTTTATCTCGGTGAGCGCCGCCGCGCTGGACTCAAGACCGTGCAGAATCTCGTCTCCATGAGCCGCGCCGGTGTGCTGTGGGATCTCGGCAATGCCATCGGCAAACGCAATCTGCCGCGTGCGCTCGAACTCCTCGGCACGCTCATGTATCAGGGGCAAAACGCGATCGGGCTACTGCTCGCTGCGATTGTTCCGCGTGTGCGCAGCCTCCTACTCATCAAGGACCTCGGCTCGCGCTATAAGCTAAACAAGTTCAACTACCAGGGCTTCTGCACCTCGCTCGAAGCCCTGCCTTCGACAGCCACAGGCCACCTGCCGCGAAAAAAAGATGGCACCGGCTTCAACGCGTACCCACTCTTTCTCGCCCTACCGGAAACCGGCAACTTCACCCTCGACGAACTCCACGCCGCCTACAAAGCCTGCCTCGCCGCGAATGTGAAGCTCGTAACATCCTCGCTCGATTCAAAGCTCGTGCTGGAGCGCCTGCTCGTCGGCATACTCTCACGTCCACCACACTGATCGCGCATTCAGAATCCACATCCTTAGCCAAAGTCCCTCATGACCACTTCCACCATTCTGACCTGCCTCGCCATCGGTGTTCTGACTGGAGTCATCGCCTCGCTGTGTGGTGTGGGAGGAGGTGTCGTGATGGTTCCTGCCTTCGTGTTCTTTCTGAAGCTGGAACAAAAAGCCGCAGTCGCCACCTCCCTCGCCATCATCATCCCCACCGCGTTGATGGCCACGACGCAAAACGCACGCGCCGGCCTCGTCGAATGGAAAGTAGCCCTCATTACCGCCATCTCCGCGTCCATCTTCGCCTACTTCGGTGCCGGCTGGCTCAAGACTTTGAGCAATGAGTCGCTCACCCGCATCTTCGGCACCATCCTCGTCGTGTTCGGCCTCCGCATGCTGATGCAGGGTAAGGCGTGATCACATCAAGCACGTTGTTCACGCTTCAGTCTCTCTAATAAGAGCGACGTCACCCTGAAGCGTGCGCACCGTTCTCAATCACCACACCAAAACGTCGAGAAAAAACACCGCCATCATCCCGAGTGCCACGATCAAACGCAGCACCAGGCCCACGCCCGTTCCCAACAGTGATCCCCACGCCGATTTCGCCGCCGGTTGCAGCCGCTTCTTCGCAAAGATCAGTTCAAACGTCACGCCGCCGATCAACGGCCCAAGAATCAAACCCACCGGGACAAAAAACATTCCCACGATCCCGCCGATGAACACACCCGCGATGCCCCAGCGGCTCGCGCCGAACCAGCGCGCCCCCATCGCCCCGCTCGCCAAATCGACGACGTAGGACAGCACCAGTCCAAGCGACAGCGCCACAAAGCCCCACACACTTATTCCCGACCCCGGTAGTAGCAGCGTGTGAACAACGCCTGCGATGAAAATAAGAAACGGCCCCGGCAGAAACGGCACCACCGAGCCGATGATGCCCACGATCAAGAGGCAGATCGTCAGCGACCACACGCCCAGCACATCCCACGGCAGCGCCGTGAAGAAATGCACCGTCGCATTCCAGAGGTTGGTGAACCAGTCAGTCATCGGATTTCATTTCCTTTGATATACCACGCGTCATGAGGATTTGTGAAAAGGGAAAATCTGGAAGTTGCGGGTGAGCAGACTTTTGAGTTCCGGCAGGCCATCGCAGGCCATCTTGCGCAGACAATCGTCGATGGCGGCGCGAAACGCTCCACTCTAAAAAATAAAGAATAAAATAAAGTGTCTGTCCCGAATGGCACGGGATTAAGGCCGTTGATCGGCTGAAATGCGCATGAAAAACC